>JARRKU010000020.1:0-35373 GCA_037387725.1 Desulfobacteraceae bacterium
ATTGCGACGGTCTTTGGTGCAGGCCAGAGAAGCCTTTGCAATAAGTGCCACATTCAGGATTAGCTCGCCTGACAGGTTGTATTCAAACCGGGTACGGTGTTCCGTACCCGGTTGCAATCGCAACCCCTGGGGCACTCATGTTCCTCCGTCATTCCAGTCCGGACCGGAATCCAGGCAAGCCTGTTTTGCGAGTGAACATCGTATCAGTGGATGAGGCCGGTGACTTTGGTCGCCGGCCTTTATTTTGACCCGGGCCCCTGGAATATGCTATGCCTATCTTATACTGCTGCCGGGTGAATATACCAGAACTCCCTGAAGTTAAAAAAGAAAGTGGATAGGCGCACGCAATTTCCACTGCGCCGGGACATTATGCCTTCGCACGAGAGAGCTGGCCAATGCAACCTTTCCGCTGCGCTATTATACTTTTGATCACTTGTGTTTTCCTGGCCGCCTGCCTGCCCCAGGAGATGCCGTCCAACAGTGGCCGGCCCTTGAGCCGGAACGGTGAGATGGTCCTGTTCCTGCAGCCCCTGCCCCAGGAAACGCTGGGACTGACCTTTACCATCGATCAAGCCAAGGTGCTGCACAGCGATGGCGGTGAAACGATTATCCCCCTACTCTTCGGAAGGGTCGATGCTTCGGCGCACCAAAATATTCAAAGGAAAATGGCTGCGGTGATTCTTTCGCCGGGTTTGTATGACGGCATCGCTCTGGAGATCAAGACCGCCGCTATCGCCACCGATAAAGGGCCCATGGCGCTTTTGGCGCCCGATGAGACACTGCTGGTCAAACAACCTTTTGAAATACGGCCAGGACGAGCCAGCGCGCTGTTTCTCTCCATGGGACTCTCCGACGCCGACCGCCAGAGCATCCGCTTTGTACCGCAGTTTTCCCTGAGCCCGCCGCCAAAGGGGATCGTCAACCTGACGGGGTATATCACCGACGCGAAGGCCAATACCCTGACGGTCTTAAATAAACAGGACATGCGGATCGTAGATGTCATTGCCACGGCTCAGGGGCCCGCGGACCTGGCCATCGACTCTTTGCGCAGAAGAGCCTACGTTTCGGCCGCCGACGACAATCAGATCGAGGTGATTGATCTGATGAAAAGGGAGAAAATTGAGTCGCTGCGCCTTTTTATGAACGACCGACCCGTCGCGCTGGCCTTGACGCCCGATGGAAGGACGCTGGTGACGGCCAACCACGGATCCAACACGGTCAGCCTCATCGATGCGTTGGCCATGGTAGAGATATCCAGAATCAGCGTCGGCGAGGGGCCTACTGCCGTGGTGATCACCCCCTCCGGTCTGAAAGCGGCGATTCTGAACACGCGCGCCAGCACCGTATCCATCATCGATCTGCCTCAGAAAACACTGGCTGTCACCATCGGCCTGGAAGGCGAACCGGTTGATGCCGTCGTTAATCGGGACAGCAGCCGGTTATTTGTGATCAGTCAAAATGCTCCCAACCTCTCCATCGTCGACCTCAATGGTTTGACCGTAACGCACAAAGTCTTTGTCGGAGCCGGGGGGGCGTGCATCGCTGCGGACGATCAGACCGATCTGATTTACGTCGGACTGGCGGGGGTGCCGGAGATCGCGGTCATCGATCCCTTTGCCTTGACGCTGATCGACACCTTCTATCCGGGAGGGCACCCGGCCTTCATGGTTATCGAAAGCGAGGAGCGGCATCTGTTTGTGACCCTGCCCGAACAGAAAGCGCTGAAAAAAATAAATCTGATCAGCAAAAGAACCGGTGCCGGTATCGTTGTGGGGCAGGGTGCGCATACAGTGGCGTTCCTGGATGAAAGATAGCATATGGACCGTCTGCGATGGTTGTATATCGGAGTGGGAGCGGTTGCCGTCGTGCTTCATGTTATGGCCTTCGCCTGCCTGGCGGACGATATAAGCTTCAACGCCAGGTTGAGGGCCACAAAGAGCGACAGCCAGACCACCCTCAAGACCACCAACGAGCGTATTGATGCGGACTTTTACAATTTCGATCAGCGCTATAACCTGAGTTTCACTAAGAGCCTCTTCCCTTATCTGAGCTTTGCAGCCGGGTCTTTTTACCAAAAAAACGAAATAACGACCACCAGCGAAAACCTGGAAACCGAGATCAATCAGGACCGGATAAGTCCTTACCTGGAAATGAATCTGAGCAACCCGGTGTTGAAAGCCGGTATCGCCTATCGCAAAACCCGGGTGGAGGAAGAGATCACCGACCTTGAAAAAACCAGTTCGGATCGGGATCAGTATACGGCCATCCTGGGCATGACGCCGGTGGGGCTGCTTCCGCGATGGAACTTGAGCTATACGCGCACCCTGACCTCCGATAAGCCGGAGACGGTTGACCAGCAGGTCGATTTGATCAATTTTACCACCCAGTACGCCCCCATAAACGATCTGAACCTGGATTACGCCTTCACCCAGACTGAAACCGACAACCGCCTGCAGGGATTTACAACCACCGAACAGAATCATTTCGGGCGCCTTACCTAATTCGGGATACAGCATCAATCACAATACCCTCGAGTTTCCGGACACGGCAACGGTGGATACCCCCCTGCTGCGTTCCGCTGGGCTTTCATCCCTGGATATCTCCCCCACCGACGGGCCGGCGCTGGTCGCCACCCCGGCCCTGATCGACGGGGATGTGGCCGCTTCCGCCGGGTTGGATCTCGGCCTGGGCGGCGATGAAACCAACTTGACCAATATCGGTCTGGATTTCGGATTCTCGGTGGATGTCAACATTCTCCGGATCTGGGTGGACCGCCGCCTGTCGGCCCAGGTGGCCAATTCGTTCTCCTGGTCGATCTATACCAGTCCGGACAACTTGGATACGAGCACCTGGACCCTGCTCACCACCGTGGCTCCGGCCAATTTCGGGATTTTCGAAAACCGCTTTGAAATCACCTTTCCCAGGGTCAATACCCGATACATTAAGGTGGTCGTCCGCCCTCTGTTGCCGGCCGTAGCCGGCGCTGCGGCATTTCCGAACATCTTTGTAACGGAAATGGAGGCCCTGAACAGTCAATCCGGCGTGCCCGTCACCAGTAAAACCACGAGCATCAACCACAACTTCAATTTCAACCTGCGGGGCCGCATTACAAAAAAGACCACCGTGGGCTATAATCTGTATTATAATTTGCGGACAGAGGATCCATTGGATCTGGAACGCGACCAGATGACCAATGGTGTTTATCTAAACCATGTGTTCAACCCGATATTTTCGGCCAATGCCAGTTTTCAGCATACTGACGAAACCGATATTGACGAAGAGAGTGTCGATGACATCTACAATGCTTCTCTTCGGGCGGCCTGGCTGAGAACGCTAAGCCAGGTATTGACATACAGCAGCCGGTCCTCCAGTGATGACAGCGGGGACGCACTTCAGAATGCCGTCATTTTAAGGACCAATGCGATCCTCTACCAGGGCTGGGATGTCTTTGTGGATATCGGATACGGATGGGACGAAATAGCCGATGGCACCGAGAGCACCAACCAGAACATCAAGGGCGGGACCAATATCACCCCCTTCAATCAATTAACCTTCAATGTCAATTACAGCTACAAAGAAACGGAACAGCAGGATGTTCAGGGCGACAGTCAGGTTGAAACCCAGGTTGATTTCCAGGGGTTTTACGTGCCCTTTCCCAACCTGTCCATATTCGCCAAGATCAGTATTGTCGATAAGGCGGCCGCATCGGACACCTTGCAGAATTATTCCATCAACTGGTCGCCTTTTGATCAGGGGGATCTGCAACTTTTCTTCATCTACAGCGAAGTGTTGCGTTCCGAAAGTGAGCAAACGGAGAGGACCTTTGGTCCCAGCGCTAAATGGACCATCACCCGCAATCTTGCGCTGGATTTGTCCTATACGAAAAGTACCACCGAGAATGTCGTGCTGAAGACCGACACGGAGAGCTTCAGTGCAGAGTTCAAGCTGCATTTTTGAGGGCTGTTGATCAGTGCATTTAATTGGGATATAGCCATATGGAGACAGCCATTTGAATCGAGGAAATGAATATGATGATGCGGATCTGCAAAAAAAGCACGATTAGAACCGCCGTCCTTTTGGCGTTGATCATGACCCTGGCCGGCTGCGCGACCAGCGTTCCGGACCGTTACCACGACGCCAATATGGATTTTTCCATATTGAAAAGTGTTGCGGTGATGCCGTTTCTGAACCTTTCCGGCCAGCAGTTGGCCGGCGAGCGGGTGCGCAATACGTTTATGTCCAGCCTGCTGGCCACCGGCGTCCTTTACGTCATTCCGGCCGGCGAGGTTGCACGAGGTATAGACCGCGCCGGATTGACCAATCCCACGGCGCCATCCAGTGAGGATGTTGCCAAGTTGGCCGCCATCGTCAAGGCAGATGCCGTGATTACCGGCGTGGTCAAAGAGTACGGCAACGTAAGGTCGGGCAACACCATCGCCAATATTATTTCCGTGGACATGCAGATGATCGAGAAGGAATCCCGTAAGGTCGTCTGGTCCGCTTCCACGACCCAGGGCGGCATCGGCATGTGGGACCGTTTGATGGGGGGCGGCGGACAACCCATGAACGATGTGACCAGAGCAGCCGTCGATGACATCATCAACAAGCTTATACGTTAGGATCCGGCATCTGCTGAGCATCGTTCTGCTGTGCGCCTACGGATGTTCTTCCACCGCCACTTTTCCGGACGCCACCGGTGGTGACCGTCCAATAAAAGAGAGCGGCACGCCGGCCATCGCCATTTTACCGGTGGTCAATTTCAGCAACACACCTGCGCCGCTGGATTCCATCGACCGGCAATGGCGACAAGGCCTGAAAAAAAGAGGCCTGAACCTTCTGGATGCCGACATTGTCGAACGGGTTATCACCCGTAATCGCATCCGTTATACCGGCGGTCTGGATCCCGTGACAGCCCAGGCTTTCAAGACCCAAGCCGATGCCGACGCTGTGCTGGTTATGGTCCTGGAGCTGTACAGTGACGTCCAGCCGCCCAAAATCGCCCTTAACGCGCGTCTGGTCTCCACTTCCCCGCAGACCAGAATTCTCTGGATTGATGGTATCGGCTTGGCCGGCGACGATGCCCCCGGCCTTCTGGACCTGGGGTTGATCGAGGATCCCGCCCGGCTTGCGGCCAAAGCCCTGGATGACCTTGCCGACTCTCTGGCCCGGCACCTGTCCCCGGATCCCGGGCCCGACGCCCGGCAAAGCGTGCGTCGGAATTTCCGCCCCCAAATGTCTTTTCAATCCCTTGAACTGGTGCCCGGAAAGACCTACCGCGTGGCCGTGGTTCCCTTTTTCAATCTCAGCGAGCGAAAACGCGCCGGTGATTTTATGGCCTTGCTCTTTGCCAGGGCATTGAGCGTCCATGACAATATCACGATCATCGAACCGGGTACCGTTCGGCAGCAATTGCTGGATTTGCGCATCATCATGCCCAGCGGCATATCCTTGGCCAATGCCGATCTGGTCTTCCACCGGCTCAATGCCGATCTCATCCTCAATGGGGAGGTATTGGACTACCAGGACTACAGGGGCGCCAGCGGCAGCCCCAAAGTCGATTTTTCAGCCCAACTCATCGAAAAAAATAGCCGGGAAGTGGTCTGGACCGCTAAAAGCTATAAGCGCGGTGATGACGGTGTCTACTTTTTCGACTGGGGAAAAGCCCATACCGCCCACGAGCTTGCCCGCCAGATGGTTGCCTTGGCCGTCGAGGATATGATCGAATAGGTCGCTTATTAAAGATTGAATTTTTTTACCTGATACCGGATGCTGTCATAGCTGATATTGAGCAGCTTTGCCGCCAGCGCCTTGTTGTTTTTCGCTTTTTCCAGAGCTTGCTTGACCAGGTTTTTTTCCAGGTTTTCCAGATCGATGCCTTCGTCAGGGAGCATGAAGCCGTTGTCGGGGCGGCAATCTGCAACCATGACGCCGCTGGAGATCCAACGGGGGATATGCTCGGACCCGATCACCTCGGCGGTTTCCAATACTACAATTCGCTCTACCATGTTTTTAAGTTCGCGGATATTGCCCGGCCACGAAGAATTGGCCAGAATTTCTTCCGCCGCTGGTGAAAATCCTTTGATATGCTTGTTGTTGTATTTGGTCTTGAAGTGGTCCAGAAAGTGCTGGGCCAGCAGGGGGATGTCCTCCCGGCGCTCCCTTAAGGGCACGATGTGCAGATAGAATGGGCTGAGCCGGAAAAAAAGATCCTTGCGGAATTCGCCGTTTTGAACGGCTTCGGACAGGTCCTTGTTGGTGGTGGCCATTACGGTTACATCGATAGCCACCTCGCCCTTGCCGCCGATTCTTCGGACCGTGCGTCCCTCCAATACCCGCAGCAGCTTGCTTTGCAATTCCAGCTTCATGTCGCCGATCTCGTCCAGCAGAATCGAGCCACCGGCAGCCAGTTCGAACAAACCTTTTTTATCGGATTTGGCGTCTGTGAAGGATCCTTTTTGATACCCGAACAGCTCGCTCTCCAGCAGGGTTTCGGGCATGGCCGCACAGTTTACCGAGATAAAGGGCGCCTGTTCTTCGGTATCGTTTGCGGTCATCAGGCCGTGAATATGGCGGGCCAGCACCTCCTTGCCGGTGCCGCTCTCACCAGTGATAAGAATATTATCCACCTGCGCTTTGGCGATTCGCTCGGCCTGGGCCAGCAGGTTTTGGATCGCCTCGGACTCGCCGATGATGTCTTTTTCCACCATGGCGGTATAGGCGTCGCGCAGAAAACGAACCTCCTGACGAAGTCGCTGGTTTTCGATCACATTGTCGATTACCATTTTGACCTCATCCTTGTTAAAGGGTTTGGTCAAATAATCGGCAGCGCCCATTTTCATCGCCTTGACGGCCGTTTCGGCCGTATCATCCGAGGTCAGCATCACCACCTGTGTGTTGATGGGGCTGTCGCTGATTTGCTGGAGAATCTCGAGACCGTCATATCCGGGCATGCGTATGTCGAGCAAAAGCACGTCAGGGGTAAAGGCCTCCAGCTTGCTGCGCCAATCCTCGGGATCGGTCTCGGCGAACACCTCGAAACCGCTCTTTTTTAAGGACCGGGCCAACATGGATACGATCAGTTCATCGTCATCCAGCAAGAACACCCTATGACCGCTCTTCATGCTTTGTCTCCTCTTCGGATTTTCCGCCGGGCAGTTCGATGCAAAATGTCGTGCCCTGGCCAGGGGCACTGCTGACGGATATCTTCCCGCTGTGCTGTTCAATCAAGCGCTTGGTGATCGCCAGTCCCAGGCCGGTGCCTTTCTTTTTGGTGGTAAAAAAGGGTTGGAAGATGCGTTCCAGATCGTCCTGCTCGATGCCTGTACCGGTATCGGCGATTTCCACGGCAATCTTATTTTTTGAGATATCATGCCGGGTGGTGACCTGCAGTTGGCCGCCTCCCGGCATGGCTTCGGTGGCGTTGAGTATCAGATTGAGAAAAATCTGCTGGAATTGGATGGGATCTATGGAGATCCACGGCAAATCGGCATCGAAGTTCCTGGAAATCTTAATTCGGCCTTGAGATCCGTCACGGTGTGCAGGTTTCTTTACTGCAAATGCCATCGTTCTGGCCAGCAGCGCATTGAGATCGGTTACAGCCGGTTGGGGTTTGGGCGGCTTGGCGAAGTTGAGCAGGCTTTTGAGAAGCATCTCGATGCGCTTTATCTGATGGACCGCTCGTTTGACAACAGTTCGGTCCTCTTCCGTATCCAGCTCTTCCGCCAGCACCTCCACGGCCACTTTGATGCCGGCCAGCGGGTTCTTGATTTCATGGGCCAGGGCCGTGGCCCACTCCCCCACCAGCTTCATTTGTTCGGCCCGCTGCAGGTTGTCTTCTATCTGCTTGCGCTCGGTGATATCGCGCGACACATGCAGCACGCCGGTTATCTGCCCCTGGTCGTCAAAGCGTGGAATGGCCCGGATCTCCAAGAGTTTTCCCAGGTGCGGTTCGTAAACCTCGAAAATGGACGGTCTGCCGTTTTTGATGCATTGGCAACTGGCGCAGTTGTCCGGCGGATCGTCCTTGCCGTGGTATCTGTTGAAGCATTTGAATTTCACACGCTCCATATCGGGTATATCCAGCATCCGCCGGGCCGCAGCGTTGGCCTTGATGATATTGAAGTCCTTGTCGTGAAGGGTGACCATATCGGTGATCGTATTGAAGGTATCGATCCACTCCTGTTCGGATTGGCGCAGCTTGTCTTCCATCTCGCGGCGCTCGGTGATATCGCGATCGAAGGCCAGAATGTATTTGTGGCCTTCCAACTCCATCAGGCCGGCGCTGATCTCCATGGGAAAGACAGTGCCGTCTTTGCGGCGGTGGGTAATCTCCGCCGTGATCCATTCGCCGGCCAGTATACGCCTGACGCGTTCAGGGACGTGCTTGGCCTCTTCCGGTGAGTCCACGTCGCCGATGTTCATCTGCTGCATCTCTTCCACGGTGTAACCGTGCATATCGGCCGCAGCCTGATTGGTGGCTATGATCCGGCCCCGCTGCTCCCCCTCTGCCTCCATGATAAAGATGGCGTCGCCGGCGCTTTCAAAGAGCATCCGGTAGCGTTTTTCGCTCTCCGCGAGCTGGTAGATTTTGAGCTTTAGCGCTTCGGACATCTGGTTGAAGGAGGTGGCCACTTCGCCGAACTCCTGGTTCAATCCTTCGATCCGATGATCCAGGTCGCCGCCTTTTAGCCGGCGGGTGGCCGTGAGGAGTGTCTGAACGGGCCTGGTGAATTCCCGCATGAAGTAGAACATGATCCCGCAGACCACCAGCGGTGCCACCGCCGCCAGTCCGTAGAGAATGGTTTTGCACCGGGTGATATTGGCCAGGGCTTTATCGGTTTCGGACGAAAGTTTGGCGGTGGCCATATGGATCATGCCATTCACCTGGATTTCAACGTGTTCCAGCATTTGATAGGCCATTTCACGCATCATGGAGCGCCGACTCGCGGCCTGAGACGTCAGAAGGGTTTGCAGGTTTTCTCGTACACCGTCGATTTCGTTGATCAGGCGATCGATCCGTTCCTGAACGGCGGGTCTGTGGTGACATTCCGTGCAAGTGGTGGAGACGGTCTGAAGGTTGCTGATATTGGCGGCAACCGCTTCATGGGTTCTGGCGAATCTGCTGTCCATCAGCAGAAAATCGGTTTGGACTTTGTGGATCTGAATCAGCAGATGTTCGCGCAAGATTTCCACTTGGTGGAGCTTCACCAAAAATCCGAGTTTGGAGGTGGCTTTCTCGATGCTGGTGAACGTGTACGCGCTACCGGCCAGGAATAGCACGATGATGATGCTCATATAGATGGCGATTCGTTTTTTCATGATCCTTGCAATCGATTCAGCGAATAGATTGGACTGCTTTCAAGCTTTGCATATCCATATAATATGAATACCATGGCGCAAGGTTTATATCCAGACCGCGTCCGGAATATCGCCGCTATGCCGATTCACTGCGGTCATACCGTCCGTGTGGCGCATGGCCATTGGGGGCGGAATGGTTGCGGCGCAGATCCCTGCCGGCCGCCGCGCATCCGGGCCGGGATGACCGGAAGGTCATTGGGCGCCGAAATCGATGGCTTCGGGGATATAGAAGGTTTCGTAATTGTCGATCATGCGTGCGATCTCATTCGAGGTCAGATTATCCACGCGATTTTGCGGAAAGCCCAACGCGGCGAAATCGAAATATCCCTCCTGCTTATGGCATTCCGTGCAAAAGACCGGCTTCTGCGACAACCCTTCGTGCAGCTTGATTTTGGCGCGTGCCATCTGATCCGGCGTAAATCGGTCCTTGACCTTCAGAAACTGCCGGGCATCTTCTTCGCTCACCGGTCTCAAGATGATCGGTTCCCCTCCCGCCGCCTTGGTCATGGGGAAAATCTTGGCCGGATACTTGCCGAATCCACCCTCTGCCTGGTTGGATATGGCGCCATTTCTGCGGTTCACCCAGACAAAGAAATGGTTCTTGTCGCCGGTTTTCCTGCGCACATGACAAACCGTACAGGCCATGATACCGCCATGGAAGTTGAGCAGCGACCGGGTTTTCTTTTCTTTGCGATGAGGATAGGTGCCGTGGCAGATCAGACACAGCGGTTTGTAAGGCTCGGGTTGATCGATGTGTTCGTCTACCATGTGAAAGTGTTCTCTGGGTACGAGCTGCTGGTCGCTCAGAATTTTGACGAAGATTCCTCCTTCATCGGTGGAACGGGTCTGGGGTGCTGGTTTGAGGGGCTCGATCTGGGGAAAATAAACCAGGTATATCAGCCGGAAGCCGAACAGGGCCAAGACTGCCGTGAACAGCAGTTTCAGCAGCACCAGCCCGGCGGTCGACCGGGTTTCGGACCCGGCCGTTTCGTGGGCGCCAGGCCCTTGCTTGGCATTTTGGGGATTGTGTGCGTTCATGGATTCTCTCTGACCATGTAGATGGCCTGCAGATTTTCGTCGGCCATAATTTTCTTGTAATGCAGCGGATACTCCTTTTTCATCTCCTCTTCATCGATGCGGCCGGTGACCCATACATTGTCAAGGGGGGATCGATGCGGTTTTAAATGAATTTCATACATGTGCCACACCATGATGGCCAGGCAGGCCAGGACGGCTTCCATACCGTGCACCAGTGCCCCAATATCCAGCAAGAATTTGCTCCAGCGCCATTCCAGCCACAACATCAGTCCGGTCAACGACATCAACGTAGTTCCTGCGACCAGCGCCCAGTATTCCAGTTTGTGCATGTATGAAAAGCGATCGAATTCGGGCGGTGTTTGTCTGATATTGACGAAGTAAAGAAGATTGTGGATCAGGTCTGTTGCATCCTTGAAACGCGGCAGCATATCCACCAGCCACCGGTGACCGCCGGGTTTGAAGGCAAGATAGCAGAGGTGGTATAAGCTGGTCAGAATCATGACTGTACCGGCTGCGCGATGCAGCAGGCTGCGGTAAAAAAAGACCGCATTACCGAAACGCCCCAGTTTTTCTACCAGGGAACCGGGCAGCAAACTGAGCATGAATCCGGTAATGACCAGGACGAAGAAACAGAGCATGAAAATAAGGTGCTGAATCTTTTCAGACCGGTTCAATCGGACAAAGGATATTTTACCGTGCGGGACCTTCGTGTCAGCGGAACCGGATGTTACGGTATCATCCTGCATGGCGTTCTCTCACGGGCGGTTTAGGGTTTATCATCGTCATCGGCTAATGGCGCTTTCGAAAATGGGCTATGAAATCGAGGCTTTGATGGAAAAGCATGAATCCGATTACCAGCGGGATAAGCATCTTGTAAAACAGGCGGATATACAAAAGGATCTTGAAATGCCATCTTTCCTGTTCGGAAACTTCCTTCTGTGCGCGTTCCATCAGCAAGGAATCCCCGTTATCCATAAAGGCGTTGACATGCTCCCCGGTCGCCAGCCGGGCCTTGGCCCCGTAAGCATGCACGCGGCCGCGGGCAAAGTCCTCCGTTGCTTTAGGATGGCAGGCCTGGATGCCGCCCTGGTTGCTGCAGGTCCTTACCCGGTTCATTTCGTTGATGGATGAATTGGGATCTTTTTTCGGCCGGATGTCATGGGTGGTGAATCCCACCGGCACGTGGCAAGTTATACAGTCGGGGGCATTTTTGACCTTGAATTCTACCAGATGCCAGTGAAACGTGTCCTTAAAGGTTTCAATGGTATCCAATCCATGACGACTCATTTTCGCATGGTCTTCATGACAGCTCGTGCACAGCGCTACAATTTCCTCCGGAGAACGGATGCGCCGCATGCGGTGGGTAAAATGGAGGTAATAATTCTGGGCCCATTGGTCCTTGGTATGGCAGCCGATGCATCGCGACAGGGTTTCGTTGGCCACGGCCTCGCTAACGCCTCCCCAGCCCCCCACCGGGCCCCGGATCTGGTTTTTATGGCAATATTTGCAGGTCGGTAAATCCTCGGGAAAGGGTTTTGCTTTGTTCGTTCCATTGCTGCCGTGGACACTGGCTTCATACTTTTGCACCATGTTCTCATGCGAGAACTCTCTTTCGGTGGAAGGCTCTTTCAGATGGCATTTAGTAGTGCAATCCACCTTTTTTATATCCGTGTGGGGGATCCTGTCCAGGCCGACATGGCAGTTGGTGCACCTTAGCTTGCCGTGGACCGAGTTGGCGAATTTCAGGTCGTTGATGTAGAAGATTCGCTTGACGCCTTTGTCGTCGAATCTTCCCATTCCCGGATACCGGTGGCACAGCAGACAATTCTGGGTGTCCACGCGCACGTCATCCTGGGCATGGGCCGTGCCGACAAGTCCCACTACCGCCACGCCCAGCCAGAACAGCATTGCTTTGGCCATACGCAGTAGCACGGATTGCGGTATGCCGCTGTTCTTTTGGTTTTGATGCATCATCTTCGATCCCCGGATCACGGCATCTGTTCGCCCCCATTTTGCAGTGGACCGAAGCCCGGCTGGAGGATATGCGGCAGGTAGAATTGGGTGTACTTTTTGATCATGCCGATAACCTCGGTGCCGACAAAGGCATTGATGCGTTGTTTTGAATAGCCCAGCTCTTTGAACGGTAGCAAGGGCGATTCCACCTGGTGGCAGCTTTCGCAAATATACGGCTGCTTGCTCATTTGCTGGTGAATGATTTTCTGGGCTTTGGATTTCTGGACTTCCGACAGCGTTTTTTCGTGCCGGCGGTATTCCTCCGCGAAATCGATCTTTTCCTGGGAATCGATGCGCTGCAGCACACCATTCACCCGTTCGAAAGGAATGATCTTGGCGCTGTAGTTGCCGAATACTTGGCCTTTAAGGACCGGACTGCCGACAATTTCTCCCGTGGTGCGATCGTACCACTTAAATACGCCGGTCTTATCTTCTCCTTCGAGTCGAATGTGGCAGGTCTGGCAGCCGATGAAAGCGGCGTGCATGTTGCCGAAGGCCCGCAGATCTTTATATTTGTCGTGCGGAATGTCGCCATGGCAGGTGACGCAATAGTTGCGCTGATCAGGTACGATGTCGACGTCAATATGGTGGAAATGACCTTTCAGCCTTTTTTCTTCGAGCACGCGATATCCCAGGTAATGTTTAACGGTTTCTTCGCTTTCAATAATGGCTTTCTGAAAAGTGGCTTTAAGTTTATCCGCCTCGGCCGCTTCTTCTTTTGTCACCGCTTCCTGGGGATGCTTGCGCTGATGATACTCCTCCACCAGGTGGGCGAATGTCAGGTCCCAGATCATGACCGTGAAACCGACGGTCAGCGCCAGCAGCGCGAGGATATAAATCCGTGAGAGTGTTTTTTTCATAGCATGCTCATGGCGGCCATCCGATTAAGACCGAGGTAGATCGGACGGTAATGTTTTGTTGTCCTGAGGCGCATTTGCGTCTGCATCCCTTTGGATGCGGACCACCTCAGCGACGGTTTCGGCTTTGCTTTCGCCTGGGTGGCCTGCATCCCGGCCACCCGGCATGGGGCGGATTTCATCTTCTCGCCCCTCCTTTGTCATAATTTCCACATAATGGTCGTAATGCTCGTGGATCATCAGCTCCTCGGAGAGATAACCCGTCAAAAACACGGTTCCCATCGGGAATACCGGCTTGGAATAATGGACGTTGTAAAAATGCCAGATAAAGAGAAACAAAGCGGCCAGCAGTGCTTCGTCACCGTGGGCGATAACGGCGTAATTGATGATTTCTCCTGACAAATATTGACTGACCCACTCTTTTTGCCAACGTATGAGTCCCGAGGATCCGATAATGACAATACCCCAGAACGGCGCCCAGTAATCGAACTTCTCCTTCCATGTAAAGCGGTCCCCCCGGGGCCTCTCACTGGAGAGGAAAAGCAGGTATTTCATCAACTGGAGGATGTCCTTAAGATCCTTGAGGTGCGGCATCATGGGTTGTTTCGCAACGCGCTCGATAAGGTGGCGTATGCTGAACGCTTGTGCGGCGATCATGGGCGCCACTTCTTTGGAACAAAAATCATAGAGCAGGTAGCATAGATGATAAGCGAACAGGAGCAGCAAAATCACACCAACGGTTTTGTGCACCACCGGTGTTGCTTCGATGCCCCCAAACAAAGCATAGATGGGTTTAGCCCACGGCGCATCGTAGTATTTAAGCGGCATTCCGGTGAGTACCAGGGTAATCACAGAACTGAAAAGGATAATATGCTGGAAACGCTGGTTGAACGAAAAACGATAGAAGTATTTTTTCCCGTTTTTTTCCTTTATGGTAAAATGTGCGTGCATAGGCTTACTTTTTCCGTCGAAAGGATGCATGGGGGAACAAGCTTCTGACCAGGTCCATAAACATGATGAACATCAACGGCAACAGCGTTCCGCCGGTCAATAGGATAAACATCGCCGTAAAATAGTATTGTCGCGGATTCTTGTCGCGGTTGAATACCGGGTGTGGGTTATAGTCGGCCATTTTTGGGCCAGCGTCGGGGTGACACTCTTCGGTCTTGCAGGCATTGATCTTGTTCAGTTCGTGGGTTGCGGCGTCAGGCTCCTTGGAGCTGTGCATTTGATGCACGGATTGGCCCCTGTTGACATGACAGTTCAAACAGTCCGGAACCCTTTCGCTGAGGTATTCGGCCGACTTGCCATGAAAGGTTTGCTTGTAGGTGGCCACGGCTTTGAAAGAGAGGCCGTGGCGGGCAATGATTTCCGGGTTGTCATGGCAGCGGGCGCATACTTCCGCGATGTTTTTGGGGTTCCGGGTGGTGTGCAGTCTTGTGGTGACATGGTTGTAAAACCGGAAGATAAATTCATCCTTTTTATGACAGACCCGGCAGCGGCCCAAAGCCGCATCGGATATACCGGGCCGTACGCGCTTGAAAAAAGAGAGCGGCCTGTACATGGGGTTGTCATGGCAGTCCTTGCACGACGGCAAATCCTCCGGGAATTTTTTGGGTTTACCCTGCCTGTCGAACTTGCCATGGACACTGTCCGCCAGAAAATCGGCCACGCTTTTGTGGGAAAACTTTTGTTCGCTGGTGGGTTCGACAATGTGACACTGGCTCAGACAATCCACTTTTTTGGGCGGATCATGCGGTATTTTCTTGATGTCCGTGTGGCAGCCCTCGCAGGATACTTTGGCGTGGATACTGCGGGTGAAGATCTCTTCATTCACATAAAGGAGCCGAAAGCGCCCCTCTTCGTCGATGCGGCTCAATCCGGGATATTTGTGGCACAGGAGGCAATTGCCCACATCGGCGCCTTTGGCGTGTCCCGGCAGGAGCAGGACGGCCAGGATCGCCATGACCAGGCCGTTGAACACAAAGCCGATTTTCCGTTGGGTGTGCATGGTCCACTAACTCTTTCAGGAATGGATAACAGTTGTTTTGTTTGTCTTCAGACAGCGTCGGAGACACAAAGCCCGCGACAAAAATTTGCAATGAGCATGCCATATCGATTATGATGAAAAGCGGCATGGTGTAATCGGGTACGACACAGCCGTCGCAGGCGATTGTATCCACAAGCATAAAAGGCAGATTGGTAAAAAGACCGGATTCCCTGGTTATTTGACCGACTGCATGTGGTGATATCACCAGCTTCGTATCCGATGCGGTAGCCGTCCATGGAAGTGGTTTGGCCGCCTATCTTCATCCGATACAGGGGATGCGGCAAACTGATCTGTGGCGTTGGGGATGTCTTTGCACCCTCAAATGGATAAGGGGCCTTGGCACAGGAATTGCGGTTGAAATTTGGGGCTCGCCATCCAACGCGCACAGAATCCCGTCCCGTTGAAAGTGGGAAGATGAATGCAAGAATAATACTCGTTGCAAGCATAACACTGTGGGGGCTCCTTTGGAGTCCGGCCCATCCGCCGGCGTTAGCGATGGACCCCGACGGATGCTTGACCTGCCACCAATATCCGGGCATGGTTACCTCTGAAGATCATGCCGGTATCAAGCTCCTGCACATCGACGAAGATCGGTATCTGCAATCGGCCCACGGCAAACTGTCCTGCAAACAATGCCATACGGTTATAGAGAAAGTGCCGCACACCGGTGATACCCGCGTCGAGTGTACCACCCAATGCCATCTCAGCGATGCCGAAAAGCGCAAGGTAAGCGAGGTTGCACTCGATGAATTTCACCGGGGGGAACAGTCCGCCATCGTCCGTCTGGATGACCCGACTTCCTGCCGGGTCTGCCACCCCCTCTATCCCCACCGACAAAACAATATGGTCCGCGGGCTGCTAAACCTGCATACCGGTTTCATGGTCTGTTCAGTATGCCACTTGAAAAGGGAGAAATTCCCGGATATCTACTATGACTGGAACGGCACCGAAACCGCAGATTTTATCGGTGAGCCGTTCGGCACTTTCTACAATCCGAAATTGAAGCGGGCCAGTAAATCGCAGCATTTCTTATCGCGGATCTCCGTCTATACCCGTGATCAGGGAGAGCGCAAATCCCTGATGAATACTTGGGACACCGCCGCAGCCCATGAATTCAAATCCCGCCAGAAGGATTTGAGCCCGGTGGCCCAAAAAGAGCGGCAGGCTTTCTTTCACCGGGATATCAGTCGCAAGGAGATCAGTGTGGCCTGCGACGAGTGCCACTCGAAAGATGGCATTCTGGATTTTAAAGCATTGGGATTTGATGAACATATATCCAGCAATCTTATAAACCTTAATATCAAAGGATTGGTGACCCATTATAAAACCTTTTATTTCCCTCAACTTTTTGAAAAGTAACAGCGCCCTGGGCGTGCGTTGAACGACGATGTCGAGCCAAGCGCGCTGCAATCCGGGTCGGTTTTTGTCACAGACGGTATCGGCTAGGTTTCGGGCCTATGCTGTTGTATCATTGGCGGCGGCATTGATTTGGAACCTGCCTGTGGCCCATGCCATCAACCTTGTGCGGGTGAAACATCTTTTCGATATTGCTTCCGGTTTTAACGCCCCCAGCGATGTGGCCGTGTCGAAGGACGGCCGTATTTATGTGGTAGACGGCGTGAACAGCGCCATCAAGGTTTTCAAATATGATGGGGACCCGATGAGCACCTTCGGCCAAAAAGGGGCCGGGCCCGGCCAGTTTCATCTTCCCCTGGGTATCGATATCGCCGCATCGGGCAAGGTGTATATCGCTGATTCAGGCAACCATCGCGTGCAGATTATGAATCGGCAGGGCCGCTTCGAGACCGAGTTCAAACTGCCGGATAACAAGGGAAAGCCGGGAGATCCCACCGACGTGGTTGCCGATGAATCCGCCCGTCGATGCTATGTGGCCGACAACGACAACCATCGCATTCTGGTGTATGATTTAAAGACTTTCAAATTAATCGATATCTTCGGTCAACCGGGAACCGGGAACCGTGAGTTCCGGTACCCGTTCCTCCTCGCCCAGGACAAGGAGAAGTATCTTTATATCGTCGATGTCATCAACACCCGCGTGCAGGTGCTCAATCGCAAAGGTTTATTCGTCGCCAACATCGGCGAGTGGGGGGTTGAGAAGGGGCACTTTTTCCGCCCCAAGGGTGTGGCGCTGGATAGAAGCGGCCGGGTTTTTGTTTCCGACAGTTATATCGGCGTGATTCAGGTGTTCGATCAAACCGGCGCATTCCTTGGGGCCGTGGGCGACTCCGGAACCAAGGGGGTCAAGCGATTTAAAACACCGGTGGGCATGTTTATCGATTCCAAGGATCGTCTTTATGTCGTCGAAATGTACGCCAACCGCGTTGGCGTTTACAAGATTGTCAGGTAAGTTCAAAGTATGATGAAGGCTTGGGCAGAGGCTGATACCAGGACTTGCGCCATCCCACCAGGTTGTGCCAAGGGGCTGCTGGCCGCGGTCCTGGTGGGGTTGGCGGTGTTTTTGCCGTTGAACGTCTCCTGGGCGCAGATCAACGCACCCAGGAATCCCAAATCGGCCAAGGCCTGTGCCCTTTGTCACTACCGTTGGATCGATACCTTTTTTGTCGAAGGAAAGGGCACGGATCTGGTGCCTTATCAATCCCGGAAAGTGGTGGCCACACCCGAGATGTGCACTTCCTGCCATGACGGCAGTATCATGGATTCCCGTGATCGCATGAGTGTCGGCCGCGGTCACAAAACCGGCGTGGCGCCGCCGTCGGGCATGCGCATTCCGGATATCTTTCCACTGGACGACAACGGCAAGGTCCAGTGCGCCACCTGCCATACGGCCCACGGTGTGCCCAGCGGACCCGGTGCGGAGTCCACTATCTTCATGCGCACCACCAATAAAGATTCGGCCATGTGCCGCATGTGCCATGATGACAAACTCAGCACGCGCATGGACCGCAATCATCCCATGGGCAAGGTGGAAAGGGCGATTCCCCGGAAATTTTTGCGCCCCCATGCAGCGCCCGGCAAAAAGGTCGATAAAATAACCTGCGAGTCGTGCCACACCGCCCACGGATCGACCACGAACGCCTATTTGGCCAGAAGCAGCCGTGATGCAAGCCTCTGCCTGGCCTGCCATACCGATAAATCCATGCTGACGCCTCAGGGGCGGAAAAAGCCCGGGCATGTGGTGAATGCGAAGCCGGTAACGGCAAAAATCCCCGCAACCCTGCTGGAAAAGGGTGCCCGGGTGGGCGCATCCGGTGAAGTCATCTGCGGCACCTGCCATCGGGTTCACGGCCAACAGACCGGTCAGCACCTGCTGATCATGCGGGACGACCAAAACGCGACTTTATGCCTGACCTGCCATACCGATAAGCTGTCCCTGGTAAAAACCGGTCACAACCTGATCAAATCGGCCCCCAAGGCCAAAAACCTGCAAGGCCAGACGGCCGCCCAGGCCGGTATCTGCTCGGCCTGCCATTTGCCCCACAAGCCGGCCAGAGATCTTGCGCCAGGGGGGGATTACACCACCGGCATGTGTATGAGCTGCCATGGTAAAGAGCGCTTTGCGGCCCGACCGCTAATTTTCGGACAGTCCCATCCCCTGGACGTCACCCCAAAGGATGCCGCTGCGCCGAATGGATATTATTCGCCGGCGCTGGCCCCCAGAGACCAATTGTCTCTGCCGCTCTATGATCGATACGGTGTGCCATCGCGAAACGGCAAGGTGACCTGTGCCACCTGCCATGACCCCCATCGCCTGCAGACCGTTGGCAAAACCACGTCATCGGCCGAGAGCGGCACCGCGCCTAAGAACCTCTTCTTGCGCCAAAATCCGCCGGAGATGTGCCGGCAATGTCACGGCGACAAATTTGCCATCACAAAAAGCAAGCACAATCTGGCTAAAACCGCCCCCAAGGAACTCAACCGATTGAAACAAACGCCGCGATCGGCCGGCATCTGCGGCAGCTGCCATCTGGTTCACGGCGGCGAGGGGCCGTTTCTGTGGGCCAAAAAGATTCCATCAACAGACCACCCGTCCAATCCCATCGTATGTTTCAGCTGCCACCGGGACAAGGGCGCCGCCGCTAAAAAACCGATCCATGCCAACTCCCACCCCATTGATGTCGCGCCATCCGAACACGGATTGGACACCCGCCTGCCGCTGTTTGCCCCCGACGGCAAGCATGCCGCCGATGGGCGCGTGGCCTGCTATACCTGCCACGATCCCCATCGCTGGCGGTCAGGGAGCAGCCGGGAGAACGATGATCCCATGGGCGAGGGGGATGCCGGCACCAGTTTCCTGAGAATTTCCAATGCCCCTGCGCCGCGCCTTTGCACCGATTGCCACCGGGAGCAGGCCCGCGTCGAAAACAGCGACCATGATTTGAATGCCAGCGCGCCTGACGTCGAAAACAACCAGGGCCGGAAACCGGCGCAGTCCGGCACCTGCAGCGCCTGCCACGTCGCTCACAACGGTAAATCCGATTTCCTGCTCTGGGCCCGGGAAATCACACCCGGCAGCGATCAGCTGGAAAGCGTCTGCCGCAGCTGTCATCAAAAATCAGGGCCGGCCAAAGGCAAGGTCCCCGAAATCGCCTCCCATCCCCAGGATATCACTTTCAGAAACATCGGTCGCAACACCAAAGGCCGGTCCGGTTATTTTCCCCTTTTCGATCCGGCCGGCGGCCGGGAGATTCCCAATGGTCAGCTCACCTGTTTGTCCTGCCATTCCGGTCACCAATGGCGGCCCGGTTCAACCGACCGGGCGCAGGTGGGTCCCGAAGAGGGGGATGCTGGCAGCAGCTTTTTGAGAAATAAAAGCAGCGATACCATTTGCAGGGATTGTCATGGCCGCCAAGGGCTCTATCGCTATCTCTACTTCCACGACCCCGTTTACCGTAACCCGTCACCCGCAGAAATGAGGCTTTCCGGACCATGATGAGATTGTTGCGGATTTACGTTCACTGGCTTGTGATTTTGATCCCTGTGTTTTTTTACGCCTGCGCCGCGGAACCCGGCGACAATGTTTTCAAGCGCAGCGCCAATCGCTTCGAAGAACAGAAGGCGGGGCAACAACACCGCTTCGCTGAGGGCGGGGCCCCAAAGGGATCTGAACCAAGGAAGAAAATCAATATTCACTTTTCCGCCCGATACTGCCTGGAATGCCATTCGAGCCGCAATGTCGATCCGCAAACAAAAAGCCTGAAGTTCAATGGTGACTTTCGCAAACTCTGTCTCGACTGTCACAACGAACGGGATCCGATCCACGGACATCCTGTGAATGTCCGTGCCGGGGATTCCGGTGGCGTCCGCATTCCTTCGGATTTTCCGCTGCAAAAGGAGGTCATGGACTGCCGGACCTGTCATGATGTCTATATTCAATGCCGGGACAGCGAATCGGACAAGCTGTTGTTGAAAGGGCAGATGCTGCTCAGGGGCATGCCCTATAAAAGTCGTCTGAGGTTTTGCTACCGCTGCCATGACACCGGGCTTTTTTCCCGGTTTAATCCCCACCGGCAGATCGACGAAGTGGGCCGGGCCATGCACGATAAATGCATCTATTGCCATACCGATGTGCCCGATGAAAGCCACACGACCTACCGTGAAGTCAAGCTCATCGGGACCTATTCGGAACTGTGCAAGGGGTGCCACTATCAAACCGCCAAGCAGCCCCTGCATGTTCGCCATCTGCGCAAACCAACCCGGGATGTGGTGGAGCGCATGGCCCAGATGCAGGCAGAGTTCAAGATCGTGCTCCCCTTGGACCAGGACGGCAACGTAACCTGCGTTACCTGCCACAACCCCCATGAAAAAGGCCTAATTCCAGATCAACGTGCCGGAGCCATAGGGGCCGGTGCGCCTCACCGCCATCGGCTGGCCGGCAATCTTTGCATCAAGTGCCATCCCATGCGATGATATCTTTCCAATCGAGCCATCATCAGCTTTTTGAATCAACCACTGCCGGCACCATTTCCCGCATGGATGATGAGATTGACACACGCGCACCGGTTTGAGATACTCTGCAGTTCAAAGTAGCAGTTCTCATCTTCATCTTCTCTTTTATCAAAATCATTCACCATTGGTGGATCAGGAGATTTAAATGGATATTGATGATGCCGCGCGGGAGTATCACCGAAATCCGCGTCCAGGGAAAATTGAAGTGGTTCCAACCAAACCCTGTATCACCCAGACGGATCTGAGTCTGGCCTACACGCCCGGCGTGGCGGTGCCGTGCCTGGATATAAAAAAAGCCCCGACCATTCATTTGATTATACCGCCCGCGGGAATCTGATCGCCGTCATTACCAACGGTACCGCCGTACTGGGACTGGGGAATATCGGTCCGTTGGCCGGAAAACCGGTCATGGAGGGAAAGGCGGTCCTGTTCAAGCGTTTCGCAAATATCGATGTGTTCGACCTTGAGATCGATACCGCCGATCCAGACGAATTCATCCATGCGGTGAAGCTGCTGGAACCGACTTTTGGCGGTATCAATCTCGAGGACATTCGTGCGCCGGATTGTTTTTATATTGAAGCGCAATTGCAGCAGCATATGGACATACCTGTCTTTCACGATGATCAGCACGGCACCGCGATAATCTCCGGGGCGGCCATGCTCAATGCCGTCGAGATGACCGATCGGCCAATCGAAGAACTGAGGGTTGTCATCAATGGCGCCGGTGCGGCGGGCATCGCCAGTGCCCGGCTCTATACACAGCTGGGTGTCAAAAAAGATCATCTGATCATGGTCGATTCCAGGGGGGTCATTCATAGCGGCCGACAGGAAGGTATGAATCGCTACAAGTCAGAATTTGCATTGGAGACATCCCGGCGAACCTTGGCTGATGCAGCGGCAGGCGCGGATATGTTGGTGGGTCTCTCCGTCAGAGGCGCTTTTACACCCGCCATCATAAAAAGCTTGAATGCCCAGCCGATCATTTTTGCGCTGGCCAATCCCGACCCGGAGATCGACTATGACCTCGCCAAACAGATACGGCCCGACGCTATTATCGCCACCGGTCGATCCGATTACCCGAATCAGGTCAACAATGTTCTCGGATTTCCCTACATCTTCAGAGGGGCGCTTGATGTTCGCGCTACCAAGATCAACGAAGCAATGAAAGTGGCGGCTGTCCGGGCACTTGCGGAGCTGGCCAAGGAGGATGTGCCCGATGCGGTCATCCGTTCGTACGGCGGACATCCCATCAGATTCGGCCGAGATTACATCATTCCGAAACCACTGGACACCCGAGTGCTGCTGAAAGTGGTGCCCGCCGTTGCAGCCGCAGCCGTCAAAAGCGGTGTGGCCAGGGAGCCGGCGCCGGATACGATCGAGTACACGCACCGCCTGGAAGCTACCCTTGGGCCGGAACGCGAAATCATGCGCAACATCATTACCACAGCCCAGCAGAGTCCCAAACGCATCGTGCTGCCCGAAGGAGAGCATCCTGTGATTTTGCGGGCGGCCCATCAAGCCATCAGGGAAGGCATCGCCCATCCTGTCTTGCTAGGCCGCCGGCAACGCATTGCCAATATGGCGGATGAGCTTCAAATTCCGCTTGAAGGAGTTGATATCATCGATCCGACAAGGAATGGATATTTTGATGCTTTTGCCAATAGCCTGTGCGAAATGCGCAGCCGTAAAGGGTGGACTATGACCGAAACCCGCCGGCAGCTTCGCAATCCTTATGTGTTTGGAGCGATGATGGTCAACGAGGGTATGGTCGACGGTCAGGTGCACGGCATCGACCAGAGCTATCCCAATGCCATCCGCCCGGTTCTCCAGGTGATTCCCCGGAGACCGGGGGTTTCCCGGGTATCCGGACTCTACCTGATGATTATCAAGAACCGCTCCTACCTGTTGGCCGATACCAATGTCAATATTCAACCGGATGCCGAAACCCTGGCGGAAATTGCGATTCTGGCGGCGGAGATGGCTGCGTTTTTCAACATGAAGCCCAGGGTGGCAATGCTCTCCTACTCGAATTTTGGCAGTGTCCGTGATGATAACAGCCGTAGAGTGGCAAAGGCGGTCGAGATCGTCAGACGATGCCGGCCCACGTTGCTGATCGATGGTGAAATGCAAGCCGACACAGCCGTAGCGGCTGATCTGCTGGAGGGCCAATTTCCCTTCAACCGGATCGGTCAACCGGCCAATGTCTTGATTTTTCCGGAACTTTCATCCGGCAACGCGGCGTACAAACTGCTGGATCGTTTGGGAGGGGCCAAAGCGGTGGGGCCGCTGTTGATGGGCATCAGTAAACCGTTCAACGTTCTGCAACGCAACACCGACATGGAGAACGTGATCAATGTGATCGCCATTACTGTGGCCCAGACCCATCGGATGGAGCAGGGACAATCGCCATACTGCGCCCTGGACGAGTTGTTTGGCAGCAGATGAAACCCATCACTTCTTCGCGAAGATCTCATCAAAAAAGATCTTCATGTATTGCCAGGACCGCCGATCGGATGCCGGGTTGTAAGCCAGCGCCGAAATGCCGTGTCGGCCGGCATCCGGATTGGTAAAGGCGTGGCGCGTATTGCCAAAGGCGATCAGCTGCCAGTCGATGGCCGACGCGTTCATGGCGGCGACATACTTGCCCAGCGCTTCGGGTTGATTCATGGGATCCTGGGCGCCATGGCAGATCAAAACTTTCGCCTTGGTTTGCTTGGCCTGGGCTTCGGACGGCGGCACCAAAGAACCGTGAAAACTGACGACCCCTTTCAGGTCTGCTGCGCTGTAAGCCAGCACCTGGACCGTGGCCCCTCCAAAGCAGTATCCGATGGCGGCCATTCGATGGGGATCCACCCGGGGCTGCTTTTTCAGAATCTCCAGGCCGGCCAAAGCGCGCCTTTGCCACGCCTCCATACTGCTGTTGACCTCCTTCATCCAGGCGCTGGCCTGATCAGGATGTCGGGTGGACTTCCCTTTGCCATACATGTCTACGGCAAAGGCGACATAGCCCATTTGGGCCAGCTGCCGCGTCCGCCCTCTGGCATAGTCATTTAATCCCCACCATTCATGGACCACCAACACGCCGGGCGCCTTTCCGGCAACGGCATCGTTGTAGGCCAGATAGCCTTCCAGAGCCGCGCCGCCTTGCTGATATGCAACCGCTTGAGTGACCACCTTGGCGCTGGCCGCACCGGTCAAAAGGCCCAGCAGAATGAATCCGGTCAATTGTAGAATTTTCATGGCGCCTCCTTTTTCCTCACTGGGATGCGATAATTGAATGTAATGGATGTTCCTTAACGTCAGGGTGCCGGCTTTAGGAGATCGGTTATCCAGCCGGAAGAAAGTAGCCCACCTCAAATCGCCGGATCTGCGGCCGGCCAGCATACTAAATTAATACGACGGATCTGGCGATTCTCAAGATTTTGGTGTGTCAAAACCGGGCTGAAGGGCGGTCGCTTGGATCGCCTGGCGGGCGTCCGGTTACGGAGCCCTTTCTTTAACGGATTTCATGCCGGTTCTTAAAGAGATACGTCAATCCGCCAATGGAATAGTCTTCCGATGAAGGCATCTGGTCAGCATACAGCCGTTTTAACGCTTTTTCTATTTTCGATTCTGAATAGCCGTTGACGATTAGCAGGTAGTAATGTCTTCTTTCACGTTCGCGCAGGGATTGCACCTTTATTCCTGCGATATATGAGCGAATATAGTTGCTTTTCGGCGGTGGTAAAAAGTGGTACCCAAAATACTCTTTAGGCGGCCCTGGTCGGGACCTCACCATGACCAGTTTCTCCTCAAGCAGATCCACGAGCCTTTGCCCTTCTTGAAGCGCAACGGTATATTTCTCAATGGCCTCGGCTACAAAGGCGAGTACCCATTGTGACAGGCGTTCATCTTTGGAAAGCAGGCGTTCGAAAAGGTCATCGATATGGGGAATGGGGTACTTGCAGCCGCCTATTGATTTGGCGGTAAAGATCAGGATCATCTCGTCGACCCGCGGATTGTCATTGCGTTTGTCCATCAGCGATCCCAGCAAAAGATCCATCCGTGGAATTTCATGCCGGCTCCGCGAAAGGGTGTTGTAAACCTGCATCAGGGTATCGTAGTCAATTTCGCTGCCGCTTGCAGTGAGCGTATGATGGATTTCCATAAATGTGCGTTCACCGGGGGATTCAGATGGGGGCTTCGGCGCCATTTCAGGGTGCGGTTTCCCGCTACATGAAACAGAGATCATGACGCATACCGCCAACAACCGACACAACCACCTCATTCACTTGCTCCTATCAAAAATGCTGACAATTTAGGGTAACTTATCCGCTGCCATGCTGCGAACATGGATGTCGCGCTGGGGAAACGGAATTTCGATGCCGGCCTGGGACAAGGCATCAAAAATGGCAAAGTAAAGGTTGCTGCGCACAAGTCTTCGCGGCGTGGTGCGCACATTGATCCAAATTAGCAATTCGAAGTCGATGGAACTGTCACCGAAGCCTACGAAGCGAACCTCGGGAGCCCTCTCTCTAGATACCAGCCGCTCCTTTTCGGCCATATCCAGCAGGGTTTGGCGGACTTGGTGGGGGGCGGCTTTATAGCTCACGCCCACCGGCAATTCGATTCGGACCAAGGGAGATCCTAAAGAGTAGTTTACCAGAGTGCCGCTGATAAACTCGGC
Organism: Desulfobacteraceae bacterium; assembly: GCA_037387725.1. Lineage (GTDB taxonomy): Bacteria > Desulfobacterota > Desulfobacteria > Desulfobacterales > Desulfosarcinaceae > JARRKU01. Next base: position 25,910 of record JARRKU010000020.1, read on the forward strand.
ATTGGGTATGATGTATTCGATGTTGTCGCGGGTGCGCACATTGGTGGCCCGCAGATGGATATCGGTGACCATCCCCATGGTATTTGCCACTTCGATCCAGTCGCCTTTGCGCAGTTTTCCGCCGAAAATCAGGATGAAGCCGCTGATGACGTTGGCGGCCATATTCTGCATCCCCATACCGATGCCGATGCCGACGGCCCCCGCAAAAACGAACAAAAAGCGCAGGTCCAATCCGACCACATTTAAGGCGATCAGAAATCCCACGGACAGCATCAAATATTTCAGAAATGTATTGATCGCGTATCCCAGGCCCGGCTCCAGGCCAAAGGCGGGATATACCCGGTAATCCAGGTAGGCCTGCAGGAGCCTTGAGCTGAACACAAAGGCCAGCAAAATCAAGGCCGCTTCCAATATAATCCACAGGGTCACGCCGGTGGTGCCCAGATCAAAAACCGGAAAGGACATGACCTGCTTCAGCAGCCCCAGCAGCCCCAAAAGGTTGAGCACCACCAGGACCGTTGCCAGCAAGGTGGCGTAGACCAACAGGCTTCGGACAGAACGAAACATCAAACCGGCGGTTTCGTCTTCCTTATCCGTTCCTTCATACCAGCGTCTCAGCAGGCTGATCAGCAGATGATAGGCGGTCATGATCAGCAGATAGACGGCCACCGATGCCCATATTTTGACCAGCACAATGCGGCCCAGGTCGCGATATCCCACCCCCCACAATAGCGCCAGGAACAAAGAGAGGATGATGAGCAAAAAGTAGTACTTGGTGAAGAATTTGATGAATTTGCGGTATCCGGAATGGGGAAAATCGGGCAGCATGGACAGCAGCGTTTTCTTTTTAAGCAGCAGCAGAAAGAGAATAGCGATGATGGAAAGCGCGGTGACGAACTGCAAAAGCGCAAGGACATCCTGGCGAAGCTGGAAGGCTTCGGCCGCCCAGTACGCGCCGATGGCAAAGATGGAATAGAGGACGACCAGCCGTGACGGTCGGAAAAAGGACCGCCCCCGCTCAGCGCTGATCCCAAAATATTCGCGGGTTAACATCTCTTTCAGCAGATTGGTCACCAGGCTGCCGGCCGACCAGAGCAGGAGCAGTCGGCCAATCAGGCGGAACCAGGCGACGTCATAGGCGATAAGGGCATTGATTAACGAATATGCGGCCAGCAGGACAAGGGGGAAAAGGGCGGCGACGACCACCCGGATAACAGATAGCAAATAAGGATAAATACTCTTGGGAATCTTATCTTCCTGCGGCGCCAATAAGGATACGACGCGTTGCATGACGCGTTTTTGTCCCAAGAGACTGTAAATCAAGGCGACCAGAAAGATGAAGATCAATACCGACCCTACAAAGCCAAGCAGGCGGCTCTGCACGATCAGCGCCTGCATCAGCTCCGGAATCATCATGGGCAAGCCCGCCAGTCGCTTGTACAGATACTCGGCGGTCTGCCAGTCAAAGCCCAATGGCTCACGTTTGAACAGAGAGCGGGCCTTTTCGGCGATTTGCTGCCGAACCTCTCCGGCCTGGCGCGAGGCCGCATCGCCGACGCTCTGGGAAATCCCGAATTCAGGTGCTTTTTCTTTTTGATCGGTCTTCTGGTCAACCGCCCATGCAGCGGCCCGGACAGTTGGAAGCACAAGAAATAATGCAAACAAGAGAATCCATGTCCATCGTGATCTTCTCATAAATGATCCTCGAGGTTTGAAAATGAATATCCGCTTCCATTCAACCTGGTGAGCCTTGCTTTCGATCATCCCCCTACCACCCTTACTTCGCGTTCCAAAGCGATGCCAAAGCGTGCTGAGACCGATTGTACGATCTTATTGGATAATTGCAGGATCTCCCTGCCGGTGGCATTGCCGCGGTTAACCAGTACAAGCGCATGCTGGTGGTGAACGGCCGCGTCTCCCAAGGACTTTCCCTTCCATCCGCATTGGTCTATGAGCCATCCGGCCGCCAGCTTGAATCGGTTGCCGTTTTGCGGGAAGTGGGGCAGATGGGGGTACTTTTTCAGAAGGGCTTTGAGGGTGCCGGCCGATACGATCGGGTTTTTGAAGAAGCTCCCCGCATTCCCCAAATCAACCGGATCGGGGATCTTTTTGCGGCGCAGGTCGATGACAGCCTGGCGGACGTTGGCAAGGTTCGGCGGTCCGATTTTCGCCACCGCTTCCCCGACGCCGGTGTAGCCAAGCTCGAAATGCGGCTTCAGCTGAAGCCTGAAAATGATGGCGGTAATGAGGTGGCGGCCCGGCCAGCGGCTCTTGAAACGGCTGTCGCGATAACCAAAACCGCACGACTTGGCGTCGAAACTGACGGCGTTGCCATCAGGTAGCGAGAGGGTTTCGACCCGATCAATGACGCTTTTCACCTCTATCCCATAGGCACCGATGTTCTGAATGGCGCTGGCACCCACGCTACCTGGGATCAAGGAGAGATTCTCAATGCCGCCCCAGCCGCGTGCCACGGCGAATGCCACCCAGTCGTCCCATACTTCGCCGGCCATGACCCTGACATAAATACGGTCGTTGTCACGGTCGATGATGTCGATCCCCTTCAGAAAGGGATGCAAAACCGTGTCGTCCAGATCTCCCACGAAGAGCAGGTTGCTGCCGCCTCCCAGAATCAGGTAGGAGCGCTTGGATAGATTCTCGGAAGCGAGGAAGGAGACGATTTCATCCAGCCGGTCAAAGCGAACGTAGCGTTTTGCCTTCGCGTTGATCTGAAAGGTGTTCAACTGGTTGAGAGGATAGTTCGAATGCAGCTCCATGGAAAACACGATGCTCCAGGTGTGGGTTGGCCATCCAATTTCGTTGTTACAATACCACAACCAAAGGCGATCTGGAACTAGTCGGGATCCTTATTTCCATGTTCCTGACCAAAAAATGATAGGCTCTGGTTTGTATTTCGCTCGATTCCCGGCTCAAGCCCCATCGAAGCCGGCCCCAACATATTGCGGCAATGGCCAAACTTGGCAACTATTGCAATTCTCCATCTTTTCATGTAGGGAATGAATGCACGTACGTTTGCCTTAATCATCTTTAATTTCAAAAAAATCTATGCCCGCAGTGTCTGCAAACTAAGGACGTGGAAGGCGGTGTTTAATGGGCTGCTCTGCTCGCCCGTTCATCGGCGAAACGGATCTGAAATGCGGCTTGATTATCTGGTAGATCTTCCAGACTTAAAATTTGTTTGTCCATAGTCCCCCATTCACTGGTGAGGCCGTTGCAGCTCCGGATTGCGGCGATTCGGTCACACCCTGGGAAAGATCAGTTGAGCGAAACAGCCCATCAGATGATCTGTCTCAAAGATCCTTATAGCGCCAGCGCCAATATTTATTAACTCTTAAAACCGGAGGTTTTTACATGGCGGAAATCACGTTGAAAGAGATCTATCCAGTTCCTGAAAATTTCAGAGAAAAGGCATACATCAAAAGCTACGATGCATACCAGACGATGTGGAAAAGATCCATCGATGATCCGGATGGGTTCTGGGGCGAAGTTGCCGAAGAGTATATCACCTGGTTTAAAAAATGGGACAAGGTTGCCGATTTCAATTACGGAAAGAGTTCCGACGATCTTTTCATTAGATGGTTTACCAACGCCAAACTCAATGTCTCTTACAACTGTCTCGACCGACATCTGGAGCGCCGTGGCGATCAGGTCGCCTTGATCTGGGAAGGCAACGATCCAAGCGAAAGCCGGCAGTTTACTTATAAACAGCTGCACGCCGAAGTCTGCAAATTCGCAAATGTTTTAAAGAAAAATGGCATCAAAAAAGGCGATGTCGTTACGTTTTATCTGCCAATGATTCCTGAATTGGCCATCGGCATTCTGGCGTGTTCGCGCATCGGCGCGATCCATGCCGTCGTTTTCGGCGGATTCTCGGCGGATGCTCTGGCCAGCCGGATCAATAACAGCGGCAGCTGCCTGGTGGTGTCATGCGATGGCACCTTCCGCGGCGCCAAGGCAATCCCCCAGAAAGCCAATGCCGATACGGCCATCCAATCGTGTCCGACCATCCAGACCCATTTGGTGGTCGAGCGCGTCGGCAGCAAGGTTGAGGTGGTTTGGAATGAGGGGATGGATAAATGGTACCATGACGAAGCCGCCACAGTCGATGCCGATTGTCCGCCCGAGGAGCTGGACGCCGAAGACCCGCTGTTCATTCTCTACACCTCCGGATCGACCGGCGCTCCCAAGGGGGTTATGCACACCACCGGCGGTTACCTGACCTATGTCGCCTTTACCCATAAAATTATTTTCGATTACCATGACGGGGATATATACTGGTGTACGGCTGATGTTGGATGGGTCACCGGACACTCTTATATCGTTTACGGTCCGCTGGCCAACGGCGCGACCACCATCATGTTCGAGGGTGTGCCCAACTACCCGGATTTCGGGCGCTTCTGGGCTATTGTCGAAAAGTACAAGGTCAACATCTTTTACACGGCCCCAACGGCCATTCGGGCCCTGGCCAAGGAGGGTGATGCCTGGGTCGAGAAGCACGATATTTCCTCCATCCAGCTTTTGGGATCGGTGGGTGAACCGTTGAATCCCGAAGCCTGGAACTGGTATTATCAGAAAATCGGGCGTGGCGAGTGCCCCATTGTCGATACCTGGTGGCAGACGGAAACCGGTGGCATTCTCATTACGCCCCTTCCCGGCGCCATTGACATCAAACCCGCACAGGCCACCGTACCGTTTTTCGGTGTAGAGCCGGCCATCGTGGACGATTCCGGAAATGAGCTTGAAGGGGTCTGCGAAGGCAATCTGATCATTAAACGATCATGGCCGGGCCAGATGAGAGGCGTGTACAAGGATCCCGAACGCTTTTTCAATACCTATTTTGTACAGTTTCCGGGAAATTATACTACCGGCGACGGTTGCAAGCGGGACAAGGACGGGTACTATCAGATCACCGGTCGGGTGGACGACGTCATCAATGTATCGGGCCACAGAATGGGGACGGCTGAAATAGAGTCGGCCCTGGTGTCCCATCCTGATGTGGCTGAGGCTGCGGTGGTGGGATATCCTCATCCGGTTAAAGGCCAGTCGATCTATGCCTATGTTACGCTCAACACAGGGGTGGATAAATCGAATGGGCTTAAGAAGAAGCTGGTGGCCCATGTGCGCAAGGAGATCGGTCCCATCGCAACCCCGGAAATGCTTCAATGGGCGGATTATCTGCCCAAAACCCGGTCAGGGAAAATTATGCGCCGAATTCTGAAAAAAGTTGCCGCCGGAGATTTTGACAAAGCATCCATGGGGGACACTTCGACCCTTGCCGACCCGACCACTGTGGATATGGCCATAGAAGGCGCCAGAGCCATTCAGGGCAAATAATCGCTTCATACCAGAAGCGCTGTCCTGCGTGGCTGAAGATGAAACGTGATAATATAATAACAAATTAGTTCCGCCGTCGTCAGAAGGCCGCATCTATGCGATACGGCCTTCTGGGCGATGCGCTTTATGAATACGGATGGATCCGGCGTCCGAATATATGCCGCATATCTTCAATTGATCGCAGGATCGATCGTGCGTGGGAACCGCAGCGCCTGGGGCGCCAGACCGCTTGATTACCTGAGAGGTGCTCGGCTATTGGGGATAGTTGCCACCCATCGCCCAAGACAGGCTTTCGGGGGCTCGAGCCTTGAAACCTATGCGCCACTGGTCGCCAACTGCGGGCGCGACTTAGATGCAGGTTGTTTCTTTGCCAGAATGTAGCCCTTTTTCCCCATGTGCAGAGTCAGCAGGGCGTCGAAGCCGTTGACAAAAACCAGCATCAAAACAGCGATGATCCCCCCATCTGTGCCGCCAGCCAGCAGCATGCTCAAAGCAAAGAGCCAGACAACCACTGACCCGATCATTTCGGTACAGCCCAGAAATCTGTGACCGAGGAAAAAATCCCCCAGTCCCGGCAGCACCAATGAACGCAGCGCTGCGCCAGCCGGCGTTTTAAAAGCAGCTTGACAAGCAGGGCATTGGGCCAGACCTTTTCCTAGAGGCGTAAAGCAGGCCGGGCAGAGATTGGATTTGATGTCGGCGGCGGCAACAGGTGTTTTCTGCAGATCGATGCGCTGTTTTATCAAGTTTAATAATTGTCTGGTAGAGGCGGACTTCATGGATGTTATCGTGCGACGTCTGCCGTTGTGAAGGGTGAACGTGAGACTGGTGCGAAACAATCCGCGCGATATTTTTTTAATTTCGTCATAGGTGAACTGGAATAGATAATGACGGGGATGCGTGATGCGATAATTGGTATTAATCATCAACACACGCCGGTTTGTGGCCACCAATGCGTATCGGTTGTAAAGCATGGTTAACACCCCATTGCCGAACAGCATTTCAACAAGGTAATGGGCGATTCCGCTTGCAATGCACAGAACCTGTTCATCATCCTGGAGCATGCGATCGAGGATGGGGCAGACAGCTTCCAGGATCTTGACTTTGAATTTGTTCAACCTGGTTTTGTAGTTGCCCTTTTTGGTGGGCACTATGAGTTCATCAAGGTTGTAACGGGTCGTATTGCAGTGGGCCAGTTCCGGGAAGGCCTCTAAAATCTCGCTTCCGGTTCCTGGTGGTGACGCCTTAGACACAACGGGTGTGTCGGCGGTCATCCCATCTGCCTGAAGGGCCGACGGAGCGGCGTCCGCCTGGATGATGATTTTATATCCGCAGCGCTTGCACTCGGCACTGGCCCTTTGTCTCGGCAGCTTGCGCGCGGGTATCGTATAGGTGGTGTTGCATTGTTTGCAGACAATATCCATGGCATAGGCCTCCAAGCATGAATCGTAGTTCACCCATTGGGTCGTTTATTGATGGACTTTGGAGCAATTAGCGTACCAATGGTGATGGAAATTAAAATTTGAATAAATTAAATGTTTTAAGTTCGCAAAAGCGCCAAACTGTCTTGAGCAACATGACAGAAAAAGTCAGTTCCATCGCCACAATTTGTCAATATAACCCGAGGATGTTGTTAAATATTATATAAGGCAGTGGCGTTAGCGACTAATTGCGGTTCTTACCCATTGCTGCCATGGCAGCTTTACTCTTGGTTTTGATCGGTAATTTCAAACTTGTGCCTTTCCATGGGTAGTGATGAATGGCTTCACTGCGATGGTGGAAGAGATACTTTAAGGCATAGCGCATCTTAGAACGTGGCAGGATCCCCAGAATGCGTTCGCTTTTGGGAAGCAATTTTGTCTGCCAGCATTTATTGGGTTTGATATAATGATAACCCAGTGCCGTCATAAAGTCCATTCTGGGAGCACCAAAGTATATTGGGCTTAGCAGTGCTTCAATGCCTTGGTGAATGGCCGCAGCCAGAAAATGGTAACGGATAACCTGGTTTAAACCTTCTCCACGGTTCTCTTTTCTAGTTGCTGCGGCGTTGAACACGATGGCGGGATACGTAACGTGATCGGAAACGGAGCACTGCAGTGTATTTTGAGCGGATAGGGAATCGTCGACGACCACTGCTCGCATTGTGGAAAGTGGTACTTTATCGCACCATACCGCCACTACCGTCTGCTCCTCGTCCATGCGGTTCCATTTGAGCTTGTCAGCTAGAAGCAGGTCAAAATCCTTCGATCGACCAAACTCTTTTATTCGCAGCCGGCTGATAATATAATTGTCTTTGGTATTGGCCTGCCGGGTACATCGCATAAATCTATCCCATTCCTTTATTAAGCTGTTTTGGCCTTTCGAACGGCCAATAAAATATTGACGCCCATGATAATGGCGGCGCCAATCCAGCCCCTTAGCGTCAGGGCGGGATCTCCAACAACAAAAGGGCCCAAAACAGCTGCGATGAGGATCCTGCTCGAAGAGATGGTAACCCCTTCCACCGTGGATACATAACGGTGTCCAAAGGTGATGCAATATTGGCCTACAATGGATAGGCCGCTGCAAAGAAAAAGGTAATACGCTTGCGTTGGGCTTGGCCAAAATATGGCGGAAGGAAAGGCCGCGTAAGTGAAGATGGTGCCGAGGCCGAACAAGTAAAACAATACCGTCTGGGTATCGTGGTACCGGCGGCTTAAATTGAGGAAAATGATGGCCCATGCTGCACTGATTCCTGAGGCCAGTCCCCAGAGATGTATCATAGTGATAGACAATGGCCCTCGCGCAAGAATTAAATATATGCCGATAAAAGCAATGATTGCGCCGATGCTCATCCACGTATCGCGTTGCGCCTTGATAAAAATCCAAGAAAATACTGCACCAAAAACAGGATAGGTCATATTGAGGATATTGGCTTCGGCCAAAGTGATTTTGCTCACCGCCATGTAAAAACAATAGACGGCAACCGTGTTGGCTATGGCTCTTCCGGCCAGCAATTTGAGGTTTTTAGCATTTATAGATTGTCTTTTGACCAAGAGCACGATGTTCACAACCACAAAACCTGTTAAGAACCTTACAAAGACGTAAAAGGCGGGAAGCAGGTCGACGTGTTGGTTGGCCCAGCGAATGACTGCTGTAGAAAAGTAAAAAAGCGCCGCAGCGCAGAAGATAAACAGGCATCCGAAAAGTTGAGCTGCTTTAGAGGGAGAATGACCATTCCCTTGGACGTTCGATTTGGCAATCGTTCTCGTCATATTAATGATTTTGCGCGCCGAGTTGTATTGGCATTCATATATGAAAGGTGTTTCACTACCGAAGTACCTTCCAGGGGTGCTGCTGTCACTTAGAGCACGCGGGGTTGGGAAAATGTCCGTCCAAAGGCGAAAAGAACATTGTGAGATGTGTTAAGGAAGATAGTGGTAGGCTTTTCGCTCGATTCAGTATCTCAAAGCAGTCGTTGCATGTCAACCGATTTGGTAAGGAAAAATGATCCACACGAGATGACCATGTTCTTGAATGACAAATCTTGCGCTATTTCAAATCTCTATCGTTGGGATCAATTCTGGTTGACATAGAGTCTTCCAGTTTTAAGTTTTAACAATCTTGTATTCAAAAAGGACGATTGGAGTTGCCTATGAAATTATGCATATTTGGATCAGGCGCCGTTGGCAGCTATTTTGGGGGCCGCCTGGCACAAGCCGGACATGACGTTACATTTCTGGCGCGCGGCAAGCATCTTGCGGCCATTGCGACCAATGGTTTGAAAGTAAAAAGCATCAACGGAAATTTTGATGTCTTTCCTGCAAAAGCAACGGACCGCACTGATCAAATCGGTGTTGTCGACGTGGTGCTGTGTTGTGTCAAATCCTGGCAGGTTCCAGATGCAGCCAAAGCGATGGGACCCCTGATCGGGCCGGAGACTGTCGTGGTGCCGCTCCAAAACGGCGTGGAAGCACATGCGATTTTGTCCGAACGATTGGGTGTCGATCATGTTCTTCCGGGGCTCTGCAAAATCATCACAATGGTTGAATCTCCTGGACACGTCCGTCATGCCGGCGCTGATCCTTCTCTGACATTCGGCGAAATAGACGGCCGCCGGAGCAGCCGTA
>JARRKU010000020.1:35439-67440 GCA_037387725.1 Desulfobacteraceae bacterium
CTTTTCAGAAGCACAGGGAATGACGGTGCATGTCTCTGAAAACATCTTCACCCAGCTTTGGCGAAAGTTCATGTTGATTGCACCTTGGGGAGGATTGGGGGCCCTGACGCGATCACCGATTGGCGTGATTCGAAGCATGCCTGAAACGCGGCAGCTGCTTCTGGCTTCAATCCGGGAGGTGTATGATGTCGCCAGGTCCAACAAAATAAAGATGACGCCGAAATCAGTAGATGGCACCATCGCTTTCATCGATCAACTGCCGGCAGATGGCACCGCTTCCATGCAAAGAGATATCATGAACGGGCGCCCATCGGAATTGAGGGAACAGAACGGTGCGGTTATGCGGTACGGAGAGAGGGGGCGTATTGACACACCGGTGAATCGATTTATCTATTACAGCCTGCTTCCCCTTGAACGCAAGGCCAGGGAGGATGAATCGTTTGGATAGAAATCGGCCAGCGATGATGGTCTGGCCGGACCCCTTGACGGGAGCGGGGGGATGGCCACCAATAAGTTCGGCCCGCCCAATTGATCTGTCAACCTATCTATGTTATGTAGAACCAATGAAATTATTGAAAATTTCGATGTATTTTAACAGCCGGCCGCTACCGATTCTCTGCTGGCACAGACGGATGCTCGAGTGATAAAAAGATGATTACGCCCGTGATACTGGCAGGCGGTTCAGGAACGCGCCTCTGGCCATTGTCCAGGAAATTGTATCCCAAACAGTTCATGCGCCTTGTGGACAGTCGCACGCTGCTGCAGAACACTTTGCTACGGTTGTCGCCCCTGGACGGGGTTCAACCTCCCATCGTATTGTGCAATGAAGCGCATCGCTTTATCGTTGCAGAACAATTGCGAGAAATCGGTGTTAAACCCCAGGCGATCGTGTTGGAGCCTGCAGGACGAAATACTGCACCGGCTCTGGCCGCGGCCGCGATGATAGCACAGGCCGAAAACGCCAATGCCATGCTGTTGGCGTTGCCGGCGGATCATCATATCGATGATCCCCACGGCCTTTTGCGAACTATCGTCCAGGGGGAACGGTTTGCTCGACAGGACAAGCTGGTGACATTTGGCGTTGTCCCGCATAGCCCGGAGACCGGCTATGGCTATATTCGCAAAGGGATCTCGCTGACGGCGGATGATGACCTCCATGGTCCTGGCGTCTGGCAGATCGACCAATTTGTAGAAAAGCCCAATCTGGAGCGGGCCAAAACCTATCTTGCATCCGGTGACTATTGCTGGAACAGCGGTATGTTCATTTTCAAAGCCCAGCGCCTGCTGAGTGAACTCCGACGGCAAACCGTGAAGATTCTCGATGCCTGCAAGGCTGCGGTTGACAAAGGTCGCGTCGATCTGGACTTCTTCCGCCTGGACAAGAGCGCTTTCGAAGCCTGTCCATCAGACTCCATCGATTATGCCGTAATGGAACATACCACTGCCGGCGTCATGGTTGCACTGGACGGAAATTGGAACGATTTGGGGTCTTGGGAAGCGTTATGGCAGGCTGGGAAAAAAGATGACCACCGGAACGTGGTGCATGGCGACGCCTGCCTTCATGATGTGAAGAACTCATTTGTGCATGCTTCCGGCCGGTTGGTGACGGCCGTGGGTTTGGACAACCATGTCGTCGTGGAAACAGAGGATGCGGTTTTGGTGGCGCCCCGCCATTCTGTCCAGAAGGTAAAGGCATTGGTGGACGAACTCAAGGGCCAAGACCGTGCTGAGACGGTGACCCATAAAAAAGTGTACCGCCCCTGGGGCAGCGTTGAAGAGATTGATCTGTCCGAGCGCTTTGCCGTAAAACGGCTTACCGTAATGCCCAAAGCCAAAATTTCATTACAAAAGCATCTCCATCGCGCCGAGCATTGGGTAGTGGTTAAGGGCACTGCGCTGGTGACCAAAGGCGAAGACCAATTTATCTTAAAAGAGGACCAGTCGACCTACATTCCGCTGGGAGTGGTGCACCGGCTCGAGAATCCGGGGAAGATACCGCTGGAGATGATAGAAGTACAATCGGGGAGTTATCTGGCTGAAGATGACATCGAACGTTACGACGATGCATACGGGCGGCACAACAATCCTTAGCCCGGATGGCAGGTATCTCCACGATCGTAAGAAGTGTTGTGCATTCTCGTCAGAGAGGCAATGACAGCGATGACGCAAACTTTACTCGTCACGGGTGGTGCGGGATTCATTGGTTCAAACTTTATCCGGCATAGTCTTCTGATTCGGCCGCATTGGCGTATCGTAAATCTGGACGCCCTGACCTATGCCGGCAATGCAGCCAATCTTGAAGATGTGGCCCGGCAGATGCCGGAGCGCTATCGTTTCGTGCATGGGTCCATCTGCGACAGTGATCTTTTGGCACGGTTGCTCGAAGAGGAAGAACCGGCGGGTGTATTCCATCTGGCCGCCGAATCCCATGTGGATAGGTCCATTCACGGTCCACAGGCATTTGTGGAAACCAACGTCACCGGCACCTGCCGCCTGCTATCCGCCTGCCACCAGGCATGGGAGCGGTGGGGGCAGCCGGATGGTTTCCGGTTTGTGCATATCTCCACCGACGAAGTCTATGGCAGTTTAGGGCCGAAAGGGTATTTCACGGAAGATACGCCATATGCACCGTCCAGCCCCTATTCCGCATCAAAAGCAGCATCCGATCACTTCGTTCGTGCCTGGCACCGCACTTACGGCTTTCCGACGATTGTCACCAATTGCTCCAACAATTACGGTCCTTACCAATTTCCTGAGAAGCTGATACCATTGATGATCATCAATCTGATGGACGAGCAACCGCTGCCGATATATGGCGACGGGCAAAATGTGCGGGACTGGTTGTATGTTATCGATCATTGTGAAGCTTTGGTAACCGTTTTCGAAGATGGTACGGCCGGTGAAACCTATAATATCGGCGGCGGCGCTGAGCGCAGAAATATTGATGTGGTCTACCGGTTGTGCAAATTGCTGGACGAGCGCTTGAACCGCAACGGAGAACAGCGGAGCAAGCGTCTGGTAGAGTTCGTTGCCGACCGGCCCGGTCACGATCGTCGCTATGCCATCGATGCCGGTAAAATAGATCGGGAACTGGGTTGGCGGGCACGTTTTAAATTTGAAGAGGCTTTGGATCAGACGGTGGACTGGTACCTTGACCATCGCAAATGGATCGACGATGTGCAAAGTGGCGCGTACCGGAACTGGATTCAAACCAACTATGCGCAACGCAACGAACGCGGAAAGGCTTAATCGGCGATGAAAGGAATAATCCTGGCGGGCGGCAGCGGCACGCGGCTCTATCCCATAACCCGTGTGGTGAGCAAGCAACTGCTGCCGGTATATGATAAGCCCATGATCTACTACCCACTTTCGGTGTTGATGTTGTCCGGTATTCGGGACATTCTGATCATCTCAACCCCTGAAGACTTGCCCAAATTCCAATCCCTTATGGGCGACGGCCGGCAATGGGGCCTCACTTTTTCTTATGCCGAGCAAGCCAGACCTGAAGGGATTGCCCAGGCGTTTATCATTGGTCGCTCATTTATTGGTCGGAACCGAGTGGGATTAATCCTTGGGGACAACATTTTCTACGGTCACGGTTTACCAGAAACCCTATCCAGTGCCATGGCGCACCGGCAGGGTGCGACAATTTTCGGATACTGGGTCAGGGATCCACAGCGATACGGTGTAATCGCCTTTGGTGAAGCAGGCAAGGCTATGGATATTGAAGAAAAGCCGGCCAAGCCGCCATCCAATTGGGCAGTGACAGGCCTCTATTTCTACGATCATCAAGTGTCGGATATTGCCGCACAGCTTAAACCCTCGGCGAGGGGAGAATTGGAAATTACAGATGTAAACAGGGCTTATCTCTCTTTGGGGCAATTGTCCGTGGAGAAACTGGGGCGGGGCATTGCCTGGCTGGATACCGGTACCCACGAAAGCATGATGCGCGCCAGCAGTTTCATCGAAGTCATTGAGCAGCGCCAGGGGCTCAAGGTAGCCTGCATCGAAGAAATTGCATTTCAAAAAGGCTATATTGATGCAGAGCAGGTACTGCGCATGGCGCATCCGCTGCGTAACAACAGTTACGGGCAGTACCTGATGGATCTTGTCGAATTTGAGGGTCGTATCCAATGAAAGTGCTTCTCACAGAGCTTGAAGGTGTATTGATTTTGGAGCCGGAGGTGTTCGGAGATCACCGCGGTTTTTTGTTGGAAAGCTACCAACAGCAGCGCTATGCCGAAGCCGGTGTTGAAGCGACCTTTGTCCAGGACAACATCTCTTTTTCCGTTTGTCGAACCTTGCGGGGACTGCACTATCAATATCCGAACCCACAAGCCAAACTGGTTCAATCGCTTCAGGGTGAGATTTTTGATGTAGTTGTGGATATTCGCAAGGGTTCACCAACTTTCGGTAGATGGGTCGGCGCAGTGCTTTCTGAAAAGAACAGGCGCCAGCTATACGTTCCAGTGGGTTTTGCCCACGGATTTTGTGTATTAAGTGAAACAGCGTTGTTTATGTACAAATGCAGCGATTATTATTCACCAAAAAATGAGGGCGGCCTTTTATGGTGTGACCCCGACATAGGAATCGACTGGCCCATTCAGGACCCTATTCTTTCCTCGAGAGATGCCGCCTTGCAGCGGCTTGATCGAATTGATCCCGAACGTTTGCCGGCCTTCCGGGGGTAATGTGCGCGTTCTAATTTTCGGCTGCAATGGACAACTGGGCGCTGAATTGATGCGCAGCGCGCCGGCGCACGGGGTGCAAGCCTTGGGTGTAGGCCGGCCGGAATGTAATATCACCCGCATAACAGATGTACGCCGGATCTTCAGGGATGCCGGCCCCACAGACCTGGTGATCAATGCCGCCGCTTTCACGGCTGTAGACCTGGCTGAGCAACATGCCGACAAGGTCTTTGCCGTGAATCGAGACGGCGCTGGAAATCTGGCCGAAGCCTGCAGGGCGCAAAACACCCCCCTGATCCATATTTCAACCGATTACGTTTTCGAAGGCCTCATTGCGCGGCCCTTGAAGCCAAGTGATGCCGTAAACCCCCGAGGCGTATACGCCCAAAGCAAAGCGGAAGGCGAAGACGCGGTGCGCAATAGAATAAATCGCCATCTGATCATCCGCACCTCCTGGCTGTACGGCCGGCACGGTAGCAATTTTGTCAAGACCATGTTGCGATTGGGCCGTGAAAAGGAATGCATACGGGTAGTAGATGATCAGGTAGGGTCGCCGACATACGCATGCGACCTGGCGCGAGCGCTGTTTGAAATTGCAGCGCGATTAACGCCCGGTTCTTCAGACTGGGGAACCTATCATTATTGCAACCAGGGTGCGCTTACATGGTATGCCTTTGCCCGCCGGATATTTGCCCTGGCGCGGCCCCACGAGACCTTGGCCGTAAAGCAAGTCGTCCCCATTCTGACGACTCACTATCCAACACCCGCACCGCGGCCCCACTATTCAGTGCTGGACTGCAGCAGCCTGGATGCCACCTTCGGCATTGCCCGAAGGCCCTGGGATGAAGCCTTGAAAGAGATGATCATGCGTCTCTTTTCGAAGTAATGCTGTCATCTTACATCGATAAGGGTAATTTCCGAGTTGAGCTGATCTTTTAACGCCTCTTTGGAAATGCGGGGAATATCCGTCAATTCTTCCACCGGTCGGAAACCATGATCGCATCCGATCCATGCAAGGGCGAGCAGCAGCGGAAGTCCGAGTCTGTATAATCTATGGATGACCATCTTATCTCCTCTTCCCAATAGTGATCTGCTATTTTTTCTCGGTGGGATATCCCAGGCGTACCCACTTGTCCCAACCACCGTGGAGCGCATATGCTTGCTTGAATCCCAGTTCGACCAGCCTGAGCACCACACTGGCGCTCGTGTATTCGTTCGCTCAGGAGCAATAGACAACGACAACCGCATTCTTGGGAAGCGTCCGGGCCCAAGAACTCACATCGTGAGGGTCAGCGCGGACGGCGCCCTTGATTTTCCGGTCGCTTTTTCTCCAGTCTGAAACAATCCTGACATCCAATATGTGCAGATCGGGTTCCTTGATTCTCTCTTTAAGCTGCTCCGGTTCAATTCTCGGAGCGCTATCATCACCCAGAGCGGCCTGCGCGCCGATGCATAGCATCGTCAGCGCTACCATGCATCGAATTGAAGTTGAAAAGATAGACATGGTAGTATCCTTTCTTCGCCATCATCATAGGGCGATGCGTTTCAGCTTCGTGATAGGATTTCAGTACTTAACAATCACCTATGCCGGTTTTTGCGCTCTGATACTGATACCCCTGGTTCCGAATTCAAGGGCGCTGGATGGATTAGGGACGCCTTCGAATATATCGTGGCGCTGCTGAATTTCGATATTTTCGAAACCGGCCGCCCTGAAAACTTTCAAAAGATCTGCCTCCGGCAGACCGCCGGCAATTCAGCCGGTCCACAAGGAAACGTCATTCAACGCTTCCTGAGGCATTTTTTTGGATATCATGATATCGCCGATGTATACGCGCCCGCCGGGCTTTAGCACCCTTGACCACTCTTTCAGGGTTTTGTGCTTGTTCTGGGTCAGGTTCAGCACGCCATTGCTGATGATAACGTCGGCAAAATTATCATCCAGCGGCAGGGCATCGGCATAGCCCTCACGAAAGGTCACATTGTCTACGCCCATGGCAGTGGCGCCGTTGCGTGCCTTTGACAGCATCTCCTGGGTCATATCGATGCCGACGACTTTACCTTGCGGTCCAACCAACTGTGCGGCAATCAATGAATCAAAACCTGCCCCGGAACCCACATCCACAACGGTATCGCCGGGGGTCAACCGTCCCAGACTGAATGGATTGCCCGTCCCGGCAAAGGAGGCCACATTCTCCTCCGGTATGGCGGTGTAGAGGTCTTTGTCGTAACCGATACGATTTGCGGCTTCGCAGCCCGTATGAAAATGGTACCCTTTGCCGGGGTCTATAGCGACATCTGAGTACTCTTTTTGGATCGCTGCGCGAAGTACATCATACGGTATATTCGAAAATGGCGAAGGATTGTCCATAACGGCTCCTTTCGATAATTGGCGGCGCTGGCAGCAGAAGAATTCCGCAGGATGTGAGGCATTCGTCCGCGGGTAGAGCATCGAGAATCTAAACATGGCTCAACCGGTAGGTGCGCCGTATCGCTTAGGCAGCTGATAGCTGCTAAATCAATTTTTGCTTACGCGCTTATCCGGAAAGTTTAAGTGCAAAAATCGTTGGTTCCGGACTGTTGCATGAGGCGGAGCGAAGGGCTTGGGCTGCAGGACATTGGCCATCGGTTTTAGTGCGGCTTAGGTGCAGCGGAGGATCAGCGTCCCGCGCTTGGCGTATCCTGCAGCCCAAGCCCTTCGCTCCGCCGGGGTTGAAAGCAACACTACTGTACTTAAACTTTCCGGATAAGCGCGTTTGCTTATAATATGGTGGCGAAAAACCGGTATGCAAGCTAGACAAGGACAAGTTCCCTTGCCGCTGTTGCGGAAAAAATGAGGCGGTGGTCCACCACCCTTGCAGACGGGGACCACTTGGCCGTTACATGGATAGATCTTCCGATTTCATGTCGACGGTGATCATGAAACCAGTGGTGCCTTTGAACTCGAAAGACTGGTCGCCGACCTTCCATGTCTCGATCTCATTGGGCATCATCTTGAAACCGTTGTTGCGCGGTGCGCCCATATAGGCGATGTTCTCAAGAACGCCGGTCTTGCCTTCCATGCCCTTCCATTTATTCAAAATGATGTGGGCCCGGACACCTTTGGCGAGCTTGGCTTCTGCGCGATCTTCGGTCGCCTTCCATTCGATCTCTTCGTCTTCAGCCACCTGAAACGATTTCCACTTAAGAGGGAATATGTGGCCCAACGCGGCTGCAACGCCGGCTTTCTGCTCATCGGTGGTGCCGGATTGGAAGGTAACAATCGCCCAATCGCTGTCTCCATTTTTCCAGCTGCCACCCAGATCGCCGGCCACCCAGAACCTGACACCGCTCAGATCGGTGTCTCCGTAGTAACCCTTGTTGATCTTATAAGCCATGTTGAATTTGCAGAAGCGTTCGGCGCCGTTGTTGGTTTTGTGCAAGGCGGGCTTGGTATTGAAGTAGCATTGACAAAACATCGGACAGCTGCACGCTTCGATAACGGTGCCATTGAAGTGCCACGCCTTATTTTTTGCTGCAAACGAGGCGGGCAGGGCCACCAGCAATACGGCCAAGGCCACGATTAAAGTGCCGGCCAATAGGTAAACTTTGTACTTTTTCATTGTATTTTCTCCTGTTCGATCAGGTCTTTCCTGAAGCGTTATGGTTTGAAAGACCACCAGCAGCTGCACGGAACCTTTCAACGCAGAATGCAAGGAAGGTTTCCGTGCGATCAATCCAGCTGTGATGGTCAGTGGCATAGTGAGCCATTAAATTAGGCCTTGCGGCGGAACGTGTCAATTGTCCTGCGAATGATCCGGCGGCCTTTTGGTGTGTGGACAACGTGCCTGCGCACCAGATTCAAGCATGTGAATGGGCGGGATTCGATAATGGACGCCAGGGAAATGGCTTAGATGATTTACGCGATTGGGCGAAGATTTGTCAGGCTTTACCTGCTCCTGCGCGATAGCCTTCGATATTTCGATCATCCTGTTGAATTGTCGTGCTTTTGTAGGATCCGTTGAGCACGTTTCGAATGGTGGCGGACAGGTCCTGCCGGGTCAAAGGCTTATACAGCAACGCGCGGGCGCCGACATCCAAGGCGGATTCCTCGTTGACGGATTTGTCGTAGCCCGTGCATAGAATCACAGGCAGGTCAGGACGAATTTTCAGTATTTCGCGGGTCAACTCATAGCCGGTCATTTGCGGCATGGTGACATCAGAGATAACCAGATCAAAACGCTCGGGGAAGCTTTGGAACAGTTTCAGAGCCTCCACCGGGCTGTTGTACGGTGTCAATTGATACCCCAGGTTGGATAAGGTTTGAGATATCATCCGGGTGATAGGTGGTTCGTCATCCACGAAAAGGATGTGCTCTTTCCCCCCGTATACTGATTTTGTTTCATGTTTTTTATCGGTCTTGATGACTTCCAGTGTTGGCAGATAAATGTCGAATATCGTTCCCTTACCAAGGGTGCTGTCCACCCAGATGACACCACCGAGGCGGTTAACGATTCCCTGAACCACGGAGAGCCCCATTCCTGTGCCTTCCCCCTGGGGCTTGGTGGTATAATAGGGATCGAAAATACGCTCGATGGTTTCCGGCGGCATGCCATGGCCGGAGTCTTTAACCCGGAGTCTTGCATAAGCGCCATGCTTGAGCCTGGGTCCCAATTCCTCCCCGCCGGGTTGGATGTCGACTTTTTCAAGTTCGATGGTCAACAGGCCGCCCTTTTTCCGCATGGCATGGGATGCATTGGTGCAGAGATTGATGATGATCTGATGAACCTGCGTTGGGTCGGCAAGGATGGTGTGATCGCCTTTCAGCATGGTACGGATATCGATGGTTGTCGGCAGGGTTGCGCGCAGCAGCCTGAAGTTCTCCTTCATGATGGGGGTCAGATTGAGGGGTTGCTTCACAACATCGGTTTGCCGCGCGAATGTCAATATTTGACGGACCAGCTCGGTCGCCCGCTGAATGCAAGCAACGGCTTCTTCGAGATTTTTTTCTTGATCGCTCTCCGGTACGGCGTCCTCGATGGCCAATTCGCAAAACCCGATGATGGCGAAGAGGATATTGTTAAAATCATGGGCAATTCCACCGGCAAGGGTGCCCAAGGCCTCCATTTTGTGGGTTTGCCGGAGTTGGGTTTCCAGCTTTTGATTTTCATTCTCGATTTTTTTCCGGTCGGTGATGTCCTGAATGGCGCCATCAATATAGCGATCTCCTGATTTCGGATCGTCGGATATCTTCAGGTGAACGCTGCCCCACATAGGGGTTCCGTCCTTGCGCTTAAAGCGCAGTTCCAGATTTTGAATGCTGTCGGAAGTTTCGAATTTATCCATGATGTGATCGTACTGCTGGTGATAGTAGAAGCGCTGGCGAAAGTCTACGTCAATCATCTCCTCTTCGGATTCGTATCCGAAAATAGCAATCATTTTCGGATTGGCGAAGAGCAGGCGCCCGTCTGTGGATTTGCGGAACAGGCCCACAGGAATATTGTCCTGGAGCGATCTCAGCTGGGATTCGCTCTCCTGAAGCGCGAGAGCGATTTGCCGGCGCTCTTCAATCTGTTGCTGCAGTTTTTTATTGGTGTTTTTCAAGTCATCGGTCTGTTCGCGCACCTTGGCCATGACTTTATTGAAGGCTTTTGTAAGATATAGAAACTCGGCATGCCGGACCCTGGATGTATCCAAATTCGAGTGCTCACCGGTGTCAGCGATATGCAGGGCATTTTTCGCCAAGGCATCCAATGCGTTGGTGACCCTTTTCAATATCAAAAAGGAGAATGCGAAGGTTAAAAGAAAAATCGGGATGCCCAGAAGGACCAGCCGGGTCACCATGGCGCGTCTTTGTTGCCGGTATTGACGGTTGTCCATGTTCAGAAAGAGGGAGGGGAACTCCTTCATTCCGATTTGCAGGGCGCTGGATCCGGGCAGATCCAGTTGGTCCGGCGACAGAGACGCCTCCTCGGTCTCCTTTGGGGCAGGCCCGGAAAGGGGACGGTGGGACAACAAATCCACCCATTGTGTTTCTGTTTTATACACCAGGGATAGATTGTCGAAGGCTTTGAGCAGTTTCGTGCAATTGGGATCCGCATGCAGATCGTAGACCCCCACTGCATGTCCGAGGATGTTATCATGCTGGAGGATAGGGGCGAAATAGGCATAGGTATGCGGGTCGACGGATGTCTGGGTTACCTCTCCCGACCGGCTCGGCAGCAAGGTGGAATCGTCGATAAAGCGATGATGGTCATTGAGCGGCGGGAAAAACTGGCCGTCCAGAGTCCGGACATAAAAACTGCTGCCCCGTGTAGGTGGGTAAAGTGTCCGCAGGTTTTCGGCAATTTTGGAGTGCATCTCGATCAACAGACCGATTCTGATATTGTTGTTGGACCGGATCTCCTCTACCCTGGTGTTGGTATAATTAAGCCTGTCGGTGATAAAGAGGCGCAGCTCCGCCTGCTTCACATGGGTTTTACTGATCAGCTCCTGTTTCATGGAGCGGTCCAGCATTGCGAAAAGAAAGCTGATCACAATGGCCAGGGACAGCCCCTCCAGGAGGAAGACCATGGTCAGCAAAAATCGACCGAATGATGGCGGTTTTCGCATTCTCATTGGCTTTTCGGGTCAGCGGCGGCAGTAGCGGATAAATTAACCTTTTGGTAGAGATTGTCCGCGCCGCTGATCAACTCAAAAGGTGGGGCATAATTGATCATTTCAGCTGCCTTGAGGTTGACATCCACCGTCAGTTTGATGCCCACGTCCATGGGCAGTGCCGCCGGCGCCGTGCCATTCAGGATCGTAATGGCGTACTGGGCGCATTGCCGGCCGAATCGATCGGCATCCTTGCCGATGCCCATCACCAGCCCTTTCTTGATATTTGTGGGATCGCCGGCGCTGATGATGCGGTGCTTCAGAAAGGACGACCTGAATAGATCGAATTCTTTGGTAAAGGTGTTGGAGGTCTGAACGAAAAAGGCCTCCACCTGCGGGCACACCACCTCCAGGGCCGATTGCATGTTGTTGCGGATTTGGTCTCTCGGGAAGGGAACGCGGTCCTTGTTTCTCAAAGGAAAGCCCCTGCTGACGAATTTAAATCCCAGCTCCGCGGATAGCTTGCGAATCTGCCGGATACCAGCTTCATGGCTGGGGGAGCCTTGGAGATAAATCATGCCGAGGCTTTTGAAGGAGACAAAATGGTGCATCAGGCGAACAACCTTACCATAATATTCCGGCGTTTCAACACCTGTAAAATTAGCCCCGGAGCTTTTCCAGTTTTTGATGATACCCGCATTGGCCAGCTCTTTTATCTTCGATTCCAACGCCTTGATATTGCTGTTGGCATTATAATCCTCCACAATGCGATAATCCCCATCTTTTCCCAGGATCTTCATGTTGTGGACAAAAGCGTCATGGGCCTGCTGGAAAGGCGCAAACTGTTGATGCTGGACGATGGCAATGTTATAACGCGACGCTGCCTGGGCTACGCTAAAAACAGAAAAGAATACCAGCAAATAAAGGATCGCAACGAAATAGGGTTTCATTTTACTCATCAGCTTTCTCCTGCATGGGGTTTCCTAAGATGGAACGCCCCGAAGATATGTTGCCGATTCGATTCCATTGGGTGCATTTTTTCATAGGGGGGAGAGCAACACGAGAGGTGGATAGTGGGCGGTCCGACTCCGAAGGAAGAACGATTCGGCCGGTTATGGCTTGAAAAATCATCGGTCATCACAGGGACTAACTTTAGTTTATATTTGGGCAATCATCCTAAAAGTAAGGCGCAAAATCAAAGCCAGTCAATCGAAATCTTTGGCGTCGGGGGCTTTTGAAGCTGCGGGCCTCTGGGTCCTGTTATTTTTATGTGGGGATTAATTCAACCAATCCGAGGCCTTTGCCATCTTGTCGACGATAATTTTTTTGATGGCGGCGATATGTTGTTCGTTCAATTGCATCAGCCGCGCCGGGGAGTCAACGGCAAGATCCATCGGTGAGTCGTTTGTGCAAGGCGCATAGCCAAGCGCCTTGGTCAGATGGTTGGCGAAACAGACCGCCACCAGATCGTCTGTCATTTTATCGGCATCCGCTTTCGCTGGCCAAATGCAGCTGTCCGCCCATCGATTGCGCCCTTTCAATGGCGCCATGCAACTTTTCGCGGTTTTCCAGACGTTGCAAGGCCTGGGATGCAAGCGGCGTAAAACGTTGAATCAGATGGGCCTGTCTTTCATTGAAGTCCGCTTGCTTGCGGCTGACACAGACGATCATGGCTCTGGCATCCCGGGTCTCGATGCACGCATGTAAAGCGGAAGCCGCCTGGGACCTGATCTTATCCGGTTGATCGCACCACTCGGCGGTGCGGCCGGTATCAAAAATGATCGCCGACCGACCGGCCAGGACACCCTCGGTCGCGGGGCCGGCTATCCATTGGATGTCTTCGAAAAGCGGATCTGTCGCAGCAACCAGGGACCATGCCGTTTGCTGGTCTTCACGCAGGATAAAGGCATGGTCAAAAGCGATGAGATTATTGAGAACCTTCAGCAATCGAACCAGGACTTCCCGTGTGCTGTCCGACCCGGTCAGGATGCGCAATCCGTCAAGGAGGCTGTCGCGCTCCATACGAAGGCGTTTTTCCCGGTGGCGCAATCGATCCAGATCCAAAAGGATATTGCGCAGCTGATCGCTTTGGTTGTCGTCTCTTAATATACTGGTTCGCCGATGAACTTGGATGACATCACCCCCCGGCCATGAAATTCCTCCAAATCAGACGCGTTCACTTCTGCGGCGCAAGCCGTCAACACATTCCAAGGATCTTTGCAAGCTGTACAAGTCTAACCATCGTCATTTGTTTTGCTGACTTGATCCCAATGCTGAATGAAAAAGATGGCTAACGGCTTAAAAGAATTTTTTGGCCATGGAACAAATGGCATATCGCAGCTATTATCGAT
The DNA here is from genome assembly GCA_037387725.1 of Desulfobacteraceae bacterium. Lineage (GTDB taxonomy): Bacteria > Desulfobacterota > Desulfobacteria > Desulfobacterales > Desulfosarcinaceae > JARRKU01. The sequence continues at coordinate 49,052 of JARRKU010000020.1, forward strand.
TAATATTGACAACCGAGCCTTCTGATACTATCTCAATTTTCTCCTGTCATGCTGTTACGAACTGTCGGCAGGCATTTTCTCTACGATCCTTTCAATCGTTTCCAATGCCGATCAGCAATTGATCATTTCCGCCCATGGAGGTTTTAAATGCGAAAGCATCTTTTGGTTTTACAGGCGATCTTATTCACGCTGCTGTTGTGTGTATCATCCGTGTGGGCCGGCGACGGTCTTAAGAAGATTGCGGACGGTGTGTATGCTTATTCAAATGTAAAGAGCGGATCTCCCGAAAATCGCTTCGGCGCCAATGCCGGCATCGTCATCGGAGATAAAGCAGTCCTTGTAGTGGATACGCTGACATCGGCAAAGGAGGCAGCCGTATTTCTATCGGATATCCGAAAGGTCACTCAAAAACCCATTCGCTATGTCGTCAATACCCACTTCCACCTGGATCACGCTTTTGGCAATTGTCGCTTTTCGGATGAGGGTGCTGTTATCATCAGTCACGCTGACTGTCGTCGCCAGGCCATAAAGGTCCGGGATAAAGCGCTTGAGGGGGCTAAATCACTCGGCATGGATGATGCTGCATTGGAGGGAACCCGCATCATTGTTCCCGATCTGGCCTTTGAGAGGTCTATGGAGTTGGATCTTGGCAATCAGGTCGTTCAGTTGTTGCATAGCGGCCGATCCTCCCATACCGCCGGCAGCATCCTGGTCTGGTTGCCGGACAGGAAGGTTGTATTTGCCGGTGACATTCTCTTTACTGATTTTCACCCTTACCTGGGTGAAGGTGATCTGATAGGGTGGGACAAGACCTTGGACGATCTGCTGGCGTTGAAAGCTGATCAGATTGTTCCGGGGCACGGCCCCATCTCCGGAACAAAAGACGTAAAAGCGATGAAAGCTTATCTGGCAGCATTTGACCGCAATGCCAAAAAGCTGTGCGCCGCTTCTTCGGATGTTGAAAAAATCACCAACGAGATGATCAAGGTGCTGCCACCAAGAGCAGACGGCGCGTTTATCGTGAAGGCCAATATTCAGGTGCGGTATCTGAAACCGGCTGATAAACAATAGGATTTAATCCATTGCCCCATGGGCGAGATCCCCCCGCGGTTTTTGCTACGATGGGGATAATACCATTATCCTGCTGGCCGTCTATTTGATACCCAGAAGACGTCGGAGCAAGTGTTCGTTAAATCCCGGCACGCGGGTATCGCCCACAAATATCAGCGGTACGCCTCTTCCCTTCAATTCAGTATAGCGCTGCCGGGCCTGCCTGTCCTTGGTGATATCGTACTCGGTGTAGGCGATGTCGTGCTTTGCAAAAAAAGCCCTGGCCCGGGCGCAATAGCCGCATGTCGGTGTAGCGAACATTACCACCTTGCCCGCCTTGTTATGAATTCTTTTGCTGCCGCGGTTTTCTCTATCGGATGTTTTCTCTCCCGACCGAGCTTCATCGATGATATCGGCTTGATCCGACTTGCGTTGCGCTTCGCGTTGATCGTAATAGTCGGAACCGTGCCGTATCTCCGTCCGGCGTTCCACCTCTTTTTCATCCGGCGGCGGCTCCGTGGAAAAATGCTTTACGCCGTTTTCGTCGACCCAGGTGTAAATATCGCCCCAGGCCGGGAGGATCAGCACAAATACCAAAACAAAAACCGCGGTAATAACTTTCATGAAAAGACCTTTCCGTATTGAGGGGTTTGGGACCCTATGCCCGCTGATCTATCCAGGGTATATATGCGGTGCGAAAATCGTCCATGATCTGCGCCAGGTCGCTCGGCAGCAATTGCCGAACCTTTGCTTCGATGTGTTGTGGGATCCCTTTGTAGTATGCCTCTGCAATCCCGCCGCAGATGCAAGCCAGGGTATCGCTGTCGCCGCCCAGCGAGACGGCGTTGCGCACGGCATCCTCATAGGAGGAGGATTCCAGGAAGGCGATGATGGCCTCCGGCACCGTCCCCTGGCAAGAGACATCGAAGCCATAGCCTGGGCGGATCTCATCAATGGTTCGATCGAGGTCATAGCCGAAGCGCCCGGCGACCAAGGACCGGATCTCTTTCCTGCTGCGTCCGGTGCGCGCCCAAAATACGGTCAAAGCCATTGCCTGAGCGCCCTTGATGCCTTCGGGATGGTCGTGGGAGACCTGCGCCGACTTGCGGGCCTCTAAGATGACCTCATCTTCGCTGTCAAAGGCAAATCCCACCGGACTGACCCTCATGGCCGAGCCATTGCCCCAACTGCCGTAGGGTTGTGGGTCCTGTGAACCGAGCCAGTGGATGAATGATCCGCCATAACCGGCATGGGGATATCGCCGGCCGATTTCCATCAGGGCCTGCCTGTAGGAGTGTCCGGTAAGAATGGCATGGGCCACGGCTACGGTCAGAACCGTATCGTCGGTGAACCGGCAGTGTGGACCGAAAAGTTCGAAATCCTTGATCTTAATTGGACGCTGCTCGTATATCGAACCGATCATGTCTCCTGCGATGGCACCGATCATTCATCCCCCCGATAGCTTCTAAATTAAAGTTGCTATTCATCCCTTTGCCGAGGAATTCTTCTCGGCCACCAGCGGGGTACTTCTCTCCGGTAGGCTTCCCACTGCTCGCCAAATTGTGCTTTCAGCCAGGGCTCTTCATATTTGACGACGCGCAGGTGGAATCCAACCGCCAGCATGATGGTATAGAAAAACAGCAGCGGAGAAGACAAAAATAACCCCCATCCCAGGACCAATAGCAAAACGCCCGCGTACATGGGATTGCGCATCCATCGATAGGGACCGATCATCACCAACCGCTTTGGCGGATCCCACGGCGCCAGCGTTCCTTTTCCCCCCACTAAAAAGTCGTACACGCACCAAAACAGGATAGCCGCTCCTGCCATCATCACGAAGCCTCCCGGTCCCCAAAGGGTCTTTTTCCACGGATCAATAACGGCAACCAGAGGCGGCGCAAGGACTGCAAAAATCCCGGGAAGCGCAATAAATGATACGAATGCACGAATTGGTAAATGGTCCACTGGCCTTATCCTTGCGCTGTGTTTTCATTCCTGCTTTTTTCTTAATTGGCGCCCTTTCCTTTGGCCGCAGCATTTGGCCATGCCCATTGTTAGCAGAAGATGGGGTCATTTCAAGGCCGGATTGGTCATACTCAGGGCCACCCATGTCAGGCTTGCGATACCAATCTGCCTGTTTTTTCAATAACCTATCAGTCAAAATAGCCTAAACTTTTTATTGTGCCCGCCGATACTGGTATTCTGGAGATGTATTTTTAAATTACACGGATGCAAACTTTATCAAAGGATGCGGCCATGAAAATCAAATTTAAATTGGGATTTGCCGCCACAGGCCTCTCCCTGATCGTCATCGTGATGTTTCTGACCACCTGGTGGATGACATCAAAACAGAAGGACGACGGGCTGATTATCAACCTGGCCGGGCGGCAGCGAATGCTGACCCAGAAAATGACCAAAGAGATTCTCTCTTTGCGCAACACGGTATCCGTGACGGGTCAATATGAATCGCGCCGGGTCTCCGACATACGCCATACCATGGCGGTATTTCAAAAAACCCTGTCGGCGCTCACCGACTCCGGGAAGGCTCCATTATCGCTGGATCCCGCCAAAACGGATTCCAGATTCTGTCCCAAGGCGGTGGCGCCGGTCTATAACCAATTGAAAAAGGTCGGCCGCCTTTGGAAGGAATTTTCCCGAAGAATGGAATCGGTATTGCGGCAAGAGGAGACGTCCCCATCTGATCTGGCCTGGATCGAAGCGCACAATCTCGACCTGCTCAAGCAGATGGACGCGGCGGTGGGGATGATGCAGCGTCAGTCGGAAGCAAAGGTTGCACATCTGCTCGCCGCGCAGGGGGTCGGAATTGGTCTGGGCCTGATTTGCACCGCTTGGGCCGCCATGACCATCATATCCATCGTGCGGCGGCTGGAAAGCGCCCGGAATGCGGCCATCGCCTTCAGCAAGGGCGACCTGACCAAGCGATTTCTGGAAACCACCAAAACACCCTGTGTCAAAATGCGAAATTGTACCAAAACCGAATGCCCCTCCCACACGGATAGTTCGTCCTACCAGAAAGGTGCCTGCTGGAGCGTGGCCGGATCCAATGCCAACGAGGTGCACTGCCCCCGGATTTTGGCGGGTGCAGCCGGCGGTGGCTTGGACACCTGTGAGGATTGCGAGGTTTTCAAAGCGGCAACCGAAGATGAAATCGAAGAGCTTGTTCGCGGCTTGAATGCCTTCATGGGTAAAATTCAAAAAATGGTCAGAGATATCGATAGCGGTGCCCGGACGTTGAGCGGCTCCAGCGACACCCTCGTTTCCATTTCCAGGGAGATGTCTGACGGCGCCGTGCAAACTTCCGGCAAATCCGAAACAGTGGCCTCCGCCTCCAGGGAGATGAGCGCCAATATGAACTCCGTGGCCGCAGCCACCGAACAGGCCGCTTCCAACATCGCGCTGCTGGCCGAAGCTGCTGACCAATTGAAATCCACGATCGCCGAAATTGCCCAGAGTTCGGAAAAAGCCCGCGCCGTGACTGTCGAGGCTGTGACCAGCACCCAGAACGCGTCCAGCGGTGTGGATACACTGGGCGCAGCGGCCACCGAGATTGGAAAAGTGACCGAAACCATCGCCGAAATATCCGAACAGACAAATCTGCTGGCCCTCAACGCCACCATAGAAGCCGCCCGCGCCGGTGAGGCCGGAAAAGGCTTTGCCGTGGTGGCCAACGAGATCAAGGAACTGGCCCGGCAAACCGCTGAAGCCACAGGTGAGATCAAGCAGAAAATCGAAGGAATTCAAGGGTCCACCAAGGAGACGGTACAGCGCATCCAGCAGATCACCCAAATTACCAACGATGTTGAAGATGCCGTTTCCACCATCGCCACCGCCGTAGAGGAACAATCCGCAATGACACGGGAGATAGCCGGTAATGCGGCCCAGGCCTCTTCCGGCATCGCCGAAGTGGTGGACAATATCGATCAGAGTTCAACCATGTCCGGAGAGATCAGCGAGGCGGTCAGTGACATCAGTCAGTCCAATACCGAGATGTCGAACAGAAGTGCAAGTGTGAACGATAGCGCCATTGAGCTAAGTGATCTGGCCGCCAGTCTAAAAAAGATGTGCGATAAATTTACCGTCTGATCGGCGATTATACACGCCATGCTCAGGTACGCCTAAGGCGGAATTCCAATGCAACGACAAAACATTGGCGTGCTTTCGTTTTTTTGGACCAATGGTCGCAGAACAGCTTCTCGTAATTTTGTGAGATCTCCCGTCTGATGTTTGGATAGGTTTAGCTATGTTGAGCCCACAGCTGGAACCAGTGTAAGCCGCCATGGTCGGCAAAATTAGGCCATACCATACCACGGCCTGTTCAGAGATTTCTCCCGGCAGGCATTTTATCGGTCAGAGACCAACCACTCATTCAGGCGATCTTGCGCCTATTGATCCATCCCGCACTGGTCGCACTGCGGCGAGTGGGAGGGATTGCCGGCACCGCAGGTTTGACACTCCCATGAAGCGGTTTGTTCAACAGGAGATTTGGGGGTGATGAGAATGCAGATAAAACCGATAACCGTGACAATCAGCATGGTCAGAGCAAGAGATCCCATAGCGAATCATTCCTCCTTTAATTTGAAATTCTATTGGTATCCAAAGCAATAGGCATTTGTTCGAACTATCCACAAGTATGAGAAAAGGGCGGTTGTTAACCCATACTACCATCAATACAGGGGGTTGAGTCAAGCCATCGGCTGACAGCGCCTGCCGCCGGACTTCAGCCCCGGTGATTTTCGGTTAAGCCCATCCTACACGGAAGGATTTGCCGTTCCAGCCGGTTGGCGGCTTTTCTCCAAATGAATGAAAAAGGCGAGCAGGGCGGGGATGATGAAGAGGGTGAAGATGGTGGAGATTGCCAGGCCACCCAGGATGACGCTGCCCAGTCCGCGATAGAGCTCACTTCCCTGGCCGGTGGAGACCGCAAGGGGCAGAAGGCCGAAGACGCTGGTGGCGGCGCTCATGAAGATAGGACGGATGCGGGTTTTGACCGATTCGACGATGGCCTCACGACCTTCAAATCCGTAGAAGCGGACATTGTTCAACGCCTGGTGAACGATCAGGATGGCATTGTTGACCACCGTACCGATGAGGATAATAAACCCCAGCATGGTGACGATATCGAACTGCTGTTGGGCCACCAGCAGGTCCACAAGCCGTAGCCCCATGAATCCGCCGGCTGCGGCCATGGGCACGCTGAACATGATAATCAGCGGATAGAAAAAGTTCTCGAACAGCGCGGTCATGAGCAGATAGATGATCAGGGCCGCCAGGACCAGGTTCCACCCGATGGCCATGCGCGCTTCCAGCAATTTGTCGGCATTTCCGCCGATGGTGACCTGCAGGTCCTCAAGCTTGCCGGCTTGCCGCAACGGGGGGAGAACCTCGTTTTGAATGGTCTCCAGAGCCGATTGCAGGGGGATCTCCAGCGGCGGGGTGACGATCAGCTTTATACTGCGCTTGCGCTCCAGATGGTATATCTGCGTAAGGCCTTGACCATATTGAATGTCGGCCATGTCCCCGATGCGAATCAACTGACCGAACCGGTTGGAAATCACGCTGTTGGCCACATCTTCCGGCACCTTGATCTCGGCCTGGTCGGAACGCAGCACCAGATCGATTTTCTTGCTTTCGGCCGGCTTGAATTCTCCGATTTTTCGGCCGTCCATGATCACATCCACGGCCAGCCCCAGTTCCGACTCGCTCAGCCCGTTGGCCAGCACCTTGGAGCGATCGGGAATGAAATTGGCTTCAGGATAGCTGTTTTCCGGCGATGGATCGGGCCGTACATTGGCACCCGGGATCTTCTCCGATAGGACACCGCGGAGCATCCAGGTGGCGCCGATGATCTTGTCGATATCGTCACCTGCAATAATGACGTCCACGTTGCGCCCCCGGCCCAGCCCTTCCTGGAAGATGCCCGCCTGGATGCTGAATCCCATGATACCGGGAATGGCGTTCATCACCCGCATGAACAAAGGTATCAGCTCCCGCGCGCGGGTTTCGTGGCTGCTCTGGCCGCCGAAGAGGGTGAAACGGTCGGCGGCCACATAGAAGATGTCCTTGATCCGGGGCACGCCGTCTTTGTCGTCTTCCTCAAAATAGGGACCGGTGGCCTTGAAGATTTGATGGCCGATGGCTTGACGTTTTTGGTAGGAGTAGCCCGGCGGCGGGATCATGAAATTCAAGATCAGGTTGCGGTTGCCCTGGGGCAGATATTCTGCTTTGGGCATCAACAGCCACACCGTTACCACAGCGGCAAAGGTCAAAATGCCGATGGTGGCCGTACGGGTCATGGTATTGAGGGTGCTCAGGCGCGACAGGGCCACCAGTTTGTCGGCGATGGCCATACCGGCGCGACCCACGCCGTTGAGGGAGACCTTTTTACGGTTTTTCCCCTGCCGGGCAAAGAGCATGTGGCTCATGGTGGGAATCACCGAGATCGACACCACCAGGCTGATCAATATGGCGAAGGTAATGGCGATGGCGATATCTTTGAAGAGCTGCCCAGCCTCTTGCTGGATGAAAATAACCGGCAGAAAAACAGCTACGGTGGTCGCGGTGGAGGCCAAGATCGCCCCCCATACCTCCTGGGTACCTTCATAGGCAGCGGCAAAGGCCTTTTTGCCCATCTGGCGGTGGCGGTCGATATTTTCGAGCACCACGATGGCATTGTCCGCCAGCATGCCCACGGCAAAGGAGATGCCCGCCAGGCTGACCACGTTTAGCGAGCGGTTGAAGATCCATAAAAACAAAAAAGTGCCAATGGCGGAGATGGGAATGGCCACGGCAGTGATGAGGGTGGCCGATATGCTTCTCAAGAAGAGCAGCAGAACGATGATCGCCAGAATGCCGCCGATGATCACGTTGCGTTTAACCAGATCTATGGCGCGGTGGATATACGGCGTCTGCTCATAGACAATCTTCAGCTCCAGATCCGCCGCTTTGAGGATGGTTTCGTTGAGCTGCCCGATAGTGGCATACATGCGCTCGGTGAGGTCGATGACGTTGGCGCCCTGCTGCTTGCGCACGCCCACCACGATGGTAGGCTGGTTATTGTGCATCATGGAGCCGGTCTGGGTGGCGTAGCCGATGCGCGTGCGGGCCACGTCCCGCAGGTAGACCCGGCGGAGGCCGTCATCGGCAATGAGGATATCCAGCGGGTCATCCGGCGTTTGAAACTGGCTGATCGTGCGCACCCGGTAGCTTTTCTTCTCAAGCCCCAGAATACCGGCCGGTACATCCTTGTTGGCGGTCTGGATCCGCCTCACCACGTCATTGATGGTCAATTGATGGCGGGCCAGGCGTTCGGGTGAGATCACCACCTCCAATTGCTGGTCGGCGCCGCCAAAGACAAAGAGCGAACCCACCCCTTGTACGCGGTCGATGTACTGGCGAACTTCGTTTTCGAAAAAGGTGCGGAAGGTGTTGATCCTGTTGGGATCGCCTTTGCGCATCTTCAGGACCATCCAGATCACCGGGCTGCTTTCCGCGCCTGAGGCCTCCACCACCGGGCGGTCGACATTCTCCGGATAGCTGGGTACCTCGTCCAGTTTGTTGGAGACATTGAGCAGCGCGCTGTCGAGGTCGGTGCCCACTTCAAAGGTCAGGGTCATGATGGCCAGGCCGTTGAACGAAGATCCTTCCAATAGGGTGAGGCGCTGAACGCCCTTGAGCGCCGCTTCCTGCTCCTCCACAATATCCTTTTCCACTTCGTAGGGCGTGGCGCCGGGCCAGTTAGTGGTGACGGTGATTTGAGGTTGTTCCACGTCAGGGGTGAGTTGAACCGGCAAGCCCCGAATGCCCAGTACACCGAACATGATCAACAGGATGACCCCGACACAGACGGTAACCGGTTTATTGATGGCAAAACGAATAAAGTCCATGTGTATTCAACTATTGTTGTCTGCTTTTGGTGCAGGGGCTGATCAGGGCGCGGAGCGCTGCCCCGCTATTGGCAACAGCCGAACATCTTGAATTCCGGGATCAATTCTGTTTGCCGGCACTGCCCGGTTTGTCGACAATTTGAACGGGCTGGCCAGGCCGAAGGCGCTCATTGCCATCCACAACCACCGGCATACCGGCCTTGATGTAGGGCGCATCCACTCCCAGATATTCGCCGTCCACGGCCGACACTTGGACCGGTAGGATGGCGGCCTTCCCGTCTTTGACCGAATAGACAAATTGTTTGCCTTGGTGTCGCACCAGGGCGTCCCGCTTGATCATCTTCAGGTTCTTTTTTTGGCCGGTTGGCACGTTGACCGAAGCGCTCATGTTCTGCATCAGGCCTTGGGTGTAAGGGACGCTCACCTTCAGCGCAAACGTTTTGCTTTTGGGGTCTACTTTGGGGACGATGGTGCGGATGCGGCCCACGAAATCGCGACCCAGCGCTTTGATGGTGACCGCCACTTCCTGACCTGGCTTCACATATCGGATCAATTCTTCTGAGACAGGCACCTTGACCATGGTTTGCCCAACGTCGGCCAGATGGCAGACCGGATCGGACGGGTCGATCCACTCACCGATATCCTTGAACCGCTCCACCACCAAACCGTCAAAGGGTGCTCTGATTTGGCTTTTTGCCAGTTCCAGCTTCTTCTTCGCACGGGTAACCAGCAGCGACGCCCTTTCTGCCTGGAGTTCCTTGAGGTTGAAGGCCAGATCGTCGTAATCCTTTTCGCTGGTCGCGTCCTCTTTAAAGAGGGTTTCGAACCGCTTCAAATTTTTGTGGGTTTTTTCGATGCGTACCGCCAGCTGTGCGATCTGCTGATCGACAACGCCGATATCCTTTTCCAGAAATTCAGTATTCAGTTGCACGAGCAGGTCGCCTTTTCGCACCACCTGGCCCTCAACCATTTGGTGGCTGACCATCAACCCGCTGATTTCAGATGAAATACCGGAACTTTGGTCAAAGTCGACGATGCCGACCAAAGGGGTCGTCGGCGCCACCACTTTTTCGAATACCTCGAGCACCGCCACCCTGGCTGGCGGCGGCTGTTGAGCCCACACAATGGGGGCGCTCACAGCGATCCCTATCCATATACCAAACCAGCGCATCATGATTGCTCCTGTGGGAACGCGATATTGAAAAAGGGTTGATGGTGCTTGTACACTATCCGTTGGATGAGCTTGTCATTGCTGCCGGCTCAGAAAAAAATCAACGTTCAGCCAGTGACTTTAACTTTATCTAAAAGCAAGGCAATTATCAACCTCCTCTGATTGGCGTCAGCAATTCTAACCGAACACGATTCAGCAAGGAAAAAATCGACCCCGCTATCGGAAAGCCGTCCATGGGACACATCAGGTTCGTGAAAAATGATCTTGCAGATGAACGGCATCGCGGACCGGAGGCCATGAATCACCTTCAGTCCGAATTGCTGTGTGGGCGTTGCGCCATCCCTCCCGCAGCGCATTCGGATTATAGGTTCACCTTGCAGCAGAGGAGATTATTCTGTAGAGTTCATATTCTGGACATTGATCCGTATAATTTTCAAACAGCGATCACAGCGATGAACCGAGCATCGAATCCACCACTGGAACGTCAGCTGGCCCTGGCCAAAGAGACCATTACCAAACTCGTCGCCGAGAAAAAACGCCAGCAGCATAGCGAAGCCGTGCTTGCGGCCATGATCGATACCACAGACGATCTCATTGCTGCTGTGGATAACGAGAAGCGGATTCTGGTGGCCAATGGTGCATTCCGGAAGATGTTTTTCCGCCTGTATGGCGCAGAGCTGAATTCCAGCGACAGCATCCTTAGCCATCTGCCGAGGGAGAGACAAGCGTTCTGGCAAGAGGTACTAAATGAGACCCAGGCAATGGGCTGTCGCCGGTTCGATCAGCAATACTTTTTTCAAGACAGCCGCTTCGATATCGATTGGTCCACCAGCCGGATTCGCTCCAAGTCGGGTGACACCATCGGCGTAGCCCTTTTCGGGCGGGATGTCACCCACCGCCGGATAGCCGAGGAAACCTTGCGCGAACGCGACGCCCAGCTGCACCATGCTCAGAAGCTGGAGGCCGTGGGAACTTTGGCCGGCGGTGTGGCCCATGAGTTCAACAATGCCCTGAGCATCGTGTTGGGGAATCTCGAGATGGCCGCCATGGATATATACGCCGAACACCCGGTTCGGCCCTATATCGACGATGCCAAGGCGGGCATCCTGCGGTCCAAAAAAGTCGTTCGCCAGCTCCTTGATTTCAGTCGCAAATCAGACGGTGAGCAACAGAAAGTGGATTTACAGGTCATCACCACCAATGCCTTGAGCTTGCTGCGTGCCACCATACCCGCCCACGTCGAATTCCATCAGTTGATCAATCCTTGTCCGCCGGTGATGGCTGATCCGGCGCATATTCATCAATTGATCATCAGCCTCTGCGCCAACGGCGCCGAGGCCATGGACGAGGATGGCGGCATTTTAACGGTGACCCTGGAAACCGCCCGCCTGAAGCCCGGCAAGATGCCCAGCGGTGTTACGCTGGCGCCGGGAGACTACGCCAAGCTGACGGTGACCGACACAGGAAAGGGCATCGACGATACCGTCGCCGAACGGATGTATGAGCCTTTTTATACCACCAAAGGACCGGATCGCGGCATCGGTCTGGGACTGGCCGTGGTTCACGGCATCGTAAAGCGACATGCCGGTGAAATCATCGCCGGTAATGTGCCTGGACGCGGTGCTAAATTCGAAGTCTATCTGCCCACCGTGGCCCACTCTCAGGTCGAGCCGGCCCTCAAGCCCGAACCGGCGGCCCTCACTGGCACGGAGCGCATCCTCTTTGTAGATGATGAGCCAAAATTCGTCATGATCACCCAGCGGCAGCTGGAGTATCTCGGATACCAGGTTACCATCTTCACCAGTCCCGTCAGCGCCCTGGAGCACTTCAAAGCCACACCCAACGACTTTGACCTGGTCATATCGGATGTGGCCATGCCCAAAATGACCGGCGAGAAACTGATCAATCAGATCCGGTTGATCCGGCCCGGTATGCCGGTTATCCTTTGTACGGGGTACAGTAATAAGGTGGATAAGGAGAAGGCGGCGTTGATGGGGTGCGAGTATGTCCTCAAACCGGTGGAACGAGACCAGTTGGCCCGGCTGGTTCGTAAAGCGCTGGACAAAGCCCCAGGCACTTAGCCCTATCGTTGCAACGATCAGGCTAAAAGAAGAGCTCTGAATAGAGCCGCGAGCCGTCAAACCGCCGGTCGATGATACGGGTGGCGTCGCGCAGCATCTCGCCCCGGCCGCAGAGATAGAAATCATAGTCGCCGTCCGGCAATCGGTGCTCAAGAAAATCGGTCACACGTCCGTAAAAGTTCTCTCCGTCACCGGGAAGTTTTTCCCTCTCCCCTGAAAGGCATGGTGTATAGTGATCTGCCGCCTGTGACAACAGGGAGCGGTAGTAAAGCTCGGCCTCCGATCGGACCCCGTGCAGGAGATGGAAGTTTTTGGCACCGCCGTGTACAAATGCCACGAAAGGGGCGATACCCGTACCGGTGGCCACGAAAACGGCCGGTTGGGCACAGGGGTGGTAGAGAAAATGACCGAAGGCCGGCGAAATGTGGTAGCGGTCTCCGGCCTTGGCAGCGACCAATACCAGTGAAAGAGAACCCTGGGCGATTCCGCGCACACAGATCGCCAGTTCGGCATCTTGCGGTGAATTGACGAGGGTATAGTCGCGATGGATGCCTTGGTGGGCAACGCTGATTTTCTGGCCGGCCGAGAAGGCAAAACCCTTTGGGCGCTGGAACCGGATCTCCACGGTATGGCTCGCCAGCCGTCGCTTGGCGGCCACCTGTACCTCGAAACGTGTCCGCCCGCCGGCCGCTGTCACGGTCTCATCCTTGCCACGGTTCATCGGCTACACCGGCCAGATTATTGCAGAACCGGGCCAAAACAAAGAAATAGTCTGAAAGCCGGTTCAGGTAGATCAGCAGCGCATCGAGGCCGTCCGGGATGACCGCCCCGGCCGATGCCAGCTTCACCACCCGCCGTTCGACCCGCCGGCAGACGGTTCGGGCAATATGCGACCACGCGGCCGAAGGGTGGCCGCCTGGAATGATGAAAGCGTTGAGTCTGACCAGCCGGGCATCCATGGCATCGATTCGCTCTTCCAGCCACCGGCCCTGTTCCGCCTTTATCGGAACCAACTGATCTGCTGCCGGTGAACCGGGTGAGGTGGCCAGGAGGGCGCCCACCTGGAAAAGTGTTGACTGGATGTTCATCAACTGGGCTTTAAGTTTCTGGCTGTCCGGATGCCTGGGCAGGGCCGCAACGACCGATCCGACGACGGCATTGAGCTCATCTAGATCGCCATAGGCCTCGATGCGGGCGTCCGTCTTGGCGATCCGTTCTCCAGAAAAGAGGCTGGTCTTTCCGCCATCCCCGGTTCCGGTATATACTTTCATCTTTCCCCCAGGTTCAGCGGCTAGGCCGGCTCCGAGCTGTCACCGTCATCCATCAACTCGAACATCTTTTGCGGCGCATTGCAGATGGGGCAGACATAAGGCGGCGTCTCCCCCACATGGACATAGCCGCAGATGATACAGCGCCAGCGTTTCATGATGGCCTCAATCCCTTGGTTTGCATATCGATCTTTTACATATGAAATTGTGCCGTATTTCGCAAGCCGGTTGCGCTAATTACTGAATATGGCCAATCCAGTCGTACCTGGACGCCGGCTGAGTTGCCTGCTCCGGGAGTTTTTTGGTGCAAAGGGGGGCGGTGATATGGGTTAAAAGTTGTATGGCAGCTTTTTTTCGATCTTGATGCGGCCTTCTTGTTTGGAGATATAGCCGCCGGTGACCAGCTCGTTGAAGATCCGGTTCACCGTTTCCCGGGAGGAGCCCACCATGTCGGCGAGCTCCTGCTGGGTCAGCTTCTCTTCGATGACGCCGTCGGCGTTCTGATTTTCGATCAGAACCCGCGCCAGTCGGCCGTAGACATCCAGAAAGGCCAGCTCTTCGATCTGCTGGGTTGCCCTTCGGAGCTTTTCCAGCAAGGCGCGGATGACGTTATTGTATATTTCCGGATGCCTGCCGGCAAAGTCTGAGAAGGCTTTGCGCGGCAGGATCATCAGGGTGCACTTTTCCTTGGTGATCACCGTGGCGCAGCGGGCATGGCGGTCGAAAAAGCTCATCTCTCCAAAGTAATCAAAGGGACCGAAACGGTTGACGATAAACTGCCGTCCCGACTCATCGCTGCGCAGGGCGTGGGCCTTGCCCTTCAGGATGATGTAGAGGCAGTCGGTCTCGTCCCCCTCGTTGATCACCATGGTGTTCTTGGCCACCGACCGCTCCTGGGCGATGGATTCAAGGTGGGCGATATCTTCTTCGCTCAGACTGGAAAATAGGGAAACCCGTTCAAGCATGGATGCTCACCATTCTGTTTGCTTACTTATCGATCGAGACGCCTTTCTAATCTGCCGCTCATCTTTCCTGTTTACATTGAATCCCTGATATCAGTGACAGGGGCCTTCATATACCCCTTGATCACTGTATTGATCGCAAATCGCCTCACCATTTACCTCATACATTAAATAAAACGATCCTTTGACGAGCCAGACATTGATGGTCTGGACTTTTTCGATTCGCTTTTTATAATCACCCTTTTGCTCGGGATCATCTTTTAAGAGTTTAGTCAATAAAGGGCTGAAAGGTACCGGTTTTCTGATCTCGCCATCCTGGCCTACAAAGACTATTTTTCCACCTGGTTCGATGTTTATGCCGATAGCAGCGTTTTTGACCGGGGTAGGCCTGTAATTCAGGCAACTGCAACCGGTTAGGATTAATATCGACACGAACACGACGATTGTAAACACCACCTCTTTTTTTCTCATAGCATTTCTCCCTTTTCATCTGGATATTGCGTCAATAATGATTGCCAAATTGCGTTTACGAACACTGCCTCATTCCCGATATTAGAACTGCGCAATAGTTATACTTTATCTTAGTTCGCTCAACATTATCCGCCCACATTCCTCCTCAAACCATGGCAAGATGGACCACCTTTGGTGGGCACATGGCTTTTAATCTCGTTGCTGGTGGATCTCTTCTGAAGGCTCCATAAATTCGCAATGCGGTCAGAATGAGAGCGTAATCCTGGCATAGATGGAACGCTCCTCACTGATCGTGGGATTCGCTGGATCCGTGTCCTGGTAATTAAACTCCGCATCCGACAAGTTCTTGACGCCCACCGCCAATACACCCAGCCGATTGGTTAGCCGATAGGACATCTCTGCATCGATAATCCAAAAATTGTCGTTGCCCTCTGAAAAAGTGGTGGCACCGGTATTTTGAAATGTCCCGTCCTGAAAGTAGTAGGTGGCCTTTACCCCGGACGATAACCCTTCAGAATGAAAAAACCTCACACCCAACGGAATCTTATGTGTGGTCGCCTCTGAAATCCTACGTGTAAGCGGGTTTTTCTCGCGGTCAAATCGTTCATACAGATATTCACAGCTAACGGCCAGGCTGTCGAAGGGTGTCCAATAGAGATAGGCCGCTCCAGTGACTTCATCCCATGGAAAGTAAATCGCAGGTGTCGGTGAACTACTGAATTGGGGCACATCGATCTGCCGCTTGGAAGCCTCCATACCACCAAAAAGTCGGCTGGTAAACGTCTTAGAGATGCCTGCATTGAAGCTCCAAATCTCCGAACCGTTCAGGTCATCAAAGAACTGATTGAAACCCGCGACTTGTGTGGGTTCGATGGTTTGTGCTGCTAAATTGCCGTTGGCCAGTACGCGAAAGGCAGCCAGTCGCACTGTGACGCTGTCCGCCGGGTACCACAGGAGGCCTGCCTTGGGGTTGAACTGCGTCGTCTCGATCTGTTCTCCGCGATCCAGCACATCGGTGCTGAAGCCGATGATCAACTCTACCTGTTTGGAGGGCCTCAAGTAGGAATACGCATAGCCGTTGGATCGATTGATATCGGCAAACTCATACGTTGGCGTCAGGGAGAAGAAGAGCGGCGGGCCCAATCTGCCGGTTGTGGTGCGTTTCAGGTCTTCATCCAGGCGGCCCGCCCCAACAGCCAGGGAGAAGTTTGGGGACTTATAATCACTTCGCATCTCGGCGAGATAGCCCTCTTGCTTATTGTTGGTCACTCTGGAAGAACCCGGCATGCCTGAAATAGTATCCTGTTGGCCAATCTTCAGGTCGGTATGGATGTATGAGAATATGGTTTCAAACCGGGGTGAAAAAACATGACGACCACCGATGCGAATCTTGTCCACTGACTCCTTTTCACGGATATCTTCAGAAAAACCGCCATCGAAATTCTGTGAGCGGTCTCCCCGGTCCACTTCGGAATGCCGAATTTCGGCTTGAAGATGGGTATGGGGCGTCAGGCTGCCATGGATGAAGATATCGGTCAGATCCCGGACATAGTCATTGTTTTCGCGAAAACCGTCGGTTTTATAATGGAATTGGCTGACACTGGTCGAGATTTTGTCAAATACACCCGAACCGGTGAGTTCGCTTCCCCATGTTTTTTGGCCTGCCGCAAGGGCGCTGGCCTGCAGGGCAACGCTATTCCGAGTGAACAGCGGATTGAATTCGTTAAACGATAGCTCCGCAGGCCCGCTTCCTTCCAAAAAAGAGGTGTCGGTTTCACCCAGGCGGGCCTGGATCGGGGTCAGATTAATGGATTGGAACAATTGGGCCTGGAGCAACTCACTGACCCTGGCGATCTCATGACGCGGCTTAGCCGCATAGGTGTCGGCCAATAGTCGGTGGGCAGAGTGATTTGTCGAATCAACGTTAAGCGATTTATAACCTTCCAGCTGAGCGAGTAGCTGGAAATCCAAATTGTTGTATATTTTCCCCAAACTGGCGCTGCGAGCGGCAAAATCTTCATCCAAGAAAAACCGGGAGCGGTACACAGCGCGGTTATCATTGAGTCTGATGGATTGCTGAAGGTCCTGCAGCGCTTTGACCGGACGGTTTAGGGAATGTTTTCGAATGGCGTCGTAGAACCAAGGGGTTGGATCATTAGGATCCAAAGTTTTAGCGATTTCCAGCTGCGTTGCGTCCAACGGACCGCGTTTTTCGTCGAAATAGGCTTTGCCCAGGTAGCTGCGCATCAGGGCGTTGAGTGGATCGAGGCCCACTGCGATCTCGATCTCCGACCGGCCATTTTCAAGGGCGCCATCCCGGATTTTTGCGAGCCCCAGCCCCAGGCGCGGCAGCGGAGCGGCGGAGTCCAGGGCAATGGCTTTTTCAAAGGCCATTCGGGCCTTTAGTGTCTTGATTTGGGTCAGATAGCCGAAGCCCAGCAGGCTGTAGGCGTGGCTGTCATTGGGGTTGAGAGCAACGGCTTTCTGGGCGGTTTTTAGCCCCTGGTCCAGCTGGCCAGCAGAAAGACGCAGTTCGGCGAGGCGGGCTCTGGGAGTTCCATTTTCAGGGGCGAGGGCAACGGCGACTTCTGCTGCCTGTAGCGCCCCTGGCAAATCAAAATAGGCCTGTCGGGCGTATGAAAGGGCCAATTGGGCGGCAGTCGATTTGGTATTGCTTTGAACCGCATCTTGTGCGATGCGCTGTGCCTCTTCCCGTTGGTTTTGAACTACAGCGATGACAGCCTGGAGCGCAAGGGCTTCGCTGTTGGCGGGCTCCAGTGTCAACGCCCGGTGGAGATCGTTTCGGGCCTCAGCTATGCTTCCCTGATGGAGGTAGAGGGCGGCCCGGAATGCATGAAACTCTGAATCTCTGAGGTTCGCTTCGATTTGTTCCAGTTCGTTCAGCGCGTTAATCCAGCGGCCTTGATGTGCAGATTCCAGGACGCTTTGATACCCTTCCGGCATCTTTTCAGCACTCAATGCCAGCACGGGCGGATAATAGAGCGCCCATTGGACACTCTCCCGCGGTTTTACTAGCAGGCGGCGCTGGGGGGCGCTGCCGGCCAGGGCCGTCGCACCCTGGCCCGGCGTCAGCTGTACCTCACCATGGGGATTGTAGGCCTGCAGGCGCCCCTCGAAGAGGTCGATATGGGTCCGGTCTTCGTATACCCGGACCAGGAACTCCGTCCCCTCGACGACGCCATTGACGAACGGGGTCAGGATTTTGAGGCTGCGGGGACGCCGGCTGAAGAAATTGGCGGCGCCTTTGAGCAGTCTGAAGATAAAGGTGGTCTCTTCTTCGATCTCGGTAAATGTCAAGATGGTGTTCTGGTCCAGGCGAAGGACGGCGTCGTTGCGCAGCACGATTCCCGCGCGGCTGTTGGCGTCGACGCGAATCTGATCACCCGCAAAACGGGTATCATCGAGTCGAACCGGCCGCCAGCCACTGTCACCGGGGCGTTTGATGGTCACGCGTCCTTGGA
>JARRKU010000021.1:0-31913 GCA_037387725.1 Desulfobacteraceae bacterium
CAAAACTGATGACAGCAATATTACCAGCGACGTAGCCGATAACTGATAAAAGCCCAATCAAAGTTAAAAGTATTTCCATTCCTTTAGGTCATAACTATAGTTATTAGTGGGAAATTCCCGTTTTGCGCACGATTCTGGGCTATCTCACCCAAATGGTGGGCATATTCTCATAATTTAGATTTTTTATCTGATCCGTCACTAATATCATAAATATCTGATTAGTCAAACAATAGACCTTATTTCAAAGGATTCTACATCCTATTTATTTTTGTACTTATGGGGAATTCCCCTGAAGTACACTGTTTTACTTATTTGGGCACACTTGAACGCTAATTTGAAGGCCTCCTCCATCATTGTGACCGGATCTGTCACATCCGACCGCTATGATCGTTACAAGTCATGATTTCGGATGGAATCCATATCTCCATGGAGGTGTGCCATGAATAGATTCGAACAATATTTATCCAACCAGAGGATTGTGCCGGACAAAAAGATCCCCTTTTTCCTGCACTGGGTTAAACAATGTTACCTGCATTGCAATAAGCCCATATCCGCAACGCTTGGGCAAGATGAAATCGATAGCTTTCTTATGAAGATCGCCAAACGAAAGGAGGATTGGCAGGTTGATCAGGCCCGTATGGCCATTAACCTTTATGGATTTCATAAAAGCCGCATCGAACAAAGGCAAATTGATACAAAGCCGGCAGCCAAGCAATGGGCGGTATTGAAAAATGATATGGTCAGAATCATGCGCCTAAAGCACCTTTCCCTGAGTTCGGAAAAAACCTATATCGGATGGCTAAGGTCCTTTGGCAGATATCTTGGATTCCGCCATCCGGAGCATATCACTGGCAACCATGTAAAGGACTTTTTGACCTGGCAAGCGGTGGAACGGCGGGTTTCTGTATCCACCCAAAACCAGGCGTTTAATGCCCTTTTATTCTTTTTTCGTCATGTTCTTAACAAAGATATAGGTGATCTAGGTCAGGTTGTCCGAGCCGCGAAAAAACGCCGAATGCCGGTGGTGCTGACCAAACCGGAGGTGGCGCGCTTGTTAAGCCACGTGTCGGGCAGGCCTTTGCTGGCCGCCGAAATCATCTATGGCTGCGGCCTGCGATTACGCGAATGCATCAAGCTTCGAATAAAGGACATCGATTTTGAACGACAGCGAGTGATTGTCATGGCAGGCAAAGGCAACAAAGATCGCCAAACGCTATTGCCCGAATGCCTGATTGAAAAAATCAAGGTTCAGATGGAGCACTCCAGGAAATTGTTTGAACACGACCGGCGCAACAATGTGCCTGGTGTGGAACTGCCCTTTGCCCTTGAACGAAAATATCCCAATGCCGGCAAGCAGTGGGGCTGGCATTGGCTGTTTCCATCCGGCAAGCTGTCCACGGATCCGCGCTCGCATATCGAGCGGCGTCACCATATGCATCCAAGCAGTCTTCAAAAGCATATCCGCAAAGCAACCCGCAGTGCAAAAATCATTAAACGGGTGACGGTGCACACCTTGCGTCATACGTTCGCCACGCATTTACTCGAAGACGGATATGATATTCGCACAATTCAAGCACTACTGGGACACAGTTGCGTGCGTACGACAATGATTTACACACATGTTGTTGGGAAAAATCTTATGGGGGTCAAAAGTCCGCTTGATAAAAAGTAAATGATTCGTTGATAAATAAGCCAACCACAAAATATGGTGGTTGCCTGCCGCATCTCAAGCATGTGATACGGTTCGAGTATCACATTTTTCAAATTTGACACATTCTTTGAAAAATTGGCCAACCACATGAAAAAAATGGACACCTTCCTTGAAACTCCACACTGGGGGCTCCGACGCATGAAAATCGCAAGTTGAGTTAATAATTTTAGGGACCAATAGCCCAAAACAAGGTTCCAATAAATGGACCGCAATTATCTAAATTAGAAGGTCAGAGGGCGGGTTGGCCCTCTGACCGGCTCTATTCCTCAATGCCTTATTCTGGTTATAGGTCTGTCATTTTACAATCAATGTCTTCGGATTCGCCGCTACTTCCCCTTTTCATGTAAAATTCATATTCGCTTCATTTGGGCGTGTTATTCCAAATCCATGTTGAATGCCATTCCAAGGCATAGGTTTACGGCGAACCCGAAGACCAGGTTTGTTGCAGGCCGTTTTTTATACAAGGGACGCGCTTTATAGCGCCTCGGACGCAATGCACATCACTGGAGCATAGATTTGACCATGGATTTAAAACCGACACCCAATCCATCTGCCGCCGCCGGTACCTGCAAAAAACCGATGAACGCGTTTATTGGAATTTATGTGGCGCTGTTCGGCGTTTTACTGCCTCTGATCACCCTCGGTTACGAGTTGGCCACCCAGATGTGCGCCGCCGCTTTCTTCGACCCGATTCCCACCGGCCTGCACGTCGCTCTGGTGGTCCTGGTGCCGTTGTCCAATCTGATGATTTCGATCAGCGCCATGACCAGACCCATCCTGCAAAAATGGCACGGCCCATTGAACGGGATGGCCATGGGCATCTCCGGGTTTTATACGCTTTTGTTTCTGCCAATGCTTCCCCTGTCGGTGGTGGCCGTTATGTTCATGGGGCTGGGCCTGCTGCCGCTGTCGCCGGTTTTGTCGCTGGCGGCGGTTTTTTTGTGCCGTCGGGCCATCAGGATCCACACCCCTTCCAAAAAATCCGGTTTGTGGCAGGGGGTCGCCGTGGCGCTGGGCCTGCTCATCATTTTCGAGATGCCGGTGACATTGACCCGCGTTGGGATGCAGATGGCGGCCTCGGCATCTGAGAACACCCGCATCAACGGGATCCACCTGCTGCGCCGTTTGGGCAGCCGGGAGAAGATGCTGCGCATGTGCTACCAGCGCCCCGGTATGGCCACGGACATGGTCGGATTTTTCTTCTCCCTGGGCAGTCCGGTTTTTCCATCCGAGGCGCGCAGAATTTTCTATCGGGTGGAGGGGGTTCCTTTCAACAGCCTGGCGCCGCCCAAATTGTCCGGCGTACGTTCCGGTCCATTGGACGATGTCATGTTTGATGCGGGACTGGGAGGGGACGCGGTGGACGGCCGCATCAAAGGTCTCTCCCTGAATCTTTCGCGGATCGACGGGTCTGTCGATCCGGACGCCGCGCTCTCCTATGTGGAGTGGACCTTGTCATTTGAAAATTACTCCCAAAGACAGCGGGAGGCACGGGCCGTTGTCGCCCTGCCACCTTCGGGGGTGGTCTCCCGTTTGACCTTATGGATCGACGGCCGGCCGCAGGAAGCGGCATTTGGCGCACGCCGGAAGGTCAGACAGGCCTATCAGGCGGTGGTCCACCAGAACCGCGACCCTGTTCTGGTCACAACAAAGGGGCCGGACCGGATTCTGGTGCAATGCTTTCCGGTGCTGCCGGGTCAACAAATGAAAATCCGGTTGGGCATCACGGCACCACTTTATGGAAGCGCCGCGGATCATGCGGTTATGATCCTGCCGCATTTTACGGAGCGCAATTTCAGTATTCCCGCCAGGGTACGGCATCACCTCTGGGTGGAATCGGAAAAACCGATCCATGCGCCTGCCGGGGATTTGATCATGGAACACCCCCAAGACCACCGCTATGCGGTTCGCGGGGAGATCTCCAATGCGCGACTGGTAGAAGACAAGGCGCTGATTCAAATCAAGCCGTATGCTCCGCTGGACAACGTTTGGGCCGAAGATCCTCCTTCACAAGGTAAATTCATCATCCGGCAACGCATCGTGGACAAAGAAATCGACAAGCCGGCCCATGTGCTTTTTCTTATCGACGGCTCAAGGGGCATGCAACCGTTTATCCGCGATATCGTGGAATCGCTGAAGCGGTTTCCTACGGATATGTCTGCCGAAGTCCTGGTTGCGGGCGATGGGGTGGCGGAAATCATCGGTCCTGAACGCCTGCGTCAAGAGCCGAACCTCGAAAATGTCGCCCGCCGTTTGTTGAAAAGGAAATTCAAGGGGGGATGCGACAATGTTCGGGCCCTTGATCAAGCCTGGGAGCGGTTGGCCCCCAGGCCGGACAGCATCCTCATCTGGATTCACGGGGTGCAGCCGGTGGCGCTGACCCCAGCCGACTTTTTGCAGCAAAAATGGGAAAGGCGCCCTCAAAGCCCTGTCATTTACGATCTGCAAGTCGAAAACGGCCCCAATCTCGTTGTTCGGGACTGGGACCGCTGCCCATCCTTCATTCGGCTCCCCGTCATCCACCACCCCGGAAAGGCCCTTGAAGAACTGTTTGACGCCTGGCGCGGTGGAAAAACATATCCTGGTTTCGTCCGGCAAAGGTTTCCCCGGGTCGCGACGGAGGATCTTGACGCGGCGCTGAAGACATCCAGTCATCTGGCCAGGCTTTGGGCTTGCCGGCGCATTGCGGCATTGTCTTCTTCCGGCCGGGGCGCTGATCTTGAAAAAGCAGCGGGTATGGCGGTGGACTACCAGCTGGTCACACCGGTCAGCGGGGCTGTCGTGCTTGAGAATGCGCGGCAATATGAGGGGGCCGGATTACAGCCGGTTGACCCGGCCACCGTACCCACCATCCCTGAACCCGATGTGTGGATGCTGATCATCATTGTGCTGGGCGTTTTTGCCGCGCTGGTTTGCCGCAAGGCCGGGTTGAAGCCCTGGAGGTGCCCATGGCGACCTTGTTGACCCGACCGGTGACCCTCATCACTGTGCAACTGCTGGCGTTCTGGCCGGTGTGGCAGTGGTATCTCCGGCGCATGCTGGACACCTCGGACGAGCCTTACGGCTTCGTCGCCCTTGTCACCGCTGCCGGTTTCGTTCTTTTCGGCAGATGGAAACCGATGCCGGCGATGGAAAATAGAGATTTGCTGATCCCTGCGCTGCTCACCGCGATGTACGCCGCAACGTATCGCGCGGCCCCCATGATCG
Organism: Desulfobacteraceae bacterium; assembly: GCA_037387725.1. Taxonomy (GTDB): domain Bacteria; phylum Desulfobacterota; class Desulfobacteria; order Desulfobacterales; family Desulfosarcinaceae; genus JARRKU01. Next base: position 4,919 of record JARRKU010000021.1, read on the forward strand.
TCAGCGCCGGCATAGCCATGACCGCCGTGGCCGCACTGATCGGCATCTGCACGTCGAATAGAACCTTGCGGCCCGGTTTGTGGCTGCTGCTGCTGCTGGCCTTGCCGGTCATGGCTTCTTTGCAATTCTATGCCGGTTTTCCGTTGCGCACGGTGGTCGGGAAAGCGGCCGTCGCCCTGCTGCAGCTGTCGGGCCTGCCGGTGGTGTTGGACGGCACCCTGCTTTGCTGGAACGGGCATGCGGTGGGGATCGATACGCCGTGCAGCGGCATCAAAATGCTTTGGGCGGGATTTTATATGACCGCAATAATGTCCTGCTTTTTTCGATGGCGCCCGGGACGCAGTCTGCTTTTCTGCTTGATCACCCTGATGGTGGTGATCCTCGGCAATACCCTCAGGGCCACGGCCCTCTTCTTTGTGGAATCCGGTATGATCGCGCTGCCCGCCTGGACCCACCAGGGGATCGGGCTATGTGTTTTTATCCTGATGATGCTCGCCATCGCCGGCTTGGGGATAAAACATGACCGGGTCGGCCCACCATCGGAGAAGCCATGCGGATCATAGGCGTATTTTTCATCGCTTGCGCACTGGCGGCCATGGTCCCCTTGCGGCCGATTCCGCCCACCGCGCATTCAGGCGATCAGATCCTGTATCCATTTCCGGATCAATATGAGGGGAAAAAACTCACGCCCGTTGCCATGACCGGACGGGAAAAGCGGTTTTACCGCAGCTTCCCCGGCAGAATGGTGAAAATGACGGACGGGAAGAGACAGGTGACCTATAAATGGATCGCGCGCCCGACGCGAAAACTTCACCCGGCGTCGGATTGCTTTCGCGGCATGGGGTACTCAATCCATCCCGGAGCGATCCTGGTGGATGATGGCGGCCAAAGATGGGGCACCTTCAGGGCGGAAAAAGGCCATCGCCAAATTCTGGTCAAAGAAAAAATATCGGATTTGTCCAACCACCAATGGACGGATGTCTCCGGTTGGTATTGGTCGGCTCTTCTCGGAAGGTCTCCGGGCCCCTGGCTGGCCATCACCGTGTCGGAGCTTATACTGGAGCCGTGATGGCCCCGATCGCCGCATCGGAAAGATTGCAAAGAAGCAATAATCCTTTTATAGTTATAATCTTCTGAATGATGAGGAATAAGAGAATGAGGAGACGCATGTCTTTAAGGCGGTATCCGGTGGCATTACTGCTCATCGTGTCGGTTTTCTGTGTCTGGTCGGGGATCTCTCCCCAGGACACACGCCTTACATGGATACTGGAGACCTTTCCGTTCTTCATTGCATTGCCGGTTATGCTGTTTACGTACCAAAGGTTCCCGCTGACGAACTTAACTTATACCCTTATCGCGATCCACGCTGTGATATTGATGCTTGGCGCTCACTACTCCTACGCCAAAGTGCCGTTGGGGTTCTGGATGGCCGACTGGTTCGGATGGACGCGCAACAACTACGACAAGATCGGGCACTTCATGCAGGGATTTGGCCCGGCGATCTATGTGCGTGAAATCATCATACGGACATCGCCGTTGAAGCCGGGCAAATGGGTCGGTTTTTTCTCTGTTGCCGTGCCGCTCGCTTTTTCTGCGCTTTATGAGATTATCGAATGGCTGGCGTCCCTTTCCAACCCGGCGGATACCGAAGCCTTCCTTGGAACGCAAGGTTACATATGGGATACCCAGACGGATATGTTTTTGTGTCTCATCGGTTCTGTGGTTGCCCTCGCATTGCTTTCAAGACTGCACAACAAATATCTATCAGAAATCCGGGGTCACGGGGCTTAAGGAGCGGCTTGTTCCTGTCGATTTCAATTCGGTAGATGCTTCTCCATGGCCGAGCGCAGGGTCTCTTCGTTGAACGGTTTTTGCAGGATGTCGGTGATGCCGGCGGCATAGGCGGCGTCGTTGTCCTGGCATTCGTTCTGGGTGGTGACCATGATGATGGGCAGGGCCTCCTTGGAGAAGTTTTTGCGCACCGCTGTGGTCAGTTCCACACCGTTGATTTCCGGCATATTGAGATCGGTGAAGATCAGATGGGGTTTCTGGGCGGCGACCTGGTCGATGGCCTCTGCCGGGAATTCGAAGAGTACCGGTTCGCACCCCAGGTTGTGCAGCACGCTGCGGTAGATGTTCAGAATCATCTTGGAGTCGTCCACGGCAAAGACTTTGAGGGCCTGGGGGGCTTCAGCGGAGACAGTGCATTCGATGCGTTCGGCGATCTTCTTTCCGCCGTTGGCGCTCAGCAGGTCGATGTAGTGGCCACGGGTGTCCGGGTGGGCTTTGCGGCTGAGATACTCGATGGCATAATCCTGGAAAAGTTCATCCTCGACCAGATCAAGGAAGATGGCATCGCATTCGGTATCGATGATGGTGCGGCTGACCGGCCGGTCAGCGCCGTTTTCATCCCGGATCATGTTCTTGATGCCTGCGGCCAGCACGGTGTTGTAGTTGTGGTTGATGGCGCTGGCCGCTGCAGCACGCACATTATCGACCGGGTCGAGCAGCCCCTGGGCCAGGGCAAAGGCGCCCTTGGCCACCGGCAGCATTCCCAGGGATTCATAGGCGGCAAAGCGCACATTGGGATCCTTGGGTTCGTTATGGAGCAATTTACGGATCGGACCGATGGCCGACTCGTCTCCGATAGCGCCCAGCACATTAAGGGTGTGGATCACCAGGTCGGGGTCGTCATATCGAAGATTGCGGATCAGGACCGGCACGGATTTGGGGCCGATGTCGATCAAATGCTGTTTGCCGGCGTTGCGCAGATGGGCGTGCTGGGCTGAGAGGGCGGCATTGAGCCGCTCCAGTGCTTCGGGTTCTTGTGAGCAGGCAAAGACGTCCAGGATCATATAGTCGAGATCATGGTCGGCTCCCAATTTTTCGGCCAGCCGCTGGATGGCGGTGGGGGTGGAGAGCTGCCCCAGGGCCTGGATGGCGGCGATGATCAGCTCCACACTGCCCGAGTAGAGAAACTCGGAGATGGAGGTCGTAGCAGAGGCATCGCCGATGGCCCCCAGGGCGCTGATGGCGCCGCGAAGGACTTTTTCATCCTGGTCTTCGTTGAGAATGCCCAGCAGGACCGGCGTCGCTGCTTCCAATCGAATTTCACCGGCCACCTCCGCCATGACGATCCTGTGGCTGGGCTTGATTTCCCGAATCAACAATTTCATCAGGGTTTCGGGATAGTCGAGGGCTTTGGAGAACAGAATTTCTTTGAGTTCCGCCTGGGATGCGCCCGGATCCGGAGGATCGGCCAGGAGGCTGACGATCACCGGGATCACGAAATCATCCGGTGCTTTGCTCAATTCCAGAAGGGCCATTCGTTGGCTTTTGGCATCCACTTCGTCAAAATGGGACAAAACGATGCGAGCCTTGATCTTGTCTTTGGACTGGATATCGAACCGTAGTTCGTCAATAAAATGCTGGGCATTGATGGTGGTCATGGAATCTCCTGGCTCATAGTGAAACGATATGGAGGTTATCGGCTTCTGCCGGGACGATCTTTAGCCGGCAGGAACCGCTGCATATCTGGTGATGGTATTCTTCCCGTGTTTGTGATAGCTGCTTGGCATGCCGAAAACAAAACGTACCCCTAATCTTCCGCCGTTCCGTATAGCGCCGGCCACACGCGCTGCCATACGGCGTGCGCTGGGTCGATGGTATTCCCGGAATAAGAGAGACCTGCCGTGGCGAAGGACAGCGGATCCCTATGCCATATGGGTATCGGAAGTGATGCTGCAACAGACCCAGGTCAAGACCGTTACCCCCTATTTCCATCGGTTTATGCGCCGATTTCCCGATCTGGTCACTCTGGCCCGGGCTGACCTGCAGGCCGTGTTTAAGCAGTGGGAGGGACTGGGATACTACTCCCGTGCCCGTCACCTCCACCAGGCTGCGGGGGTGGTGGTCGATCAAATGGGAGCGCATTTCCCGGATACGTGGGAAGGGGTGCGTCAGCTACCCGGCGTTGGCGAATATATCGCATCGGCCGTTTTGAGCATCGCCTTCGGACGCCCCTATGCTGTGGCGGACGGCAATGTCAAAAGGGTGCTGGCGCGGCTCTTTCAGTTGACATGGCCGGTGAATAAACCGTCCGCGCACCGAAGATTCCAGGAGACCGCCAACCAGCTTTTGAACCGGAATGATCCCGGAGACCACAATCAGGCCATGATGGAATTGGGAGCGTTGGTTTGCACGCCAAGACAGCCCGGCTGTCAGGGGTGCCCGGTTGCAGCATATTGCCGGGCCATGGCAGACGATGCGGTGGCGGACTTTCCCAAGCGCACCAAACGTGCCCCTCTGCCGGAGCGTCGTATCGCCTTAGGTGTGGTGAACAAAAGCGGCCGCCTCCTGGTGATCCAGCGCGCGGAAGGCGGTCTGCTGGGCGGCCTGTGGGAATTTCCGGGCGGAACGGTGGTGGATGGAGAGGACCCCCGGGCGGTTTGCAGGGAAAAGATCAAGGCGCGGGTGAATTTAAAGGTGTCGGTCATGGAACGGCTGGCCACGGTGCGCCACACCTACACCCATTTCAAACTCCGCATGGATGTCTTCAATTGCCAATGGCAGACCGGAAGGGTCCGCCTCAATGGACCGGCCGGTTTCCGGTGGATCAGCCCCCGCCGTATTTCCGATTTACCGCTGCATGGGGCCATGCATAAAGCCCTCTATAGTGTCCTGGGACGTTTATCACCGGATACTGAAGAAAGCGGGGGCTGAAGCTGATTAGCGCAGCGGCCGAATTTCGAATTTCGAACAAGGAACCGCAGAATGTAGAAGTGCGGCATTCTACCGATCCAGAATAATGGCTGAGTGCAGCGAATCCATACTTCGAAATTCTGCGGTTGGATATTCGATATTCTGCGGTTTTTGTACGGATTTCCCAGACGCATCTCTGGTCATTTGAATTTAGCCCAATGCGCACATATGCGGCGGCCGCTATTGGAGCTGCACCTTGAATCGAAGGGTGAAACTGGGGGAGTTCCCTCCTGATGCGCCCGGAAAGGTCCCTTTGGGATTGATGCGGATATAATCGATTTTCGGGCTGGTGGCATCGACGCCGTCACCCGAGACGACGATCTGGCCGAGGTTCAAATAGGTGCTGCCGCCGGTATTGGAGAGGGCGACGTCATTATACGGCGGTGTGCCGTTGTTCCCCACGTCGGTTGGGGTCAGGGTCAGGGTGCTGGTACCCGGATCGAATTCAACCGGGGTCACCGGGTTGTTGAGGACAAGCCGCAGGCCGGCCGGCAGCGGATCGGTGATGATCACGCTGTTCGCATCGATGGCGCTCGCTCCCGTATTGGTCACGATGATTTGGTATTCCAGTATAGATCCGGGGATGGCCTTTGGATTGCTCTGGTTCTCCACCGGGTTGGAAAAGGTAGAGACGGTTTTGGTGATGGAGAGGGCCGGTTGGACCACCGCCGTGACATCACCGGCGCTGTTGTTACCGGACTGGTTGTCGAAGGTGGGGCACGAAACCGACGCTGTGTTGGTAACCGATGGTGCGGCTCCGGCACCCACGGCCACCGTGAGGGTAAGGTCGGCAAGGCTGGCGCCATTGGCCAACGGGCCGGGGTGGACGCACGTTACATCCTGGCCTGCGGCGCTGCAATTCCAACCGGTGCCTGCTGCCGAGACGTATGAAAGTCCCGCCGGCAGCGCATCCGACACCGTGACCGTGCCGGTGGCGTCATTGGGGCCGTTGTTGGCCACCTGTAGGGTGTAGTTGGCCTGCTGGCCGACGGTAAAATCGCCGGTGTGCGTTTTGGAAACGGACAGATCCGCCACAGGTGTATTGCGGACGGAGAATACCTGCGCCGACAGCAAAACCAGATCCTGGCCGGACTGGTAAAGGGTCGTGGCGCTGGTGTCCCCGGGAGAGAGCGGTAGCGGAGAATAGATGTCGACGTCGATACCGTAGGTCCCATTGCCCGGTGGATTCGGATAGGTGCCCAACAAATCGATGGTTGAATTGAATTGATTGTTGGGTGGATTCACGGCTGTGGTGACGCGTATGCTGTTTACGAACAGGTCTTCGGTGAATCCATTCAAGGATCCGGAGTTTTCCGCATCGCCCTCCCACGTCACAACCCCCCACTTGCATTCACCGCTGTCATCGCAACCTTCCGCCGGGATTTGAAAATTGCTGGGCGTAAGACCGATTGAGCTGGCCCTGAAATATTGAAAACCGTCGTAAACGTTGATGACCCGCAGCGGTTCCGAGGCATGCGTATAGATGACGACAAGACTCCATCCGGATAACACGGCCTGGACCGAACAATGGGGGTTGCCGTTGTTTACCGTCAACCCGGAAAGGGTGTAGGTGCCGTTTCCGGAGACCATGGAGGTGACATCGGCAAACCCGGAAAAGAACGGATAGGATGTGCCCCCGTTGCTGAAAACTTCGGTAAAGGTTCGCGTTGCTGTGGTTGTCACCCCTTCAAACACCACCTGATTGTCCACTGTGGCGCCGGAGCCGGCCCAATAGAGATAAGCCGCCAGGATGGTGGCGCCGGCCGGGATATTGACCAACTCCGCCGAGCGCGAGGTCACCAACCGGCAGGCATTCCGGTAATTGGGCTGTCGCCTCAATGAGGCACCGGTCATCTGGAAATCGATGTTGCCGGCAAAGCTCTGGTAGAAAGTGACCGGATCGGCATGGGTTGCCGCAGGAACCAAAAAAAGGCCGGTGAAGATGGCGGCTATGGCCATCACTAGGGCGATTTGTCGCAAGGATGTAAATCGAGCCATTCGCTGCCGCATCATCTTCTGCTCCGCTACCTAAAACTGCGCGAATAAGGAGATACCGTTCCTTGATATAGGGCAGTATGGCAATAAGGCGTTTTGCTGTCAATAGATTGTCGGGATGGCCCTGGCGGGGAAATGCGCTTTACTGTCGGTCGGTGAGACATGCGTTCACGATTTGTTGCAGCATACCGGCATGATTTGAGAAGATCCAGTCGATGCCGCGGTTGATCTCTCGAAAAAGACAATTGCGTGATCGAATATAGCCGGTTCCCACCTTCTGGCCGTTTTGGTGAAGGCTCCGGATGATGGCGCCGCGCAGAAGAAGATAGTGGCCGCACAAGCCGCCCCATCGACTGCGTCGTATCCATCGGCTGCGCAGTTCAGGTCCGTATTCCGATATGGCGAGCCGGGCGTATGAGGGGAATCCTTCCAACGGTTCGAGTGCCCGGGGATGGAGGCAGAGCAGATGGAAGTCTTTGGAAGGTGCCAATTCGGCTAAAATTTGCTGCAGCCGCCTGTTCTGCCTGTGCGGATTGGGCCATGGTTGTGATTTGATCTCTATCATCAAATGGAGCTTGTGCCCGAATGTTTGGACGACGTCCGCCAGCGTCGGTATGGTCGGAAACTCGTCCTTGAGCTCACTGAGTGAGAGTTCGGCGATCTGTTGTGGCCTGCTGAAGATTCGGGACAGGTCCGGATCATGGCATACCACCGGTTCGAGATCCGCGGTGAAGCGGATATCCAGTTCCACTCCCCATATTCCCGCCATTTCAGCTCGACGGAAGGCGGCCATGGAATTCTCTTCCAAAGGATTGCCGCGATGGTCGCCGCGATGCGCGATGATCCGGCACCGATCCAAACGGCTTATGGATGGTACGGGTTGTGGCCTGCTGTCGATCAGCGCGTCCACTATCTGGAGCAATCTGCTTTTTATGAAGGATGACAGCGATACAGACATCTCAGAGCGATCTATGTGTACGAATTTCTGGGTGTACGAATTTCTGGGTGTACGAATTACTGGGCGACCGGCTAACTGGCGATGAGAACCGATATGTTTTTGGCGCCTGAAAAAACCTTGTGGCAAGTGCTGCCGAGAAAAAACTCCTTAATTCCGGAAACCCCCCGGCGTCCCAAAACGAGCAGCTGATATCCATTGTCCGCTTCTGCCAGGATATCACTGGCAACGCCCTTTTTCTTGTTCTCTATTTTGACTTCAATTTGATTCTCATCCCATCCGTGAGAGAGAAGCACTTCTTTTGCCTGTTGGATGGCGCCGGTCACCAGTTCTCTCTTTTTGTCTTCAAGTGCACAAAAATTGGTCTGCTGGGAACGGAACAGCGGTGTTAACTCAGGGCTGTCCATCTGGCATAAGGCGGCGGTATCCAACATCACATTGAAGAGCACGATGGTATTGTCGGTTGAAAAGCTTTTGGCCACCAGCTCAACGGCACGGCCGGCGTTTTCCGAATCGTCAATGGCGACAAGTATTTTCTTTGCCATGAAGCCCTCCTTTGCAAAAGTTGGCCGGGGATATCTGATAATGCATGATGGTAACGGAAGCTGGATCAGAAACCGAACACTTTCCCCTGAACAAATTCAGTCTAAAGGCAGGTGCGGCAGCTTGTCCACTCTTTTTTAAGATAGCTTCTATGCAATCCCTATGATAATGCCAATTTATAGCAATGGCAGTCCCGGTCCTCGTACCGACCTGCTTTGAATAAGGGCCGCATGGTCACAGGACCTGAGCGGATATAATGATAGCTTCGGGTTATTTAAAGAGTCTCTATGTCGAAGATGAGATGTGACATCAAGGCCGTTTTGTTTGATTTTGATGGAACGCTGACCCGCCCGGGCGCCATTGATTTTAAGATCATCAAAGAGGCGTTGGGATGCCCGGTGGACCGGCCGGTTCTGGAGTATATCAACGCCATGGCGGCAGAAGAGGATCGACGAACCGCCATGCTTGAGCTGGACCGGTTCGAAGCGGCAGCGGCCGCAAGATCTAGACCCAATGACGGGGCCCAGGAAATTATTATCTGGTTGAAGCAGAGAACCATTCCGATAGGTATTATCACCCGCAACAGCAGGCAATCGGTGATGCGCTCGCTGGAAAATTTTGATGCCGTCGACGCTGCGGATTTTGAGGTGATGATTACCCGGGATGATCCATTGCCCCCCAAACCCAGCGGCATAGGCGTCGTGCATGCAGCGGGGCAATTGGGCGTCAAACCGCGGCAATTGTTAATGGTCGGCGACTATGTATTCGATCCCATGGCCGGCAAAGCGGCGGGGGCAACAACGGTGTTGCTCGATCCGATGATGGACCGACGGTTGCAGCAGGTCGACTGCGACTTCAGAATTCGTCATCTTCTACAGCTTCGACCCATCGTGATGAACGATCGGCGCTGCTCTTCTTCGACAGGGGAAGGGGATGCGGTAAAGCGATAGCGCCGGCGCTTTGAACCCAAGAATCCTCAGGGAAAAGCCAAGGTTTGGATAAAACATCCGCCGCCACCGCCACCGCCGCCGCTGCTGCCGCCCAGACTGCTGCTGGTTGAACTGGGGGTGTATGCGGTGGCCTGGTTGGAGAAACCGGTGGCGCCGCCAAGGGTTTCCGCATAAATCCGATAGTAATACACGGTGGACCCCGAGGCGGTCCTATCCTGATAGGCAGTGGTGTCGGCATCTACCAGGGCAATGGTGCTGAAGTTCATCTGGCCTTGCTGGCGCCGTTGAACGGTTGTCTGTGCAGTAAGGGGTGCGCCGGCTGTCCAGGAGAGTGAAATGCCGTTGGAACCGTTGGTGTCGGCATTGAGTGACAACTCCCTGAGCAGCGTCAGGGCGTTGTATGCATTGACTCGGCCACCGGTTGCCACCGTTTCCATCAGTGCCTGATCCAGATCGACGCTGTATTCGATGAAGGCTTTGATATCTGCAGGGGTGAAGGCGGGATCTTCAGATTGAATGAGGGCGGCCAGGCCGGAAACATATCCGGCTGCCATGGAGGTCCCTTGCATGAACTGATATCTGTCCTGGACGCCAGCCACCGTCAGCTGCAGATTGTCGATGTAGTATCCCGATCCGGTGGTGGAGGCGTCGCTGTCGAAACGGAAGCGAAGATAGACCTGGGGCTGCCCATCCCACGGTCCAAGATCCGCCAAAACCGTCATCCAATAGGGCATGCTACCGGAGATGCCGGCGTAATTAACTGTGTTTCCGCGCATTAGCGGACAAGAAGACCAAGTCGATCCATTGGTGGAGACTTCCAGATAGAGATAATCGGCGTCTTCTTCCGCGGCGCCGATCAGGGAAAATGTCATCAGGGTGGCCGACGCTGCGGAGAGATTCTGAACGGGCAGTTTTGCCCATGTGTCGGCGTTGTTGACATAGTTTGCACCAGGGCTGCTGGCCAACGCCGGAGCACCGGATGCGCCGGGCGGGGCGGCAATATTCCAGTTGTTTCCGGTGCCGCCTGTGGACCATCCATCCAGCACCCCGTCGTTGAAATTGTCCATCCAGAGAGTGCTGCGGCCATTATCCAGACTGTAGACGCGAACCCCCGGGGCAGCGACGTCTACGGTTACGGTGCCGTAATTGGAGAACCAGGCCATCTGGTCCCGCTGGTCGGTGGCCGCAACGGAGATGATTTTGGAGCTGTTAAAGCTGGCCGGGTAGTATGGGGTAAAGTCGGTGTCAGCCCCGTAATTGCCGGCGGCGCAAATGAAAAGTGCATCTGCGCTATCGATGACATTTTTCAACGCCGAACTGTAGCCGGTGCTGCCCCAACTGCAATTGATAATGTCGGCGCCATTGTTCAGGGCATATTGGATGGCGTCGATGGCGTCGGCTGTGGTTCCCGTGTCAAAGGCGTTGAGAAATCGTACCGGCATGATCTTGGATTGCCAAGACACACCGGCGATCCCCCGGTTGTTGTCCGATACGGCGCCGACGATTCCGGCGATATGCGTCCCATGGCCTGAAGCATCATGGGGATCATTGTCATTGTCGGCAAAATCCCAACCATTGACATCGTCGATATAGCCGTTTCCATCGTTGTCGATGCCGTCGCCGGCAATTTCGCCGGGATTTTGCCAAATGTTGCCCGCCAGATCCGGATGGTTCAGGTCACAGCCGGTATCCACCACCGCAACCACCACGTCGGTGCTGCCGGTGGTGATGTCCCAGGCATCCGGTGCATCCATGTCCATCCCCGGCGTGCCCACATATCCGCTGACCACCTGTCCGGTGTTATAAAGCCCCCATTGTTGAGAGAACGCTGTGTCGTCCGGTATGCCCTGGGTATGGAGCAGATAGTTGGGTTCCGCTATCTCCACATCGGGGTGCTGGGCGTAAATGCTCAAAGCCTGCTCCACCGACATACCGGGTTCCAGAAATATGCGGTGGATTTTGCTGTGGCCGATGGCCTGGGCGGCCTTCACCCGTGCTGCGACTTGCAGCGCGGATTTGGCGGCGTGACCCGCACCCGTTCTATATTTCACCAATAACTCTCCCGCACGGTAGGGTCGTTGGTCCGTGCCGGCCATTGACTGGGTTGCCCATGCCAATAGCATAAGGATGAAGATGCAATTTGTTCGGATCTGGCATGATCTCATGGGGTGGTTCCTAACCTTTTATTAAATCAAAGAATCTGGAACGTGTGAGCTTCTTTAAGCACTATCGACCGGACGTCTGAAAACTTAAGATCGTGTGAGGAGATTGAGATGCCGTGCAAGGGGTGGGGCAATGTTAGTGGGCTCATTGGCCAGGAATTGGGGGTATTGAAAAACCGCGTGCCGGAAAGCTGCGATTTATGGATCAAAGGGCATGGGCTGATCGTGTTCTGATTTTTGATGTGAACACAATGTATTACGTCGCTGAATGCCTTGACACGCAATGATTTTTCAATATACTGTTATGGCTGACCAAAAGAAGTTGAAGACGGCCCTCTCATTGAAACGGCAATTGTCAGGCGGGACGCGCGAGGCGGAATGGGCAAGGCGTTATTTATCGCAGGTGGGGATTTGATTGACGCGGTGAGTCGGTTGCTGGTCTCCATCGGTCATCAGGTTGAACTGGCTGACGACTTGCCCCAGGGCTGGGAGTGGGCCGTCAAATCAGGCGTCGAAGTCGTTGCCCTCGCAGCTAAACTCGATGGGGGCGACGGTCTGGCGCTGCTTCCGAGACTCAAACAGCTTCCCCATCAGCCTGAGGTGGTCGTTATGGCTGCCGATGGCGATCCAAAGGCCGCTGAATTCGCCCTTCGCAACGGGGCGTGGGATTACCTGCCGGTATCCTCGGCCCCGGAGCCCCTTGCCGCATCCATCGATCAAGCCTTGCAGTATCGCGAAGAGCAAAAAGGCGAAGAACCCCCTGCGCCGGTGAGGCGGGAGAAGATCATCGGCAACAGTCCGGCAATGAAACACTGCCTGAAGCTCCTGGGGCAGGCCGCCGCCAGCGATGCCAATGTGCTTATTACTGGTGAAACCGGTACCGGAAAAGAGCTTTTTGCCCGCGCCATCCATTCCAACAGCCCACGATCCAGGGATCTGCGCACCCCGGTTCGAAGCCATAACCCCCGGGCGGACAAGAACTTTGTGGTGGTGGACTGCACTGCACTTCCTGAGACGTTGGTGGAGAGCGTCCTGTTCGGTCACACCCGCGGCGCTTTTACCGGGGCGGACCGCAATCATGACGGGCTGATTGCCCAGGCCGACGGCGGCACCCTGTTTCTCGATGAGGTGGGCGAATTGCCGCTGGAGACCCAGAAGACATTCCTGCGTGTGCTGCAGGAGAGACGATACCGGCCGGTTGGCGCGCGGGAAGAGAAGGAGAGCAATTTCCGTCTGGTGGCGGCCACCAATCGTGATCTTGACCAGATGGTGACGTCCAATCTGTTTCGCAAAGACCTTCTTTTTCGTCTGCGCGCTTTGACCATCGAACTGCTGCCGCTGCGCCGCCGAGAGGAAGATATCGAAGACCTGGTCCGGTATCACACCAAGCGGCTCTGCCAGGCATACGGTATGAAGCCCAAGGGCTTTTCCATCGATTTGATGGATGCGCTCAAAGCGTATCCCTGGCCCGGCAATGTGCGTGAGATGATCAACACCATCGACGGTATGCTGGCGGCTGGAGCCAATGACAGTACCTTGTACACCAAGCACCTGCCATTGCAGGTGAGGGTTCAGATCGTGTGCGGCAGCCTGGAAGCGCCGCCGGAAAAAACCGAAAAAGAAGCCGGCGCAGATGGGGGCACCCTGCCTGACTTCAAATCCTACCGGGAAACATCAGAGCGTAAGTACCTGCAGGATCTGATGAGTATGACCCAGCGAAATATACCCAAATCATGTGAAATCTCCGGTATCTCGCGTTCGCGGTTATATGAGATGTTGGCCAAATACGGACTCAATACATCCAATTAGTTACGGCCATCCGACAATTTGAACAACATCGCCTGAAGTTATTTTGAGCGTCTTTCGAATATTAAGACGTTGTGCCCGACAATTGGGCTGGATCAAGATACCCGTATGGGAACCGATATAAGAACCGTTATTGGATCTGAAAAAGAGAGCGCAGCCTTATGTTTATACCCTTGACCAAAAAAATCAGCTGGCGGAACCCGCCATATATCACCATTGCCATCATTTTGATCAATGTCTTTGTCTTTTTCGTGATCCAGGCCGGCGATGCCCGGAACGAAAACCAGGCCCATGCGTTTTATTTCGAATCCGGCCTCAATCAGATCGAGTTTCCGCTTTATTTGGATTTTCTAAAAAGCCATCGCCCTGACGCATACAAAGAATTCGAAAGTATAGATTTTGAAAACGATCCCGATGGCCTAATGTCGCTCTATCGCAGCTTGATATTCGATAAGGCGTTTCTCGATCGCCTGGCTGATGGTGAATTGGGACCAACCGACATATTAAAGAGAAGCCGCCATCAAACATTGCGCGAGGCGTACCAACAGCGCCTCGACAAAGTGGTTTCTCTCCAATTTGGTTTCCGGCCTGCCCGGCATCGGATGGCAACATGGGTGACAACCATGTTTCTCCATGGCAGTGTCGGCCACCTTTTGGGTAATATGCTATTTTTGTGGCTTATCGGGTGCCTCATCGAATATGGTTGCCGGCGGTGGTTGTTCGCTGTCATCTACCTGTTGGGCGGGTTTGCGGCCACTGGCCTATTTTGGGCTTTGAACGCCGAAAGCCTGGTCCCACTGATCGGCGCATCCGGTGCCATATCGGGTATCATGGGGGCCTTTGCCGTCTTTTACGGCTTCAAGCGAGTGCGTGTTTTTCTGAATCTGGGATTCTACTTCAACTACCTGCGGTTTCCCGCCATCGTGATGCTGCCGTTCTGGATTGGCAACGAATGGTTTCAGATGATGACAAACGATGGCAGCAGCGTGGCCTATGCCGCCCATCTGGGAGGCCTTGTCGGAGGCTCGGCCCTGGCCTTTATCCTATCCCGAATTCCGGATTTGTTGGACAATGAAGGTTTTGAAGGGGCCGAAGATGATCCGGTCCAGCCCATGGTTGAAAAGGCACTGGCGCATATGGGCCGGATTGAATTCAGCGCGGCCAGGGAACTGCTGGCCGCCGCCGATAGTCTACAGCCGGATAATACGGCGATTCTCAGCCATATGTTCACCATCGACCGTCAGGATCCCGATAAGAAGGAATTCCATACCACCACGCTGCGACTTCTCAAGTGCCTGTTGCGGCAACCGGAAAGCTATACCCAGGCCCACAGCATTTACCGAAAGTACATCGAAGCGGCCCGCCCGGCAAAACTGGGGGCGGCCATGTACGTTCAGCTGTGCCGCATTTTTTGTGAGATCGGAGAGCTGGATGATGCCCAAAGACTGGTCTCTGTCCTGGTGAAAAAACGGCCGGATTTGAGCGAAGTTCCCGCTCTTTTGATGAAACTGGCTGGATTCCACGGCCGCAAAGGCAACCAGAAGTACCGCAAAGCGTGCCTCAGCTGTGTCTGCAAACAATATCCGCTGTCCTCGGAAGCGGAGATCGCCAGGCAGCAACTGGCCACTGAATTGAAAAATTAATCCTCTTACGGCAACCCCTTTAAATAGGTTTTCGCAAACCCGGTGATTTCATGATCCGGGAATTTTCGAATCAGTCCGTTCAGGATCTTCTTGGACTGGCCGACGTTCTTCAGGCGTTCATGGAATATCTGAGCCGCCCGGTAATAGGCTTTGGGGACCATGGCGTCCTGGGGATACTGCTTGATTAAAGTGTTAAGAACGTAGATCGCCTCCTTGCTTTTTTCAGACTCGTTCAGCCAGCTGGCGATTTTAAACAGGACGATGGCTTTGGAGGAGAAGGTCTTGTCGATACGCAGGCAGTGCAAATATAGCTCGACCGCCTCTTTTTTTGATCCGGCTTTAACCGCCAATTCGAGATGGTGCGGGGCGTAGTTAAGAAGCTTGTCATCCTGCTTTTGCATCTTCAACAAGCCCGCATAGCGTTCGGACAGGGCCAGATCTTCGATCTCCTGGACCGCCACCCGTTGTTCAATCAGGGCAATGGCCTTTTCCATGTTCCCCTCCTGGACCAACAGCCCGACTTCATCGATCAGGTCTTGGTGGGGATTTTTTGCGGCCGTACTATCGGCCACCTGTGCAATCGCTGCGCCGGCAGGGGACATGGACGCCAGAATGGTCTCCAATTCCACCGGGTAGCCGACCCGATGGTGGTATTGTAGAATGACGTATCCCACCATGTGATAGGAGATCAGCGTGTAGTAGTTGCTTGCGATGGTGTGCATGAAGAGCTGAACTTTTTCCGGAAAATGTTGGATGACTGCAAAGTACAGCGCCGTCGGGGCGCCCAGAAGCAGTAGCAGAAAGAATAGGAGCAGCAGATAGCTCCACCCGATCCTGAAAATCACGCCCATGACCACCACTGGATTGAGCGCCTGCGCCAGACTGTCATTAATAATGAGAATGGTCAGCATGGCCGGTAGGGCCAATCCGCAGAACAGCAGATAGAGAAAGACAAAGACAGGCCCTGCGGGCGCGACCAAGAAAATCAGGATGAGAAAGAGTGCCAGGTAAAGTGCGATTTGTTTGAATACAATGCCGAAATTTTCCACCAACACTTTCTCCGAAAGCGGTGGCGGTGCCAGTTGGCCTTCGGCCGTAGAACGCAGCGATTCAAATGAATATTTGACCATCACAGACCATAGGACGAATTGGAGCATGATGAAAAGCAAACCGGCCTGGGCGATGAGTGCCGACAGGATGGACAACACCAGGATCATACCGATGGATTGCACAGAAGAGAAAGGATAAACGAAGAACCTGTGCAGGCGTGTCCAGAAGGGCGGAATGACTTGGGAGAGATCAAGGGTGCTTGCTTCCACGTTGCATTTAGGGCAGAAGTAGAGTGTTCTTTCTTGAAAGTGCCCTGCGGTCCGTCTGGATATGCATTGGGGGCACAGGTTTTTATAGCATCGGGGGCAATTCCACCAGGCCGGCTGTGTCGGATGACGGTCACAGGTCACAGGCATCGTATCTCCTTAAGTCGCTACTCACCTAAATCTACGGTAATGCTGAACTTTTTTGGCAGATGATTGTCGTCGATCGCGTAATCAAACTGATCTTGATCCCAACCCTGATCCCAACCCTGATAATGGATAGATATCAAGATCTGAATTCCTGGTACTTTTCTTTTCAAGTGTTAATAACCGCTAAATTTCATAACGCCCACATAAAATCAAGCCTGTATCTTCAAAATGCTTCGGCTTTTTCGGGATCGAAAGCATCCGGGATCCAGGACTTTGTCCGGGATCCCGGACAAAATGGCAATGGCTCCGGCTCAATGAAGTGCCAATTCACGCCCCCGTTTTTCTATAACATACAGAATATAATATAAATATTTCTTATACTATGGTTCCGGCACGTCATTTGCTTTTTGAGGGTAAAGCAATGTCAGACGCCAGAGAAAGGAGAAATAACCGGTGATTCTTTTCTACGCTGCCCAGGACAATCAAGTCGTTGAAACCTTGGAGAGGCAACTGGCTGGGTGTCGGGTGGCCAGATGCCGATCTTTCAGCTTGATGGAAAAAAAGCTGCGAAAACCGCGTCATGGTCTGGAGATCGTTTTGGTGGTGGTTGGCGATGTTGAGGAGATGTCCGGAATTGAAAAGATACAAAACTTGATGCGTGACCTGAAGCTTGTGATGGTACTGCCGAATCGTGAAGCTCAATTCGTTTCACACGCCCACAGACTGGCCCCGCGCTTTATTGCTTACGCCGATCATGGTGCTGAGCAGATTCTGTCGGTTTTGGAGAAGATGATCCATCGCTGCAAAGACAGGGTGACGCCTCAGGTGACCGCGATGGCCGATCAGTTGAACGGATAAACAGAAGATGGCCCGATGATGCGTTGAATTAGCCTCTCGACCCCGGCTCCCCCGCAACGGTGGTCGATAAACGGCAGCAACAAGGAGAGTAAATGCTTCGGCTAAAGGAAGAGACGAAACAGGCGACGGCTCTGGTTGTCGGGTGGATGGCGCTGGTCCTTTGCCTGTTCGGATGGTGGGCAACCGCAGCGCTTGCACTGGGAACCGCCGCCGGGACCGCCATCACCAATACCGTAACGGTTGACTATACGCTGGGCAGCGATCCCACCGTGCATACCAGCACGACCTCCGACGCCTTCAATGTGGTGGAGATCATCGATGTGACCGTCACCTGGCAGGATGGCACCAATGTGGCGGTCAACACTCCCCAGACCAATGCGCCGCTCACCTTTCAAGTGACCAATACGGGTAACGGTCCGGAAGACTTTCGACTGACAGCCGACCATAACATATCCGCAGACGATTTTGACCCCACCCCGTCGGCTCCGGTAGCGCTCTGGCTGGAAAGCAACGGCACCATCGGTCTGCAAATTACGGGCGGCGCCACTGATACTCCCATCGTCATGGGCGGAAGCATTACGCTCAACGGCGACGCATCCGCCATCATATACCTGCTCAGCGATATTCCCGGAAGCCTTGCCGATACCCAACAGGGGCATGTGCAGATGATGGCAGAAGCTGTTACACCCGGCGCCGCCGGCTCCGCCGCCGGTACAGAGCTGCCCGGTGCCGGCGTGGGGGGCAATGCCATTGTGGGCAGCACCAATGCCGACGGCGCCACCCTGGGCCGATATGAAGTATCCGCCCCTCAGGTGGTCCTGTCGAAAAGCATCATACAAATGCAGGATCCTTACGGCGGCAGCCAGCCCTACACCAGCGCCCAGGTCACCTATCGCATTCAGGTGGAGGTGACCGGCAGCGGCATGGCCGAAACCCTGGTGATCACCGATGCCATTCCAGCCAATACCACCTTTGTAGCGGGCAGTATTACCCTGGATAGCATCTCCCAGACCGATGCGGACGATCCACCCACAGACAACACCGATTTTAATATCACGACACCCAATGCGGTGACGGTTGATTTAGGCGATACCGCGGCACCCGCCACGCGGTTTATCGAATTTTCCGTAACCATAGACTAGGGAGAAGGAGCGTATCATGAAAGTAAGAAGTACTTTAATCATCTGGATGGCGCTGGTGATCGCACTGCCGGCCGCAGCCCTGGCCCAATCCAGCGGGCACATTCAATTGACGTCTAAAGCGCAGATCGAAAAGGAGGTCTTCGGTACAGAAGGCAGAAAAGAAGTAAAACGCTTGCCGGCGACCAAGGTGGTGCCCGGCAGTGAAGTGATTTTTACCACCGCATACGAGAATGTGAGCAAAGAGACCGCTGAAAAAGCGGTCATCACCAATCCGGTTCCCGAGCACATGATCTACTCGGAGAACTCCGCTCGAGGCGCCGGCACCCGGATTACATTCTCCATCGATAACGGCCAAAGCTTCAATGTCCCCGCCAAGCTCTTTATCGTGGATGCGGCCGGCCGCAAATTTCCGGCCCGTTCCGAGGACTACACCCATATCCGCTGGCAGATTCGAAAACCCCTGCCTTCCGGCGCCAAGGGTGAAGTGAGCTTTCGGGCGATTTTAAAATAGAACCTCAATTTGAACTAAAGCGTTTGTCTAAACGGCTAAAGGAGAAAAGCATGAAGACCCATAAAACAGAACAAAAAAGAGCAGTACGTTGGCTGGGCACGGTTCTGTTGTTCGGCGCAATACTAATCTTGCTGGTTCCAGCCGGGGCATGGGCCCTTGGCACGGCATCCGGTACATCCATCTCCAATCAGGCGACCATCAACTATCAGGTCGGTACGGTTAGTCAGCCGGCGATTTCTTCCGACGGCGATCCGGGCACATCCGGTGCGCAGGCCACAACCTTTGTGGTGGACAACCTGGTGGACCTGGCGGTTTCGACCCTTGACGGGGCCATCGTGGACGTGTCGCCGGGTGCGACAGCCATGGTGCTGCGGTTCCAGCTGGACAACGAAGGCAATACGACCCAGGATTTTCTTCTGTCGGCCATCGCTCAGGCCACCGGCGGCCCCTATGCCACCCCCTTCGGCAATCTGAACGATGCCTTCGATGCCGACACGGGAACCAACCCCGTCCGCATCTACATGGACAGCGCCGCCGGCGAAGCACCGACCGCAGGCTATACGCCAGGCACCTGGGACGGCGTGGGATCAGAGACCCTGGTCACCTACGTCGACGAGCTTGATGCGGATAACTCCGTAACCCTTTACATCGTCATCGACATTCCTGCCGGCCAGCCGGATGGAGATATGTCCATTTATGGGCTGCAGGCGCAGGTGGCCGTCGGCGGCAGCGCAGGCGCACAGGGCGCTGCCATCGCCGGCGACGACAGCGGCAGCAGCGACGACCCGGCCACCGTAGAGATCGTCTTCGGCGACGGCATCGGCGCGGATGATCCCGACCAGGCCAACCCGGACGGTTACCACTCCAGCAGAAGTGTTTATCGCATTGTTTCTGCAAGCCTGGCCGCTGCCAAGACCTCTCAGGTCGTTTGGGATCCCATCAATGCCGCAGCAAATCCCAAGGCCATTCCGGGCGCGCGTGTGCAGTACACCATTACAGTGGACAACACCGGCAGTACGGCCGCCAACAACGTGGTGATCACCGATCCGATCACGCTGATACCCAATGTCACCTTCTTCAGCGGCTCGGCCTCGGCGGGCAACAACGAAGGCACCGCTACGAGGATCATCGAGTATTCGGCGGACGGCACCACCTGGTCTTCATCGGAAACCTCGCCGGTGAACTACGTGCGGGTGACCCACAGCACCATAAGGGCCACTAACGGACAGGGGACCCTGGTCTTCCAGGTCACCATCAACTAGCGGTCGTACTTGAGCTGAAACAAGATGATGAAGACGTTGCACATCGAGCCACCGCGCCATCACCTGGAACCGATCCGGTTCTTTATCCGGATGATGGTTGCCATTGTATGCAAGGTGCTGCGACGTCCGATCATAGGCAACCTCCACTCCTCCCTTGATATGGGTGCAGGCCGGGCATGGGGCCTGGTCTGCACCCTGGTGGTTTTCTGCTTCTGCATGACGGCGCCGGCAATGGCGGTTCCGCCCGGTACGGTCATCTCCAATACCGTCCAGGCCGCCTATAGAAGCTGGGGAACGCCAACCACTGCCAGCTCCAATACGGCGACTTTTACGACGGATCGATTGAATACGTCTTCACAAATCGAATTTCTTCAATATGCGCCCATGGCGACCGGCGCCACACCGATACTGGTTCCCACGACAGCATACAGCGACACCGGCACCACTTCCAGTTCGGTCACCATCTCTGCCATCTACCCGGCCGGCAGCGCATCCCCAATAGACACCAGCGTACCGGTACCGTTGATCAACGCGGGGATCTACCACCAGAGCGAGCCGGTTTTCCTGCGAGTGG
Source organism: Desulfobacteraceae bacterium (assembly GCA_037387725.1). Taxonomy (GTDB): domain Bacteria; phylum Desulfobacterota; class Desulfobacteria; order Desulfobacterales; family Desulfosarcinaceae; genus JARRKU01. The sequence continues at coordinate 25,544 of JARRKU010000021.1, forward strand.
ACGATATGGACCAGAACCTCTATCCCACCGTGGCGGATACCGTCTGGGTGATCGTCAATGTCCCGGGCACCGGGGAAGCGGAACTCCTGCTGCTTACCGAGACCGGTCCGGATACCGGCGTCTTCATGGGGTACATCCAGTCCGGGAATCTGGGGGCTGGGAGCGTGGACGACTTTAACGGCCTGTTGGATGTCCAGGAAGGCGGACAGCTCGAGGCGCGGTATACCGATGCCTTCGATGCCGCCGACACCGTACTGGCGGCCGCACAGGTCGATCCGTTTGGCATGGTCTTCGACAGCGCCACCGGACTTCCGGTGGACAATGCCCAATTGACCCTGGTGGTGGATGCCACCGGCGCTCCGGCCACTGTCTACGGTGATGACGGCGTCAGCACCTTCCCCTCCACGATTACATCTGGCGGCACCTTTGTGGACGGCAGCGGCAAGGTGTATGCTTTTGCCTCCGGTCGCTATCGTTTTCCGTTTGTGGCACCCGGCACCTATCGCCTGGTCGTTGCGCCGCCCTCCGGTTTTGCAGCGCCTTCCACCGTTCCCACGGCTACGCTGCAAACCTTGCCCGGCGGGCCATTTGTCATTGCCGATCCCGGCTCCCGTGGCGAGGCATTTGTATTGAATCCCGGCCCGGCCATTCGCATGGATATTCCGGTGGATCCCGCTGCCACGGGGCTGTGGCTGAAAAAGAGTGTGAACCGCGAAATCGCCGCAATCGGAGATTTTGTGCAATACACGGTTGTGGCGGAAAACCGGTCCGGTGCTTTGGCGCCCGGCGCGGTGGTGACCGATTTGCTTCCGACGGGCTTTCGCTACCGGAAAGGTTCTTTCCGGCTGAACGGCGCCGCCCAGGCCGATCCCCAAATTTCAACGGACGGCCGCACCCTCACGTTCACCATCGGCAACCTGGCCGCAGATGCCGCCGCACGCATTCAGTATGTTACCGAGATCGCTGCAGGGACGCCATTGGGTAAGGCCGAGAACCGGGCCAGCGCAACGGCCGTCGGCGGCCTGAGCTCCAATTCGGCGACAGCCGTAGTAAAAGTAAAAGAAGATCTTATCCGAACCAAGAATTTTATCATCGGGCGGGTGATTGCCGATAACTGCTCCGATAAGCCCACCGACCTGGAAGACGGCATTGCCGGTGTGCGCATCTATCTGGAAGACGGCCGCTACGTGGTGACCGACGCGCAGGGGCGCTATCACTTCGAAGGCCTCTCTTCCGGCACCCATGTGGTGCAAATCGATTTGGAAACGCTGCCGGATAGGGTCGAACCGGCCCTGTGCGAAGACGATACCCGCACGGCCGCCACCCCCTTCTCCCGCTTTGTAGAACTATTCGGCGGAACCCTGCGGCGGGCCGACTTTCACCTCCAAACCAAAACCCCGCCATCGGGGAAGACCCAACTGATGCTGAGCTGCGGCCTGGGTAAAGAGGCCGTCGAATACACTGCCGAGATCCAGGTTCGTGAAGTGGCTGTGGATAACCTGCGCCTGACCACCATGCTGCCCGAAGGCGGTACGTATCTGCCCGGTTCCAGCCGGAGTGACACAAGGAAGATCGAAGATCCCCAGGTCATGGGCAACGTTCTGATCTACCGGCTCGGCCACGGGCCGGCCGGGCATGTGGAACGGATTCATTTCAAGGTGCGGTTGGGGCACAGGGTCCAGCCGGGGCAACTGCACACCAAGGCGTTGATGACTTTCAATACCCCCCGGCAGAAAAACCAGCGCACCGCTGTGATTGATACGGTCCTTTCGCTGAGTCGCCGTGAAACCCGACAGGTTCAAACGCCCCTGGTGGTGCGTCCCCGTTTCGCCTCCCTTTCCGCAGAGCTGACCGAACAGGACCGCCAGATGCTGGATCGCCTGGTGGAGCGGCTCAAAGATCTTGATATCCAGCATGTGGACTGCATCGGCCATACCGATAACCGGCGGATACGTCCGGACCGGCGCCGCCAATTTCAAGACAATCTGGCCCTTTCCATCCTGCGGGCCCGCAATGTGGCCGGCTATTTGACAACGCGGCTGGGATTGTCCGCTTCCCAGGTCACCGTACACGGCAAGGGTGCGGACCATCCCGTGGCCAGCAATGCGACAGAAAAGGGACGGGCGCAGAATCGCCGGGTGGAAGTCAACGTCACGTCGGTGAAAACCCATTGGACGCAGGAGATCGCTTCCATCAAATGCCAGGACAGCGTCGCCGCAGATACCCAAGGGGAACACGTTGGCCAAGCCAACCCGTCCGGTATCGAAGAAAAAACGGCAGACGTCCAGCAGGATATCGGCCGCATCGATCTGGAAGCCCTCTCGCCCGGATTCGCTGTGGTGATGCCCCAATCGGGATTCCTGCCCGCCGCCCCCGGACTCAAACTGGCGGTGAAGCACGGGTTGGACGAACGCGTGGAGCTGCTGCATAACGGGCAGCCGGTCAGCCCGTTCCATTTCCAGGGTCAGAAATACAACGCCGCCAGAACCGTTGCATTGAGCATCTGGCGCGGCGTGGACCTGAAAGAGGGGGACAACCATTTTATCGCCATCTGCAAAGATGGGAATGGAGCGGAGGAAGTGCGCGTCGAACGATCGGTTCACTACTCCGGACCACCGGTGAAAGCCGAATGGGTCGCCCCGGCCTCCCGATTGGTGGCCAATGGCAAGGATAGGCCCCTGATCGCCATTCGGTTTACCGACAAGGACGGGTATCCGGTGCGCCGGGGCATCGTTGGTACCTACCATGTCCTGCCGCCCCATCAGGCCTATGTGCCCAAGCCCCAGGAAGATCGCGAGCCCCTCGTGGCGCATGAGAGAGCCGAATTTATGGTGGGCGCAGACGGTATTGCCCGGCTGAAACTGGAACCCACCACCATCTCTGGATATGCCACCGTCACCATTCCCATGGCCGACCGGGATCAGGAGTTTCGCGTCTGGCTGCGTCCGGAGCTGCGCGACTGGATTCTGGTGGGATTGGCCGAAGGTACCGCCGGATACAACACCGTATCGGGGAACATGGAGAATCTGACGGCCGGGGACCAGGAAGACGCGTTTTACCAGGATGGTCGTGTGGCTTTTTTCGCCAAAGGCAGAATCAAAGGCAAATGGCTGCTGACGGCGGCCTACGACTCAGGCCGCGAGCGCGAAGATAATGACACCGGCCTGTTTCAGACCGTCGATCCGGACACCTATTACACCCTGTACGGCGATGCCGCCCAGCAGCAGAACGAGGCGGCCAGCATCCGCAAACTCTACCTCAAAGTCGAGCGCGACCAATTCTACGCCCTATTCGGCGATTTCGACACCGGTATGACGGTGACCGAACTTTCCAAGTACAGCCGCCGTTTCAATGGGATCAAATCGGAATACCGTGGCAGTGGCTGGGAATTGACGGCCTTTGCCACGGATTCGGATCAGGCCTTTATCAAAGACGAGATCCGCGGCGACGGTACATCCGGCCTCTATCGCCTTTCCCGGAAGAACATCGTCCCTAACTCTGAGACGGTCACCATCGAAACCCGAGATCGATTCCGCAGCGAGATCATCATCTCTTCCCAGACCCTGGCGCGGCATATCGACTACAACATCGATACCGATGCGGGAACATTGTCCTTCAAAAGCCCGGTCTACAGCCGGGACGCCGATTTCAATCCGATTTTTATCGTTGTCGATTATGAATCCCGCGATACCGCCGAATCATCCTACTCCTACGGCGGCCGCGGCAGCGTCCAACTGGCCGGCGGAAAGGTGGAAGTGGGGACGACTTATGTGCATGAGGGCCAGGGCGAAAGCGATACCGACCTGGCCGGGGTGGACACCCGCATCGAATTCGGAGACGGTCTGACGGCCAGGGCCGAGGTGGCCGCCACCCGTAAGGACGATTTCAACGGAAAACGGAATGGTCACGCCATGCTGGCAGAGGTGAGCCAACAATCCGACCGCCTGAGCGGGAAAGTTTATTTCCGCGAGCAGGGCGAAGATTTTGGACTGGGTCAGCAAAACGGCAGCGAAGCCGCCACCCGAAAACTTGGAGCGGATGCCGCCTGGCGTATGAACGACACATGGCGTCTCTCCGGCGAGCTATACCGGCAGTACCATCTGACCACCGATGCGGAGCGCGATCTGGGCGAAGCCCGGGTGGAGTTCCACCGGCCGGTTTATGACCTCTACTCCGGATTGAGACTGGCTGAAGACCGCAAAGGCAGCGAACCGGCCCAGCGCTCCACCCAACTGCTGGCCGGGGCATCCAGGCGGTTCATGGGCAATCGTCTCAATGCCCGCATCAGCCACGAGCAGTCTCTTTCCGGGAGCAACGAGAGCGTGGACTTTCCCACCCGCACCACCATCGGCGCCGACTATAAGCTGGTCGATCCCGTCACCCTCTTTGCCGAGCACGAGATCGCCCGGGGCGAGAGCGAAACCTCCCAGAGCAGCCGGCTGGGGGTCAAGGCCACCCCCTGGAGCGGCGGCCAGCTCGGATCGTCCGTCGGCCGGGAGTATACGGAGAGCGGCCATCGCCTCTTCGCCAACCTGGGATTGAACCAGACCTGGCGCATCTCCGATCGCTGGAGCATTGACGGCGGTCTGGACCGCACCCAGACCTTCGATAGATCCACTGCGGCCCCTTTTAACACCAATGTCCCCACGGCTGCCGGCGCTGAAGAGGACTTTGCCAGCCTCTCCCTGGGGGCGGCCTACCGGGCGCAGGCGTGGTCCTGGACCGGCCGCGTGGAGAGCCGTACCGCCGACAGCGAGGATAAATGGGGCCTGATCACCGGTATTGCCGGTGAAGTCCGACCGGGACTCGCACTCTCTGCCGGCGTGAGTATTTTCGACACCGGCACCCTGGCCGGCAGCGACACCCGGGACGGCGACATACGGTTCAGTCTGGCCTTCCGGCCGAAAAACACCAGATGGATCGTTTTGGATCGACTGGATTACAAATTCGAGCAACGCCGGGACGCCGAAGGCGCCTACAAGGCGCGACGAATCGTCAATAACTTGAACGCCAACTATCAGCCCCACCACAAGCTGCAGGTGGCGCTGCAGTACGGCGCCAAGTATGTCTTCGATACCTTCGACGACCGCTCCTACAGCGGCTATACCGACCTGACCGGATTCGACCTGCGCTATGACATCTCCAGGCGCTGGGATGCGGGCCTGCACGTCAGCCTGCTGCACGCGTGGGATGCCGGCCAGATGGATTACCGCACCGGATGCTCGGTGGGATACGCCGTGATGAAGAATATGTGGGTCAGCCTGGGATACAACTTTACCGGATTCAGGGACGAAGACTTTTCCGCCGCCGACTACACCGCCGCCGGTCCCTTCCTGAAAATGCGCATCAAGTTCGACCAGCAGTCGGTCAAGGAGATGGTCAGCTGGTTTGACGCAAAATAGACCCCCATCGAACGAAAAGCGATTCCAGCTGAATGACATTCACCGCAGCAGACGCAGGTTCCATGATATTTTAAGAATTATTTTTTGCGTATCATACGCTATCTCTCTATCTTTTCGATCCCAATCCCGATCCCAATTTGTCACGGATGGCACCGGCAACTGGTTGCCGGTGGCCGCAGGCCAAGAGGACGATTCATCTAAAGAACCGTCAGATCCACGCCGTTCGATCCGTTGTGCAGATACCCACCGGGCGCTGAGCTCGAGCGCCAAATATCGACCATTGCCGGTGCCACCCGACGGGATTGCCGGTGGTCGTGGCCGAAAGGTTTCGATCCGGCTGGCGCATACCTCTTGTTGCTTTACAACCCTGGCAACAAGTTGCCAGGGCTACCCACCCCCCCATATGATCCAGATGCGATCCCAATATACCGCGGCCTCGGCATGGGCATCGGAATCGATTTCTTGTTCCTGAATCCCGTCCATTTAGGATCGCTGCCCATCGAAGGGTAAACTTGCCATGATTTCCGTACTATAGTACCCTGCCAGCATGTTTAAACATCACCATAGAAGACAGCGATGGTTGCCGGCCTGCTTGCTTCTGCTCGTGTTTGTGATCGCCGGCTGCAGTTCGGGGCCCAGGCCTGCGCCGCAGCGGACGCACAAAGCCTATGGCCTGGCCAGCTACTACAGCAAAAAGTTCCACGGGCGGCGGACCGCCAGCGGTGAGCGCTACAACATGCACGCCATGACCGCCGCCCATCGCAGCCTGCCGTTCGGATCGACGGTGGAGGTGACCCATGTGAAAAACGGGCGAACGGTAACGGTTCGCATCAACGACCGGGGACCCTTCGTCAAAGGCCGCATCATCGATCTCTCCTATGCCGCCGCCAAAAAGCTGGGCATGCTCTCCGAAGGGGTGGCGCGGGTCAGCGTGAGGGTGGACCGGAAAAGCAAATGAGACTGGAAAA
>JARRKU010000022.1:0-85061 GCA_037387725.1 Desulfobacteraceae bacterium
CAATGAGGTGTCTTGCTGTCTCCGTCTCTATAATTCGAGATATTTATATTTACACCGAGATCTCTTGCTATATACTCGATAGCTCTAATATGGTTTTTATACTCCATATTTGAGTACAATAAGTGGTAAAAAGATGCATAACCAATCAAAGCCAATATCCAGAAAATAAGGGCGTACAAGAACAACTCCGCTGATGGTAGCATAACAAAGCTATATTGGTGGTCTTTTAGCTCATTGATAAAATAGATTAAAAATGCACCCAATCCAGCATAATAATAGTAAGTATATTTCCATCTACTTGATTCATGATAACGAGCATTTTCCCAATTTTGTTTTAGGATTTCTGCTACAACTTTATCGGTTATTAAAAAATCCTTACCCATCGCGTATGCCTACTGTTAAAGAATGCTTAACACTTCTAAGAGCTCTAACGCTGCGGTCAGGGGCAGCAAGGGCTTCTATGAACTTTGCAAACGGTAAAAACCTCGCCGTGCCACAACTTTCCATAGTGGCACATTCCTTGCCGTCCCTCTGGACTGCATGGTTATACCAGAATCATTTTTTAGCTTTTTCTGTCTGCGATTCCCACCTGTTTAAAATCCTATCAAAACGATCTGCCTGTTCTTCCCATCTTTTAAGGAGGTCTTCATATCGCTTCATGTGTATTTCAGACCGATCCAATTGTATATCTGCCCGCCGGTTTTGTTCATCATAGTGATCCAAATATGCTTGATATTGGGCTTGTTGGGCTTTCATCGATTGTTCATCAACTCCCTGATTTGAATCAGAGCAACCCAATAAAAGAATAGTGCAAATCAGTATGAGGCATCTCATTTCTTTTCAGACTCCTTGTTATAACTCCCGGCGTCAGGGGCGGCATGACCCTCGCCGTCCCTTGCACGCCGATGTTGGCTGCTTTATGGATTATTATCCCGCTTTTCGCCACGTTTAATTTTATCCAACGCTGAAGGGAAAGCATAAATTTCTGGATTATTTCCATTCCACTCTCCATCTCGTGGAATTCTCACAGCCTGTTTCTTGACCCATCGTCTTAGACGATCCCACCATTTTTTTGTGGCCGGATGTGCTACAATCCCGATGCCTTTGTACCAGTTTCCAATCCATTCAAATGAAGATAGTCCTAAGAAACCTGATTTATATGTTGATTCCGTCCTAGCATTTAGCCAATAAACTCCTGGATGGCCAGCTCCGAAATAAGGTGTACTTGAATCTGCTCCGGTTCGCCTTTCCTTCCACCCCTTGAATGGGTCTAAGATTTTTCCGTCAGGTAGCCTTTTTCGTAAAAGAGGCAATGGACCACTCTCGCAATGCCATAAACAATGTCTTTTATCTTCGTACCTCTCGATACTGTTAACTGCCTTCCATTTTTTGGGACCATTTCCCTCAATAAAAGCGATGTTTTTTTCTGCATTTATCCAGTCGATAAGCATTTTAAGATCAATCTTATCAATATATATGGGCAACCATGGCATTTGGTAATAATCCTATTTACAGCCAACGTTAAGCTGTGAGGCGGCATGGCCCTCGCCGTCCTCACCAGCGCCAGATTAGACCTGAAGTCCATTATCTGTGAAAGCACATTCTATAGCCTCAAGATAGAAGGGCATTAGTGCATCAACTAAATCAAGTGCTTTATTTATAGCATTTTCCACCTGTTCGATTGATTGATAACCATCACCATAATGTGATTGATGATCTGCGAAGAATTCCGCTACATCCATACTAAATTTAGGGTAATCAATGCCAAACATAAAACTAAGAGTGGTCCGCCATGATCCAGTATCTACGACTAAGAAAATTTTGTTCTTAAATCCGATGTTCCTATAGTAACCTATTGAACCAAAGGCTTTGTTATCAACTTTAAATTCTGGATGACGAGTCTTAATGGTCTGTTTAACGCATTTATTAACGATCGCCTTTTTTATTGGTGCTGTACGAGCATGGCCGATCTGGCTCGAATAATCTTCCTGAGATTTAATCCAATTCCAAAAATCCTCTCTGGCCTTCATGTGCTCTGGATATCTTTGTGCAAAAGGTTTGCCTTGATGGCCAAACAAACTTTTTTCACAGAAAAATCTTCCAGAAGCGATTTGAGCTTTTATGAAACGAGATTTTATATCATTTTTCAATTTCTCTTCATATTTACAATAGTGCGAGAATGATTGGGCGGCCTCCTGATGAATAGGTATATTTGCGAATTTAGGATTCTTTGTTAAGATTCCCTCAACAATATCGCCTAAATTTCTTGTAATTGTAGATCTGAGATTCTTTTCTTTCTCATCCATAGAATTATTCATTGAAGTCTAACGCCCGGCTTCAGCGCGCGCCGTCAGGCGTCCGCTGAAAGCCAATGTTCGCTGTTCCTTTTCTTTCATTCCATGTTTCCGGATAGTAGGACTTCAACAAATTCCAAAACTTTTCACGAACTTCAGATATTCCATCATGGTAATATTCAAAAAAGCCAACTTCAGCCAACTTCATTCCATTCTGGAGGATAGCAGTAGCGTTCACCCTCTTCACCATATTGACATGTCCAAAAATCTGGTTCTTGTGGATCAATGATCCTAAAACAATCAGGGTCATAAAGAACAGGATCATTGCCATATGGTTTCGAACCCGGATCTGTAAGCACTCTATATTTATCGGCTTCAATGCCGAGCACTTCATAAATTCGGTCTATCGTAAGGGATAAACTATACCCCTCGGAATCTTTGAGCTTTATGGGTGATATTTTCATAATTTCAACAGTGAACATGGATTAGACGACCTAATAGTCGTAATATATTACGGCTGTTTAGCGGCCGAAATCGTATTATTGTGCTGATTAGTCCAATAATACTCCAAATTTCCGGTGTTATTGTGCTCATTAGCACAATAAAAAATTCACTATTAGTATGGCTAGCCTGCAATGTGAACAAACGTCCTTGTTCACAGCTAATCCAATGATGGCTTGTGGCGCTGGGTGTATTTTAGATATCGCGACTTCGAAACTCATACCTAGAGAGGTCCAGACATGTTGGCATGAGACGGCCTTGTTGTGGAATGCAATCCCACCCTTTTTCAGCCGGTTTGGGGGGTGTTTACGGGGTATCCGCTCTGTCCGCCAAATCGTTGCGGTCTATTGAGTTCCGAAAATTAGTGGATAGCTTTTGAACAGTGTAACGCATCCGCCGCGCAGCGGTCCTGATCATCGCGGAGCCATTGCGGCGGGCGGTGCGAGCCAATCATTCATCCGGCAGGTGGTGAGCCTGACGGCATACATACAAGAAAAGGAGGTGCCGGCCATGCTGCACACCTTAGAACCTTTGCCCTATACATATGATGCCCTGGAGCCGTTTATCGACGCGCGCACCATGGAGATTCATCATACCAAGCATCATCAAACCTATATCGATAAACTCAATGCGGCCCTGGAAGGCCATGTGGGGCTGCAATCCCGCCCGGTCCAGGAGCTGCTCAAGGACCTGAGCATCGTTCCGGAAGAGATCCGCACGGCGGTCCGCAATCACGGCGGCGGCCACGCCAACCACTCATTTTTCTGGCCCCTGCTGAAAAAAGGGGTGGCCTTTCAGGGAGATGTGGCCCATGCCATCGAGACCACCTTCGGCGGCTTCGACAAGTTCAAGGCGGACTTTGCTTCGGCGGCGACCCTGCTCTTTGGCAGCGGCTGGGCGTGGCTGGTGTCCGACCACGGCCACCTGGAGATCATGACCACCCCCAATCAGGAGAGCCCGCTCTCGGCAGGCAAGACGCCGCTGGTGGGGATCGATGTCTGGGAGCACGCCTACTATCTCAAGTACCAGAACCGGCGGCCCGAATATGTTGAGGCCTTTTTTCAGGTCATCAACTGGGACCAGGTCAACGAGCACTATCGTACGGCATTGAAAGGGTAAAAACCGAAAAGTCGGCTGCCGAGAGTAGATCCTGAAGCTTCCGACGATGGTGTTCAGTTCGGACGCCATGCGCTGTAAATCCTTCGCACTCATCTTCACCTGGCTGCTGCTGTTGGAAATCTCTCCGGCCGTCGCGTTGACACCGGTGATGTCTTCAGTGATCTGCGTTGCGGCCTGAGAGCTCAGACTCACATTCCGGTTGACTATCATGTTGGTGGCGATTTCGGCGTTTCTGGTGATGATGCCTGTGACGCCTCCATCTTGATGGCTTTGTTGCGCGCCACGTTGTTGCGTTCCTTGGATATGGCGTCCTGGCCGGCGAGTCATGGGTAACCACTTTGCGATTACCGTCTCTTTGCGGATAGAAGTGGTTTGCAACCTTCCATCGGGCACTAGACACAGCCGGAGCGTAGCGTTCAAACGGAGGAATATATTGAGTATTTTAAGGGTTGAACGCAATGCGCTATCAGCGGATTTGGGCCCGAGGGGAGGTTGGAAACCGCTTCCAGGGAGAAATCCATGTAATCCGGCTTCAGAAAAAGAGACAAACAAAACCAGAGAGGTTTGTTGTCTGCAATAAATGATGGAGGGCGTTGATCATGAAAAAATCAGGCAAAACAAAACAGCGTCGGCCGATACACCTGGTTTTGGCGCTGGTCTTGGCCGCCACCGCGGCAGGCTGCTCCTGGTCGGGGCCTCACCTGCAGCACAATTCCGCCGTTGCGAGCCATTTCGACAGCTATGAGATATACCCGCAATACCAATACTATACGGCCGGGACCCTGCAGGACCCCCGGGCGATTCTGGCGCTGAAGCCCGGCTTTGCCCTCGAATCGCCGGGGTGGCAACCTGTGGATATGACGCCGGAACTGCTGTCCCAATGGATCGCCGCCTTTAAAGAAGACTATTTCGCGGACGGCAACGTCTTTTCAGATGGCGCCAACGTTGTCGGCCAAAACGGCGAGGTGGCCGGCCATTTCTACTCGATATGGGAATTTCCGGTGGTCCGCATACCCAAGGAGATGACCATCGCCCTGGCCGTACCCGCTGCAGAATACCGGCCGTACAACGAAAAGGTTATCGACTTCTGGGCCGACGACCACGACGACTATGGCTTTAGCCATTGATCTGACTGAATGTCAGGGCTAAGGCGCATCTGCTCTCATGCGCTTCAGGTTGGCCTGCATATCGGCGACCTGGGCCTCCAGGTCCTCAATATCGTTCAGGAAGAGATCTCTATCGGTTTCAAGTTGCCGTATCTTTCGGAGCAAGTGGACCCGCCTCCGGGGGGTGGCGCCTTCGCTGACCAGCTCCGCTTCCATGGCATTCAGGTCCGTATCCATTGCTTCCAACTCGACATGCATCTCCTTTAACTCCTGCCGGGCCTTCTTCACCTGATTGGCATAGCCGTACACGGCCCGCCCCCTGCCCAGCGCCTCGACAAAAGCGTCCTCCAGCAATTCCGGACAGACGCCATTGTACCGTTTGCCCTTCAGCCCGAGCCGGTAACCGTTTCTCGGTGTGCACCACACCTTCAGCCCTGTTTGCCGGCCGGCTTCATAGGCCGCCAGATCAGGGGCTATGCCGTGTTTGGCGCACGCCTTTCGATGCTCACCGATGCGGGTGCCCGGATACCCCCTGGCGCCGTCTTCATAACCGATGGTTTGCCAGTCGGCATGCAAACACTCGTCCTTCCCCAAAGATGCGCATCCTGCTATCAGCAGTACGACGATTAATCCAAAAAGGATATTTGGCCGGATGCCAGCCCTTTCACGCAGCATACGATTCCTCTTTCTTTGTCGAGATCTGTCTGACTGCTGAAGTTTAAGGGGGGTGAGGACGCAGTGTCAATGTTTGTCCCCATGAAAAGAAGACACTGGTGGTCATACCTCGTCCGGCGTGCGGTCCCTCATCAGGCCGCCAGCCAGATAAGTGCCTAAAATAAAAATCGATGTCATGTCCAGATACCCTTGGGCGGAGTAATTAAAAAGCAGGCTGCACTGGGCGGGGAAGAGATCGTCCGCTGCATTGAAGTGTAAATATACGGGGACATGGGGCAGGGCTGAAAACACGATGACCCGATCGAATCCCGGTGGATCGTCGCAGCGGGTGCCGTTCATCCGCCGGCCGGCCGTGTCGAGGCCCCGGAGATCCCGGGCAAATGCGCTGGTGATCAGCTTGTTGGTATTGGCGGTAAAGCTCGAAACAAGCGGCCCGGCGTTTTCGAGTTCGCGAAAGGTGGCCCGCCGGCCATGGGGCAGGGGCTCGGCCGGACAGTTGAGCAGGTAGCGGCACAGGACCAGGCCCACGGCCGGCGTCGGTGGTGTGCCGTCGCGGTTCAGGATACATCCTTCGGAAATCCAATAGATCTGGTCGTAGAAAGGAATTTCCAATGCGCCGTCCTTTAACCTCAGCCCCAAAACGGATTGGCATCGCCCGATATCCAGGTGTGCAAGCCCTTTGAGCGCCGTCTGATATTCATCTTGGTGGGATGTGGCAGTCATGGTGTGGATTTAGACCCCTCGCCTGAGAGCTGTTCCAGCCGCGCGATGATGCCGTCGCGCTCCTCTTCCAGCTCGAAAAGCTGCTGCATCAGAACCGGTTTGACCGAGTGGGCGCCCAGCCGCGCTTCGGCCTCCTGGATGAGCGCGTTGAGCCGCTCCAGTCGCTGTTCCAGTTGTCGGCGTTCGGCCATGGGGACCTCCAAGGCAATTTTCAGGGTTTCATCTGATCATGCCACAATGTCCGGCCTGTGGGAATTGATCTAGATCAAACGGTTCAATACTTTCAGGGTCTGCGAACAAATGTGAAGCTGTTATTACATGAGCCCCTATCCATATGAATGTAAAACGCCCACGTTTGACCATGCCCGAGACTGCATTACATTGGTTTCACGCCATTTGAATAGAATCTGACCTGTGTCCATCCAGAAAGGGTATATTGTGGTTCAGATCAAGGCCGCCGGGAGGTTGAGACCGCAGGCGTAGCAGCGCTACGTCGAGGATCTCAACCGAGTGAGAACGCCGAGCTGGGCCGCAAGATGCGATTTATGGATGGACACAAACCCGCTTCAGACACCAGAAACTCCATCACCGCCATATCGTCCACGTCCAGGGTACGCAGCAGCGCGGCCCGGGCGCCCGATCGAAGAGAGAGGAGGAGATAATGAAAAAGACAACCGCTTTGTTGGTGGGTTTGGCGTGGCTGGCATTTGCAGCCGTTCCGGTGTACGCCGATGATCTGGTCATTGATATGCACTATGTCACCAAAGCCGGTGTGGGAAAGAAGATCGGTACAGTAACCGCCAAAAAGACGCCCTACGGCACTGTGTTTGCCCCTGAGCTATCCGGTCTTTCCCCCGGCCTGCACGGATTCCACATCCATCAAAATGCCAGCTGCGCCGCCGGTGAAAAGAACGGCCGCACCGTTCCCGGTCTGGCGGCCGGCGGTCACTATGATCCGGGCGCCACCGGCTCCCACAAGGGCCCCTATGCCGAGGGCCACCTGGGCGACCTGCCGGCCCTCTATGTGGATAGATCGGGCAAGGCTGGACATCCGCTGCTGGCCCCACGGGTGAAGCTCTCCGACCTCAAGGGCCGCGCCCTGATGATCCATGCCCAAGGGGACAACTATTCGGATCAGCCCAAGAAGCTGGGCGGCGGCGGGGCGCGCATCGCCTGCGGGGTGGTGAAGTGGTGAAATAGATAGCGCGAACCGCAGAATATCGAACAAGGAATTTCGAATGTCGAAGCAAGGTTTCGCTTCGCTCTATCGGCCTAATAAAATGGTAGAATACCTTACTTCGTCATTCTGCGGTTCCTTGTTCGATATTCGATATTTCAATTGGACGTTCATTTTTATATTTACGCCTTGGGCCCCGCTTCCAGGACTTCCTTGAACATCTCGCCCGACGCCTTGTTGGCGCAGAAGTCGCCGCACATGGTGCAGACCTGGCTGTCGCAGGTGGGCGAGCGGTCGGCGCGGATGCGCATGGCGTCTTCGGGGAAGAGGGCGTGGGCGAACTGTCCCTGCCAGTCGAGGTCGCGGCGGGCCTTGCTCATGGCCAGGTCGCGTGGACGGGTCTTTTCCGGGTGCTTGGAGAGATCGCCGATATGGGCGGCCAGCCGGGCCACCTTGACACCTTCGATCACGTCAGCCTCGTCGGGCAGGGCCAGGTGCTCGGCCGGGGTGATGTAGCAGATCAGGTCGGCGCCGTAGCGGGCGGACTGGGCCGCACCGATGGCGGCCACCACGTGGTCGTAGGCGGCGCCCACGTCGGTGGGCAGGGGGCCGAGCATGTAGTAGGGTGCGTTGTTGCTCATGCGTTTTTGCAGGATGATGTTGGCTTCGATCTCGTCCATGGGCACATGGCCGGGGCCCTCCACCATCATCTGGCAGCCCATCTTGCGGCCCTCTTCGGCCAGCTCGCAGTTGATCAGCAGCTCCTGGATCATGGCGCGGTCAAAGGAGTCGCCGATGGAGCCGGCGCGCAGGCCGTTGCCCAGGGAGAGCACCACATCGTACTTCTTCAATATAGCCACCACCCGGTCGAATTTTTCGTAAAGGGGATTCTCCTTGTTGTTGGCCTTCATCCACGCCACCATGGAGGCGCCCCCTTTGCTGACCAGCCCGCCGTAGCGGTAGCCCTGTTTTTCCAGCCGTTCGATGGTGTAGAGATTGATGCCGCAATGAATGGCCATAAAGGCCATGCCGTCGGCGCACTGGCGCTCGATCAGGTCGAAGAGCAGTTCTTCGTCCAGTTTGTTGGGATCGCCGTATCTGTCCGCGGCCTCGCAGAAGGCCTGGTAAAGGGGGACGTTGCCCACGGGCAGGTCCACAGCGGCGATGACCTCGTGCCGGATCTTGTCCAGGTCGCCGCCCACGGAGAGCTCCATCAACGTATCGGCCCCGGCCTTCTGGGCGGCCCGGGCCTTGCGGACCTCGGCGTCGATGTCGGCGATGTCGGTGGAGGTGCCGATGGAGGCGTTGATCTTGGTACGGAGCCCTTGACCGATGCCGGTGATGCGATGGGTGTGGGTGTTGTTCATGGGAATGACAATCTGGCCGCCGGCGATGCGCTGACGGATGATTTCCACGTCAAGGCCTTCATCTGCAGCCACCCGTTCCATCTGCGGAGTGATCGTGCCTGCGATAGCATACGCTACCTGGGATTGTGCCATAATGCTTTTCTCCATTTCTACCTCGGCCCATAAAAAAACCCCAAGCCGATGATGTCAGCCTGGGGATTTACCATCTCCACCAAGTATTTCCGGGAGCGATTCGGCAGGTCTTCTGACTCGTGGATCCTCCTACTGACCGCGCCTTCCCGCGACATTTCGATCAAAGCACCTAATGTCGCAGTGGCGATTGCGGCGTTCGTCCCCACACACAGCGGCGGGTCCGTGCCGGAATTGCACCGGCTTCCCTTTTCAGCCCACTTGGGGCCACCGAAACTCCATTGCGTTTTGAGAAAGGTCTCTAGCACACTCCATGGAAGCGTGTCAAGATTGACAACGGCCGGGATCTGTCTGAGAATCTATAGACTTTAGGACAATTCATTTGGACTGCGTTATCGGTCGTCGCAGTATTACAATACAGCTTCCTCCCTCTAGCCTTGCCAAATGAATTGTCCTAAAGTCTATTATGATAATATTAAACGCTTACCCCCGTGAGAAAGGCATTGCCATGATCCCAGCGACCATCACCGTTTATGGAGCCCACTGGTGCCCTGACTGCAGGACCAGCAAACAGTTTCTGGGAGAGCATCAGATTCCCTACCAATGGGTGGATATCGAAGAGGATAAATCGGCCGAACAGCTGGTTATCGAAAAAAACAACGGCAAGCGGATCATCCCCACCCTTGTTTTCGAAGACGGCACCTTTTTAGCCGAACCCTCCAACGCCCAGCTGGCGGAAAAGCTGGGGCTCAAAACCAAGGCCAGCCGTAACCATTACGATCTGATCGTGCTGGGGGGCGGTCCGGCCGGGCTGACAGCGGCCATCTACACGGCCAGAGAGGCCATCGACACCCTGGTGATCGAACGGGCCGCTTTCGGGGGGCAGGCCGCCGGAACGGAAAAACTGGACAACATGCCGGGATTTCCCGAAGGGGTGGCCGGCATCGATTTTTCACAACGGCTGCGGCAGCAGGCCCAGCGCTTTGGCGTGGAGCTGCTCCAGGCCCAGGAGGTGACAGCCGTCAGAAAACACGACAATTATGCCGCCGTCCGGACGGCCGATGGCAGCCAGTATAGTGCCAGCGCGCTGCTGCTGGCCACCGGCAGCCGGTACAAGCGACTCAATGTACCGGGAGAGTCCGATTACATGGGAGCCGGCGTCCATTTCTGCGCCACCTGCGACGGCCCCTTTTATAAAAACAAACAAGTGGCTGTGGTCGGGGGCGGCAATAGCGCCGCTGAAGAGAGCCTGCTGCTCACCAAGTTTGCCGAAAAGGTGACCATCCTGGTGCGCAGCGGCGCGTTCAAAGCGACCCGATTCATCCAGGACAAGGTGCTCTCCCATCCACAAATCGAGGTGCTGTGGCACACCGAGGTCAAGGCTTTCGAGGGCGCCTCCAGCAAATTGAAAAAACTCCGGATTTTCAACAGCCAAACCGGTGAGGATGGCTGGCTGGATACGGATGGGGCCTTCATTTTCATCGGCCTGGTGCCCAACACAGCCTTTCTGGAGGGCAGCGGTATTCGCTTGGACTCCTGGGGGTTTGCCGTGACCGGCCACGCCCTGGTACACGACGGCGAGCGACCTGGAGGATTCGTGGAGCGGGACCCCTTCTTGTTGGAGACCAGTGTTCCCGGTATCTTCGCGGCCGGAGACGTTCGGGATGCCAGCACCAAACAGGTGGTCAGCGCGGCCGGCGAGGGCGGATCGGCGGCCCTGGAAATCCGGGAATACCTGAAAACGGTCTAAAATTGGAGCAGGCGATGCGCCACGCCGAGCTACCGGCAAGTTGAGCCAATCAAAAGCGCCGCTAATGCGTCATCGCCGCGCACAAGAGGATGGATAAAAAAATTAGTGCCAACTGTTCACTTGTGCCCATCCAGAAATGGTAGATTGTGGATTAGATCGAGGCCGCAGGGAGGCTGTAACCAGACGGCGAAGCCTCGTAGCAAAGCGGGGCGCAGCAATGATTCAACCGACCGAGAATCCTGCCGATGGCGGGACTGGGCCGCAAGATGCCATTTCTGGATGGGCACTTTCTAACGTTGCGCAGAAATCATCCGATACCTATTGTGGGAGATAGCAAATTCAGCGGCAAGGACCGCTGCAATGCCCACAACGTTACAAACGCTGAGCAAGTTCGTGTGCTGTTCAGCATCCCCCGCCTGTAGCAAACCCATTTCCATCTGAGATCGTTGCAATGGAAAACTGTGCCGAAAATAGCGATGAGCCGAATGAAATCAGCAGGTTGGAATCAAAGCTGATCGAATTGCAAAAAACCGACGCTGCTTTGCGGGCCAGGGAGAAGCGATGGACCACCGTTATCGAAACCATTCCTCACGGCATCGAGGACATTACTGTCGATGGCACCATTACCTTCAGCAACCGGGCCCACCACCGGATTCTCGGATATCAGGAAGGTGAGTTGATCGGCAAATCGATTACCGAGCTTGTGGTCGATCCCGACGAAAAGGAATTCCTGCCTGAACATTTGAAGGATCTGGCCCGAAACCAGCCCCCTCCAGAACCCTATTTTACAAAAAACTTCACCAAAGACGGCCGCATTATCGATATCAGGGTGGACTGGAACTACCAACGGGACGACAACGGTCGGGTGATGGGATTCACTTCCGTGATCACCGATATCACCGATAAATTGGCGGGCAACCGGGCCCTGATGGAAAGCGAGCTGCGTTATCGCGCCATTTTTGAAGGCAGCCGGGAGGGTATCCTGCTGGCGGACATCGACACCTATCAGTTTCGGGTTGTCAATCCGGCCATCTGTAAATTTCTGGGATACCGCCCGGAAGAACTGAAACAGATGTCGGTGCCCGATATCCATCCGGAACCGGATCGAAAGTGGATCCTGGAAAATTTTCAGCGTCAGGCCAGCGACGATAGATTTCTTGCGGAGCAGATTCCTTGCCTGCGCAAAGACGGACGCATCGTCTATGCCGATATCCGATCCGCCTCCATCGAAATCAAGGGACGCCGATACCTGGTCGGCTTTTTCGCCGACGTTACCGATCATTTAAAGGTAAAAAATGAATTGAACGAGCAGGTGGCGTTCCTGCAGACCCTGGTCGACACCCTTCCGCATCCCATCTTCTATAAGGATACACAGGGCCGGTACCTGGGCTGCAACAAGTCATTCGAGACGTATATCGGCATGCCCAGAGAGGAGCTGATCGGTAAAACCGTATATGATATTGCGCCAAAGGAGCTGGCGGATATCTATTTCGAGGCGGACAACAGCTTGTTCTCTTCCCCGAATCATCAGATCTATGAAGCCGATGTACGCTATGCCGACGGAACCCTGCGGTCGGTGATATTCAATAAAGCCATTTTCTTCAGAAAAGACGGATCCCCGGGCGGACTCGTGGGGGCCATGGTCGATATCACCAAAAGAAAAAAAGCGGAAGCCGAACGGCTACTGCTGGCCAAGGCCATCGAACAGTCACCGGAATTGGTGATCATTACCGATCTGGAGGGCAGAATTCACTATGTGAATGCGGCCTTTGAACGCATCTCCGGTTACCTTCGCAGCGAAGTCATCGGATTGACCCCTGCAATTCTGAAAAGTGGTGAGCATGATGAACAGCACTACAAGACACTCTGGCAAAATCTGAAAGCCGGGGATCTGTGGTCCGGCCGCATGACCAACCGCCGCAAGGACGGCAGCCTCTTCGAGGTGGAGGCCACCATCATTCCGGTGCATCGGTTTAACGGGAAAGTCACCGACTACCTGTCCGTGGAACGGGATATCTCCCGGGAGTTGTTGCGGGAAAAACAGATGCAGCAAGCTCAAAAGATGGAGGCCATCGGAACGCTGGCCGCCGGCATCGCCCACGACTTCAACAACATTCTTGCGGCCATTGTAGGCTATACCGACATCACCCTGCATGGTATCCCCAAAGATTCACCCCACCGGGCCCATTTGAAAAAGGTTCTCAAAGCCGGCGATCGGGCCAAATCCCTGGTCAATCAAATACTGGCGTTCAGCCGCTCAGATGAAAAAGAGACGAGGCCCGTCGTCCTTCAAATCATCTTAAAAGAAGTGATGAAACTGCTCAAAGCCACCTTACCCAGCACCATATCCATCCAGGCCAATCTGAATTCAGATGCCGCCATCATGGCCAATCCCACCCAGATCCACCAGGTCATCATGAATCTGTGCACCAATGCGTCATACGCCATGCGGGAAAACGGCGGTGCGCTGTCCGTAATCCTGGAGCCGTACACTCTGGACAATGCGCATCCCATCGGCAACGAAACTCTTGAGGCTGGAGAATACGTACGGCTGGTGGTCGAGGATACCGGTGAGGGCATCCCACCGGACTCCGTAGAACGGATTTTCGATCCGTTTTACACCACCAAAAAGCCGGGTGAAGGCACCGGTATGGGCCTGGCTGTTGTACATGGCATCGTTACCGAGTGCGGCGGAACCATTCAGGTTCATAGCGAATCCGGACGCGGCTCTAGCTTTGAAATTCTGCTGCCGGTGATCGATGGGGAAACCGATTCGGATGTGGCCGATGACCGCCCTGTGCCGGTGGGTCATGAGCGCATCCTCTTCGTGGACGATGAATCCTTCATCGTGGATATCGGAGTGCAAATTCTCAAAACGTTGGGATACAAAGTGACGGGCGTCACCGACAGCAAGGAGGCCCTGGCATACTTCACCCGATCGCCTGAGAACTTTGACCTTGTGATCACCGACATGACCATGCCCCACATGACCGGTGATCTGCTGGGGCAAAAAATGCTGGCCCTGAGGCCGGATATCCCCATCATCATCACCACCGGATACAGTGAAAAACTGAACGAAGCGAGCATCCGTTCCCTGGGGTTTTCGGGGATTGCCTACAAACCCCTCATCATCAAAGAGCTGGCGACCATCGTCCGCCAGACCTTGGACCAGGGTGAATAGAATTTCCATTCTCAAACAGATGGTCAGCGGATTGTCGAAATGAGGAAATCCGTCTGCCTATCCGATGGTGTCAGCGCGAAACGATTCCGCACTTTGCATAATTCGACAGGTATCAATCACGCTTTTGCTGAGAGCCTCAATGCCCGACTCATAATTCTCTCAGGTTCCTTTACAAACTCCCAGCTTGCGACTTGCCGGCTGTCCTCATAGGTCCTGCTACGAGCCTGTGCGCCCCCATCGTAATCATGCGGTCTTATTTGTACTTTTACAATGGCTTGCACTCCAATGACATGATCTTCGTCAAGAACATCATTTATTTTGTATAACATTTGCTCCGATCTGGTTTTCATTTCCTGGTTTCCAAGAACTCCGCCAGTCAGGATCTGGGCCAGTGCGAAGGTCGCCGGTCCGCTAACGCCATTTAGCAGAATGATATAATTCGGTGATTCTTTTTGAGGTGGATATTTTGATACCACCAATTGACCTAGAAGGGAAAATTCCCTGTCACATTGATCTTGGCTTAAATATGTTTCCATAAGTTCCGGGATCTCATGATTTCTAGTGTACAAATGTTTTCCAAAACCTCTTGTGGATTTGTCCTGTTCTTCAGTTCTAAAAAACAATCGACCGAACTTTGTATTCTGCCTTCCAAATGACTTTTTCTTATCCTTTTTTATTATGACATACCCATCAAACTCCGGTTTTTCACAATCCTTAAACGCCATAATCGGATTTTTGACATCACAGATTTTGTGCAGTAGATATTCAGCCACAGGGTTGACATCCGGTGACGCAATAACAATGGCACTTGAATTTTTCAGCTGTTCTTCAAGGCTAAAATTGAAATTCGATATAAAGGTGTCTTTGGTTTTAGGTTTCTGTTTTCCAAGTCTTCGGTACGCCTCCTCTGGAGAATACAAGGGTGTCACTAATTCAGTAGCAGAGGCTTCTCTGACCGTGGGCAGATAAGAGAATAGCTCGGAAACTGTCCTCACATCCCAGTCTCCAACCATTTCTCTATTCAGCTCTTTGTTATGTATGGCACCAGTAAAGACCTTCAATTTTCGCTCTGCCGGAAATCTATTCCAAAAAATGCGTTTTTGCCGATCCGGTAGATCCCTTTCAAAGAGATGCTCGATGATCTCTTTTACTTTTACCTTAAATTTATATGGTTTATCACTCTCATATTCAGCATACCATAAAGCTCTTATATCGAAGGCTAACTTTGATTTTCTTTTATTGATAGGATTTTTCTCCCCTGATGGGGTCTTCGTATCTCCCTCAGGCGGCAACTTAAAAACGGGTATGACGTTTAATCCTTTTGCATGACAGTATCCAAGCCAAAAGCATGATATCGGTTCATTTTCGCTTACATCAATAATAGTGCAAAAGGACGATTCGATTTGCTTAGATATCTTGTTGAAGTCACCTCTGCCATCGATTATAATTGGTTCCGCTTGCGCAAATTTCACCCACTCCGATTTTGGCCCATTGTTTTTGATTTTTAAAACGGCTTTTTTCCAAGGTTCAAGTTCATCTATTATCCCTGTTTTCTCCCTATCATCTCTTTCTTTTTCTAGATCCGATCTTATCTCAGACATGGCTACATCGACGGCCGCACTCACTACTTTCATAAAATTGAAATGTATATCGCTCTGGGGTTGGACATAAGAATTATTTTTACATTCATCCCTTTCGACGCAGAGAAAATTAATTTGGAGAGATTTTTCAACTATTCTATTACCCTGCGGCAGAATGATATTTCTATGTAATTTCTGTTCTTCCCGGTCTAAACTCAACTCTTCGATTCCAGGATATTTTACATATGTATCCTTTTCCACTCCCATCGACTGTTGGAAGCACTTGTCTTCCAATACTTTCTGATTAGAGTTGCCATTCTGCATCAATGCAATCGGCCGCATAAGCCCATACGCTAAGCCTATTTCGTAAAAAACATTTGCATTATTCAATGATACATCTGCTATGACCAGATCTGACTCTTGTATTTTTCGGCATATCTTTTCACATACGATATAACCAATATCCCTTACTTCATCTGCCCGTTGTACATTATCTTCAACTAATCCATAGTTTTTCAACAGATATGGTTTCAATCTCCACAAGTAAAAAGTTTCTAAATTTGGTTCAAACGGCATAACAACAAAGGTCTTAAAATCATTTTGTGTCAATTCTTTTTTTGCACATTCAGTGATATGGGATGAAAAAATACATTGTTTGCCTGTCATGAAACATCTTCTCATCAATCTAATGTTTCTGGGCCCTGTGATTTCTTGTAAACCTGCAAAATTATCGGATCTATTGTGTCCCATCTTCACTACCTCCTTAACAGTGAGGTTGCCTGGATTAATATTTTCCACCTTCAAAAGGATCGTATTAGTCGAGGGGCTAGGGCCAAATAATTAAGCGAACAACCAACCGTTAATTCTTTTAATCGAGCAGCCCCATTTGGATCAGCAACCGCGATAGGCAAAGCATCGATTTCCGGTTAATTCCTACTGGACCGTTTACTAACGCTTTGTATTCAGTTACACCTCTTTATTATCATTGTCTATCTTCACACGGTGCACATGTGAAGCAACATATGCTTCAAAAAGCTCAAAATACAGATGAACGCGAATTCGCCAAAATTAAAAGGTACATGCACCAATGGGGCCGATTAATCTGTTGTTGACGCAATAGGAGTGATCAATCTCTGGTACTAATAAAGCTGCGTGGCTTTTCATTGATTGGTTACTATTTGGTTCCAGCCTATGACCCCTATAGTAAACGTTCGATTTTATAACACAGACGGAAAATTGACGCAAATAATTCGTTACCGCTGTCAAGGGCATCATTTTCCTATTTTCATCCGCACCGGTTGCCGCTAAAAGCTGTCAAAAATGAAATGGCTATGGGGATTGATCCCGCTTGCGCTTATTATACTCGTAGCGCATCTGCAGAATCTCCACCACGAGGGCGAACCCCATGGGCAGGTAGATATACGCCTTGGGCACGTGCTGGTGCAGACCTTCCATGAAAATGGTGATGCCGATGGTGATCAAAAAGGAGAGGGCCAGAATTTTCAACGCAGGATGGCGCATGATAAATTCGCCGATGGGGCCGGCATAGAAGAGAATCCCCACAAAGGAGAGCACCACAGCGGTGATGATGATCCACAGCTCGGAGGTGAGGCCAACGGCGGTGATCACCGAGTCGATGGAGAAGACGATATCCAGCAGGACGATCTGGGAGATGACGGCCGCATAGGTTCCGGAGTCTGCGGCATGGTCTGGTTCGTGTTCGTCCGCTGTGGCGATGGTATGGTGAATTTCCTTGACCGCCTTATAGAGCAGGAAGAGGCCACCGGCCAGCAGGATCACATCCCGGACCGAGAGCTTCCAGATCAGGGGATCGGTCAATCCGGCCAGGGCCAGGACAACCGCCAGCATGACAAGGCGCGCCACCATGGCAAGGGAGAGTCCCATGACCCGGGCTTTTTTGCGCTGGGATGCCGGCAGGCGAGCCACAAAAATGGCGATCACCAGGACATTGTCCACCCCCAGAACCAGCTCGAGGCCAATCAAAATCGCCAACAAGGCCAACGCATCCGCCATGGTGGTATCCTTTCTTCATTTTCGTTTCTCTTTCTACCACAACAGAGGTGTGCCGGTATGCGGGTACCAGCTGCATGGTGAGCGATGATGCCTTAGCAACAGTTAGATGCGGCGGAGGATTAGCGTCCCGGACTGTTTGACCCCGCTGTACTACACAACCCCTTCTTCTTCGATGTTCTGCATCGCCCGCTTCATCTGGCGGATGGCCTGGCGAATCCGATGTTCGTTCTCCACCAGCGCCAGGCGAAGGTATCCCTCTCCCTCCTCACCGAATCCGATGCCCGGTGCCAGGGCGACGTTGGCACGGTGCATCATCTCGATGGAGAAATCCATGGAGCCCATCTTGTCGAACGGTTCCGGAATACGGGTCCAGACAAACATGCCGGCCTTGGGCGGCTCGACCGGCCAGCCGATGCGCTCCAGACCGTCGCACATCACATTGCGGCGGCTCTCGTAAAGACCGGCCTGTCGAAAGACATCTTCTTCGCAATGGCGCAGGGCCATGATGCCGGCAATCTGGATGGCGGAGAAAATGCCGTAATCATAGTATCCCTTTATTTTACGCAGGGCTGCCACGATCTCCCTGTTGCCCACGCAATAGCCCAGGCGCCAGCCGGCCATGTTATAAGACTTTGAAAAAGAACCGAACTCCACGCCCACATCCCGGGCGCCATCAACCTCCAGGAAACTGGGGGCGACATAGCCGTCAAAGGTGATTTTGGCATAGGCAAAGTCGTGGATCACCATGAAGTCGTGCTTTTTGGCCAGGGCAATGATCTCTTTGAAGATCTCACGGCTGCCGAGAATGCTGGTGGGGTTGTGGGGATAGTTCAGGATCAGCACCTTGGGACGCGGCTGTACATTTTCGCACATCATGGCGATCCTGTTGACAAAAGTATCCTCCCCCTCCAAAGGGATACGAATGACGCTGCCGCCGGCGATGATGGCGGCATAGACGTGGATCGGAAAGGCAGGGGCGGGCACCAGCACCGTGTCCCCCGGGCCGATCAGGGCGAGGGCCAGATGGGAGATGCCCTCCTTGGATCCGATGGTGCAGATCACCTCCTCGGCCGCATCCAGATCGACATCGTAGTCTTTTTTATAGTTCTTCGTGATCTCGATGCGCAGATTACGCAGTCCGTCGGCAACCGGATAGCGGTGGGTCCGGGGATCGTTGGCCACTTCGATCAGCTTGTCGATGACCAGTTGGGGCGCCGGGTCCACCGGATTGCCCATGCCCAGGTCGATCACGTCGTCCCCGTTCCAGCGTTTTTCCATCTTCATCTTATTGATCATGCCGAAAAGATAGGGCGGTAGTTGGTCCATGCGCCGGGCGAACTGAAATTTGCTTTCTGGTTCCATAAGATCCCTCCTATGTAAAATGAAGCCCCGAATCGTCTCTCTCGATCCGGGGCTTAAAGCAAATCGCCACGGACCTTGAGCAACAGCCCGTGGCAGGTTCTTTGAAAATCGGGGTTCAGCCGCTTTCCACCGCCAGAGCTGTCTTGCTCGCGGCGGCAGCGGCGCTTATTTGGAAGTGCCTCATTTCAGTGTCCTTTTTATAATATGGAGCATATATATAGAAGCAACGGCAAGGTGTCAATCCGCAAGATCAACCTAAGGAGAAAAGGAGAACCGCGTATCCTTATTCGCCGTTTTGAGTAAAAATATTTGCACCATTATCTTCGGGCCTTAAATTGTTGCAGTTGTCCATTCGTGTTGTTGTTGGCCTTGGTGATGAAAAACAGCCATTTTACGGTCCAACATCGTTTAACATATGATGATCATATTCGATGCGTTAGAAAGTGTTATACTATGCCGTTGATTCATATCAGGTCGCTTCCCATGGAGATGCCGTTGGACATGCCGGCGGTGCTGGAAGGGATCTTGTCACGATTCTGCCGGGATGTCGGCGTTGAGGAGCGGCATGTTACGGTGAGTTGGGATTATTTCCGACCCGGACATTATCGGGTCGGCGGCGCCGCGGGTGATATATTCGACGCCCGGAAGCATCAGATTCTGGTGGAGCTGCTGGTGCCCGACTTTAACGGCAAAGGAACCGTCGCCGGAATGATGAAATCACTGGAAAAGGCATTGGCGGCTTCAACCGGGTTGCCTGAAGGGTGCATCTTTATCCACTGCCGGTATGCACATTCTGATATGGTGATGGAAGGAACCGAGATTGTTCGATGGTGACCGGACCGATTCAAATACATCTGATTCGACATGGGGAAGTTCACAACCCCGAACAGATTCTATATGGCCGTCTGCCCCGTTTCCGGCTGACTCAAAACGGACGGCGACAAGCCCGGGCTGCCGGCGAATACCTCAAAGACCGTTCCATCGCTGCCTTGTTCAGCAGCCCCCTGTTGCGGGCCCGCCAGTCGGCGCAGGAAATTATTCAATATCATCCCCTTTTGAAATTACGCATTTCGACGCTGATCAATGAAGTATGCACCTCGTTTGAAGGACGCCCCGGGGCTGAAGTCGATGCCCGCAACGGTGATATCTACAGCGGTGGTGATGCTTGCAACGAGCAACCGCAGGATGTGGTTGTCCGCGTCCGGCGTTTCATTGAAAGAGTGGGCCGACAGTACACTCGGGGGCAGGTGGCGGCGGTCACCCACGGAGATGTGATCACTTTTATGGTGCTATGGGCCAGGGGCTTCGACCTGACCCCGCAAAACAAAACACGGCTCAGGCTGGCAGGATATCCGGATGCCTACCCGGCACACGCCTCCATTACAACGCTGACCTATCAAGGCACGGCAGGTGACGAAAAACCAGCGATTTCCTACATCGTTCCAGGTGAAGGCAATCCCACCGCTTTCTGATCATCAATTTTTCAGAGGTTGCCTGCTTAACCCCCTGTTTAATCTAATGGCAGGGTGCCATTAAAAATATTAAAGCACCGCTCAAGGGAATCGTAAATATCGGGCGCCATGTCGACCAACTGACAACCAATGCCGGTTCTGTCTTTATAGGTAACTTTAGCCCGGATATTGAGTACACGCCGTTCAATAGGTAATCTCAGGGCAAGGTGGATGGTGCGGCCGACGTCCAGCGTCCTGTCGGTACCGAGCTCGATATAAAAGCCTCCTGGGCTGAAATCCAGGATCCGGGCTTTTTCATCGACACCGAGGATCACCACGGGATAGTGAAACTCGATGCGCTGATTGTTGCGCCGCTCGGTGCCCACCGCTTTGAGCTGTCTTCTGAAGTTTACCATACACTCCTGTTATCGGTTATTCGATGGTTCGGGTTAAGCCTTTTCAGCCGGCCGGTGTACGAGCCGTTCATCGCATCATTATGACTCCGTTTTTCAACAATTTTTTTATCTTTTTTGTAACATCGGGGTTTATTCGGGCAGCTTTACTCTATGGAACGCCTCCGCCAGCTGATATCCGCTGCCTTTGGCCAGCATTCGGCAGCGCTCCTTCAGCCAATTGTGCAGGTCCCCGTTGCCCAGTTCCCGGACCTGGCTTTCATGGCACTTAAGAGCGGCCAATTTTTGGTCAAAAGTCTCTTCAATATCAGCATGATAGTTGATGTCCTCTGTACCGAAAAAAAGTAATTCTTTAACCTTGTGGGGCTCCAAGCCCTTCTCCAGCAGATCGGGGTAGGCCATATGGTCGCGGGCAAACGGGAAGACGGCATCCATGACCACCTGGCCGACGATGCGATGGTCGCGGTGCCACAAGTAGCGGCGATACGGATCAAGGGTGATGATGGTTGTGGGACAGTAGGTGCGGATCATCTCCACCAGATGTTTTCTAAATCCGGGCGTGTCTTCAAGGCTCTGGTCCCCGTAGCCCAGAAAGACGACTTCTGAAACACCCAGCTTCCGGCAGGCTTCCCGCTGCTCTTTCTTTCGTATGGTGCTAAGCGCTTCCGGGGTCAGGCCGCGGTCGCTGGTTCCCTTATCACCATCGGTACAAACAACATAGACAGCCGATTTCCCTTTCCGGGTCCATGAGGCGACAGTACCGGCAGCACCGAACTCAGCGTCGTCCGGGTGGGCTGTAATCACCATCAAATCAAATGATTCCTGCACGCAGTCCCTCTCTCTCGTTAAGCGTTGGTTGGGTTAAGATAACCACCTTTTCCGGATGGAAAAGGGTTCAGTGCCCCGGCGGCCGGCAGTTCGGTCAGTAGTACTTTTGACGCTGTAGTGCGCCATTGTAAACCGACAGGATGGCCGATGCAACACGATCCCACCCGTAAGCCGATATGCTGTTGCGGACCCGTTGCGGGGAAAACTGCCGTCTCCGGATGCCGTCCAGAACCCGCTCTATACCATCGGCCAGGGCAGTACTGTCCGGTCGATCAACGAGGATCCCGTTCACCCCCTCTCTAATAACGGCCGCTGCACCACCCACACGGGTGGCCACCACCGGCGTGCCGCAGGCCAGAGACTCCAGGGTGACCAAACCAAAGCTTTCATATGTGGATGGCACGACCAATAAATCGGCTGCCGTGTAGTACAGAGGCAGCTGCTCATGGTCGATGCGGCCGGTTATTTGCAGCAGGCCCAAAATCCCCAGAGCATCGGCTTGACTGCGGATCTGTGCTGTGGTTGCCGCCTGTTCACCATCTCCGCCCACCACCACCAAATGAATGGAAGCATGCCGCCGAGCCAAACGGGCCATCGCCTGGAGCAGGGTCGGCACACCTTTGACCGGTGCGAATCGCCCGACAAACAGAAGGACGGTGGCCGCCGGGTCGATATTCAATGCGCAGCGTGACTGCCGTTGGTCGGCCGGTCGAAACTGTACCTTGTTGACACCGCAGGGGATGGTATGCAGCTTTTCAGAAGCTGCACCATAGAGATCGAGGAGGTGACGGGATTCACCATTAGACGGCACCACAACGGCATCTGCCCCAGCCATCAGCTGGCGCTCATGGCTGATCCGCACCTCTGGTTCAGCTTCGCCTTTGGTGGTGCGGTTCTTGACAAGCCCCAGGGTGTGGAAGGTGATCAAATGGGGACACTCCCATTTTTTTGAAATGGATGTGCCTACACATGCTGAAATCCAGTAATGGCTGTGGACAAGATCATAGGATAATTGATGGTGAAGGACGAATCGATCCAAGGCGCGGATCATTTCGGGTAGATAGTCCTTGAGCGCCTCCTTGGAAATCTCCGGTTTACGCCCGTGGTCCAGTTCGATCAGTCGCACATCCGGGTAGAGAATCGTGACATCGCCGCTGCATGGCACATAGGTATAGATATCCACCGAGTGCCCAATGCAGGCCATCTCCCGGGCCACTTCCCGCACATATACACTCATGCCGCCGGTGTCCCGTGTTCCCAAAGGTCCCAACGGGCTAGAGTGCAGGCTGAGCATAGCAATGCGCAACGATTTATTAAGCGGACGGATGCCGCTGTCCATGGCCAAACTCCCCAGTGAAGGGGTTCTTCACTTCAACATCGTCGCTTGTCGTGCACCCCGCCAAATAAAGGGGGCTGATATGGCATCACAATGTTACCGTATACTGAAAAAGGGATGTTTCCTGTCCACCGATCCGCCTTTTATAAACCTCGGCGCCTTTCAAAAAATCATATCTTCGACACCCGTTTTCAATGGCTGCCCGGATGCTGAACACCTTGCTGAGAACACCCACGCTCAGGTCTTGATAAGCGGCATCGTATCCGCTGTTATAAAGGTAGCGGGTCCCCATGTAGTCGAAGCAGAGAACCGAGGCAACGGGTTGATCCTCCACTTCCATAAAATAGAAGCGCAGCAGATCATGCCGGGCCAACCGGGCGATAAGGGCTCTGAAGTAGCCGCCCATGGTATCATCCATGAACCGTGACTTGTCCTTGCGGTTCAAATGGAAGAGCCTCAGGAACTGATCCACGGCGCCATCGAGGCCTGCCCCGGCATCGGCCATGTAAAATCGAGAGGGCCCGCGGCTTTCCAACCGGCGTAGTTTGCGCCGGACCTCATGGCGCTGTTTGCCGCTGAGATAACGCAGGTATTCATCCCAGCTTCCGGGCAGTTCCATTTCAAAGGTGACCTCGACGGTCTTACGGGAAATCTTCGGTCGTCCCGAGCCTTTGACAGAATCCAATCCCTTGATGAGAACAGCGTCCGGCCGCAGCGCTTGAAGGTGAAGCCGGTGGATTCCCGTTCGGGACAGATAGGCCAGGGCACTTTCCAGAGCTCCGGTTTCATGCCCGGGCGCCAGAATCACATCCTGATAATCGCAAACATCCGGAATACCCAGAAAAAAGGCGTTTTCGCCGCTGCGGCAGAGCGGCAGGATGCCGACCACCTCTCTGCGGCATCTCACCACTAAAATCAGGGGCTCTCCAGCCGCACCAAGGTGGGCCGCTACGGTTTCGAGCCAGAAAGGGGTTATGAAAAGACAATCCCACGGCAGCCGCGACCGGGTCTGCTGCCAGAGATCCGCCAGTGCCTCCAATGATATGCAGGATACTGTGTACTGTTCAGCCAGGGTAAATGTCCTCTCTGGAATGTTTAAAACGCTCCGGGTTTCCTGAACCTAAACGGCCGCGACGGAGATGATTTTAATATAAAAAGGCAGAGCGCAGCGATTCCGAACTTCGAAATTCTGCAGTTCCTTGTTCGATATTCTGCGGTTATATGCGCAGCTTGTAGTGACATCTCCTTCCAGGGATTGATCCAAGATCAGGTGGCCGATCCCGGATGCTTCACTCCCCGTTCAGTGACCATTCCGTTCCCTGGGAAGTATCGGTCAGGATCACGCCGGCGTTGCTTAAAGCGTCCCGAAGCGCGTCCGCAGCCGTCCACTCTTTTCCGGCCCGGAATTGCTCGCGCAATGCAATCATGCCCTCAACCAGGGGGGTGATGCAATCACGGGAACTTGCCGGCCGCTGATTCATCTCGGCGGCCATCAGGGAGATCACCTCGCGAAGCACTTCCCTGGCGGCCCCCATCTCATTGATTTCGTCGAGCCTGGGTTGATTGCCCCAGATGGTGCGCTCCAGCTCCAATATGAGACGGCCCGTCCTTCCATCCCGATGTAGATCCAGCGCTTCCCGAATTTCACCGGCCAGTGCATGAATGGCGCCCCACAGGTCATCTTCCTTGACCGGCGGTGCATCCGATGGTTTCTGCGGTGTTGCGGGGGAGCTTCCCGGTTCGCCCATATCATACTCGCCCCGCAGCAACGAGAGGGACAGGGTGTCGCCCTTGTGAAAGCAGCGTTCGCGGCCCTGGTGCCGCAGCGTGACACGGCCGATGCCTCGGATGGCGGCTTCGGACTTTCCCAGATCGATGATCAACGCGGTATGCTCATCCAACCCTAAAATTGCGGTTCCACCGGGAAGCATCTCTTCCAGTTGTCTCATCCGCAATTCCCCCATAAAGCAGAAGCGGGTGTCATGGTTGCCCCCTTCAGCGTTATTCCAGTGGGGAACCACCGCCAGGTTAAACCCAAAGTGTCCAAGAAGATCCAGTCCGTCGACCCAATGGACCGGTTGTCCGACTTTATAGATCTCATAAACCGGCAAGGTGACGCGTCCTACGGTGAGTGCAGCCGCGCTGGCGGCCACCAGGCAGCCGCCGCGCTCCACCAGATCGATCATCGATCCGGGAACCGGGCTTTGATGCCATTGTTGCAAGGCGTAAGTGGGACTTCCCGGGCCGATCAGCGCATAGTCCGCACTGCGCAAAACCGCAATGGCCGGTTCGGCCAAAGCGGAATCGCTGTTCTCAGCGGATTTGAAAGAGGCCAGGTTGAGGGGGTGGCGGACGCGCTGATCGAAATACTCGGCCGCCTTCCGATAGATATGGTCCACGTTCAGCTGGAAGCCCGCCGGGGTATCCACGAATACGGCGGAGGCGGATCTTCCCAATGGACGCAGCAACGCTTTGTGAACCTCCACCATGGTAGCGGTGAGTTCACCCGATCCCATGAGCACAATGGTGCCGCTCTTCTCTGGCATGTTGAAACCTTTACTCCCCCGATGGAGGGATAGCATTGTATGGTTTGTCTGTTCATCCCCTGGCAAAGGTCATCAAAAGCCGGGAGTCGTGAATCCACAGGCTTTGTTCACCTGGGCACCCCGCCATCTTGCTTATCGGGCCAGCTTAAACCGTTCGCCATGAGCATAACGCCAAACCTGGCCGTTGGCATAGAGGGTAATCCGGCCCGGTCCGTAAACCGTCCATTCGCCGCCGGGCCCATCATCGATCATAGCGGTCTGCTCATCTATACCGACCAGAGTGGCTCGGGGCAAATCATTTTGGAGTTTCGCGGCCCACCGATGACCGAAGGTATCATGGTGGGGCATGATGCAACAGTCGGTCAACAATCCTAGCCCACCGGCGATCTTGCCTTCATAGGGATCGAACAGATGATCGCAGAGCACCATGGCGCCGGCGCTGGAGCCGGACAGGACCAGACCGCTGTCCAGGCTGTCCCGAACCGCTTTCCAGCAGCGGGACCCCTCCAACACACCGGCAAGATAGGCCGGAAAACCGCCCAGAAGGTAAACAATACCGGCCCGCCTGAGCTGGTGCACAATCCCCTTATCGTTTGCCGATTCACGGTCCGTCACCATGGCCAGTGATACGTCACCGGCGCCCAGGCTGCGAAACCAGTCGCATCCGTTTTGGCCGGCCCGAAGGTGGTTGTTATCCGGAGCAGCTGCGGCGGGAATGATGCAAACCGCCGCAGAGGCGCCGCCGGCCAGTTCCATGGCGCGCAGATCAGAGGTTTTCATCTCTCCTCCGAACTCCCCGCCACCCTGCAGCACCAGATGTCCCCCCATTTTGCACCCCTTTTCCCCAAACCGCCCCTTCGTTTCCATGATGACCGAACGGTCGTCATCGATGGAACGGAATCGGAATTTTGCCTTATTACGGTCTTCGCGCAAACCTGTAAAACGCTCTGCCGACCCTTATCCATGGTTTGGAATGTTACCGAAATCAAAAACAAATGCTCAACGCATATATATTGACACCGTATCGCACCATCCTCCATACTTATATTTAGCAAGCACATCGCGGCTTTCTCTTGGTAAGGGTTCAGTTTGCCGCCATCATGCCGATAGTCACATATATGAAATCGGTTTTTAATTTATCTGAATATAACCTTTGTTGGAATATATTCCACAGATGCTGTCCGTCGCCTTCATAGAAAAATTTCACACATGCCGCTTACCGACTTCAAACCTATCAGGGAAATGGTATCTTTTGATCCTGATTCTTCTGTGGCCGATTTCAGTCCCGGCTGCCGGTTCTATCAAGGTCGCCTCTATTTATGCCCTTAGCGGACCTGCCGCTGACGCGAACCGATCTTCGGTTCGGGGGGTCCGCCTGGCGGTCAACGAAATCAATGCATCGGGCGGCATTGCCGGTCGCCCCATTGAATTGTTGGAGATGGACAACCAAAGCAGCCCCATCGGATCGAAAGTGGCTGCCGATAAGGCCGTGCGGGCTGATGTCATCGCCATCATCGGTTCGGCTTTCAGCTCCCACTCCATGGCGGTGGCCCGGGTTGCCCAACAACACCAGGTTCCCATGATCACCAATGTGTCCACAAGTCCGGCGGTGACCCTTGTCGGCAATTATATTTTCAGGGTTTGCTTCAATGATATTTTCCAGGGCCGGGTAATGGCCAAGTTTGCGCGCAAAGAGATCAACTTAAATGGAGTTGTTACGATTTACGACATGTCCAGTGATTACAGCATCGGCATTAGCACGACTTTTGAACACGCTTTTGAACAAATGAATGGAGCGGTGCTGGCCAAAATCCCGTATAAAGCACGCCAGTCTAATTTCCGTAATATTGCTTCCCTGATCAGTTCGACCAATCCGGACGGCATCTTCATTGCCGGCCACAGCGAGAGCGGTCGCATCATTGCGGACGCCATCCAAAGCGGGGTGAATGCCGTTCCGCTGGGTGGGGATGGCTGGGACGAGTCCAGTTTTTATGAAATGGGCGGCCAGAAAATCAAAACAGGATATTATTCCACCCATTGGAATCAAGGTATGGAGTCGGAAGCATCCCGTCGGTTTGTCGCCCGGTATGGAACCTCCGGGAAACTATGGGCATCCACGGCGCTGGCCTATGATGCCGTCCACCTGCTGGCCGATGCGATCAAACGGGCGGGTAGCGTGGTCCGCGAATCCGTACGCAAAGAACTGGCCCGTACGCGGAATTTTAAGGGGGTCACCGGCACCATCTCTTTTGATCAGAATGGAGATCCCATCAAAAGTGTGGTGATCATGCAGATCAGGGATGGGGTACCGGTATATCTGAAACAGGTCGATTCCAAATATGTCAATTGACGAGAGGGCCGATGTTCCGAACCAACTAAAAGGGTGTACATGCTATCATGGATAATGACGTCAATAAAACAGCCCGGCATCTGCACCTGGCACTGCGTCTCTTTTTGGCCGTGGTCGTGGTATGGCTCCACTGGCCGGTTTCCGCCCAATCGAGCGATCAACCGGTCCTGGAAATCGGTGTCATCGTCGCCCAAAGAGGCAAAGCCAGAGACTACGGCCAGGCGGCGATTCAAGGTGCGCAACTGGCCGTTGACGAGATCAATGAGATGGGGGGTGTTCGGGATTACCAACTCCGTCTGGTGGTTTTCGACAACAAGAGTACTGCGCTCAATTCGCGAGAAGCCGCAACCAAGGCCGTATTCCGGGGCGTCGTCGGCGTGGTGGGCGCGGTCTGGAGCACCCACTCATTGGCAATCGCACCCGTACTGCAGCGCAACGGCATTCCCATGATCAGTCCGGGTTCAACTGCGCCGGAAGTCACCCAGGTTGGAGATTATATCTTCCGCACCTGCTATACCGACAAGTTCCAGGGAAAGCTGATGGCTGATTTTGCCTTTCACTCAACGCACTACCGGCGCGCAGCGGTGCTGACCAATATCAGCGAATCCTACAGCAAAATCCTCTCCCGCTATTTTTCAGCCAACTTCGAAGCCAATGGCGGCCTCGTTGTTTATAATGGCGGCTACAAGGGGTCAGCCATCGACTTTGAAGACATCCTGCTTCCGATGATTAAATTTAGACCTCAGGTGATCTTCGTTCCCGGATATACCCAGGATAGTGGATTAATCATCAAGCAGGCCCGTAAACTGGGGATTGATTCGGTCTTTATGGGAGGGGACGCATGGGAGACAGCCGTGTCTCAATATGCCGGTCACGCCTTGGAAGGAAGCTATTTTTCCACTTTCTGGCATCCTAACGTGGAATACCCAAGAAATCGAAAGTTTTTGGCCCGCTTCCACCACAGCTACGGCGATCGAAAAATCAGTGCTTATATACCACTGGCCTACGATGCGGTTTTGCTTCTGGCCAACGCCATTGGCCGCTGCCAAGGTGTGAAACCGGACAAAATTCGCGACGCCCTGGCCGCAACCCGCGATTTTAGGGGGGCTACCGGAACGTACTCCTTCGATGCCAACGGTGATCCGGTCAACAAGGGGGCCAGTATACTAAAATTCGAAGCAGATCATTGGGTTTTCTACAAAGCCTTTGAACCCGAATAGCCGCTCTATCCATTGAACGTTAACAGATCGACCGATTGCCCATGTTTAAGAAGCGCTTCCGCCTGATTTTCCGAATCAACGCTATCGTCTGGACGGTATGTGTCATCTTGATATTGCTGCTGACCCTGCTGTTTAACGATTTCGAGAAGCGACAGCTTAAAGCCCATGTCGATCAGTCCAAGGTATTGTTGGAGGCCCT
Source organism: Desulfobacteraceae bacterium (assembly GCA_037387725.1). Lineage (GTDB taxonomy): Bacteria > Desulfobacterota > Desulfobacteria > Desulfobacterales > Desulfosarcinaceae > JARRKU01. The sequence continues at coordinate 29,342 of JARRKU010000022.1, forward strand.
GTTCCAGCAAAAGAGAGAATTGCTGGCCAATGAAATCTTCGCTAACCACCGGGAAGCACTACTGTTAACCCTGTCGGAGCTGGAGAGCGTTAAAGATATCGACGCGGTGCACCTCTTTGACAATAAGGGATATATGACGGAATGGGTGGGTGGCGGCCGCCGCACCGACCTTACCAAACAGGATCGGGAAAAACTGGCGTCCGGGCCGGTCTTTGATCAAATTAATTTTGAATCCAAACCCTACTTGACATTTACCAGCCCCATCGAGATCATCGGGGAACACCTTGGCTATTTTTCCATCTATCTCAATCTATCCGATATCCACCATGCCTCAAGGAATCGCTTGTGGTTCCTGGTCGGCATTTTCGCAGGCCTTCTGGTGATCCTCTCTCTTTTGCTCCATCTATTGTTGACCCGGATGGTGATTCTTCCTGTCTCCCAAATCCGCAACGCGATGGTTCAGGTGATGCAGGGCCGTCTGGGGGAACAGATCTCATTAGACCTCAAAGACGAAATCGGAGAGGTGGCGGATTCGTTTAATGCCATGTCCGCTCAACTCGAAGAGCAGCGTACGCGTTTGCTCCGATCCATGGAACTGCGGGACAAGTATGCCCAACAATTGGAGGAGACCAATCGCAAGCTGGCGCGGCTCAACAGCGACCTGGAGAGTATCGTCGAAAAGCGCACCCAGGAGCTTCAATCCAGCAACGAACGGCTTCGCAGCCAGATCGAAGAGCGACGGCGCACCGACGAGGCCAAGCGTTCCTTGGAAGAACAATTGGCCCGCTCTCAGAAGATGGAGGCCCTGGGTCTTCTGGCGGGCGGCGTGGCCCATGACCTGAACAATGTGCTGTCCGGAATCGTAAGTTATCCGGACCTTATTCTCATGGACCTCGACAAGGATCACGTCTCCCGTAACCTGGTGGAGGGCATCCAAAAATCCGGGCGAAAAGCCGCTGCCATCGTTCAGGATCTGTTGACCTTGGCCCGCAGAGGGGTTCTCAATACCAGCATTGTCGATTTGAATAACGACATCATCAATGACTATCTCAAATCACCTGAGTTTCAAAAATTGCAATCCTTCCATCCATCGGTCACCATTGAAACCCGTCTGGACGAAAGCCTGATGAATATCCGCGGCAGTGTACTGCACCTGCGTAAAGCCCTGATGAATCTGGTATCAAACGCAGCGGAGGCCCAACCTGAAGGCGGACATATCATCATCTCCACGGAAAATGCCTATGTCGATCTTCCCATCAGCGGGTATGATCGGGTCAATGAGGGAGATTATGTGATCATGACGGTTGAGGATAAGGGAACGGGGATCGCGCCGGAGGACCTAAACCGTATTTTCGAGCCTTTTTACACCAAAAAGATGATGGGGCGCAGCGGCACCGGTTTGGGGATGGCCGTTGTGTGGGGAACGGTGCAGGATCACAAAGGTTACATCAACATTCAGAGCCGTATCAACCAAGGCACCCGATTCGAAATCTACCTGCCGGTGACCCGCGAAGAAGCGAAAAAGAGCCCTGAAAAAGTCCATGTGGAATCCTATATGGGAAACCAGGAGAAGATACTGGTGATCGACGATGTCGAAGAACAGCGCATCATCGCCTCCGCACTGCTTTCGCAGCTCAACTACGAGGTCCACACCGCGGAAAGCGGAGAAGCGGCGGTTAGCTATCTGAAGAATCACAAGGTGGACATTCTGGTCCTCGATATGATTATGGACCCTGGAATCGACGGCCTGGAAACCTATGCCAAGATCATTGAAATCCATCAAGGCCAAAAAGCGATCATTGCGAGCGGGTATGCGGAAAACAAGCGCGTAAGGGAAACCCAGGAGATGGGTGCCGGTGCTTATATTCGCAAGCCCTATACCCTCGAGAACATCGGCGTTGCCATCCGGGAAGAGTTGGATCGTTAGTCTATCAAGGTATCTCCTTGACCCTTGCAAATGACGGCTCGTGAAGCGGCAGCAGAATGTCCGCCATTTCTTTGATCTTCAGCATGATATCGTAGGCTTCGTAGGTGTGGACGTGGGTTCCGGGCGGTATCACTTCCATCTCCATCGCCCGTATCTCCTTAGGAGGTTCGAAGTTCTCCATGATGACACAGAAGCCGGTGATGACTGCCTTGCCGCGCTCGGTGTCGATGACCACGCTGAGTCCGCCGTCGGTGTGCACCGGCGTATGCATCACCTGAATCCCCGGCACGATCTCCATGTCCTGGGTCACCGGCCGCACCTGACCGTTCTCTTCCACATCGTCGATATAGTCTTCCAGATAGCGAAAATCCAGAGGGTGGGGGTTATGAATCCGCCACAACTCCTTTTCATGGGCATAGATCACGGCATTTTCGCATTTGTAGTCATTTTCGCAGTGGTCGTTGTGCAAATGGGTGTGGATGATGATGTCGATTTGCGACGGTGTCAGGCCCCATTGGGAAAGCCCTTCTTCAAAGGTATGGATTTTTCCGCCGATGGCCCGCTCTCGTTCCGCGGATTGGATGGGCGACATTTCGCCGGTATCCACCAGAATGGTTTTGTCCCCGCCTTCCAGGTACCAGCTGTATATGGGAATGGTATAGGGCTGACCATAAGCGTACTGATACGTCATCATTCCCTGGTCAAAGACTTTGGTTCCCATGACCATGGGGTGGATTTTATATTGTGCCATGGGCATCTCCTTTTTCGGCAAGGGATATCGAGTCGATAAAATGGACCAATCGCGTGGCGGCCTGGCGCACGACAGGCGTTGGGTCATTCACCAACGCACGCACTTTGGGCGCTACGGATTTGAGGAGGCTGCGCTCGATTTTGCGCAATCGTACCAATGCCAGCTCCCGAATGCGCGCATCGCGGTCTTCCAGGCAGTGCTCATACAACGCCAGATCTTGAACCGGTTCCGAGACACTGTGCAGCACCACCATGGCGTCATAGCGCAGGTCGGCGTCGCTGTGGTGCAGGTAGCTCCGGCATATCTGAGCCGCCTCCCCGTGCCTGGAAGGAAAATGTCCCAGATTATAGAGAATGCTGCGCTGCTGCTCCTTGGCGCCTTTTTGAAGCCGCTGGGCCAGCAGGGTAAAAAGGCTGTCGTCCTGTAGATTGGAGAGCGCATTGACCGCTGCCTGCTGAACCTCCACATCCTCATCGGAAAGGCAGTCGATGAGATCGGGCGCTGCGGCAAGATTGCCCTCCCAACCGAGGGCGAATGCCGCATTGGCCCGGACCAAGGGTGTCGTGTCTCTTAGATCTTTGCGCAGCTCCGCAACCAGGCGATCCGTCTGTGCCAGCACAGCCCCCGCCACGCTGATTTGTATCGCTGCAGCCTGGCGAATCGAACCGCTTAGTGTTTTGTTACGCATAATATCAAAGAGCGCCCAAACCACTTTAGGGTTGGCAATGGTCCCCAACATCAGCACGATCTTGACCTTTAGATCGTCATCAGCACAATCGAAGGCTTTTAGCAATATGGCAATGCCCTTATCCCCATCCCGAATCAGCTCGTCCACCGCGCAGAGATAGCCCCGCGTTTTGGTCAACATCCGTTCATCGCAATCAAAAGGGATAATGTTGTCTTTTCTACCCACCGAAAGCGGCGAACGCACCGGTCAGAACAAGGTGAGTTGTTCCTGCCGTGACTTGGAGGGAGCCTTGGGCGTGGTAATGTCTCTTCTAAGCAGCGGATCAATCTCCTGGATGAACGGCGATACCTGCTGGGTATGGGTTTGACCGTATACGGTACGCCGCCGGGACCAGGAAAGTATCAGCTGTCGCCGGGCACGGGTCATGCCCACATAGAAGAGGCGTCGCTCTTCTTCCGTATCAACGCTCTGTTTGCCCGGCTTTTGGAAAGGAAGTAAATTGGCCTCGCAACCGGCGATAAACACCACTGGAAATTCCAACCCCTTTGCCGCATGAAGGGTCATCACCGAAACCTTTTCAACGCCGGGCCGGTAAAGATCCGTATCGCGCTGGACAGCCAGCGCAGCGCAAAAGGCCTGCGGGTCCCTTGGGTATGCCTTCGCTATTTCGGACACGCGATCAAAATCTTCTTCTTCAACCTTTGCGGAAAGGGTCGTGTTGGTTACGATATGGGTCAGGGCCTCTGTTACACCCAGATCGGCACAGGCTTTTTGCAACCGCTCCAAAAGCCGTACCCATGCCGTAAGGCGTTTTTGACGCGCAGTGGACATCCGGGGTATGGGCACCCGGTGGACCGAATGCAATGCCGTGCCCATGGGAAGTTTTCGAGCATACGCCCATTGTTTGAACATGCCAAGGGTCTCCCGGCTGATGCCTTTGGCACCCAGGTCTGTCAAGTGGTTCAAGTCCACATAGCCACCTTGGTGGGTAGCAATCCGGTAGGCGGCCAGCAATTTAGCCAATGCGGGCTGCTTAAGCGCGCGGCGGCTTACCCATTGACACGGAATACCGGCATCGATGAGCTGACGGGCAATGGTCTGAACCTGATCGCCGGTGCGGCAAAGCACGGCAAAATCTCCAAAGCTTCTATCCGGTGTCGTTGATTCCAGATCCAGTTTTTCAAAATCAATGCTATGGAACCCCATCCCTCCCACCATCTGCTCAATACATCGGCCGATGGCAACGGCCTCGGCCTTTGGGGAGGCGGTTTCCATCACGGTAACGGTTTTTGTTCCTTTAATATCTGAAAAGGCACCGTCAGCCGTTGCATCTTCCGCCGTTTTGGTATCCCCGGCCAGCAATACCTGATAGGCGGCATCCAGAATGGTTTGGGTGGAGCGGTAGTTTCGGTTCAGCCGAATCGATCGCGCCTGAGCGTAATCTTTGGAAAAATGCCGAAAAAACCGAACATCAGATCCCCGGAAGCCATAGATGGCCTGATCCGGATCGCCGATAACACAGACCTTGACTTTTGGCGGCGCCAGAGCTCTCAACAATTGGTACTGGCTGCCATTGATATCTTGAAATTCATCGACGAAAACATGAGAGAACCGCTTCTTCAGCCTGTTTTTCCATGCTCGGTCCTTCTCCATCAATTGGATGGTCTGGAAGATGAGATCGTCGAAATCGAACAATCCCTGCATCTCCATCAGTTGCTGGTACTGGTCATAGACCGCCCTGAGTTGGCCTGTATCGACTCCGGGGACAACCCGGCTCAAGTCATCCGAGGGACCAACCAATGCTTGTTTTGCATCGGATATCCATGTCTGCAGCTTGTCCAGTGGAAATTCCACCGGATTTGCCTTACTTCGCACCATATCGACGGCGTCTGCCATAATGGCCCTTCGGCCGGCATCATCGATCACAATGCCCGCTTCATCCTCATACACTTCCTTAAGCAGTTGACGGCAGAATCCATGAAAAGTGGCGACCAGGGGCAGATCCGTATTGGGGGGCAGCATGTTCTGGATTCTCTGCTGCATTTCTTCTGCGGCCTGGCGTGTAAAAGTCACAGCCAGGATTTGGTTGGCCCTGACACCTCTGTGTTGAATCAGGTGGGCGATGCGGCTGGTGATGGTGCGGGTTTTGCCCGTACCAGGCCCGGCGCTGATCAACAAGGGGCCCGAGGTGTGATCCACCGCTGCTTGTTGTTCGGCGTTGAGTTCAATTCCATCGGATTGGGAATCGGGGAACAAGCGCAAAGGGTTCTGGTGATCCGATTTTTTCGGTATCGGGTGAGAAATCTGTTCTCTCTCAGGATCAACGACTGGCGCCATGACGCTTTCAGGACTTTTTTCGGGATTCTCCGCCGGGATATTAAATAGGTTTTTTTGACCTTTCAGGTGGCGGCGCTCTGATGCATCAAATATACAAACCCGTCCGAATTCGCCGTCATATCCGGGCGAGAAGTTGATCCGGCCGTCCCGCATGCGCTGAACCGCCTCGGCCAGGAGCGGAATGTTGCTTGCGGACAGCGCTTGCGAGGGGGTTCGGCATAGAACATCAAATTCAGATCCATGGTCGTTAATCAGCCGCTCATAGGCGCGGCGCACCTTTTTGGAATTGGGGCCGACCTGAAGCACTTCCGATAGCACATGTTCCAGGGGAATCAGGTTACGGTAAGGGCTGGAACCGGGGGGAGGCGCGCCGACATCACGGTCGGCCAGCTCATCCACCCGATAGAGAACACCCAGGGTCAAGGGCTTGCTGCATACCGGGCAGATTCCGGATAACTTCCGGGTCTGGGAAGGATCGCTTTTAAATCCGCATTTCCGATGTCCGTCCACGTGGTATTTGCCCTCTTCCGGGTAAAATTCTATGGTTCCAAGGAACTGCTGCGGATCGGCCGTCTTCATGGCCGTTTTTATGGTACCATAGCTCAGGTCGCAGTCGAATCGGTTGGCCTCCCGGCCTAGCTTGGACGGGGAGTGGGCATCGGAGTTTGAGATTAGAGTATAGCCGTCGAGCCCTGAGACACGCCAGTTCATGGGAGGATCAGACGACAATCCGGTTTCCAGTGCAAAGATATGGGAGGTCAGATCCTCGAAGCACGCTTCCACGGAGTCAAAACCTGATTTGGAGCCCAGCAGCGAGAACCATGGGGTCCAGATATGGGCCGGCACCAGAAAGGCATCATCTTCGCTTTCCAGAACGATTTCCAGAAGATTTCGGGCGTCCAGACCGAGGATAGGCCGGCCATCGGATCGGATATTGCCGATTTCGTCCATCTTACGATTGAAGCGTGCGGCACTTTCCAAATCCGGCATAAAGACCAGGTTATGATTTTTGCGGGTACGATCTGCCTTTTTGTATATATTGCTGATTTCCGTCACCAGCATGAATCGCACCGGTGCGCGACACGATGACGGAACCTTTTCATCGCAGCCTCTGGCGATTTCCGGCTTCAATTCAAACAGGCCGTCCTCTGCCGGGACCAACTTGTCCTGGATCTCCTGCCACCATGCCGGATGGGTAAAATCGGCGGTGCCGATCACCGTGATCCCCTTGATCTGGGCATTTATATAAAGATTCTCGAAATCCAGATTACGGGCCGTTGCCCGGGAGTATTTGGAGTGGATATGGAAATCAGCAATAAATTTCATCGAAACTCATTGGCGTATGGATAGTTGTCTTACGAGATACCGGCTCTTTTCTTTATCCGGTCGATATCCAATTCGTAGATCCAATCAATAAGATTCTGCCAGATACCATGAAAGCCGTATCCACCCTGGGTCATCTCTCTGATGGCCGCTTCTTTGCTCCATCCCTGGATGGCGACCCGATAGAGCGCGCACATGGTTCCGGTTCGGTCGGCCCCATGCTGGCAATGGAACAACACCGGGGTTCGCCGGGGATTGGTCACAATTTGTAGGAAACGCACCGCCTCTTTCTCTTCAGGGTGCCATGCTTTCATGTAGATGTGCTCGTAGGCCAGTCCAAGATCTCCGATCTCATCGCGATCGGAATGAAACGATCGCAGATTGACAACGGTCTCCATGCCCAAGGCTTTCAATTTTTTCATTCCCAAAGCGCTGGGCTGGGCGCTGCGGTAAAGTCCGTCGTTAATCCGGTGCAGATTGGGGACGCCTTCCAGCTTTACGGGCTGTGCCCATTGAGACGGTCGCTTCGAATGCGCGGTTTCGCCGATCCCGTCTGCAAATGCGGTAGTGTGGATTGAAAGGGTCATGATCAAAACCCCTATCAGCAGCATCAGATTCATAGGATCAATTCTCGGCCGCGTAGCCAGGGATCTGGAATTAAAACGATACCCGTTGCCATCAGCCCTTCTCATAATAAATTTTACTTATTAATTCAGTAGGTTAATTCACAACTACGCCAATCTTGCTGTCCAATTGTCTCATATTATATATAAATATAATATTATCAGACAGATATGAATTTTCAAGGTTGCTATCAATATGCCGCTTCCCTTTAAAAAAATGCCTTGTCTTATAGGGGGATAGCAGCTATATTTACGTACTTTTAGGCATTTAATATACTACATGTTGTATTAGGAATCTGTATGGGGCTCTTATCGTCAACCACGTCACTAACACGCTATAAGGTAAACGGCAAACTAGAAGACCCGATACTGGATACCATCGCCGCTGGATTAAAGAAGCATACCATATCGGACATTGATGACAATCCGTCGGAACAAGCGGCCGGGTGGGCCAGTTTTCAAGATCCTTTCAACTCCGATTTTGACGGCTCCAGTTTCATGATCGGCACCTATATCGTATTTGCCCTGCGGGTGGACCGGAAATCCGTACCATCGAAAATGGTTCAAAAACACTATGCCATTGAATCGACCAAGCGACTCAATGAGTTGGGCCGGGATTTTTTGTCGGCCAGCGAAAAACGGATGGTCAAAGATCATGTCATCAACATGCTCAATCTAAAAATGCCCAGCACACCCAATGTGTACGACGTGGTTTGGCAGTACGAGAGCGGTGAATTGTGGTTTTTCAGTAATCTTAAAAGCGCCAATGAAGCGCTGGAAACCCTGTTTATCAAAGCTTTCGGCGTGAGCCTTGTACGCTCTATACCCTATACCATGGCGATGATGGACCCGAACATATCAGACCATGAACAGGATTTGCTGCACAAGCTTTCAGCCAATCAGCAAACTAATTAACAAGACATGCTTGATATCGCTGTAGCCTATAACCGCTATACTTTTCTGGGAAATGAGTTCCTCACCTGGGTCTGGTTTGTCATTGAGATGGATCAATCCATTATTCAGCAGTGCGGCGAGGATACCCTTGACTTATCTGTGGGCAACCGAATGGTATTGGTCAATCGATGGGCCAATGGGATGGAAACCATCTCCATCAAAGGAGATGCCGCAGGGCTGGAGGAGGGACGCCTCTCCTTGAGAAAGGGTGCCTTGGTCACCGATATCAATCTTATTTATAAAAGCGGATCACTTCAATGGCAATTTTCCATCAAAGGGGAGAGCCTTAATTTTTCAAGTTTAAAACTTCCGGAAACCGGCGCTGCCGAACAGCAGGAGGATATGGAGGGATTGGTTCTCGATAAATTGTATCTCTATGAGAAACCGTTTATCTTTATTGATGCCCTCTACCGAAAATTTATCGAAAAGCGGCTTTCAAGCGACTGGCAGGAGACTGAGACCAGGATGAGGCAGTGGATGCAAACAGAGGAATAGGATTGTCGACAACCAGACGCATGGATTGTTCATAACAATCTCGGTTATGAACAGGTTTTGGGAAATGGACGATAATCAGCGTGTTTTAATCATTTTATCGACAATGTCATCAACAGGTGAAATTATACAAAAATACAATAAACACAGATTGATAATTGAGTTCCAAACAAATAAACAGGCCCTATTTATTAATAATAAACTATAATAGAATAAAGATAGGGATGGAGAAATGAAGTTTATTATTCAAAAAAGTGAGATTGTTGATGTGTTATCGAAAATTCAAGGGTTGACCGGGCGGCGCAGCAGTTTGGCCATCACCGAATGCATCCTGATCAGCGCCGAAGACAGCTCCATCCAGGTGGTGGCTACCGATCTGGAAACTGGTTACGAAGGCCGCTTTCCGGCTGTCGTGAAGGATCCGGGGACCATTGCCATCAGTGCGCGCAAGTTCTACGAGATCGTGAGGGAATTTCCCAGCTCTGACATATCCATTGAAGAGAAGGGCAATCGGATCATCGACATCAGCAATAAGAAGGTGCAATACCACCTCAAAGGGATGAATCCAGAAGATTTTCCCGATACCCCGGAGATAGAGACGGTTGATTTTTTTGATGTCGAGTCGGCGATGTTCAAAAAAATGATCGATAAAACCATTGCGGTCAGCGGCATCGGCGAAGATAAAAAGGCCCATATCAACGGCATTTTTTTCGAGCGGCTGACAGACCTCTCCCCGGCGGTGATCCGCATGGTTTCCACTGACGGCAGCCGGCTGTCCAAATTCGATCTGACCCCCGGTGAAGAGGTATCCATCTCTGCCGGTGAAGGTGTGCTGGTCCCCAAAAAGGGGCTGCATGAGATCAGCAAATTCCTGGATTCCGGCGGAACGGTTCAAGTTGCGGTCCAAGGCAGCTATTTCATCGTACAAAGCAGCAGTGAGAAGCTTTATATTCGTATGTTGGAGGGACAGTTTCCGCGATACGTGGATATCATCTTTCGGGAAGACGGTCATCGGATCGAACTGGAAAAGGAACCCTTTCTCAACATGCTGAAACGCATGTCTATTTTATGTAACGACAGCTATCGCGCTGCGGTCTTTCGATTTGATGCCGACGCGTTGGTGATCAATGCCACCAATCCCGATATCGGTGAGTCCCAGGAAGATATGGCCATTCAATACAAGGGCGGCAAGATCGAAGCGGCTTTTAATCCCAAGTTTTTCATCGACGCCCTTAACTGTATTGATGATGATAAACTGATGATCAATCTGGTCAGTGAAGATAAGCCCTGCCTGGTGGAGGGCGCGAAAGATAAATCCTATTTGAGCGCTATAATGCCGATGAGAGTATAAGGATATAATGGAAAATACATATGATGCCAGTAGTATTGATGTACTAGAAGGGCTGGAACCGGTTCGGCTGCGGCCTTCCATGTATATCGGGAATGTGGATGTTGCGGGTCTACATCACTTGGTCTACGAGGTGGTCGACAATAGCATCGACGAGGCCATGGCCGGACATTGCGATACCATTCAAGTGAAAGTGCACACCGATAACAGCGTCAGCGTTGAGGACAATGGGCGCGGTATACCGGTCGGCATCCATAAGACCGAAAATGTTCCCGCAGTGGAAGTGGTACTGACCAAGCTGCACGCCGGTGGCAAGTTTGACAACGATAGCTATAAGGTATCCGGCGGTTTGCACGGTGTGGGCGTTTCGGTGGTAAATGCCCTCTCCTCATACCTGGAAGCCGAGATTTACCAGAATGGTAATATCTACAGACAGACGTTCAAAACCGGGATAAAAACCACTGAACTGGAAATCATCGGTAAGACAGACAAGCAAGGTACGCGCATTCACTTCGTTCCGGATGATACCATCTTCAATACCATAGAATTTACTTACGACATACTGGCGCGGCGCCTGCGGGAACTGGCTTTCCTCAATGCCGGTGTTCGGATCCTTCTGGAAGATGAGCGTTCGGACAAAAAGGATGAATTTATCTATGAAGGTGGCATTGTTTCATTTGTGGAATACTTGAATCGACGGCACACTGCGCTCCACAAGCCGATCTATATCAAAGGGGAAAGAAGCGATGTTCAGATAGAAGTGGCGGTTCAGTACAACGACACCTACAAGGAGAATATCTACTCTTTTGCAAATAACATCAACACGGTGGAAGGCGGTTTCCATCTAATCGGTTTCAAAGCCGCATTGACCCGCACGCTGAATCAATATGTGAGCAACGGGAATCTATCCAAGAACCTGAGTTCCAAAATCAGTGGTGATGATGTACGCGAAGGGATGACCGCCATCATCAGCGTGCGCATCAAATCGCCCCAATTCGAAGGACAGACCAAAACCAAGCTAGGCAACAGCGAAGTAAAAGGTCTTGTCGAGTCCCTGGTGAATGAAAGACTCAGTATATTTCTGGAAGAGAACCCGGCGGTATCCAAAAAGATCATCGCCAAAGCAGTGGATGCGGCCAGAGCCCGGGATGCCGCCAAAAGGGCCCGGGATCTGGCACGAAACAAAGGCGCGCTGATCGACTCCACCCTTCCCGGAAAATTAGCTGAGTGCCAGATATCGGATCCGGAAAAGCGCGAATTATTCATCGTCGAGGGGGACTCGGCCGGCGGATCGGCGAAGCAAGGACGTGACCGCAGGTTTCAGGCCATTTTGCCATTGAAAGGTAAAATTTTAAATGTCGAAAAAGCGCGTTTCGACAAGATTTTAAGAAGTGAAGAAATAAAGAATATGATAACGGCCCTGGGCACCGGCGTGGGTAAAGAAGAGTACGATATCGAAAAGATTCGGTATAAGAAGGTCATCATCATGACCGACGCGGATGTGGACGGCTCCCATATCCGGACCCTGCTGCTGACTTTTTTCTTCAGACAGATGCCCGAGATCATCGAAAGGGGATATCTTTATATCGCGCAGCCGCCGTTGTTCAGGGTCGGGAAAGGAAAGAATGAGAAATATCTAAAGGATGAGACCTCCTACAACGATTTTATTTTGAAGAAAATATGTGACAAAGTAAAGGTTTACACAGCATCCGATGAGGAGCCGATATCCGATCTGAGGCTTTATCTTTTTGTGTGCAATCTCTCTGTATATTTCGAGGCGCTGGGCAGGTTGGAAAACCAGGGCGTCCCTGTCGAGATTATCGAAATTCTGGCTTCCCAAGGAGTGGAAGATAAGACATATTTGAAGGACGAAGAAAAAGTTAAACATTTGCGATCTAAAATCGAGGCCCTTGGATATAGCGTCGAAAATCCTAAATGGAGCGAGGAGAGGAATGTTTTTGAATTAAACGTTGTAGAACCAAAAAAGATTAAAATCGGTCGCGGTTTTATTTATTCCGTAAATTATCAAAAATGCGTAGAAGCCGCCAAAAACATTATACCTCACGATTACCCGCCGTTCAGGGTGGTCACTGGAGACAAAGAGGATGGCGTTGCCATCGATAGTGTTCGCGAATTGCTCGATTATATGACGGAAGAGGGCAAGAAAGGCATCCATATCCAACGCTACAAAGGTTTGGGTGAGATGAATCCAGATCAATTGTGGGAAACCACCATGCATCCGGATAAACGCACTTTACTCCAGGTTAAGATTGAAGACGCACTCGATTCCGATGAAATTTTTACTGTTCTTATGGGAGATCAGGTAGAACCAAGAAGAGAATTCATCCAAAACAACGCGTTGGAAGTCAGCGTTTTGGATATCTAAATATAGCGTAAGTGATTGGTGACAGCAATTAGAAGAGGATACAAAAAGAAGAACCCCCGAAGGTTGCGGCCTACCTTCTGGGGGTTCTAAAATGGGTGCGCTTTTTCGTACAGATAATTTTTTCCACTCAGATTTTTAATTCAGATTTGGGAAATCCGTTGCAGGGCAGTAATAACTCAATGTAAATGTAAGCGCAGGTGAGCTATCTCACAGCCATGTAAAGATTGTCAAGCAAAAAAACTATGAAAAAGTAAATTAGGGCGAAAAATCAACAGGTGCCTATCGCTATCTTTTTGGATTTCAAACAGATGACAACTCGCTGTTAAATGAATTGTTTACTTATTTCCGAGGTGACGTCAATGATTATTCATAAAATTGAAGCACGCGATCTTCCTGATCTCTGGTTTCAAGCGGTTCATGATATTCTGGAAAAGGGAAGGCGTTTTAATATCGACCGTGGGTCCTACGCAGGGCAGACTCGGCTGGAATACGATTATTTCATCGGTCATGTCAAATTTCCGGGAACACAACCATTAATTCCTGATATTCCGGCTAGTTGTGGAATTCCAAATCCGGTGGAGGAGGCCTATATCTACGGTGGTGAGGGATACGAGCGATCCTACATCGAATATCTGATGACCGGCCATAAGGAAGAGGGGGAATCCTACACTTATGGTGAACGTCTCAGCCGGGCACCGCTCAGGGGCGACAAAATGGAGTGGTGGGAGAAGAAAAACACTGAAATTATTGATCAAAGGGATATTGACGGCAAAGCTGTCTTTATCGAAAACGGGCAACTCTATATCAACCAGATTGAGTGGATTATCCAGACTTATAAAAAATTCGGCCATCGAAATAACCAGATGGTGTTGCAGGTCGCCCACCCGACAGATCTAAGTCTCGTTGATCCGCCCTGCCTTCGCTCCATCGACACGCGCATTCAGGATGGCACACTGCACTTCTGTGTCTATTTCCGCTCTTGGGATTTGTGGGGAGGGCTGCCCGCCAATTTGGCCGGCATCCAAAATCTCAAGGAGTATATGGCCAATGAAATAGGCGTTAAAGACGGTGAGATGATTGTCGAAAGCAAGGGGTTACACCTCTACGGATACGCGGAGGATCTGGCCAAACTAAGGTGCATGAAGGTTTAGCTTCAGCGCGGCAAAAGCCGAAGAACGCCAGAACCTGTGTTGCCGAGGGCTCGCAATAGTTTGACTATGATGGCGTACCCTTGACGGGGCTGTACTCTGGAGCCTTCCGAATTTTGCAACGATAGGGTTAACCTACTCCAAAAAATTAAAATTCGATGTTTTTCGGGGTCCTCGGGAAGGGGATCACGTCGCGGATATTGCGGATACCCGTCAATAGCATCATCAACCGCTCGAAACCCAATCCAAAACCGCTGTGAGGGACTGATCCGTACTGTCGTGATTCAAGGTACCACCAATATGTTTCAAGGGAGAGATCCTGATCGATCATGCGCTTTTTCAGCACATCCAGGCGTTCCTCTCGCTGACTTCCACCGATAATTTCACCGATCCCGGGAACCAGGACGTCCATAGCGGCCACGGTTGCATTGTCATCATTAAGGCGCATATAAAATGGTTTGATGGTCTTGGGGTAATCATAAACGATCACCGGTTTTTTGAAATGAATTTCGGTGAGGTACCGCTCGTGTTCAGATTGCAGGTCCTCTCCGAATCCGACGGAATACTCAAAAATCGTCTGTTTTTGTTTGAGAATGCGGACCGCTTCCCGGTAAGGAAGTCTTTCGAAATCCGAGTCCACGATATTATTAAGGGTCGGCATTAAGGATTTATCTACAAAACGCGCAAAGAGGGCCAGATCCTCGCTGCAATGTGCTATGATAAACCGTATCAGGTATTGAATCGTCTCCTGGGCCAGATTCATGCATTCATCGAGATCACAGAAGGATACCTCCGGTTCGATCATCCAGAATTCGGCGGCATGCCGACGGGTGTTGGAGTTTTCTGCCCTGAATGTGGGGCCGAAGGTGTAAACATCGCCCAGGGAGAGAGCCAGCATTTCGGCCTCAAGTTGGCCGGAAACCGTCAAATTGGCCTCTTGTCCAAAAAAATCCTCGCCGATCACCTTTTGTCCCGGTTCAAGGGTTGTGACGCGGAACATCTCGCCGGCCCCCTCGCAATCCGATCCGGTGAGGATGGGAGTGTGGACATATCGAAATCCTTTGTCCCGGAAAAATCGGTGGATGGCGAACGAGAGTTCCGAGCGAATGCGAAATGTCGCGCCGTATTTGTTGGTGCGCGGCCGTAGATGGGCAATGGTGCGTAAAAATTCATCAGTATGCCGTTTTTTCTGAAGCGGATATGTTTCCGGGGCGGTTTGGATGATATCCACCTGCTCGGCCTGAAGTTCCCAACGCTGGCCTTTACCCTGGGACGCCACAAGGGCGCCCTGGATGGAGATGGCCGAACCAGTGGTCAACTTACGGATCTCCGCGTAGTTGTTCATTGTTTGAACGGCTATCGCCTGAAGATTGGCTAAACAGGAGCCATCATTGACTTCAATAAAAGAAAAATCCTTGGCATCCCGTTTTGTCCGGACCCATCCTTTGACCAACACCATCGGTATCGGATCGGAGGATTCCAACAATTGATTGATTTTCGATCGTTTCATGGTCATCTTCCTATTGCTTCCTCGATGTATGTGTCAAGCGTTGGGGTAATGTGCCGAGGGTGTGGGTTGCCGATATTCGCTTTGATATTCAAGATCACCACCGGAATACCAGTTGGCGGGCGGTAATCAATCAGCGTATTCATTATCGCTTGATTTAAATCGGAAATTCTGACATGAAAGCAGTTTTTTTGCAAGCGGCCGTTGATACGGCGGATGAAGAGAAAGATGCCGGTTAAATCCATAAAAGATCTATTGCCTTATGTTCAGAACCCGAGTCGGTATCTGGGAACCGAGGTAAACCGGGTCGTTAAATCAGCGGACACGGTCAAATTGAAAACAGCTTTGGCCTTTCCCGATCTTTACGATATCGGCACCTCCCACTTCGGGATTCAAATCCTTTATCATTTATTGAACCGGCATGACGATATACTGGCAGAGCGGATTTTTGCGCCGGCAACGGATATGGAAGCGCTGATGCGAAAGCACGGTATCGCCTTAGCTAGCTTGGAATCGACGCGCCCTATGGCCGAATTCGATCTGGTCGGTTTCAGCCTGCTTTATGAGCTGAACTATACCAACGTGCTCAACATGCTTGAACTGGGAAAGATTCCGCTGAGGTGGGAGGAGCGGGACGCCAGACACCCTTTCATCGTCGCAGGCGGTCCATCGGTCTGCAATCCCGAGCCCATGGCGGACTTCTTCGATGCCATGGTTTTTGGCGACGGCGAAACCGTGGTTTTAGAGATGGCCGGCGCATGGGTGCGATGGAAAGAGGCCGGGGGCCAGGAAAAGGCCGGGTTGCTGGAAGCGTGGTCCGGACTCGAGGGAGTCTATATTCCTCGGTTTTTTAAACCATCCTATGATGCATACGGGTTTCAGCAACTCACTCCTGCTGTACAGGATCGTCCGAGCATCCGCCGGGCCATCGTTTCCGATCTGGATGGAGCGCGTTTTCCGGATCACCCCATTATCCCTTTCGGAAAACCGATACACGACCGGTTGAGACTGGAGGTGGCCCGGGGCTGCACCCGCGGCTGCCGGTATTGCCAGGCCGGCATGATATACCGGCCGGTGAGGGAGCGTTCTCCTCAACGCATCATGGCGTTGATTAAAGAGGCTTTGGAACACACCGGTTACGAAGATCTTTCCCTGCTCTCTCTCAGCACCGGCGATTACACTTGCCTGACCCCGTTGATGGAGCAGCTCATGCAACTGTGCAGTGCCGAGCAGGTGGCGGTCTCCCTGCCATCCCTTCGGGCCGGAACGTTGAGTCCGCGGCTGATGGCGTTGATCCGCAGGGTTCGAAAAACCGGTTTTACCATTGCCCCGGAGGCGGGCAGCCAGCGGCTGCGGGATGTCATCAACAAGAACATCACCTTTGAGGATGTCAAGACCACCGTCGAAAACGCCTTTGAGCTGGGGTGGAACGTTATCAAGCTCTACTTCATGATCGGTCTGCCCACCGAAACCGATAAAGATCTGGACGCGATTGTCGATATGGTTCAGCAGCTGAAAAGGATACCGGGACCGCGGCGACGAAAATCTAAGATCAACGTCAGCATCACCACCTTTGTCCCCAAGCCGCACACCCCTTTTCAGTGGGCCTCTCAGATCTCCCTGGAAGAGTCCAGACGAAGGATCCGCTATTTGAAGCAGCACCTTCAATTGCCCGGCGTCCAAATCAAATGGCAGAAGCCCGAAATGAGCATCCTGGAAGGATTGCTGGCCAGGGGAGACCGTCGGCTGGGCATGCTTATACAAAGAGCTGTGCAAAGTGGCTCCAAATTTGACGGGTGGAATGATCAATTTGAATTTAACCGATGGAAGGCCGCCATTGCGCAATGCGATTTGGATCCTGATTTTTTCACCATTCGGTCCCGTGATTTGGACGAGCCTTTACCTTGGCAGCATATGGATGCCAGGGTGGATGTTTCTTTCCTAAAAGCGCAATGGCAGGCGGCCCGGGACTCGGAGAGCGTGAAGGACTGTCGGTACGGCGAGTGTCACGGCTGCGGGGTCTGTGATTTCGATACCGTTGCACCTTGTATCTTTGAAACCGATGCCGCCCAAACGCCCGGTACTGTCGATGATGAAAGGGCTGATGCAGACCATTATATATGGCTTTCGCTAACGTATACTAAACTGGGGGATGCCCGGTTTTTCGGGCACCTTGAGCTGAGCCACATATTCTCCAGGGCCATCCGGCGGGCGCATATTCAGGTCCAGTTCTCGAAGGGTTTCCATCCGATGCCCAAACTCTCATTTGATGACCCGCTGCCGCTGGGAATCGAAAGCCAGGCAGAAGAGATGCGCATGCTGGTGGCTTCCCGGCACGGTTGCACGGAGGTCGCCGAAGCGTTGAACCTGCAGTTGCCGGACGGCGTTCGCATCATCGATTGCCGGCTGCGTTCCCAGGTGAAAAAATTGAAATCGGGTATTGGCCAGCGCTTCTCTATCCAGTTGACAGGGCAGCGATTTGATCCTGGTGCCTTGAGCCAATTCAATAGTAGCGAAACCTGGCATTATGTCAGAACCAACCGAAAGGGGAGCGAACACCGCATCGATTTAAAGCGCTGTCTCGATCAGATCATGCTCGACGCTTCCGGCACCTTGGTTTACGATATCTCGTCCGTCTCGCCGTTTACCATCCGGCCGGCGGATGTTCTTAAAGGGCTCTTCAAGCTCCCGGTGGATCTGCTTCAGGAGGCCAAGGTGATGAAACTCGACCTAATGAAAGACAAAAGGGCGGTTGACATCTACTTGCCGAGATTGTAGGTTTTATTGTATTTTGTTTAGAATTTGGATGGTTATGGCTAACAAGAAAATCATATGCAACGACATGGCCCATGAAACAAGGGTCGCTATGGTCGAGGACGGCGATATTGTCGAGCTCTTCATCGAACGGGCGGGTGCCTCCGACTCCACGGGCAATGTATACAAGGGCAGGGTGCAACGGGTTCTGCCGGGCATGCAGGCCGCTTTTGTCGACATTGGATTGAGCCAAGCCGCCTTTCTTTATGTCAATGACATCCTCGTCGATAATTTGCGGGATTGGCTCCCGTCCGAAAATTCACCATCGCTGGACGACGTCGAACCGGAATCCAATTCTGAACATGGCGGTTTCATGCAGCACCGCAGAGAGAAACCCGACGCCAATATCATCGACATGATCTCAGACGGGCAAGAGATCCTGGTGCAGGTCGCCAAATCACCCATCGGCACCAAGGGGGCGCGTATCACCTCCTATATTTCGCTGCCTGGCCGGTTCCTTGTGCTGATGCCGACCTCTAATCACATCGGCATCTCCAGAAGAATCGAAGACGAAATGGAACGTGAACGGCTGAAGGCCATGGTTGACGAATTGCGGGACGATGGCCTGGGGTATATCGTCCGAACGGCGGCCGAAGGTGTCACTGCCGAAAAGATCTCACAGGAGATGGTGTTCCTCAAAAAACTCTGGGACGGTATCCGGCGGAAATACCAAAATGCGCCGACCCCGTCCCTCATCCACCAGGAGCTGGATATCCGGTTGCGTGCGGTCCGCGATCTGCTTTTGCACGAGGCGGAACGGTTGATCATCGACTCCAGAGACGGCTACCAGGAGATACTCTCCTTTCTCGACACCTTCATGCCAAATCTGAAAAGCTCGGTGGAGCTCTATGAGGGCGATGAACCTATTTTTGATGCCCTGAACCTGGAAGGCGACATTTCCAGGGCCTTGAAAAAAATGGTGTGGCTCAAGTCAGGGGGCTATATTGTCATCGAACATACCGAAGCGTTGGTGGCCATCGATGTGAATACCGGTCGGTACGTAGGCAAGCACAATTTGGAGGAGACCATATTGAAGACCAATCTGGAAGCGGTCAAGGAGATCGCTTACCAGGTTCGCCTGAGGGATATCGGCGGTATCATCATCATCGATTTTATCGACATGGAAAAAAAGTCCAACCAGGATAAGGTCTTCAGCTCATTGAACGAGGCCTTTTCCAAAGATCGCAGCAAAACACACATTCTGCCCATTTCGGATCTGGGACTTATCCAGATGACCCGCAAGCGCATCCGAAAACCCCTTTCGCGCCTGATGTGTGAGCCTTGTTTCTATTGTGAAGGGGAGGGGCAATTATTGTCCGGCCAGACCTTGTGTTACAACATCCACAGGGAGATTTTACGAAATTCAGCGGAAATGATGGGTTCAGGGATCACCTTGCGCGTAAATCCTCAGATCGCCGATCTGCTTCACGGAGAGGAAAACCATCTGATCACCTCGTTGGAGCATCGACTCAGCAAACGGATCACCATCTATCCGGACCGGCGCTTTCATCTGGAGGAGTTCGATCTTCTGGAAACGTTGATAATGTGAGATGGTTTCTATCGATGATTACGGCCGATGGATTGGATGTTGACAAGATGGTCGCGTTATGGTTACCTCCACTGTTTCGACGGTCATTTCGGTGATTCGATGGCGCATATATCAGAAATCCTTGGGGCGGGTGCATCCCCAGAAGGATCTTAGGAAATAAAGGAAAAGGATAATGAAAAGAACATTTCAACCGAGCAGAATTAAGCGAGCACGGACTCACGGGTTTCGTTCACGGATGGCCACCAAAGCCGGACGGCGCATAATCAACCGCCGTCGCGCCAAAGGTCGAAAACGCCTGGCCCTTTAAACGGGATCCTGTGGATTGCTGCTGTGCTCAAAAAATGACCACCCCAGACGGTGGATTGACATTCAGTGGGACGAGAAACACAGGTTTCAGCATCAAGAAAGACTTTTTCAAAAGGCGACAGGCTGCTTCAGCGCTCCGATTTCATCCGTCTTTCTAAAGTCGGAAAGCGGTTTAAAAACAGGCATTTTATTGCCTATGTCCGCAGAAACAATCTTAACCGCTGTCGCCTCGGCATTACGGTAACGCGAAAGGTGGGAAAGGCTACAAAGCGCAACCGTATCAAGCGTCTTGCTCGGGAGTATTTCAGGCAGAACCGGCAGATTTTTAGAGAGTATTGGGATATTCATCTGATCGCCACAAAAGAGAGCTGCGATATCCCTAATAAGATCACTTTTGCATCGTTGGAAAATATCTTTGTTCGAATCGCAACATATGCCTCGCGTTGAAGGGTGGATCGTAAAGGGAATCGCCTTATTGATCCGCTGTTATCAATTGGTCATTTCACCCTTGTTCGGTTCGGTCTGTCGGTTTACACCCTCTTGCTCACAATACGCCATCGAAGCCTTCAGACGGCACGGACTTATTAAAGGGTTCGTGCTGAGCTTCAAACGTTTGATACGATGCCATCCATGGCACGCAGGCGGGTTTGACCCGGTGCCGTAATTTTGCCGGCACTTGCCTATTTGTACCATCGATTATCTGACGCACCTTGGCATAAACCGATCTGTCAACCTTCCATCTCTTTCTAGATGAAACCGTCTCTTCTCTCGTCCTCGGTTCGAACCGGCCGTAGCCGAACGAGGAGAATTCGATGGAACAATCGCGCCTATTCATTGCAATCGGCATCTCATTCCTAATTGTATTTCTGTGGAGTGTCTTTTTTACACCCAAGACGCCCAAGACGCCGGATCAGGCGGTAAAAGACGGAACAGCGCAAATCGCACCAGCGGACAACGCCGAGCAGCCAAAGACCGCGCCACCCGCGGCGCCGCCAGCTACAGCAACAACTCCGCCGCCAGTGACCGCACCGGCGACAATGCCTGCACAGCCAACGAAAAAGACCGCTAAAACCGTCACTGTGGATACAGCCTTGTATCGAGCAACCCTATCTGAAAAGGGCGGAGCGGTTCTTCACTTCGTTTTAAAAGACTACCGCGAAGCTCTCGATAAAAAATCGCCATTAAAAGAGGTGATTCACAGTGAAACGCCTGGCGGCACCTTACTGGTGTCCCTTCCGGGGGTGCCAGGGGCAGACCTAGAGAAGGCGGTATACACAATTGATACGGATCTTTCCCAGGTGACCGTCGGAACGAATCCGCAGCCGATTCGGTTCACATTCCAGACCCCTTCGGGAATACGGGTTGAGAAAATTTATACCTTTCATCCCGATTCCTATCTCATCGATTTGAAGGTCAATGTGTTCAATGGCGGCGCCCAGACCTATAAAGGAAGTTTGGCCCTTGGACTGAGGAATACACCGGACAAGGCAGGCGCGCGAATCGGTTTTCAAGGCACCAGCGGATATATCGGAGGCGATCTCAAGCAGATTAAAGCCAAGAATTTCGATGAGAAAGGAAGGGTCAGCGGGGCCATTGGTTGGGTCGCCATTGTGGATCGATACTTCATGACCAGCATCATCCCTACAGGTGATCTGGAAGGCCATATGGTGCTGTCCGAAGAAAAAATAACTAAACAAAATCAAGGGGATATCGATGTTCTAAAGAACCAGGTCGTTAAGGATATCCCAGCTCTGGCGCCGCAGCAGACCGCTACCCTGGAGACCACGGTCTTCATGGGCCCTAAGAGCCTGAAACTACTGCGATCTTTTCATAACAATTTGGACAAAGCTGTCAATTTCGGGTTTTTCGATTTCCTTGCAAAGCCTTGTCTATGGTTTATGAACTTTATCTACGGATTCATCCCAAATTACGGGATTGCCATTATCATCCTCACCATCCTGACCCGCGGGATGTTCTGGCCTTTGGCCAAAAAGAGCTACAAGTCCATGGGCGAGATGCGCAAAATTCAGCCTTTGATGCAGGAAATCCGCGAAAAATACAAGGATGACAAGCAAAGGATGAACCAGGAGATGATGACCCTCTATCGTACCTACAAGATCAATCCATTGGGTGGATGTCTACCCATGCTGATACAATTGCCTGTCTTTTTTGCCCTCTACCGTATGCTCTATTCCGCCATCGAATTGCGCCACGCTCCGTTCTTCGGTTGGATCACCGATCTTTCTGCACCGGATCGCCTCTTTCACTTCGGTTTCGAAGTTCCTTACATGGAGAACCCTGATGGTATTCCGGTAATGACCCTGCTTATGGGGGCCAGTATGTTGCTGCAACAAAAGATGACCCCCACTCCGGGCGATCCTGCCCAGGCAAAGATGATGATGTTGATGCCGATCATTTTCACATTCATCTTCATCAATTTCTCGTCCGGATTGGTGCTTTACTGGTTTGTGAGCAACATCTTCTCAATCGCTCAACAATACTATACGCAAAAACAGACAGCCTAGATTTCGGAGGTTTTCATAATGTCCCAATTCTTGGAATTTGAAGGTAAAAACATGGACCAGGCCTTGGAGAAGGCCAGCAACGAATTAAAAACACCGGTAGAAAATCTGGAATACGACGTGGTCTCTTACGGATCATCTGGAATTTTTGGTTTGGTGGGCGCCAAAAAAGCCAAGATTCGAATCAAAAACAAGCGGCCTAGCGCTACTCAGGCCGATACCCGTAGTCAGGCGGTCGACCTTGTAAAGGATGCCTTTAATCTGAAGGAGGAGAAAAAAGCACCTGTGCCAGCGGTTGAAAAGCCGCCGGCAGCGCCTCCTGTTGATTTAGAAAATGCCATCCAGATCGGTTCGGACGCAGTCCAGCGGTTTGCCGATTTTATAACGGAAGACGCAAAAATAAGTCCCGAAGTTCAGGAACAAAGGATCGTATTTAAAATAGAAGGGGGAAACAGCGGTTTGCTTATTGGAAAGCGTGGGCAAACCCTGGAGGCGATACAATATCTTACCGAAAAAATCGTGAATAAACAAAATCAGCAAAGGGTCCGTGTCCTGGTTGACGTTGAGGGATATCTCAAAACCAGAAAAACCAATCTTCAGAAAATGGCATCCAAGATGGCCGATAAGGCCAAAAGGACCAGCAAACCAGTGACCATTGGGCAGATGAACGCATATGACCGGCGAACTGTTCACTTGCACCTCAAAGGCAATAATGCGGTACGCACGCAAAGTGTGGGAGAGGGGTACTACCGTAAATTGATCATCTTTCCAAAGAAGAGACGCCGCCGTAACCGCAACCTCAACTGATGCGGCCTTGCGATACTGAGGATCACCGGGTAAAAATATGCGGCAGAGAAAGTCGTGCCGATACAAGCCTGGTACGGTCATGAATCGCTGTCGCCGAGTTTCATACCATGCAAAACGATACCATTGCCGCCATATCCACACCTCTCGGAAGTGGGGGGATCGGTGTTGTACGCCTTTCCGGTCCGCAGGCTATTTCTGTGGTGCAACGCTTGTTTGTCCTCAGAAATAACCATGCATCACCAGCAACGCGGATGGAAGCTGAAAAGATCGTTTCACACCATATGCAGCTTGGCACCATTCAGGATCCCCACACGGAGAGTGCTATCGACGAAGTCCTGATGGTGGTTATGAAAGGTCCGCGCTCCTACACCCGGGAAGATGTTGTCGAGATTCAATCCCACGCCGGGTATGTCGTCTTGAGCCGGATCCTTGGCGCTGTGCTCGATGCCGGCGCAAGGTTGGCGGAGCCCGGGGAATTTACAAAACGCGCCTTTTTAAATGGACGCATCGATTTGAGCCAGGCTGAGGCCGTTGCCGAGATGATTTCGGCCAAAACGGAAGCCGGCGTTCAATTGGCAGCCGCCCATCTCACCGGCGGCTTGAGATCCGCTGTGCTCGGATTCATGGACGCCATTACCAAGGTTCAGGTTGCGCTGGAAGCGGGGATTGAGTTTCCTGATGAAGTCGAATCCAATCAGGACCGCAAGCGACTCATGGCGATATTGAACGATTGTGTTAACAAGCCCATCGAGGCGCTGCTTCGCCAATATGACGGCGGTCATTTTTTCAGGGATGGCATTCGCCTCGGCATTGTCGGTCGTCCCAATGTTGGAAAATCCAGTCTGCTGAACCGGTTGCTCAACAAAGAAAAGGCTATTGTTACGCCCATACCCGGTACGACCAGGGACCTGGTGGAGGATCAAATCACCATCTCCGGGATTCCGGTCTGGATTACCGATACGGCCGGGCTTCATCGTACCGAAGATCCCATAGAGGTCATCGGAATGCAAAAAACCCGGGAAAACCTCTGCCAGGCTGATTTGGTCCTTTGGGTTGTGGATGGGGAGCAGGGCATCACGGATGAAGATATTGGCATTCGGGAGCAGATTGAGGGCCGGAATACGGTTTTGGTCGTTAATAAGCTCGATCTGTTTCAGGGAAGAAGCTCGCCAAGTGTTCCAGAAGTTTTAAGGGGAATCGATTCCGTCTTTGTTTCTGCTAAATTCGGACTTGGGATCGATCAGTTAAAGGAGCTGATTCGGAATAAATGTTTGACTGATGTCGATATTGATCCCGGGCGCAGCATTGTTCCTAATCTGCGCCAGAAATCGGCCCTTGATACAGCCCTTGTTGCGCTGGGTCAGGCGGTCGAGGGACTGGCGCAAAATATGCCCGATGAGTTGATAGCTTCTGATTTGATGGCTGCAAAGAACGCCTTGGGCGTGATTACCGGCGAGCATATTGACGGCGACGTTTTAGATCAAATATTTGATAAATTTTGTATTGGAAAATAAACAGTGGAACCCTGTTCTTTGCCAAAATTCATTTATTGACGGCTTTCAGGGTACCCAGGGCAAAATTTGTTTCACGTGAAACAAAAAGGAGTCGCGCATGGATTTAGAGTCCTATTTTGAAAAATATCGATCGCTGGTGCAACAGGTTGATGCTGTTTTTAAACAGGTTCAGGAAGAGTACGGCGAATGTGTGGCGTGCAAGGTAGGGTGCTCGGATTGCTGTCACGCGCTCTTTGACCTGACGTTAATAGAAGCCATGTTTATCAAAAATCAGTTTGATAAAGTGATCCCAGAGCAAGATCGGCAAAAAATTCTGGAGAGAGCCAATGTGGCGGATCGCAAAGTTTACAAGCTTAAGCGGGAGGCGAGCAAGGCACACCAGGAGGGAAAGCCGGAAAACCAAATACTTGAGGAGATGGCTGAACAGCGGATTCGCTGCCCGTTGCTGGACGACCATGAAAAATGCGAAATGTACGCATCGCGCCCCATCACCTGCCGGCTGTACGGCATCCCAACGGCTATTGGCGGCGAAGCTCGCACATGTGGATTGAGCAAATTTGAGGAAGGAAAGCAGTATCCAACCGTTAAGCTGGAAAATATACAACGCCGACTCTACGAGATCTCCTTTGAGCTCGCCCAGGAGATCAAAAGCCGTTATCCGAAGCTGGCTGAGGTATTGGTGCCGCTCTCCATGGCGCTTCTCACCGACTACAACGATGAATATCTGGGTATCGGTCAAAGCGGCCAGAAGGACCAGGAAGGTAAGGAGGGGTAGCCGTGGCGGATAGTGAAAAAGAGAAGGAGTTCCGAAAACGTGCCATATTCGAGAGCATGTCTCCGCGCCGGAGAAAGCATATCTCCAAAATAGGGTATGATAAATGGGATCCTTTCGAAGAGCCAAAGGATCCCATCGATATCCGTCGGGATAAAACCAACCGCACTACCCAACAATTGGTACGTGAATTTTTGCAGAACTGTCCTCAGGAAAATTACGGAAATGCTTATTCCGGCGGTGTACTGGAGATCGCCCTTGGCATCATAAACTCCGACGACCGTTATATCGGCATGTATGAATTTTCAATCTGGTACCAGGAACAATTGAAAAAGGCCGGCCGATAACTGGGTGTCTCATACCCAGTGTGAAACAGTTCATCCATTTGGTCTTAAAAAGTGGGGAATCGATTTGGCCTCCGATGCCTTTATTAAAAAAACCGCTTTATCCCTGCTATCGAAAGACCACATCCGCCTGACGCCGTTGGATTTGGAAAGAACCATCCGCTGCAAAATTCCATCGGCCAGGCAAAATGAGATCCGTCAAGCCGTCCGGGAATTGGTCACACAGGGCCGTATCATCTACTCCCAACACAACGCAACAACCCACTTGGAACTTAATTACCATCGGCCTGTTCAAATCAGCCGCCGTCTCGTTCTATCACCTCCTCAATATGAATTGCCGCCCCTTCAAAAGGGCCTGGCCATCAAACTCGCAGGAGGGACCGCATTTGGAGGGGGAGACCATCCGACGACGCGGATGATACTGCGTGGTTTGGATCTGGTGCTGGAACGGCAAAGCGCGCTCAGCTCAGACCGCGCGTTGGACATCGGTACAGGAACAGGTGTCCTGGCCATCGCGGCCGCAGTGCTGGGCTTCGTTCGGGTTGACGCGGTGGATATCGATCCGGCAGCATGTTACGAAGCAAAACAAAATACCATGTTGAACAGTGTCGAACAATGTGTGCACATATCTCAAAATCCCATCGACCCATTGTCAACGGTTCGATATGATCTGATCTTGGCCAACCTCAGACCGCCGACCATTATCGAGTTGATTCCAGTGATGATGGCGTTGTCCGCATCGCGTTCCTTATGGATCATATCGGGATGTCGCGTGAACGAAGGATGGTCGGCTTTTGCGGTGTATGGGGATCAAGGCGACGATAATGCCTGAAATGGGGTTCCTATTAATGCAGGCCATGATATATCTGTGTCCAAGATCGTCCGATATGGCGCCTCTCAGGAAGTCGGCTTGTAAACCTTTGCCATTCGTGGGTTTCTGCATAAATAAACGGTCGCGGGATGTTCCATAATGGTCAAAAAAAGCGCACTCCAAGAAAGATCGGTTTATATTTCTGTTGCTGTGTTTAGTAGGGAACTTCAGATGGCATCCCATGGACGAAATTGGGGATACCGATTCAAACCAGCACGCCTCATGATGCGCAGGGTGGGTAGGGATCTGATGAAGGTTTTGCGGAATGATGCTCCGGAACGAATTGCCGTCGTCACGGGCGATGCAAAGGGGATCCAAGCAAATACTCTTCATATTCGGTGGGACCGACTTGGTACACTTCCAGCATCGCTTCAAACTTCTTTCGCTCGGTACATGCTTTCCATGCCTGCCACTCTTCCATGCTGTTCCATGTGGAGATGACCACCATATCGTTGGGGAATCCGTTTTTGATCAATGTCTCACCGGACTGATATCCGGGCCAGGACATTGCTAAGCGCCTGATATCATTTAATATAGTTATGATTTGGGAGGTGTTGCCCTCTCGGAACCGGCGCTTGATTAATATTTTAGCAATCATCGTCTCCTCCTTTCCCGGGGACAGCCAGAAGGTGAAAAAAGATCCTAAACAAGATAAAAAAGGAGAAAAAGAGGTATGCGTGCAGGCAGCAAAGCGGAGATCGAAGCTTCTATATAGCGGGAGATGGATCAGTCACCTTATCGGAAATTTTCTCCCCTTTCTGGATTCATGTTCTCACAAGGTGATGGACGGGTCAAGAAAAGCCTGCCCCCACAGGGAGGCAGGCTTTATCGGATCTTGAATCGGGCAGGGCAGTTGCGGGATTACACCGCCAGAAAGCTCCACAATATACCGGCACAGATGGCGGAGCCAATGACGCCGGATGCGTTACACGCCATGGCATGCATCAACAAATAGTTAGTGGGGTCGGCTTTTTGTCCCACAAGATGGACTTCTCTGGCAGAACCGGGTACGGCTGATACGCCGGCAGCCCCGAGAAGGGGGTTGATTTTCTCTTTCATAAAGAGGTTCATGATCTTGCCGGCGATCAGGCCGGAGGCGGTCGCCAGTGAGAAGGCGATGGAACCGAGAAGGAAGATCCCGATGGATTTGGTGCTGAGGAAGACATCCGCCTGGGTGCTGGCCCCGACGGTAACGCCGAGAAAAATGGTCGCCGTATCAATGATGGAGGAGGCGGCTGTTTTGGCCAGTCGATCCACCACGCCGGAGACCTTCATCAGGTTACCGAAGAAAAAAGGCCCCAGCAGCGGAATCGAAGCCGGCGCCAACAGGCAGCAAAGGAGTACACCGACGATGGGGAAGAAGAGCAGTTCTTTACGCGACACCATGCGCCCATCATCGGGCATGTGAATGCGTCTTTCCGCCTTTGTGGTGAGTAGTCTCATGATGGGGGGCTGAATGATCGGAATCAGCGCCATATAGGAATACGCGGCAATAGCGATAGGCCCGATCAGATTAGGCGCCAGTTTTGCCGTGAGAAAAATGGAGGTCGGGCCATCAGCGCCCCCGATAATCGCGATGGATCCAGCCTCCTTGGCTGTAAAAACCATGCCAATATTTTGGAAAAAAGGAAAGTCACCAATAGCCATGGCGCTGAGAAGCGTAAAATATATACCCATTTGGGCAGCGGCCCCCAACATCATGAGCTTGGGTCGTGCCAGCATGGAACTGAAGTCGGTCATAGCCCCAAGGCCCAAAAATACAATGGAGGGGTAGAGTCCGGTGGTGACGCCGAAGTAAAGATAATGCAACACGCTGTTGTTTTCATAGATGCCCAGGCCAAAACCTTTGAAGAAGGGAATGTTGCCGATGATCACGCCAAACCCTATGGGCAGGAGCAGAAGCGGCTCATACTCTTTTGCAATGGCCAGATAGCAGAAGAGTATGCCGACGCCGATCATGATAACATAGCGATAATCGAGCATGTACCATCCGGTGTTTTGTATAAAGTGGTAAAACAAGTCCATAGCGCATCTACCTTGTGAAGATTAAAGTGTTAGCGTGCTGGTCGAATTTAAACGTTATGCCAGGAGAATTGACCTTTATCGGTTGAAATGAGAAATCCCGATGCTTTCAATTCCCGGACGGTGATATGAGGATGGGGGGCATTGGCGGTCTCAAGTGCATGGTAAAGCTGAGCCAATCCGAAGGAGTCCCCCAGCTGGGCCGTCAGAAAGCGGTATTGCCGTGCTGTAGCAACCAGATCAGTCAGTGGATCAATGCTTCCGATCTCAACCGCAGGCGGCGCGGCCGACGTCGGTTCATCCGTTACCGGTTCGGCCGTCTCTCCTTTTTCAAAAAAACCGAGGATCTTGTGAAGCTGCGAGATGATAAGCGATAGAATGGCGAGACCTATGATTACGATGGCGGCGCCTGTGGCGGCCATGGCCCACCCATTTTGGGCCGAGATAGCAGCAAAGCCTTGCACTTGCACACCTCCTGAATGCGACACTTCGTAATCTTGTGCCTCGTACGGTCCCGGATTCCGAATGCCATGCGTTTTTTGTTAATCAAGAGTGAAAATGCGTTTATCGATCATATTTTACCGAAAAAGTCAATATCAAGCCGCTATTACATTGATACGCGCTTTGCCGACGGGTGTCGTTGACATTGATCCGATGGCAACTTATGGTGCCGGATAAAGGCGTCGCTATCAACCTATAATTCGATCCAGCCAGAGAAAATCAATCGCACCAACTGTCGAATCTTAAAGAGCTGGTGCCAGACAGGAGATCAACGCGTATGGATGCCACCACTACCGTCATTTTGGATTATTTCGAAAAGATTAACGCCATTCCGCGATGCAGCCATCATGAGGCCGCGGTTTGCCAGTGGCTGCAGCAATGGGCAGCCCAGCGGAATTTGTCCTATTCAAGCGATTCAGTGGGCAATCTGGTGGTGCGGGTGCCGTCCAGTCCCGGGTGCGAATCCGCTCCAACGGTGGTGTTACAGGGGCACATGGACATGGTTTGCGAAAAGACACCGGAGTCCGATCACGACTTTGCAAAGGATCCTATCGTTTCTCACCGGGAAGGCGATTGGCTCACAGCCACTGACACCACCCTGGGTGCGGATAACGGCATCGCCATCGCATACATGCTGGCGCTGGTCGACGCCCCCTCTCTGGTCCATCCGCCATTGGAACTTCTCTTCACCATTGATGAGGAGACCGGACTCAACGGCGCCAAACAGCTTGAACCTGGATTTATCAAAGGCCGGCACCTTATCAATTTGGATTCTGAAGACGAAGGCATCTTTACCATCGGCTGCGCCGGGGGGGTCGATACCACCATCAAGCATGCCTTTGAGGCAAATGATTTACCATCGGACAGCGCCGTTTTAAAGGTGGTGGTCGGCGGTTTAAAGGGCGGCCATTCCGGTATCGATATCCATAAACACCGCGGCAATGCCAATAAGATTATAGCGCGCGTGCTGGCTGAAGCGCTGCAAGTCAGTCCGGTGCGTTTGGCTGCGCTCAATGGCGGCAGCCGAAAGAATGCCATTCCCAGAGATACCCGGGCATTGATCTGCATTTCCAAAGTCGATACGGACAGAGTACTGGAAGTGATGGGTGAAGCAGCCCAAACCATCCAGGCAGAATATGCCAGCTCTGACAAAGCGCTATTTATCGAGGCAACATCAGTGCCAAAGATCGAAGCCCCTTCGACGGCCCTGGACCAACAGGCGACAGAAAAGATTCTCCGGATGCTGCTCTCTTTGCCGGATGGCGTTTTTGGCATGTCTGCAGAGCTGGAGGGCATGGTGGAGACCTCCAGCAATTTGGCCACTGTTTCATTGGACCAAAACAAACTTATTTTGCTCAGCAGCCAACGCAGCGCTATCATTTCAAGGCTTAATGAAGTCAGCGCGGCCGTGCATTCCATTGCAAATCTGGCTGGCGCTTCTGCAGAGGATCACGATTTTTACCCCCCCTGGCAACCCCGGAAATCATCGCTCCTGCTGAAGCGGTCCAAAGAAACATATCGGACACTCTATGACCGCGATCCGGTGGTTCAAGTGATCCATGCCGGATTGGAGTGCGCTGTCATCGGAGACATCTATCCGAATATGGACATGATTTCATTCGGTCCCACGATCCGGAATCCCCACTCGCCGGACGAGCGTATCCTTGTGCCCTCCATCATTGGCGTGTGGGATTTTCTTACTGCATTGTTGAAGGAGATAACCGTCCCATCCTAAAGATCCATTGTACGGCCTGCGTCCATGCCGGGTGCCTTCGGACCCGTTGAAAAAAACGCCGCGCGCAAAATAACGTCCCGTAATTATGCGAGGATGCATCCAGCCCGGCTGGGGGGCCTCGGCCAAGAAATATAGGAAGATCCCAGCACTGTTGCCCCCTGCGAGACAGACGCCTCAACACCTAAAAATGTAAATTTATTTTTCCACGAGCCCTAAGCCTTGACAGGATGGCTTACAGCAATCAGAATGAAGATGTAAGGCTGCCCAGAATCTATCAAACCGTCTATCGGTTGCGTTAAATTGGTCCACCACGTATTGATCCGGCCGCAATAACCGCCTTTCATCTGTTGATGCAAATTCTGAATATTGTGGGCATAAGCACGCACGCCTTCAATTGAAGCCTCCTTTCATTCCGGATGAGCTATCGTCATCGGCAGCCATTGCAACAACCCGTCGCAAAGGAGGTATGCTATGAAAGCAGGAATCTTTTTTACCGGTACCGGGCCCATTTTGCTGCTGACCAGCTACGAAGAGCTGAATGACCCTAATTTCGTGGGAAAACTGGCCACTAAAGGCATCAAGAAGTTCATCGCCTTCGAAATCGACACCCACAAGGTCAGGCAGCGCTATGGGAACCAATATCAGGTCATTCTGAATGACCTCAAACAAACCGATGACCTGCGAGTGCTGGACTATGACGGCCACCATGTTTTTTACAACTTCTCTCTCAATGAGCTAGGTGTTCCCATCTATTATGATGGCGGCGAATAGGAGATGACCACCTGTCGCCGGGCGACCCCTTGGTGCCGCACGCCAACGCCCGCCAGCCTTTGCAGCAATAGGGCTATCTTTCGCCATAGGCGGCCAGCTTTCGCCGCAACGTGTTGAGACCGATACCCAGTGCCTTGGCGGTCTGAGATTTGTTACGGTTGAGCTGGCCGTAGACGTTCAGGATATGCGCTTTTTCAACTTCTTCCAGGAGCAGAATTGGTTGGGCTGCAGTCTGGGCAGAGGGTCGCTTTTTGGTATGCTTCTTGGGAAGCGTGCGAATATGTTCGGGTAAATGATGAATTTCGATGCGTTTCCCCTGGGCCAGATTGACAGCGGATTGGATAGTGGATTTGAGTTCGCGGATATTGCCCGGCCAGTTGTATTCCATGAGCCGCTCCAGCGCTTCTGGCGACACCCTGGGCCCCCTGCGGTACTCGTTGTACTTTTCCAGAAAGGAATTCAGCAGCAGCGGGATATCGTTGACCCGGACCCTCAGCGGCGGCAGATGCAGCCACCCCCCGCGGATGCGGTAAAACAGGTCTTTGCGGAACGCTTTACGGGCCATCATGCGGTCCAGATCTTCATTGGTGGCGGCAATGAATCTCAGGTCCACGCGCATGCGCTGGGTGGAGCCTACTTTAGAGAACTCACCCTCCTGCAAAACCCGAAGCAATTTGCCTTGAAGCTCCATGGGAAGATCGCCGATTTCATCAAGAAATAGGGTACCGAGATTGGTATGCTCCAAAAATCCGGTACGCGCAGAATCGGCGCCGGTGAAGGCCCCCTTGGTGTGACCGAAGAATTCGGCCTCGAAAAGATTGGGCGAAATGGAAGACATGTTGATGGGGGTGAAGGGATAGTCCGCCCGCGCGCTGGCGCTATGTATAGCCCGCGCCAGCAGCTCCTTGCCGGTACCCGACTCTCCGGTGATCAGCACCGGCACATTGGAGGCGGCGTGGAGTTCGGCCTCCTTCAGGATGCGTCCCATGGTGGGGTTCTGGGTAATGATGGGCCGGAACGGCTCCGGATCATTCAGCGCAGGGTGGGACTGGCGCTTTTCCATGTCGAGAATATCCAGCAGCCGTTTGCGCTCCAATGCGCGTGGTAAAGTGAGCGCCAGCACGTCCTTGGCCACCGGTTTGACCAGATAATCGTAGGCGCCCTTTCTCAAGCACTCCACAGCGGTGCGGGCCTCGTTGATGGCCGTAACCATGATCACCTCCGTGCCGGGGCTGGTGTTCTTAATATGTTCCAGCATGGCCAGGCCGTCCATCTCCGGCATGGTCATATCCACCAGCGCCAGGTCGAAGAGCTCGCCGCGCTCAAATGCTTCAGCTGCCTCCAAAGCGCTGTCGACCATTACGAAGTTGTGATAACCGATGGAGCGGAGCTTACCGGCCAGCAGTTCCATGTAGTCGCGGTCATCGTCCACCAATATCATGCGACTGCTCATATCTTTTCCTTATGACAACCCTAAGCCGGGCAATAACGGGATGATTTCGTATTGTATTTCCCCATAGCCCATTTTGGCACACCTGTCCAGAATGGGATATGGATCGACCGGCCCCCCTTGAAACCAGAGGTGCAGCACCTAACTTAGAGAATAGGTATTGGATAAAGGGGAAGATAAAGATGATGAGCGCCATACAGTCCGCTCCCGATGCCACGGTCGCCATGTGGGATGGCTCCCATACCCGCTTGAGCCGGCTCTGGGCGTCCAGTCAACTGGTTCTGGTCTTTCTAAGGCATTTGGGGTGACTCTTTTGCCGTGAACAGGCGGCGCAGTTGCGTCGCAATAAATTCCTGTTCGATCGTGCCGGTGCACGGGTGGTGCTGGTGGGTATGGGAACGGTGGAGCAAACAGCGGCCTTTAAGCACAAGTTCGATATCCCCTATGCCATGGTGAGCGATCCGGATCGTCAGCTCTACCGCAAATATCAAATCGGTTTCATGCCGCTGGCGAGCATCTTCTATCCTCGGGTAATCGTCCGCTCGGTCACCGCTCTGGCCAAAGGACACGGCTTGGGGATCCCTTACGGTGACGTGCGGCAGCTCTCGGCCGTCTTCGTAATCGAAACCGACGGCACCATCTCCTATGATCACCACGCCAGGGATTCTTCAGACCATCCCCCGGCCCAGGAGATTCTGGACCATGTGGGATAATGATAAATCCGCCGGTCAGGTGTCCTTTAGAACCAGGCATATCGATTTACCTAAAAGCGCGTAAATTCATCACAATCCCGGTTGAAGGCTTCAATGGCCTCCTCGGTCAGCGTTGGTCGGATGGATGGAATCATCTCCAGAAACATCTGCGTTGTCACCCGGTAGTCATCGCCTTGAAAACACTCCTGTTCGAAAGCTTCCTGCCTGACCTTCTGAAAAAGAAATTCGATGTCGGCCGGGGTAAAAAGCGGAATACGGGCGGTAATCTGATCGACATCAACCTGACTTCGGTTGGTATCGGTCAAATAGTGTTCAACGATCCGCCGCCGACTTTCGTTGTCCAGCCCTCCCACCGGGATAATGCAGTCGAAGCGGCCTGGGCGCAAAAGGGCCGCATCCAGTTGGCGGATATAGTTGGTGGCACAGACCAGCAGGTTTTTATGCGGCTGCGCTTTTAGCATCGGCACTTGTTTGAGAAATTCGTTGGTGATGGATTTTTCGAGGCGCGTGGCATTGTCGCGGTTAGCGGCGATTTCTTCAAACTCATCGATAAATAGTATCACCTCGTTCAGGTTGCGGGCCATATCCATAACTTTTTTCAGGTTGGCTCCCAGGCGATCCTCTCCATCCGCCATCAATGTACTGGGGCTGACCTCTATAAACCACCAATCCAGGATGCCGGCCATGGCTTGGACAAAATGAGTTTTGCCGGTTCCCGGAGGCCCGAAGAAGATAATCGTGCGCGGTGGTATGACGGCATGTTTTCGGGCCAGCCGGGTCTGCGTCAGGGGCAAAATGATGCGCTTATTGACAATTTGCTTCGGCGGTTGGGTCTCGGAAATGGTTTCCCAAACCGAGGCGTCGATTCTGCGGGCCTCCATGCCCTTGATAAGCTGAAGCTCCTGAAATTCCTCGCCATCGTTGTCAACGCCGCCCGCGTTTTCCAGGTAATCCAGGGTGGCCACTTTATATCCCACGTCTCGGTTGAGTTTTTCGGACAAAAGCCATTTATGCTTCTGGATCTTGGGGAACAGAGTCCGGGCTTTTTCCGGATCGATCATTTGATCGCAAAATTCAGCAATCCAATTGTTGTATTCATGCAATATATTGGTGTCATAGTCAATTTCCATCAATACCTCCTTGGTTACCATCCCACCCTAATGACAAAGCCATATTTATTCAATATGGCTTTAAGGTATCCATATGATTTGAGAAGCTGGCTGAATCACCCGTGACAGGAGCGCTGTCGGGCTTTAAGGCTCAATCGGGAACCGTGAAATGGATTCCAATCGTTTTTAAATTTGAATCCGCATATGGTATTTATACCCGCAATAGCCATGCCATGAAATACAACTGACCGATATTAAAAGAATTAGAGTAACTACAGCTATTTGTGAGTCAAAGACCTTGGCTGATTTTTACTCCGGAAATTACTTTTTTTGCACCTTGTGCGCTTATTGTATTACATTGGGAGGCAATGGAAACTACGGCTATCTGTTCTTTCCAGAGTAACCTTGGAGATCGGATTCGGAGATATCCATTCATGCATTTCTATCACGAGCGCTGGCCGGTTTTGTATGAAGACAACCATTTGATGGTGCTCTACAAGCCCGCCGGTTTGATCATGCAGCGCGATCACAAAAACAAAGCCAACCTTCTGGATCTGGCCAAATGGTGGATCAAGACCCGCCACAATAAGCCCGGCAATGCCTTTGCCGGTATGGTGCAACGGCTGGATGGCCCGGTAGCCGGTGTCGTGGTCGTTGCCCGCACTTCCAAAGGGGCGTCCCGCCTGAGTGCCCAGATTCGGGCGGGAACCGTTAAGAAACGCTATCTCGCCGTAGTTGAAGGCCGGCCGCACCATGAAGGCGGACGGATAGAGAACGAACTGGTGCGCCATGGCCGCTACAGCCGCATTGCAATGCCATCCGATTCGAAAGGTCAACACGCAAGCCTGACGTATCGCCGTATCGCCTCCCGCAGAGAAACCAGTTTGCTGGAGATAGATCTGGAGACCGGACGGCGCCATCAAATTCGCGTGCAATTGTCAGATATCGGCTGTCCTATTGTCGGAGATGTGGCTTATGGCGCAGCGCAGGCGCTGGCCCACGGCCGAATCGGGCTGCTTGCACGGCGAATCGAATTCGACCATCCCACCCGCCAAGCGCGCATGCGCTTCGAAGCGCCTCTTCCTGAAGGTTGGCCCTGGCCCGATAAGCAGGGGCACCGGATGCGCCCGCTGTGGACCCTGGAGGAGTTTGAGGCGGACGGCCTTGTGCTGCCGAAGCCACTGGATGCATGCCGGCAAGGAAAGGCGTAAGTCCGATCTGGTGGAGTGCGCCTTCCAGGGATGATAGCAGACCGGTTTTGCCAGGCGGGCCATTCGGACATCTCGCAGCGATTCTAACTGAATATCATTCACCGCATCAGACGCAGGTAAAAGGATATCCTAAGAATTATTTTTCGCGTATCATACGCTAGCTCTCTGTCTATTCGATACCGACCCCGAGGTCGCGGTAAGTTGGGGTCGGTATCGGGATCGGGGTCGTTTTTTCCCCCGCTGAATCGTGTTCAGCTAGAATCTCTGGACATCTCACGCATGCGTTGACACGCATTTGGAGAGGCGATATCTTTTAAAAAGTTCCAGTCCAAACGATTCCAGTCGAGAGCTTTGCAGTACAGCAGATTGGCCTGTTAATGCTTGATATCGAGTCAGGCCCTGGCCGAGCTTCGATCGTTGCAGTTGTAACCGGGTACATAGCACACGGTTTTAAAACAACTAAACTCTACCTCTTCAATGGAGGTGCCCCATGCAAGACCAAATTTCAAAGGACGAACCCAAACCCGTCGCCTTTATGGTGATGCCGTTTCGCAAACGTCCGGTGCCGGATCCGCCCAAAGGGGCGCCGGCCATGATCGATTGCAACGCCCTCTGGGAACGCGCCTTCCGACCGGCCCTGGAGGACCTCGGCTATCTGCCCATCCGCGCCGATATGGAATCAGGCGCAGTGATCGTCAAAGACATGCTGGAACGTTTGGGCCTGGCAACCCTTGTGCTTGCCGACCTGTCCCTGCCCAACGGAAATGTCTATTACGAGGTCGGGCTGCGGCATGCGGCCAAACCCACCCATTGTGTACTGATCGCAGCGGAGTGGTCCAAACAACTCTTCGATACCGATCAGATTCGCACCCATCGTTATCCGCTAAACGATGGCACGGTTCCCGACGAAGAGGCCAAGGTTATCCGGGAGCTTTTGATCGAGTTGATACCGAAGATGCGCGAGGCTCCAACCCCTTACTACGAACTGGTCAAGGGCAAGGAGAATTCCACTGTGTTCCGGGACCAGGTGGAGAGGATCACCGCCTTTCAAACCCAGGTAAGGAGCATCCGCCATATCGAGGATAAAGGCGAACGGAGCGAAAAGGTGCGCGAATTGTGCCAGAAGGCTTCCGATACAATGCTTGAACTCCCAGAGGTGGCCCTTGACCTGGTGACCCTGGTGCGGGACAGTCTGGGGTGGGAGGCGCTGATCGAATATGCGGAAAACCTTCCGGAGGGGCTGCAGGCCAACCCCTTTATCAAAGAGCAGGTATTGCTGGCCCGGTCGAAAACAGGTCAGCACCGCGAAGCCATCGAAGGGATCAAAAAGCTCATTGAAATGCACGGCGACAGCCCGGAGCGGCGGGGCCTGATCGGCGGCAGCTATAAGCGGCTATGGCGGGATGCAAGAGATAAGCGGATGGCGGCCGGAGAAGCGCCGCCGGGTCTTCAGGAGACCGCGGATCTCAAAGCCGCCATAGAGAACTACTCCCTGGGAATGGAGCTGGATTACAATGAATATTACTGCGCCTGCAACCTGCCGCTCCTGCTCTATGAGAGTGGGACAGAAGACGATCTGGACCTTTCGAAGTTTATTGGGCGGCAGGTGGTGCGCACCTGCGAGAGAAAGATAAGGCGGGGAGAAGATGACGGATGGGCCAAGCCAACCCTATTGGTGTCCGCTTTTTTGTCACAGGACCTCGACAAGGTCAACGAATTGGCCCTGGCGGTGGTTAATCAGGGTCCGGCCGCATGGGAGCTGCAATCAGCCCTCTCCGATGTCGATGACGCCCTTGAGTTCATCCCGGGAGATGCGGAAGTTAAAAAAGCACTTCGCCATATCCGCGATCAACTAGTTGACATCGCAGAGAAGGGCTGATCAATGGCTTAACGGCCCAATTCGCGGCCCAGTGCCGACAACAGCCGGTCGATGTTTTCCGGCCGGGCGGTGTGGCCCATGCACCCGATCCGCCAGATCTTTCCAGCCAGAGGCCCCAATCCGGCGCCAATCTCGATGTGATGCTTTTTCAGCAGGCGAGCCCGGATGGCGGCGTCATCGGCGCCGTCCGGGATGGTGACCGCGTTAAGCATGGGAAGGCGGTCCGCTTCTTTGACCAGGAATTCGATACCGAGTTCGGCCAGGCCCTCTTTCAGGCGTTGGTGGGCTTTCTGATGTCGTTCGAAAACCTTCGGCAACCCCTCGTCCAGGATACAATTAAGGGCCGCATATAAGGCGTAGAGCATGTTGACGGGCGCTGTGTGATGATAGGCCCGGGTAGCGCCCTGCCAGTAGTTGGCGATCATGGTCAGATCCAGGTACCAGTTGGGCACCTTTGATTTGCGCTTACCCAGCTTCTCCATCGCTTTTGGCGAAAAACTGACCGGAGCAAGACCCGGCGGACAGGAGAGGCATTTCTGGGTGCCGCTGTAGACCGCATCCACGCCCCATGCTTTGGCATCCACGGGAATACCGCCCAGGCTCGTGACCGCGTCCACTAGATAGAGGGCTCCGGTGGCTCTGACCCGTTTGCCGATTTCAGCCACCGGATTGCAAACGCCCGTAGAGGTCTCTGCATGCACCACGGCCACCATGTCATATGCACCGGTATCGAGCCTTGTTTTTACCGCGTCGACATCCACGGCTGTCCCCCATTCCGCCTCAATGGTATCGACCCGGGCACCAAGCCGGGTGGCCACATCCTGCATGCGCATCCCAAACACACCGTTGATGAGCACCAACACCTTGTCCCCCGATTCCACCAGATTCACGAAACAGGTCTCCATGCCGGAGGATCCGGTGCCCGACATGGGGATGGTCAGTTCGTAATCGGTCTGGAACAATTGCCTCAGCATCTCCTTAATATCGTCCATGATTTCGATGAAGGCCGGATCAAGGTGGCCGATGGTGGTGGTTCCCAGAGCGTCGTAAACCTGGGGCGGCACGCAGGAGGGACCCGGTCCCATCAACAAAGTTTCATGAATGGCGTGTAATTTGTTCATGTCCAGTTTCCTTTGGTCAGAAATTATGGGGCCGGTCTGCCCGTGTGGTGACAGGTTTCCGATATCAGCCTCACCATATAATTTAATGAAGGCATTGTAAATATTATCTCTGCATTGATAAGATGAATTTACGAATGATTTCAGTATGGTTTGAATTGCACACCAGTGAATGGGACCTTCATCGCGAGGTGTTAGGCGACCAATTTCCAGCCCCGTCGCCAGTCTCAGGTATACATCCATCGCTCAATGGTTTAACGATGATCAAATACAAGGCATGTATACGGATGAAACTTCGGCGTGCGTCCTAATCAGCCATTGGATGGGTGAGGCGTTTCCGGTCCACTGTCATTTCTGGGCATAGCGTCAGGGGTGAAGTTGAAAGCGCTGATGGTGATTGAAGAAATGGCAATGAAGGGCTTCTTTCGGAGAAAAATCGTCGACCGGATCATGCCGTTGCTCAAACAGGGCATCTCCCCTGAAAAGATCGCCCTGGGCATGGCCATGGGAGCGGTGATCGGCATTTGTCCGCTCATTGGTGCCACCACAGCCATGTGTACCATCGTGGCCCTCGTGCTGCGGCTCAACCTGCCGGCCATCCAGATGGTCAACTATCTGGTCTACCCCCTTCAGATTGCTTTGCTTATTCCCTTCTTCCAGTTCGGCGCCTGGCTCTACGGCATGGAACCGTTGCCGATATCGGCCCAGGATCTGATCTTCATGTTTCAGGAAAACTTCTGGGGTTCCATCTTCAGGCTATGGGGCACCATCTTTCGCGCCATCGCGGCATGGGGCCTCATCTGCCCGCCCACAATAGCCGGGCTCTATTTCGCTTTGAAGCCTCTCATTCGCCGGATGAATGCCGGAACCGGGCCCATGTCGCAGGGCTAAAGCCAATCAAGAAATGAATCTATTGGAAATTTGGGGGGAGATCAGGGGGAAATCAGGACCAGTTGCACCTGCCGGGGTCCGTGGGCGCCGTCGACCATCACCAGTTCGATGTCGCCGGTCTTGCTGGGGGCGGAAATGAAGGTCAGACAGTTGGTAAGCCCCTGTTTCTTCTCCTCCGGCGTATATTGAAGCCGGGCATAGAGTTCTCCCAGGTCGGCCACCAGTCGATTGGCATCGGCCACGCAGACGTGAATGGAAGGGACCAGCGAGACCGAGCGCAGGTGGCCTGGGCGGGAGCGCAACACCATGGTGGCGGTGTGGGCCACAACGAAATCGGCGCTGGTGATGCCGATATAGGCGGATTCCACTTCCCGGCGCAGCCGTCGGCGTTCGCTGGCGGCGTCCCGGTTCTCATCCAGCCGGGTGATGGTCACCGGCACCCCATCATTGGCCAGAAGTTCTGCCAGTCCGATTTCATCCAGCAGCGGATGATCCCAGGCCACCACCCGCTTTCGGCTGCCCCACTCCGGTACGGTTTGCAGCACCAGATCTCGAATCACCGTTCCGGCGGCCGCGGCATCCCCCACCACTGAAACACCCATGGCCACTGCTCCGGCGCGGGCCTTCAATTCTTCAAGGAGCGCCTGCCGCTGACGGGGCGTGCGTTCCCGGTATCGCGCCAGGCGGGCCTCCGGATCGTCGAGTGGTCCGTCAAAAAGGGAAGGAGATGAACCACCTTCGGCCGGCTTGCCCAAGGCCTGCCGCACCTTTAATAGGAAGGATTTTTGGCGGTCGTTCCTCATCGCTGCTCCGTTTCTGTTCCTGACCTTCCATAATGCTCCCGCCACCGTCGGATAAAGCTTTTCCCGGTCAACGGGGACAAATTGCGGTGCCGGGTCCAGCCATCCAGTGGACGGGGCAGGGATTCGATAACACCCTCCGTTCCGGCCAATCGCTTCTGTCCGGCCGCGCCCAACCGCAGACCGGCTTCGTACAACCCCCTATGGCGTATCCAATAAGACCAGAGATCAAAAGCCAGCTTGTCCACAGAATACTTCCGAGAAACATCCCAAGCTGGATCGCCGTCCGCCAACCGCCGACGCAGTGCCAATAGCATTCGCGGTATATCGATATCCACGGGACAGGCATCCTTGCACGCCCCGCACAAGGGGTCGCCCATGAAGAGATGCTTGCCCCGGGAAATACCGGTCAGCAGGGGGGTCACCACGGCTCCCACCGGCCCTGAGTAGGGGAATCCGTAGGGATATCCGCCGATCTTGCCATAGACCGGACAGACATTGAGGCAGGCGGCGCACCGGATGCAGCAGAGGATTTCCCGAAATTCGGTATCGGCCAGGATTCGGCTGCGGCCGTTGTCGATGATCACCAGATGAAATTCGTCGGGCCCATCTCCTTGTGCCGGCTGCCGGGGTCCGCCGATATAACTCACATAGCCGGCCATGTGCTGGGCCGCCGCGCCCCGGGCCAGAAGGCGGAAGAGCATGTCGTGGTCCGCCAGCCGGGGGATGATGCGCTCCATGCCCATCAGCGCCACATGTACCCTGGGCAAGGTGGTGGCCATGCGAATGTTCCCCTCGTTGGAAACCGTTGTGATGTGACCGGTCTCCGCACATGCCAGGTTGCAGCCGGATATCCCCATATCGGCCGAGAGAAACTTCTCCCGCAGCGCCTTGCGGGCGGCCTGCGTCAAGGTAGGCGGATCATCAGTGTAAGCGATGCCCAATTTTTCGGCAAAGAGTCGGCCCACTTCGTGACGGGTCTTGTGGATGGCAGGGGCGATGATGTGGGACGGCGGTTCCCCGGCCAGCTGAACGATATACTGGCCGAGATCGGTCTCCACCACCTCAACCCCGTCTGCTTCCAGCACGGCGTCCAGGTCGATCTCTTCGGAGACCATGGATTTACCTTTGACGACCCGCTTGACATTATGGCGCCGGGCCACCTTCCGGCAATAGGAAGCGGCCGCTGCGCTGTCCTCTGCAAAGAAGACGTGGCCGCCACGCTCGCGGATCAGGTCGGCCAGTCGTTCCAGGAGATCGTCGAGATGGCGCAACCCCTCCATGCGCACCGCTTTGGCCTGCTGGCGCAAACCAGGCCCTTCGGGAAGGCCCGTGTAGCTGGCGGCGGTGGCCGGACCGAGCCGCTGTTGAAAGCCGGCCAGTGCCCGCTGCAGCACCGGATCCTTTAATGCATCGGCAGCGCCTTGGTTGAACAGCTCGGTTTGCACTCGGGCCATGGCAGGTCACCTATAGGCCAGCAGTTGGGCGATGTGCAGGGCAGCGACAGGGGAATTGCGCCGGCTCAACATGCCTGCGATGTTCATCAGGCAGCTTATATCACACCCCACCACCGCGTCGGCACCTGTTTCGAGGATACGGTCCACTTTGTCGGCGAGGATCGCCCCGGAGATATCCGGATATTTGACCGAGAAAGTGCCGCCGAACCCGCAGCACCGATTGGACTCAGCCATCTCCACCAGCTCGGCACCAACCACCCCATCGATCAGCACCCGGGGTTGACGCACCACCCCCAGGCGGCGGGAGAGGTGGCAGGAATCGTGATAGGTCACCCGTCCCCGGAACGTCGATCCAAGGTCCGTCACCCCCAGCACATCCACAAGATACTCTGAAAACTCGAAGATTTTGCGGCTCACTGCTTCGGCCCGGCGGTGCCAGGACGGGTCGCCGGCAAAGAGGGCCGGATAGTGGTGGCGCACCATGTCCACACAGGAGCCGGAAGGGCAGACAATCACCGCCGCGGATTCGAAGATTTCGATAAACCGTCGCGCCGCAACGGTTGCCGCCTTATGGTAGCCGGTATTGTAAGCGGGCTGGCCGCAGCAGGTCTGGTCGGTGGGGCACGCCACCTTCAGGCCAAGCCCCTTGAA
The DNA here is from genome assembly GCA_037387725.1 of Desulfobacteraceae bacterium. Classification (GTDB taxonomy): domain Bacteria; phylum Desulfobacterota; class Desulfobacteria; order Desulfobacterales; family Desulfosarcinaceae; genus JARRKU01. The sequence continues at coordinate 72,633 of JARRKU010000022.1, forward strand.
AACCTGCACCACCGCTTCGGCCACTTCCGGATAGATACCGTCCACAAGGCATTGGACAAACAATGTAACGCGCTGGTTTTTCCCGGTCTTCATCGTTGTATGGCTACAATAGCGGGAATCCGATCTTGCCGTTGACAAATCCCCTGATAACTTTGACAGATGCATCGATGGCCGCCTGAACCGCCACCGCCGTTATGCCCTCTGCAGAGGTCAGAATGGCGGAAGCTGCAATTTTCTGCTGGGTCAAGAGGATCTTTGCCTCTGCTCCGGTAATCTGGTTTTCAGCCGATGCCTGAATGATCATCCGCAGGGTAATGGCCAGCTTTTCGGATTCGTGTTCTAGAAAATGCTGTATCAGTTTGTAATTATCTCCAAAAGAGGTTTTGGCCGCATTAAAAATTTTATCGCCGAGGTTATCGGACGTCACCGTATCGTTCGCCATTTTACGCGCCTCCTCTTTGCTTAATTTTTCGGTTCAAGTCCTTGCTTTTTCGCCAGTTCCAGGGCCAGGGCGGCTCGGATGGTCTGATTGACGTTGCGCCGGCTGATTTCCAGCGCGACTTTGGATGGGCCTTTGGCTGCATTTTCAGGAAGGCAGTGCAGATCCCGAAGGCTGCCGCCGTCCGCAGTGCATTTGCCCTCGCCGAGAATACTGGCGCGAATGTCCGCGACGAGCTTTACCGTCTGGCGATTGTCCGGTATGGAACCCACGCGAAATTCCAGCCTGCGCAGCTGCATATCGGTTTCATCGTAAAAATTCTTATGCTTATTAAAGGCGTTTTTGGACGTCTTTGCATTGGCAATAAGCTTGGCGATGAATTCGTCTGTGCTGTCGTGCAGGGCCGTAAGGGCCTCATCGGTCTGCTGGTCATAAGCCGATATCAATCTGATGGATGTGCAGGCTGAAACGACCAGGGACACCGCCAGTACAATAGCCGCCAACCGCGACAAATGAGATCGGGTCGATAGGTTCATGCTCATCTCCTCCGTTGCTGGGACAATGAAAACACGATTGATCCGGCGCCCAAGCTTTCTCCGGATAATCTTGACATGTTTTCTCGTTGAAATGGATGCTGTTTTCCGCCTTATGAACTCTAATATAAAAAGCGTTTTCCCGTATGTACAGAATTGATTGGATTTTTTAAGGTTAACCGGTCTGAGCGGCTATTCTGTATCACGATATAGCGCCAACTCTCCGGAGCGCGCCACTTTCTTTATGCCATACGGCTTTAGAAAGCGAATCAACGCGTTGATCTTCTCCTCCCCACCGATGACTTCCGTCACCAGGTGGGAATTGCCATAGTGGATGATGCGCCCCTTGTAGGCTTCGACGGCCCGGCAGATATCTGCCCGTTGGCTCTGGGTCGCCTTGACATAGATCAGCGCCAGCTCACGACGCACGGCATCTTTTGTGGTCATGTTGGCCAGCTTGATCACATTGATCAGACGCCGGATCTGCTTCATGATCATCTCAAGCTGGGATGGTGCGGCCCAGGTGGTAATCGTAATTCGGGATATTTCCGGGTTATGGGTCGGCGCGCCGCAGATGGTCTCAATATTATAGCCCCGGCCTGCAAATAGACCGACCACGCGGGCCGTAACGCCGGGTACATTGTCCACCAGCATGGTCAAAACATGCCTTTGGTCCTTCTCGCTTTCAGCCATGACATTATCCTAACCTGTTTATGATTCGGTCGAGCAATTTGTAGGGGTTTCAGGATATAATCGCGGAGTCCCGCAGCGGTCCATCAATACATATCACGTCGTACCGGTTCTAACAAACAGCGGAAGGGCAAGGCGGGAAGCGCCGGCGCGTGCGCAACAGATGCTGGTCCTGGCACTAACAGCGGATGATCAGGGGGCAACACCCAGGACAGGTCGTTTGATCTTGAATTGTCGGAAAGTAAGAGGACGATGATTCTTCTACCTATTCCTGCAATACAGGCCGGCTATCGGTTTCCAACGCAGTGGCGGCATCCTTCTCCCGTGCTCCCGCTTTTGCGTGGTCCTTGGCGACCAGCATATAAATGGAGGGAATGATCAGCAGCGTAAAAAGCGAGCCGATGGCCATGCCGCCCACCAGCACCAGACCGATGGAGTTTCGGGCAGCCGCACCGGCGCCGGAGACCAGGGTCAGGGGGAAGTGGCCGGCGATGGTCGCGCCGGTGGTCATAAGAATCGGTCTCAGCCGCGTCATGGCGGCCTGATGGACCGCTTCCCGTTTTGCCAGGCCTTGCTCCTGGAGCTTGTTGGCGAACTCCACGATCAGGATGCCGTTTTTGGAAACCAGCCCCACCAGAGTGACCAGGCCCACCTGGGAGTAGATGTTCATGGTGGTAGTCCAGCCCTGGGTCCAGAAAGGCGTGTTGGGATCGGGCATTTTCAGAAAGGTGAAAATCAAGGCGCCGAACATGGCCAGCGGCACCGAACCGGCCAGAATGACAAAGGGATCCCGAAAGCTGTTGAACTGGGCGGCCAGCACCAGGAAGATCAGAATAACCGCCAGGCTGAAGGCCTGGAGGAACTTGTTGCCTTCCGTGCGCAGCTGTCGGGACTCGCCGGTGTAATCCAGGGAATAGCCTTTGGGCAGGATTTTGGCGGCCTCATTCTCCAGGAAGCCCAGGGCCTCGTCCAGGGGCCGCAGGGCAACGCCGCTGATCTTCACGGCGTTGAGCTGTTGGAAGCGGTTCAATGAGCGTGGGACGGTGGTGTTCTTGATGGTGGCGATGGTGCTCAGGGGCACCAGCCGGTTGCCGGGACCGGTGACGTAGATATTGCGCAGCTGATCGGGGTTGAGGCGGTCCATGCGCTGGATCTGGGGGATGACCTTATAGCTGCGGCCGGCGATGTTGAATCGGTTGACGAAGTTGCCCCCCACCATGGAGGCCAGATCGCCGCCCACCTGCTGCAGGTTGAGGCCCATGTCGGCCACTTTGTCCCGGTCCAGGACAATCTCGGACTGGGGCTGATCGATCTTCACGTCGATGATCGGCGGAAAGGCGAACATGCCGCTCTTGAGCGCAGCCAGCTGGATCTGCTTTGCGAAATTGAGGATCTGCTCGGGTTCGGCAGTGGAGGCCAGGATGAATTCCACCGGGAACTGCCCGCCGCCGGGCAGGGCAGGCGGCAGTACGGGGAACATTTGAATGCCCGGAATGGCATGCAGCTTCTGTTGCACCCCGGGCAGAATCTGGTAGATGGTGCGCTCCCGCTCCTGCCAGGGCCGGGTCACCATACCGGCGAACCCGGACGAGGGCATGGTGACCTGGAAAACGAATTCCGTTTCCGGTACGCTTAAAAACGCTTCGTTTACCGCCGCGGCATACAGGCGGGTCTGGTCCAGGGTGGAATTGGCCGCCGCATCCAGGATGCCGAAGATGACGCCCTGGTCCTCTGTGGGGGCCAGCTCTTTTGCCGACATGGTGTACATGGGAATCACCAGCAGGCTCACGCCGATCCAAACCAGGTAAACCGCCGGACGGGCGCTGAGCGTCCTGTCCAGCACCCGGCCGTATGCATTGCGAAGCCGTTTGAACCCCCTCTCGACCCGGCCGGCGAATCCCCTTTCGGTCATACCGGCTTTGAGCATGCGCGAGGACATCATGGGCGACAGGGTGATCGCCACGATCCCGGAGATGAACACCGAACCCGCCAGGGTGAAGGCGAACTCGCGGAAGAGCGAACCGGTCAGCCCGCCTTGCAGGCCGATGGGGGCGTAGACCGCGGCCAGGGTGACCGTCATTGAGATCAGCGGGCTCACCAGCTCCCGGGCTCCCATCAGGGCAGCCTGCATGGGAGATTGTCCCTTGGCCAGATGGCGTTCGACGTTTTCCACCACCACGATGGCGTCGTCCACCACCAGGCCCACGGAAAGCACGATGGCCAGCAGGGTCAGCAGGTTGACCGTGAACCCGAACACCTGCATGAGAAAGACACCCCCGATAAGGGAGAGGGGGATGGCCACCACCGGAACCAGGGCCGACCGGATGGACCCCATGAAAAGGAAGATGATCACCACCACGATGAGCAGGGTCTCGCTCAATGTCTTGACCACCTCGTGGATGGCGTTGTTGATATAGGCCGTGCCGTCATAGGCGATGCGACCCTGCAGCCCGTTGGGCAATTGCTTTACGATGTCATTCATCTCCACCCGGGCGCGCTTGATCACGTCCAGGGAGTTGGCATTCGGCAGGGGCCAGATCCCCATGAAGACTGCCGTCTGGCCGGAAAAGCGCACCTCGGTGTCGTAATCTTCGGCCCCCAGGGCCACTTCGGCGATATCTTCCAGGCGCACGATGGCGCCGTTCTCCTCCCGGATCACCAAACGCTTGAATTCCTGGACCGAGCGCAGATCGGTATTGGTGGTCAGGTTCACCTGGATCAGGGCGCCTTTGGTGCGGCCCACGGCCGCCAGGAAGTTATTTGCAGACAGAGCCTGGCGTACCTGGGCCGGGCTTATATTAAAGGCCGCCATGCGGTCGGGTTTGAGCCAGACCCGCATGGCAAAAGTGCGGGCGCCCAGAACATCGGCCCGCTGTACACCTTCCAGTGCGGAGAGCCGGGGCTGGACCACGCGAACCAGGTAGTCGGTGATTTCGTTCTGCTTGAGCACATCGGAAGTGAAGCTCAAGTACGCCGATGCGAACCGGCTGTCGGCCGATTCCACATTGATGATGGGCACCTCGGCCTCGGGGGGCAGTTCCCCGCGGACCTGGTCCACCTTGGAGCTGATTTCCGAAAGGGCCTTGATGGGGTCGTAGTTGATCTTCAAACGGGCATTGATGGTGGAGAGCCCCTGGGCGCTTTGGGACTCCAGGTAGTCGATGCCGTCGGCGGCCGCGATGGCCCGCTCCAGGGGAGTGGTGATAAATCCGCGAACCAGGTCGGCGCTGGCTCCCACATAGACGGTTTTGACGGTGACCACGGCATTGTCGCTGCGGGGGTACTGGCGCACGTTCAGGGTCCGGATGGCCTGCAGTCCGGCAATGACGATCAGCAGATTCACCACCAGCGCCAGCACAGGGCGGCGCACGAAAAGATCCGTAATTTTCATGGTCAGCTTTCCGTGGGCGCGGGAGCCAGGTTAAACTTGGGCGCCAGTTTGTTGTCCACCACCACGGCCTGACCGTTGCGCAGTTTGAACACGCCGGTGCTCACCACGGTATCCTCTTCCTCAAGCCCCGACGTCACGGCAATGAAATCCCCGCGCTTCTCTCCCAGGCGCACGAACTGCTGGCGCACGGTTTTGCCGGCGGGCTTGCCTTCAGCGCCTTTGGATGCTTCGATAACGAAAACCGAGTCGCTGTACGGTGCATACAGCACCGCAGTGGCCGGAATGGCCAGTACGTCCGCCTTGTTGGGAAGAACCACCGCTACGTTGGCATACATGCCGGGGCGCAACCGCTCACCGGGATTGGACAGGGTGGCCTGCACGCGGATATTCCGGGTGGCGGCGTCCACTTCGGGGTTGATGGCCGTGATTTTGCCGGTGACGACATCATCCGGCAGGGCATCGGAGGTCACCCGTACCTCGAGTCCGTTTTGGATCCGGGCCAGCTGCTGCTGGGGGACGAGGAAGTTGACGAAGATCGGATCCAGGGATTGTAGCGTCACGATGGCCTGTCCGTCGTTGATGATCTGGCCCAGGTTGATCATGCGGATTCCCAGCCGACCGGCAAAGGGCGCCCGAATCGTCTTTTTGGCGATCACGGCTTTGATGTTGTCTACTTCAGCCAGGGCCTGGGTCAATTTCGAGCGGTTGTTGTCATAGTCGGATTGTGAGATCACCTTTTCGGGCAGCAGCTTCTCGGCGCGTTCAAAATTGATGCGGGCCAGCTCCGCGGTCGCTTCCGCCGACCGCAGCTGGGCGGTCTCGGCCGAAACATCCTGCTGTACCAGCAGATCGCCGACCGCAACTTTTGAACCGGGTTCGAAGGCGATCTTGGTCACCTTGCCGGTTACTTCGGCCGTGATGGTCACTCCCTGGACCGCGTCCAGTGACCCCACCGCGGTCAATAACGATTCCCACGACGTTCGGGTGGCCTTCGCTGACGTGACGGTCTCCGGCGGCGGCACAAACTGCTTGCCCTGGGCGATCATGTCTCCGATCTGAAGACCTTTGATGCCCGCCAGAAGCCCAATGATGACGACAAGACAAATGACGGCGAAAAATATCGGCTTTTTCATCGCTTCCCCCAACCTGATCAATGTATTTTTATGGCGTCCCATGCCAGCCTGAAGGCTGTTTTCATGTTATCTTCGCAGATATTGAAATCCCGGCACATGCGCGAATTGGACAAGACGACGATGGGATAATAGATAAACGCCTTGAGGATATCGACACTTACGTCCTTGACGATTTTTTGATGGATGCCTTTTTGAAGCGCTTGAATGATTGGCTCGAAGTAGCTTTCAACCTCTTCCAGATCGATTAAGTCAGCATAAGGTGAATTGGCGAACTGCTCTGCGAATTGAAAATAGTGCGATTGCTCCATCGCATACCGAAACATGTTAAACCATGCTCTTTCCAGGATACCCCGGATCGGCATACTAGCATCGAAATCTTTCAGTATGGCCTTGCTGGTATGACGTTTAATGGCCAGATACGTCGAAACCAGCAGGTCCTCCTTGTTTTTGTAATAAACGTACAAAGTGGCCGCGGAAACTTTGGCCTCCTTGGCGATCTTGGCCACTGAACTCGCTGCGAAACCGATTTCATTGACCAATTTGACCGTTGCTTCGAACAGGGCCTCTTGTTTTTCCTCGTCCTTGATCCTCATGGCGAAAAATAAATAAACATTCATTTAAAGTCAAGGGGGTTTTTCATTCCTTGCGCTGAAATTATCTCTTTTCCGGCATCTCCAAGACGGTGTCTGGATGGAAAAACTGCGACAACCCCTGTTTACGATGCCGGGATAAATATTATTATGGGTCGAATGGGGGCAAGCCGGGACAAGTTTGCCTGGATGCCCCGGGGAACTTACGCTGCACAAACATTCGCAGCATCGTAAACCACGGCATTGAAAGTGTTGCTGCGTTCTATTGTAGCGGTTGAATTGTGTTGAGTACGTCTTGGACCAAAGCGCTCGACGCCTTTAAAGACACCACGAACCCCAATTAGGGGGAAAAGTGTAATGCCTCGATCCAATTCCGAGGAAACGGCCCAGATTGTCTATCTTTCCCATGGCGGTGGACCTTTGCCGCTGCTTGGCGACGCCAGCCATCAAGCGATGGTGGATTTCATGGGGCAGCTTCCGGGCAAGCTGCAAACACCTGACGCGATTCTTGTCATCAGCGCCCACTGGGAGGCTGATGTTGCCACGCTGTTGGGCGCGCAAAACCCTTCCATGTATTATGATTATTATGGATTTCCTGATAAGGCCTATGAAATTGTCTATCCGGCACCGGGAAACCCTGAGCTTGCAAAAAGGATTGCCGATCTACTGCGCCAAGAGAATATACCGGTGAAAATCGATCCACGGCGGGGATTCGATCACGGCTTGTTTATCCCCCTGCAGCTGATGTACCCACAAGCCGCGATTCCTGCGCTCCAGCTCTCTCTTCTGGATAGCCTGGACCCGGCCGGGCATGTTGCCCTGGGACGGGCGTTGCGCCCGTTGCTGTATGAGAATATACTGGTGGTCGGATCCGGCTTTTCATTCCACAACATGAGCAGATTCTATCCCAATGGTGTCCAAGGGCCGGATCCTGCCAATGACGCCTTTCAAAACTGGTTGATCGCGGCCTGCTCCAGTCCCATGCCCCAAGAAAAACGGGAAGATCTTTTGATCGCTTGGGAAGATGCCCCTTCGGCACGATACTGTCACCCCCGGGAAGAGCACCTGCTGCCCCTGCACGTCTGTTTTGGCATGGCCCGCAAACCGGCCGAAGTGGTGTTTGATGACGACATCCTCGGCAAGCGTGCTGTCGCCTTTTTGTGGTGAAGCGCTTAAAGCAGCCGCTGCCCCTTGAATTTAATCCAGACGCCGGGCCAATCTCTCAATTAGCCTATGAGGGTGAAGTGAAAAAGTAATATCCAATGGCTGCAAAACCGGCGGCGGTAACGATTGGGGGCAGACCCTGGATTACCCAACCAAGCACCACCATGATACCGGCGAGAACGAACAAAAGTACGGCCAGCGCTTTTTTGCTCATGTTTTACCTCCTTATGCTGATAGTCCAATCAATGGACCGTCATGAAAGTTATCATCCCAACACCCAGGCGCATGGAATTTTGGTCATTTCGCACCCTGATTTTTCCATTTTGTCGCTATCCATTTGAGGTGCGCTCCAAAATATTGCAGAGATTTTGAAGAAATCTTGAATTGTCTTTCATCCTTACAAATCGTTGTCTTGACCACATGGACGGTTTCGAAGCGCCTGCTAAAGAACAAGTAGAAATCATCGCCATTATCGAAAGCACCAAAGGCGATGTCATGGCGCCGACCGCCCAATAGCACCAGAGAAAAGCAGCAACCGGGCATATTGAATGGAACGCCCATTTGAAGGTGATGGTCTTAAACTGAATCCCGATGCTGCATAAAAAGAATGTTGCATAAAAAGGAGGTAGCAATGGCAACCCAGGACAAATGCTGTACGATCGTGCCCTATTTCAAAGTTCCGGGCGGAAAACTTGATGCTTTCAAGGCGCTGTGTGAAAAATTTGTTGAAAAAACCAATAGTGAGCCAAAATGCCTCTACTATGGTTTCTGCTTTGAGGGCGACCAGGTGCATTGTAGAGAAGGGTATGAAGATGCCATGGGTCTTCTGGCGCATCTTGAGAACGTGGGCGCTCTGCTGGAGCAGGCACTGCAGATGGCCGAACTCTCGCGTTTGGAGATCCACGGTCCGGAAGAGGAATTGGCGAAACTTCGCGGGCCCCTGGCCAATCTTAATCCACAATTCTTTACCCTGGAGTTTGGTTTCCGTCGCTAGGTTTACCCTTTCGATGCAAAATCTCTCTCAAATACCGTCCTGTATGGCTGTTTTCGTTCTGTGACACCTTCTCCGGCGCCCCTTGGGCCACGATGCGGCCCCCGCCGAGGCCCCCTTCGGGGCCTAAATCGATAATCCAGTCGGCGGTTTTGATGACGTCGAGGTTGTGTTCGATGACGATGACGGAGTTGCCGGTCTTTTTGAGGCGCTGGAGAACGGCCAGGAGCATCTGGATGTCCTGGAAGTGGAGGCCGGTGGTGGGTTCGTCCAGGATGTAGAGGGTTTTGCCGGTGCCGGTTTTGGCCAGTTCACGGGCGAGCTTGATGCGCTGAGCCTCGCCGCCCGAGAGGGTGGTGGCCGACTGGCCGAGTTTGATGTAGCCCAGGCCTACGTCCATGAGGGTGTCGAGGATGCGGCGGATTTTGCGGTGGTTGGCGAAAAGGTCCCGGGCCTGGCGTACGGAGAGGTCCAGGACATCGGCGATGGAGTGGCCTTTGAAAGTCACCTCCAGTGTGGCGTCGTTGAAGCGTTTGCCCTTGCAGATCTCGCAGGGGACAAAGACGTCGGCGAGAAAATGCATTTCCACTTTGATGTAGCCGTCGCCGCGGCACGCTTCGCAGCGGCCGCCTTTGACGTTGAAGGAGAAGCGGCCTTTGCGGTATCCGCGCATGTTGGATTCGGGGAGCAGGGCAAAGAGGTCCCGGATGTGGTCGAAGACTTTGGTGTAGGTGGCCGGGTTGCTGCGCGGGGTGCGGCCGATGGCCTTCTGGTCGATATTGATCACCTTGTCCAGGTGTTCCAGGCCTTTGACCGCAGTGTGGCGGCCCACCTCCAGATCGGCGTTGTGCAGCCGGCGGGCCAGGGCCGGGTAGAGGATCTGATTGATCAGGGTGGATTTGCCGGCGCCGGAGACGCCGGTGATCGCCACCAGCAGCCCGAGGGGGATGCGCACGTCGATCCGGTCGAGGTTGTTTTCGGCTGCTTTTTTTATCTCAACCCAGCGGTTGCCGGCCTTGCGCGGCGTGCCGCGCTGCTGCGGGGTTTCGATCACCGCTTTGCCGCTGAGAAACCGGCCGGTGGGGGAGTTGTCGTCGCGGCAGATCTGGCGGAAGGTGCCCTGACTGACGATTTCTCCGCCCAACAGGCCGGCGCCGGGGCCCATATCCACGATCCAATCGGCGGTCTCCATGGTCTCCCGATCGTGTTCGATGACGATGAGGGAATTGCCGATGTCACGCAGGTGGCAGAGGGTCTGGAGAAGTTTGATGTTGTCGCGCTGGTGCAGGCCGATGGAGGGTTCGTCCAAAATGTAGAGCACGCCGGTGAGTTCGGAGCCCACCTGGGAGGCGAGGCGGATGCGCTGAGACTCGCCGCCGGAGAGGGTGGGGCCTTTGCGGGAGAGGGTAAGGTAGTCGAGGCCAACGTTGATCAGAAAACCCAGGCGGTTGACGATCTCCTTGATCAGCTCTTCTGCGATCAGCCTGCGGTTGCCGGCCAGTTTGAGGCCCTTTAGAAAGGCGTGGGCCTGGCCGATGGTCATTTCGGTGATGTCGATGATCGATCTGCCTTGGATGCGCACGTGCAGCACTTCCGGCTTGAGGCGCTGTCCCCGGCACTGTTTGCAGTCCTGGGAAGACATGAATCCGGCATAGAATTTCTTCTGATGCTCGGACTGGGTCTGGCTGTAGCGGCGCATCATGGTGTTCATCAGCCCCTCCCACGCCAGCGTCACCTGGCCCTGGATCTTTTCCGAATCCCACAGCACGGTCATCTCCCGGCCTTCAGAGCCGTGGAGCAAAATGTCCCGCTGCTTTTCAGGCAGTTTTTTCCACGGGGTATCGAAGTCGATGCCCCACTGCTGCTCCATTGCCATAAGCTGGCGGCCGCCCCAGGAGCCATTCTGATCCTTGTTCTTCTGGAAGTAATTTCGAAAGGGCACCACGGCCCCTTGCCGGATGGTCAGGGATTGGTCCGGAATGAGCTTGTCGATGTCCATGCTCAACTGGGTGCCGATGCCGTTGCACTCCGGGCACATGCCCAGAGGGGAGTTGAAGGAGAAAAGGGAGGGTTCAGGCTCGGGGTAGGCAATACCGCAGCAGGTGCGCGCTTCGCTCATCAACAGGTCTTCGCCCCCCATGGTGTGGACGATCATGCGGCCCAGGCCTAGTTTAAGGGTGGTCTCCACCGAATCGGTGAGCCGGTTGAGGAACTTATTGCCGGGTTTGACCACCAAGCGATCCACCACCGCTTCGATGGTGTGCTTTTTGTGCTTTGCCAGGGTCTGCACGTCCTCGATGGCCTGGACCACACCGTCGATGCGTACCCGTGCGTAGCCTTCCCGTGTTAATTTCTTGAGATGGTCGCGGTGCTCGCCCTTTCGGTTTTCCACGATGGGGGCCATCAGGATGATTTTGGCGCCATCCGGGAAAGCGGCGATCTGCTCCACCATCTGCTGGGCGCTGCCGTGGCCGACCTGCTTGCCGCAGGTGATGCAGAACTGCTCGCCAATGCGGGCGAAAAGCACCCGCAGATAGTCATAGACCTCTGTGATGGTGCCCACGGTGGAGCGGGGGTTTTTGCTGGCCGCCTTCTGTTCGATGGAGATGGTGGGCGACAGCCCGCGGATGGTGTCGTATTTGGGTTTTTCCATCTGGCCGATGAACTGCCGGGCATAGGCGGAGAGGGACTCCACATAGCGGCGCTGTCCCTCGGCAAAGATGGTGTCGAAAGCGAGGCTCGATTTTCCGGAGCCGCTCACGCCGGTGATCACCACCAGTTTTTTCTTGGGCAGGGTCACATCGATGGATTTGAGGTTGTGCTCCCTGGCGCCGCGTACCTCGATGGTATCGAGTTCGGCGGATCGGGCTTCAGGCCTGCGGGGGACGGTTTTGGTTATAGCTGCCTTTTTGGCTGGCATATCGGTGTCAATCAAATTGTGGTGATAAAGCACGGTTTGCTGGGTTTTTGGTTCGGCCTGCCCATCATATATATATAGGCAGAATTCCTTGTTCAGCATTGGACGTTGAACGTTCGATGTTCAAAACATTCCCTGCTCTCCCTGGCAGATGGTCAGGAACACGGGCGTATATCTCTTTAAGCCGGCATGGAAAACAGGCCCGCGACGTTCATGCTACCCGTCATAGCCGTGAATGCCGGGTAGCGAAGTCGTCACAAGGGTGCCGGGTTAAGGATCTTCCCCTGGGGCGGCGACCGTATATAACACGGATACGGGCCGCCATCCAGGGGGCAATGGATTCATTATTCGCTATAGGTAATAATGGATATAAAAGCGCCCTGGGGATCCTGCAGGATGCAGAAGCGGCCCACCTGGGGAATGTCCTGGGGCGGCATGGCTATTTTGGCGCCCAATGTGGTGGCTTTTTCCGCAGCTGCATCCACATCGTCCACGGTAATATAGATTCCCCAGTTGGGCGGCATGGGTGGCGCATCCGGCGGGAAATGCATGATCCCGGCCACTTCATCATCATTGGTATT
>JARRKU010000023.1:0-30079 GCA_037387725.1 Desulfobacteraceae bacterium
TAACTTCAGTGACCCCGTCAATAGATCTTAGAATTCATAATAAAGGCCCGAACCGGATCCAAGCACTAGTTATCTCGAAACCCTTCAACTGCCCATTCTCGCTATATATCGGATAGGTTTTCATTGCACATAACATGGATTAGACGACCCAATAGTCGTATTATACTACGGCTGTTTAGCAGCCGAAATGGTATTATTGTGCTATTTAGTCCAATAATACCCTGAATATCAGGTGTTATTGTGCTAATGAGCACAATAAAAAATCGGTATTTAGTAAAACCTGCTATCTTTATGAACAAATGTTCGTATACTTAATGGCCTTTACGCACAATTTCAGTTATTTATGTGGGTTTGGATATTCTGAAAATACCGCCGCCGCTACACTACGTCAATGATTTAATTAGACAATCCAGTTTTGCGGACTTTCCGGCCTGATTACCGACTCGCAGGCTTCGATGCCATCGACTTAAATTGTATCAATATGGATGGGGGGTAGTCCAGATTCATGGGAATTAAAAAACCGTTTGAGTCATCGAATGTGTCTCAAACGGCTTGCTGTTGATTTGGTGATCCCAGGGGGATTCGAACCCCCGTTACCGGCGTGAGAGGCCGGCGTCCTAGACCCCTAGACGATGGGACCACTTCAAATGGTGTGCTGTGAAATACCGGTATTGTGGTGGTTTGTCAATATGTGATGCTAATTTAAAATGTTGTGCCAGCTCCATTTTCAGCGGTGTTTTAGGATACAGGAGTTGGACGCGTAAATAGTTTAAAGCGAATGAATCCTGCCGAAACGGCCGGTTCGAAACCTAACCCTATTGGGTTTCCAACAGGCTGGATTAAATACCATCTATATTTCGAGGGTGTTTGGCTGAATGCTCGATGATTTGGGGCGTCGGAGGGCACCAGAGCCAAGCCGGAGGGCGTCAGAGCCAAGGCGCCAAGGACGCAGCCGTAGTCAACCTACTGCAAGTCCTTGGGAACACAGGATCTGGCGTCCTCCGGCTTCTAAAACATCAGGCTTTGGATTTCAGGGCGCCCCTTTTAAATCCGAATATAATATAAACAATGGGGCCGATAAAGGGCACCAGGGCGGCAAAGCCCCAGGCGGCTTTTTTGTCGATGGCGCCGAAATCCTTGCGGGCGATGTCGATGACGGCCCAGCAGGTGAGGAGCCAGAAGACCAGGCCGCCGGTGATGATCAGTTGGGTGGTGCGCATATGTTCAACCTTCCAGTAGTTGCGTAATTTTCAGTACAGCATTCACGTAATATTTGCTGTGGTTGTAGTGGTAGACGACTTTGTAGGCCCCTTTGCGGTCGATGCCCGGTTTCCAGCCGTAGTGTTTCAGGTAGCCGGCGATGCTGTGGATGGCGTCGGCGTCTTCAAACAGGTCGATGCGGCCGTCGCCGTTGCCGTCTTCGCCGTAGGCCAGGATGTTGCTGGGCATGAACTGCGCGATGCCCAGGGCGCCGGCATAGGAGCCCTTAATGCTGACCGGATCGATCTGGTGCTGTTGGGTGTAAGTGAGAAAGGCCTTGAGCTCCTTGTAGGCCCACTGGGATTTCTGATCGGCTTTCTGGTCGTAGCGGTTGCGCTCGAAGCGGCGTTCTTTGGGCAGTTGGGTCCACAGGTACTCCCGTGGCTCGGCCTCGGTGAGGGAAGCCATGGTGGAGAGGGTGTTGATGATGGAGCGCGAGCCCACGAAGCGGCCGAATTTGGTCTCCACCAGGATGATGGCGGTGATCACCTTGGGATCGACGCCGAATTTTTTCTGGGCCGATTCCAGGGCGGCCGCCTGTTCGCGCATGTAGACGCGTCCCTCGCGGATCCATGACTTTTTGGTCATCTTGTTGTAGTCCAGGGAGGCCTCATTGTGCAGGAAATAGAGGGATACCCCCCTGGATTCGAAAAAAACCTCCTGGTCGGCATAGATCTTTCGCACCCTGCCGGCGTCGAATCCATCGTCCACCAACCGCTGCTGCAACGCATCGAAAAAAGCTCTTTCCTCCTCTTTGGATGCCGCAGGGGAGGGGGTAATCGACAGCAGCGCCAAAATGAGGGCGCTGACCATGGAAAACTTTGCGAACTGTCGTGCGATATCTATCATTTTTACCCTTTTGTTGGGTGGTTGCCGGATTTGTTGATAGGTGCACCATGACATGCTATGGTGCGGGCTGTCAATTGATAGAAGCGGTTTACGGCCTCCTTTCGAACCCAATTTTCCCGCCGATGGCGGTATCGGGCGACCGATTCAAATCCCCGCAACAGCATACTGGTTTCATGCCAGGCGGGGCTATAATCTGACATCCGCCATAATTTGGTCTTGAATGAAGATTGTAAACCGCTCTTAACAGTTCGATATTCAGGCTAAGTAAGATGGACACATAAAAAGTATGGCAAAAAAATCGTCCAAAACCGTCTTCAGCTGCCAGGGGTGCGGCTATCGTGCGCCCCAATGGCTGGGCCGCTGCCCGGAGTGCGGCCAATGGGACAGCTTTGCCGAGGAGCGCACTGCGGCCGCGGCCTCCGGTCCCAAGCGGGGGATCGGCCAAGGCATCGGATCGATGTCGGCAGAGCCGGTGCCCATCGACCAGGTCGATCTGGTCGACCAGCAGCGGATCTCCACCCGCATCGACGAGCTGGACCGGGTGTTGGGCGGCGGCCTGGTGGCGGGCAGCCTGGTGCTGATCGGCGGCGATCCGGGCATCGGTAAATCTACCTTGATGCTGCAAGCCCTGCACGGCATGGCCGTAATGGGTCACAAGGTGCTCTATGTGTCGGGAGAGGAGTCGGTGCAGCAGTTGGGACTGCGCAGCCGACGGCTGTCGGCCGCGGCCTCCGGCCTGCTGGTGGTTTCCGAGATCGATCTGGATATTATTTTGGAGATGGTCCGCAAGCACACTCCTGATGTGCTGGTAATCGACTCCATCCAGACCATGTACAGCGCCGATTTGACCTCGGCCCCGGGCAGCGTGAGCCAGGTGCGCGAGTCGGCCCTGCGGCTGATGCTCAACGCCAAAAAGAGCGGCATTCCCACCTTTCTGGTGGGCCATGTCACCAAGGAGGGGGCCATCGCCGGGCCCAAGTTGCTGGAGCACATGGTGGATACGGTGCTCTACTTCGAAGGGGACCGCAACCATGTCTTCCGCATTCTGCGCACGGTGAAGAACCGCTTTGGTTCCACCAACGAGATCGGGGTTTTTGAGATGCGCTCCGGCGGCCTGGACCAGGTACCCAATCCTTCGGCGGTCTTTCTCTCCGAACGGCCGGAGAACGCAGCCGGCTCGGTGGTGACGGCCTCCATGGAGGGCACGCGGCCCATTCTGGTGGAATTGCAGGCCCTGGCCTCCTCCACCCAGCTGGGAACCCCGCGGCGCACAGTGCTAGGGTTGGACTCCAACCGGGTGGCCCTGCTCATGGCGGTGATGGAGAAGAAATTGGGCCTGCACCTGCACGGCCACGATATCTTCATGAATGTGGCCGGAGGGGTACGGATCAACGAGCCGGCCGTGGACCTGGCGGTGCTGGCGGCTATTGCTTCGAGCTTTCTGGACAAACCGGCGGCCGACCATACCCTGGTGCTGGGCGAGGTGGGGCTGGCCGGAGAAGTACGCGCTATCGGCAATGTGGAGACCCGTCTGGGCGAAGCGCACAAGATGGGATTCCACCGCTGCCTGGCGCCGGCCGGGAATCTGAAGCGGATTTCGGCGCCAAAGGGGATAGAGCTGGTGGGGATCAAGGATGTTGAGGCGGCCATGGAGATATTGTTCTGAGGTTTGTCGGGCGGGCATTGCATTTAATATCATTCGAACCTTTGGGCATGTATAGGATTTGTGGGGATTTGAATGGTGGGCGGTGCCCACCCTACGGGTCTGGCCATGATTAACACTTTTGACATAATACTGCTTTGGACATGAAGTGCTGTAAGAATAAGTGGCAGGACCACTATACCCGAAAGGCCAAGAAAGAGAATTATGCGGCGCGGTCGGTTTACAAGCTGGCCGAAATCCAGAAGAAGCACCGGTTGATCAAAAAGGGCGGACGGGTGCTGGACCTGGGGTGTGCGCCGGGATCGTGGCTGCAGTTTGCCGCCGAGAAGACCGGGCCCAAGGGCGAAGTGGTGGGTGTGGATCTCAAGCCGGTCACCATAAAAGTGCCCGGCCATGTGACGGTGGTCACCGGGGATATCGACGCCCTATTCCGTGACGGGGACCTACCGCAGGGATCCGGCTTTTCGGTGGTGCTCAGCGACATGGCGCCGGCCACCACCGGCAACAAGCATGCGGACGCGGTGCGTTCCTTCGTGCTCTGCGAGACGGCGCTGGCGGTGGCGGAAAAAGTGCTGCGGCCCGGCGGCCATTTTGTCTGCAAAATTTTTCAAGGGGAGGATTTTAAATCCTTTTGTGATAGTGTAAGAGAGCGGTTTGACAAAATGCAGATCTTCAAACCCCAGAGCAGCCGCAAAGGCAGCAAAGAGATTTTTATCATCGGCCTGAACAAGAAGGCTTGAGGAGGTTACACATGGCAGGTCACAGCAAGTGGGCCAACATCAAACACCGCAAAGGCGCCCAGGACGCCAGGCGGGGCAAGATATTCACCAAGCTGATCAAGGAGATCATCACCGCGGCCCGCATCGGGGGCGGCGACATCGAGTCCAACCCGCGCCTGCGCTCGGCCGTCATGGCGGCCAAGAACGAGAACATGCCCAAGGACAATTGGGAGCGCGCCATCAAGAAGGGCACCGGCGAGCTGGAAGGGGTCAACTACGAGGAAGCCACCTACGAAGGCTACGGACCGGGCGGCGCCGCCATCTTTGTGGATGCACTCACCGACAACAAGAACCGGGCGGTCTCCGAGATCCGTCACGCCATGACCAAACACGGCGGCAACATGGGTGAAAACGGCTGTGTGGCCTACATGTTCGACAAAAAAGGGTATCTGGTGGTGGAAAAGAACGCCGCGGACGAGGACACCCTGATGGAGGTGGCTCTGGAGGCGGGGGCCGAAGATGTGCGCGAGGACGGCAGCAACTTCGAAGTGATCACCGCTCCGGAAGACTTCGATGCGGTCAAAGAGGCGGTTGACGCGGCCGCCATCGCTACTATCGCCGCGGAGGTGACCATGCTGCCCCAGACCATGGCCCCCCTGGACGGCGACACCGCCCTGAAAATGATCAAACTCATCGACGCCCTGGAAGATTGCGACGACGTGCAGAAGGTCTACACCAACGCCGACATCCCCGACGACCTGGAGATCGAATAGCTGCCGCCAGGCTCCCTGCCGGAGCTGTCTAATTAGATCCACATTAAAATCTATACGGCCCGCTGACAATAGACAGCGGGCCGTTTCCAATTTCAGACCAGGACATTCCGCTCAACCATATCAACCCAACCACAAACCAGAAACCATGAACTAAATTCTATCGAACCGCTTTAACAACAACAAGCGCCACAGGATTCCGCCAATCCGCATCTTCCGGGAACAGATCCCCGATGCCGTGGATGCCGGCGTGGATGTGCACATAGCCTTCGGCGCCGGCGGTGTCCCTGACCCCGCCATTGCCACAGGGCGGTCCGGGAATGAATTCGCACTCTTCCGAGTTGTTCTCGCTGCCGGCGTCATAGGCTTCGGCCACGTGAGAGGTTTTGCCGAATCCGAACGGTACTCGAAGATTCCGTACGGCGAAAAAGGCATCGTTGGTGCTGACCAGCATACCGGCGGTGGAGATGTAGCCGAAGGGGCCGCCGGCGTTGATCTCCACGGTGACCGATTGCCCCGGCGGGATGCCGCCGGTGGCGGCGGCCACTGAAAAGACTTTGGGGGATGCCAGCAACTCGGATTCCAATGGCCCGGTGGCGCCGTCTTCGGCCAGCATGGCCAGTGCATCGGAGCTGGGTTGGCCCAGCTCGAAGAGAGAGAAATGGCGGGTGTGGCTGAAAACGATGGGCGGGCTGATGATCTGGCCACGGGTCAGATTGGTGATGGTCACCTGAAAGGTGCGCCCTCTGACGTGATGGCTCGGGTTTTCGTTCTCCGCGGCGTATCCCATGGACAAGCCGGCCAGGACCAAAAGGCCGGCCATCAGGAACGCAATGTATCGTTTCGTTTTCAGAAAGCCTCCTCCGGGCGGATCGCCCTGCCTGTAAATAAAGGTAAGGATATGGATCACCTGCGATGGTTCGGCTATAAGGCCAAGCAGCCATTGTAAAGGCGGCGTTATGATACTTTAAAGTTTTGGTAAAGATTGGCCGGAGGGAAGCGGTGCCGTACCTTCCTGATTTGGCGAGAGCGGGACGGGGGCGCCGGGAACCGGAACCGGCGCGGTGCAGCCGGTCATGTTTGGGCTTTTTGCGCTTTGATATAGCGAGCGTACTTCATGTCCGATTGGGAGATATGATTCTGCCACCATTCGCAGAGGAATTCGAGAATATCCACGGTTACGGTGGTCCTCTTGTTCTCCAGGTCGTCGATCAGCGTTCCCATCTTCTTGATGTAGGCCAGATGCTCCTTGCGGTGGGAGAGGAAAAGCGGGTAGTTGTTTTCGATCATGTAGTTGTCTTCGGTGCGAAAGTGGTAATCCGAATAGTCCACCAGCTGGGTGAGGATGACGAGAATGGCTTTCTTGTCCAACACATCCTTCTGTGCTTTAATCAGTTCATCAATGATGGAATATAGCTTTTGATGCTGCTCGTCGATTTCAGATACGCCTACGGAGAGATCTGGCGTCCATTTTATTTTTTCCATAATGGTTTCAACGTCCTGACAATCTGGGGGTTGATGGTTATTTATGAGTATAACCGAAAACCGCCCGGGTGAAAAGTCCAACGCTCGGGGAATGAATTTTTCCCCGGTGGATTGACAATATGATCCGATCCGGAGAAAATGGAACAGGAACAGACAGGCTCTCCCCTTCCCCGCAAGCGGCTTCCTCGTTCCAGCGCCGGTGCCGAACCGCTCTGTTTCAAGTCGATCACGAGTTCCTGATACGTTACAGCGTCCGGCTGAATGTACTGCACCGTCAACCGATGACCGTTCCGCAAGGAGGAGAACATGAAAAACATCCAGCTCAATTACGAAACCTTAATTAACGTAACCAAGTCCCTGTCCCGGTCCAAGGACCCCGACGAGATCATCAACAAAACAGTGGACAGTATCCGGACGGCGCTGGGGGTCAAGGGCTGTGCCTTGCTGTTGGTCAACAAGACCACCAAGGAGCTGGAGGTGGCGGCATCGGCCGGTTTGAGCGATGAATACCTGAACAAGGGAACGGTCAGCGCATTGAAGTCCATTGCCGCCTCCCTGAAGGATGGCCCGGTGGCGGTCTTCGACGTCAGGGACGACCCCCGCATTCAATATCCCGAGGCCGCCCAGAAGGAGGGCATCGCCTCCATCCTCTCCATACCGGTGATGGTGGGGGATGAAGCCATCGGCGCCATGCGGGTGTATACGGCTGAAAGGTGGGATTTCACCCTGGACGATGTCAATTTCTGCCAGGCCCTGGCCCAGATTGCCGGCGTACTCATCGAAATGAGCCGCTTCTACAAAGGGCAGAATGAATATATCGACACCCTGGCCACCCGATGTGAAAGCCCGATGCTCTAGCGAACCGCAGAATATCGAACAAGGAATTTCGAATGTCGAAGGGTGGTATCGCTGCGCTCTGCCATCCTTATAAGTATAAATGACAGAATTCCTTACTTCGGCATTCTGCGGTTCATGTAATCGAAATTCTGCGGTTCCAATAGGGCTTGCCCTATTGGCTCCTGGCCGCCGCAACAATGGCCTCAACCGTTCCCGGATAGACCCAGGTGTCGATGCTGCAGCCGTTGGCCAGCAGGAAGCGGCGGTTTCCGCCCAGTTCGATTCCCTCGCGCACATGGGATTTGATGAAGGCGCGGGTCCGCCGGGCCACGATGGTCTGGTCGATGCCGCCCATGACGCAACCGGAAAATCGCCTTAAAACTTCCTGCATGGACGGCCCTTGGGGACCGCGGTCCCACCAGTTGATGATGGGGGCCGGAAGGTCCATGGCGTCATCAAAGTAAAGCTCTTCGCCGTGCACATGCAGGGTCGTCATGGCGCCTTTGCCCTGGATGCCTTTGAGCACCTTCTCGGCATACGGTTTGACAAAGGTGAGAAACTCCTCCCGGGTAACGAGCTCCTTTCCGGCCGGAATCGACATGAAGATGCCGGCCGCGCCGGCTTCGATGGCCGCTTCGCTGTATGCGATAAGGTTGTCGGCCACCACTTCCAGCGCCTCCATCAGCGCCTGGGGTTCGTTCATCATCAAGTGTTGCATGTTTTCCGCGGCCAGATTGCGGTGCAGGCTCTGCCAGGGATCGAAAACCGTATCGATGAAGTAAGCCTTGTCGCCGATCTCCCCGGCGATGATTTCAAGCGCCTTGAGCTGTTCAACCCACTGGGTCTTACGGGGATCCACGGGTTTGATCTGCCGAAGGTCCGCCTTGGTCCTGAGGGCGTCGCACCCGTCCGGAACGGGATAGAAGTAGTCATTCATGACCTTGAGAAAATCAAAGTCGTAGTGGTTGAAATAGTCCAGGGTAATCCTGGCGAAGGCTTCCCCATTGCCGTGCTGAACCCCAAAATGATACCACAAGGAGAGCGGCGGCCGCTCCACCGCCTCTCCAGCCAACACACGATCCACCAGTTCTTTTTTGTTCATCGGTTCTCCATGGCGTCTGTAGTCTTTTTTATTCTTTACGCATACCATACCGGGCGTGCGATTGAAAATCAGACAGGATCTTGAACGTCGAACATCGAACGTCCAACGTCCAACATCGAACAAGGAATTCTACCTTATATCTTAACATGATGGAGCGAAGCGACCTCCTCAGTTCGATGTTCGATGTTCGACGTTCAGTCTTTTTTCGCCAAGGCGTCCGGAGGCGCAGCCGTAGTCCTCCTACTGCAAGCCTCCGGCAACACAGGATCTGGAGTCCTCAGACATTTTCAGAATCCGGTCCCCTTAAAGCCCTCCAACTCGGCCCTGCCTACCCGCCAGTCCCCCCCATCCTTCTTCAGGTCCAGCTTCAACTGGTAGAGATCGGCCTTCTCTCCGGCCTCTTCGATCCACTTGCGCGGATTGTCATACAGCTCCTTTAGGCCGGGAAAGGGTTGATTCTGCCTTACGATGAGAAAGTGGACGGTGGCCATGGCGCTGTCGTCTTGGTTGTGGATCTCCACCTGGGGGCGTGGGTAGCGGATTTTGAATTGGCCATAGTGCATAAAAGCGGCGAACAACACGCCTTTTGTTTCCTGGCGATTGCGGCCTCCAGGTTGGGCGACGAAATCGGGCAGGGTGAGGTCCAGCAGATCCCCTACCTGTCTTTCTTCGGCCAGGGCGGTCCCTTTTTCAATCAACTCGTAGATGGCCGCGGTATCATCTTTACCGCCGCATGCCGCTATGATGATACACACGCCGGCCGCGATCAGGACGGATGCAGCGGTATTGAGAAGGACCCGGTTTTTCTTCACCTGAATCTCCCCGGTTGTGATCGGTTGAAACACCGCTCCCTTAACCTTGATGAATTCGTAAAAAGTCAGATTTTCCCCTCCCCCAATCCCCTCCCGTCAAGGGAGGGGGGGCGACCTTTTTCGAATGCATCAACATTTACACTTTAATACTGGATAGGAAAATCTCAATGGGCGTTGGGAGCATCATCGGCTGCTGCCACGATGGGAAAGCTGATGGTGACCAGTGCGCCTTCTCCGGCGGAGCTGCTGATGGAAATGCGCCCGTTGCAATCCCGGACAATCTGTTTGCAAATCGTCAGCCCCAGCCCTTTGCCCTGCCCCTTCTCCTTGGTGGTGTAGAAGGGTTCGAAGACCCGATCCAGGTTGTTCTCATCGATGCCGATGCCGGTGTCCTGGATGGTGATGTAGACGCGGCCTTTATCCTCATAGGTGTTCAGCACGATTCGGTGGTCGGCGGTGAGGCCCTGAGTGCTGCGTACGGCGTTAATGGCCTCCCTGGCGTTGG
Source organism: Desulfobacteraceae bacterium (assembly GCA_037387725.1). Taxonomy (GTDB): domain Bacteria; phylum Desulfobacterota; class Desulfobacteria; order Desulfobacterales; family Desulfosarcinaceae; genus JARRKU01. Next base: position 10,003 of record JARRKU010000023.1, read on the forward strand.
TCAGCAAGTTGTAGATCACTTGCACCATGCGGTTGTGGTGGGCCAGGACCCGGGGCAGATCGGACGCCAGGTGGGCATAGACGGTGATACTGTCCAGCTTGAGCTGGTGCTCCACAAGGGCCAGTGTGCTGCGTACGGGATCGTTCACATTGAGCAGCTGTTTGTCGAATCCGGGCAGTTTGCCCGAATCGCTGAACCGTTCAATCATCTGGGATGCCCGGGTCACCTGCTTGCCGATCTCTTCGGTAATGGCGCCGATCTGCCGGCCCTCTATGGGCGCCCCCTTTCGGATCATCATTTTTATAACGTCATTTCCCAGCTTGATGGCGTTCAGCGGCTGATTCAATTCGTGCACCATACCCGGCGACATGGTGCCCACGGTGGGCATCATCTTCAGCAGGTCCCAGGCGGTCACCAGTTCCACGTGCATCATCAGCGTCGGCAGCAGGATCAGGTCCGCAACCAGGGCGGAGCCCATGGTGATCACCATCAAAAAGCCGAAGATGGCGGTGGGCTGGAAGTGGGAGAAGAGCAGCACGGAAAACCCAATACCGATGGTCAGGGAGGTGAAGATGATCGGCCTTCCCACGGCGGTGAGGGTGGTGCGCATGGCCCTGTCCTTGTCCAGGTCTTTTTTGAACTCGCTGTTGTAGCGCACCAGATAGTGGATGGTGTCGTCGACGGCCAATCCGATGGCGATGGAGGCGATCAGACTGGTGGCCACGGAAAGGGGAATGCCGAACAATCCCATGATGCCGAAGTTGACGACGATGGGAAACAGGTTGGGCAGCACGGCGATAAAGCCCACCTTGCCGGAGAGAAACAGCGCCACCATCACCCCGAAGATCAGCACCAGAGAGATGGAGAGGCTCTTGATCTGGCCGATGGTGAGCAGATGGCTGCTGGCGGCGGTGACCATGCCCAGGCCGGTGACCGTCCAGGAGAGCGCGTCGTCGAAATCCCCGGCCGCGTATTCCAGGATGGCGGCCTTGGTCTTTAAGAACTGGCTGGAGCTGGCGATGTGGGTGAGCATGAGAATATTGGCCTGACGAAGGTCGGGGCTCATGAAGCTTTTCAGCAGGTCGTTGCCCAGCAGCACTTTGAAATTGTTCACCAGCAAGCGCAATTCGTAGCGATCTTCGGGCAGGGCGTAGTACTCCGGATCGAAGCGGTTATAGGAGTAATTGACCAGCTTGAGGTACTCGGCAAAGGAGATCACCTTGTCCACGTCCCCGAGGGAGGCGAGGAAGGTCTGCAGGCGGTCCAGCTCCATCACGTTGGCGGGATCTTCGAAGTAGTCTTCGGTGGGGCCGGTCATCACCACATGCATGGGAAAGCTGCCCGACATCTCCTTGTAGATATCATGAAAGTTCCGGCTCACCGGCGTGCTGGATTTGAAAAAGGAGACCGGGTTGGTCTCCACGCGAATAAAGATGATCCCCACCAGACAGACCACCGTGATCGTCCCCAGCACCCAGAGGCAGGGTTTCTGGTGCCGGAGATTCAAGGCCACGATGCGCTCCAGCAGGGCGTCGATCCACCGATCCAGGCCCGATGAGGCCGCCCCTTTGGAGCCATTGCCGGGCAGGGGAATCAGGGCGAGCATGGCCGGAAGAAAAGTGAGCACGATCACCAGAAGCGAGCCGATGCCGAAACAGGCGAACCCGGCGAACTCCTGTATGGCGGTGATGCGGTTGGTGGCCAATGAACCGATGCCGAAGATGGTGGTGATCACCGCCAGGGTCACGGGAAAGGTCATCCGGTCAAAGGTGGCGCGGCTGGCCGCCTGCGGGCCTTGCGCTTCTCGAGCCTGGGTAATGTACTCCGAGCAGATATGCAGGCAATAAGCGGTGCCCACGGCGATCAGAAACACCGGAACGATGATGGTCAGCATGGATACCGCAACGCCCATGAATGCCATGAAGCCGAAGGTCCAGATGGCCGAAAGGGTTACGCAGGCCAATGGCAGGATAAGGCTGTGGATGCTGCGGAAGAGCACCAGGAGCAGAATGGCGATGATGGCCATGGTGATGGGGGTGAGATGAAAGAAATCCTTCTGGGTGTAACGGGCCAGCGCCTCAGAGACAAGAGGAAACCCGATCTGATAGAGCTTCAGGTCCTTGCCGTTCTTGCGGATCAGCTCGCGGGCCCCCGCAATGACGGTATCCCTGTCGCCGTCCGGGGTCAACACCATGGTGACGATGGTGGTTCGATGGTCTTTTGATATCAGGTTGTGCTGAAACAGGTCCACCGGGGTAAGGATGCCGGCGAACTTGTCCATGGTCCATTCCGAGCGCGGGTCCACGCTCTTTCTCACCTCCGGCAGGGAGATCACCCGCCGCACACCCGGGATCTGCCGTGCGGCCTCGGAGAGCTGGGTGACTTTGGCAAAGGTCGCAGCATCGAGAATGTTCTCCGCCCGCACCACCATGCGGATGATCTCGTCCGACCCGAACAGCTCTTGAAACTTCCGGTATTGACCGGCTTCGGGCAGCGATTCGATCACCAGATCGTAGACCGTGGTTTTAAAGGAGAGCTTGGGCAGATGCCACCCGAAGGCGGCGGTGATCACGGCAACGGCCAGCAGGAGCCATACGGGGCGCCGGGTGACAAAATCGAGGTAGGCATTAAACGAGAAGTATGGCGATTTCGAAGCGATCATGGCCAACCCTGATGATGGAATCGCAAAGTCGTAATGGCCGTATGACTATCATTATCCGGTAAATCTGGCAAGTTGCGTCCCGCCGGGCCCCGTGATAGCGGTCCATCGGGACAGCCGGATCACCCGTCCGAGGCAGTGTAGGTCACGCCCAATCGATCCAGTTCGACCAACACCATGGCGGCCAGGTCATCCACCCTGGCGGCGATGACGGGCGTGAGTTCCACCGCCATGGTGGTGATATCCGCCGGCTCGACCCCCACCACGACGGTACGCGGATTTTGGTCGATGGCGGCGCAGAGGGCCAGCACTTCGGGCAGGTCCATCTGGTGCATGGATTGCTTGGCCAGGACCCTGCGCGGAATCTGCTCATCCGCCAATCGGTAGAGTGTGCCGGGGGCCCCCTTGTTTTTAACCGCATCCACCACGATCAATATGTCGGTGTTTCCGATGACCCCCATCAGGCGCATGCCCAGAACCCCGCCGTCGAGCACCTGGACATTGTCCGGAAAGGCGTACGCCGCATTGAGGCGCTCCACTACCCGCACCCCGACCCCTTCATCGCTGAGCAGAATGTTTCCCACCCCCAGAATGGTGATTCGGGGCGCTTCGCCCGGGGAGGCGCTGGCATCTTCGGTGCGCATGGATTAATGCTTCTTGAGCTTTTCGTCGTAGTTGTCAACGGCCATGCGGAGCAGTTGCAAGGTCTCCCTGGCCGCATCCTCGTCAATTTTCTGGATGGCGAAGCCGGCATGCACGATGACATAGTCCCCCACCCGTGCATCGCTGAGCAGCAGCAGGCTGGCCGAACGCTGCACGCCGTCCACATCGATGGTGGCCATTTCGTTGTCGATCTGGGTTATTTTGGAAGGAATGGCTAGGCACATGGATTCGTTCCTTGTATATTCGCTCACCAAGTTTTAAGGTTAAAGTACGGTGAGTCCGCAAAAAATTGTTCTGAAGCCAAACTGTTTATTCTACCACGAAAGACACGAAGAGCGCGAAGGAATGTAACCATCTATAGTATATTCAACTTCGTGCTCTTCGTGTCCTTCGTGGTAAAAAAATAGATTTATTGCAAGTTGTTGGCCTGGCCTCTGCGCCGGCCGGGAACGGATCGTTATTGCCCGCATCCGACCTTCTTATGGCCCTAATGCATTTTCTCTTTAGCATCCACCCCCAACCGGTCCAGTTCCTTCAGCACCATGGCGATCATGTCGCCCATCTTCTCCTGTAGCCCCGGCGTGAGCGCGCATACCACCGAGTGGGTATCCTCCGGTTCGATGCCCAGCAGAACCGCCTCCGGCGGGGTGTCCAATGCCTGGCAGTGGGCCAGGGCCTCGAGAAATTCCACATGCTGGACATGGTGCCGGCCGGACAGCCGCGCCAGTATCGCTTCCTGGTCAAGACGATAGATATCGCCGGGGTTTCCGCCGTTGCTGATGGCATCGATGGCGATCAGCCGGTCAGCTTGTCCGATGGTGCCGGTCAGGCCGACACCCAATAAACCGCCGTCCACCAGATTCACATTTTCCGGAAAAGCGAATTGTTCCTTCAGTGCCTGGATGACGCCGACCCCGAATCCCTGATCCGCGTACAGGGTGCAGCCGATGCCCAGTATGACGATGCGCTCGTTATTCATCAGGTCGGATCTTACCGTAATGTCCCTTGATAATCTAATATTTTTATCACACGCCCCAAAAGGCTAAAATAATTGAACGTCGAACATCGAACGCCCAACGCCTAACATCGAACAAGGTATTCTACCGACTAGATATATATGACGAAGCGAAGCGACTTCCTCAGTTCGATGTTGAATGTTCGATGTTCATCTGGGGTTCGACGTTCACCAAATCCCGTCCCAACGGCAAAAGGCCTTGCCCCCTGCTGAAAAACATAGGGGCCAAGGCCTTCGCGTTCACATCTGCCTATACCGCTTTGACTTTATAGACCTGATTGGACTCGGGATCGATCACGTGCACGCCGCAGGCGATGCAGGGATCGAAGGAGTGCACGGTGCGCAGGATCTCCAGCGGCTGCTTGGGATCCGCCACCGGCGTACCGATCAGCGCCTCTTCGATGGGGCCCGGTTTGTTCTTGGCATCCCGCGGGCCCAGGTTCCAGGTGGAGGGAACCACGTACTGGTACTTATCGATCTTCTTGTTCTTCACCTTGATCCAGTGCCCCAGCGCACCGCGCGGAACGTCGTTGAGGCCGACCCCCATGCCGCTGTCGGGGATCTCGTGGGGAGTGTAGGTGGCCGTGTCCCCGCTTTTGATGCTGTCGATCAATTCCATGGTCCACGCTTCTACTTTGTCTCCGATGGCGATGGTCTCGATGCCGCGGGCGGCGGTGCGCCCCAGGGTGGAGAAGAGGGCCGTGGCCGGAACACCGAGTTTCTTCAGCACCATGTCCACCGCTGGCTTGATATCCTTATGGCCTTTCCCGTAGGCGATGAGCACCCTCGCCAGGGGGCCGACCTCCATGGGTTCGCCCTCATAGCGCGGCGCTTTGAACCAGGAGTATTTGCCCTTGCCGGGACGGTACTTGGGATCTTCGGCCATGGGCTTGGTCTCCCCATCGTAAGGATGTTTGGGCGATCCTTTTTCATACCAGGCGCGGGTAACGTCTTCGGTGACTTTGGCCTGGTCTGCCGTCTTGATGTTGCCCAGATCGCGCTTCATGATCACCCCGCGGGGCATGTAGAGGCTGTCGGGCTCTTTTTCCGTGAGGGGAAACTCGCCCCAGGCCAGGAAGTTAGTGGTGCCGCCGATGGCGCCCCAGTCTTTGTAAAAGGAGGCCACGGCCAGCAGATCGGGGATGTAGACGTTTTTGATGAAATGCTGGGTCTCCTTGGTCAGGTAGAGGAACTCGGCCAGACGGTCGGCCTTGAGATCCGCCGCGCAGGTCACACCGCCAACCACCAGGCACTGGGGATGGGGATTCTTGCCGCCGAAGATGGCGTGCATTCGTGCGGTGCGTGCCTGCAGACGCAATGCTTCGATGTAATGGGCGCAGGCCATCAGGTTGGCCTCGGGCGGCAGCACATAGGCCGGGTGCCCCCAGTAGGCGTTAGCAAAGGGCCCCAGCTGGCCGGAGTTCACAAAGGTCTGGATGCGCTGCTGGACCTGTTTGTAGTAGGCGCTGCCGCCCACCTTGGCATTGGAGACATTGTCGGCCAGGGCGGCCGTCTTTTTGGGATCGGCTTTCAAGGCACTGACGATGTCCACCCAGTCCAGGGCGTGGAGATGATAAAAATGAACCAAATGGTCGTGCTGGAATTGGGCCCCCATCAGGAGGTTGCGGATCAGTCGGGCGTTTTTGGGTATGGCAACGCCGAAGGCCATGTCGACTGCCCTCACCGAGGACAGAGCATGGGTGTACGTTCAGACCCCGCAGGAGCGCTGCACGAAATGGTGGGCATCTCTTGGATCGCGCCCTTGAAGAATCATTTCAATGCCGCGGAACATCTGTCCCGAACTCCAGGCATTGACGACCTTGCCGCCTTCTACCTCCACCTCGATCTTGAGGTGTCCTTCGATTCTGGTGATTGGATCAACTACAATACGCTTACCCATGAATTTCCTCCCTTTTCATAAGGGTTGTTGTCATCTTCGGTTTCCGCTCGTGTATCAGAACTCTTCGTAGAACGGGGTCATCTTGTCCCAGAAATCGGGTTCGCTGCATCCGATGCACGGATGGCCCGCTTCCACCGGCCAGCTGGTGCCGTCATTGAATTTGGCCACCGGACAGTTGTTGTATGTCTCCGGCCCGCGGCACCCCATCTTGTATAGGCAGTAGCCCAGGGCGGCCTCTTCGGAGCCGAACGCCTCCACAAACTCTTCATTTTCAAAATGGGCCCGGCGCGGGCACTGTTCGTGGATGGTCTTGCCATAAGCGAAATTGGGACGCCCCATCTTGTCCAGGGCCGGCAACTTGCCCAGCATCAGGTAGTTGACGATGGTGCCGATCAGGTTGATGGGATTGGGCGGACAGCCGGGGATGTTGATCACCTTCATGCCCAGTGCGGCGCCGACCCCTTTGTAGCCACCGGGATTGGGTTTGGCGGCCGGAATGCCGCCCCAGCTGGCGCAGCTGCCGATGGAGATGGTGGCCGCGGCGTTGGGGACCACCTCCTTGGCGATCTCCAAGAAGGAACGGCCCGCCACTTTGCCGTATCCGCCGTTGAATTTGGTAGCAACGGCCCCTTCGACCACGCAGATATACTTGCCGGCATACTTTTTCATGGCCGCGTGCAACTGGTCTTCGGCCTGGTATCCTGAAGCGGCCATGATGGTCTCATGGTACTCCACCGAGAGGATCTCCAGCACCAGCTCATCCACATAGGGATAGATGGTGCGGAACATGGCCTCCGAACAGCCGGTGCACTCACCCAAATGCAGCCAGATCACCGGCGGCCGCTGTTTGGGCGCCGCAAACACTTCGGCCACTTTGGGCACGTAGGAAGCGGAAAGCCCCATGGACGCCGTCAGAAAGGTACAATATCGCATAAAGTCCCTTCGAGAGACGCCCTTTCGCTCCAGCTTCTCGTAAAATTGTTGTTCACTCTCCATTGGCACCTCCTGATACGGTTATGACGCCAAACACCGCCCGTGGCCCGTGTTGGATGGGGTTACCCGCATACGCGGGTATCGGGTTTTCCCAAAAAGACAAAACGGATCAAGGTGTCTCATCCTGCGGGGGGAGCGGGATGCGATGGATGACAGCCATCATCTTAATTAGTGGTGTAACGGCAAGAACACTCCTGAGCGTCGGTCTCTCCTCAATTCAGCACCGGCTTCATTCGAGTATTTCACCATTTTTGGGGGGCGTAACGCAGCTCCAAGTGGGGGGCATTCCAGTTTCAGACCAATCGCTTCCGAGGGGGGGTAAAGAAGACGATATTCACTGAATGCATCTACAAATTTTGTATCTTCCCTCCCTTTTTAAGTCAAGTGAAATCCTTGGCACCATCGGGTTTTTGAAACTTGCCATCAGATCAATTATGGTTACGGTGTAGGCATGCCAAAACCCTTTTGCCAGCCGATGGAGGAGGTAACGCGTGAGCACGACGATCCGCCATATGCTTCATGTGACCCTTGCAGTGCTTCTATCGGCCGGGGTGACCTATTGCAGCGAACCGCTGCCGACTATTAATCCGGTTCAATCGATCGAGCTGGCCGCATTTGACAGCATTACCTCTGACAGCGCTTTTCAGGGACTGGTGGTGGTCATGGCCTCCTGGTGTCCGCCGTGTCGCAAGGAGTTGCCTGTTTTGAAGAAGCTCTACGATCAATATAAGGGAGACGGTATCCAAATCGTGGCGCTCAGTGTCGATGCGGGGGGACCAAAGGCGGTGCAGCCGCTGATCGACGAATTGAAGGTGACATTTCCGGTATACTGGGCCGGCATGCCTGCGGTCCAACACTACAAGATATCCGGTATCCCGCTGTTGATGGCCTTTTCTAAGGGAAAACTAGTTCAAAAGCTTCCGGGAACCCAGTCGGCAAGCACCATCGAGAAATTGATCAAGAGCCTGTTGGCCAAGACCGGCTGACGGGCAGGCGTACAAAAAAAGACCCATCCGGTAGGATGGGTCATGGAAAATTGTGCGACGGGACGCCGGACAGGCTCAGCTGTCCACCTCACTGGTATCGTCTTCTGAGACACTGGCCTTTGATTTGATGCCGGCAACCACCTTTTCATCGCCAAGGCCGTCGTCGATATCATCATCTTCCAGCAGGTCGTCCACCTCCACGTCCTGGTCCACTTCCTCTTCGATTTCAGCAGCTTCCTCTTCGACCTCCTGGATAAAAAGCTCTTTGTCGTCGAAGAACAATTCCGCCGAAGCTTTGCCCTCTTCGGAGAAAAGCCCCTCTATGGCTTGAGCAATCGGCTCTGCAAAAATGGTGGGGGGATACATGTTGTTGGTTCTAATGGCATCAATTACGAATTGGTGCCCCTCCTTGACCGCCGCCAACATGATGTCCTGGGGATACACTTCCTCGCATAACAGGGACATCATCTCTTTATCCAGTTCGGCATACTCACGAACGACCAGGGTTTTCTGGTCATCGTCCCGGATAATGGCATATTTTTGTTTCATTAACGTCTCCTCCTACGGACGGATGGGGGGATGCATGGTCAAAGGCTGAAATAAACACCTATGGCCTTCAATGTCAACTCTCAATTGGCCGTCAAGCCCTTTGGATTGCATAAAAATATTGACCCCACAAGCACAGGGTGTTAAAAATCACTCCGTTTTTCCGGAGGGATGGCCGAGTGGTTTAAGGCGGCGGTCTTGAAAACCGTTGAGTGAAAGCTCCGTGGGTTCGAATCCTACTCCCTCCGCCAGACTGGCCCCTTTGCTGTTGGCAATTGCCACGGGCCATCAGCTATGTGATACCAGTAGATCTCGGAGAGATGGCCGAGTCGGCTGAAGGCGCTCGCCTGCTAAGCGAGTGTGTGGTGAAAGCTGCACCGTGGGTTCGAATCCCACTCTCTCCGCCACCCAACTAAAAGAGCCCAACCACATGGTTGGGCTCTTTATATTTTGATGGATATCAGACGATGCTATCCAGGTTGCCCCTTGGACTTCCTCAGCTCCGCTTTTGCCGCCAGATATTTTTCAGTAGTGATCCGCAGCCGTTTGGCCAGCACCTCTGAAAATCCCCTGTAAATGACGTAACGAAACACGTATCGGTTTTCATTGGGCAAGCCGTCCACAGTGGAAATGTCGATCTTCAGGCAGGTGGCCTCGTCCATGGCATATACCGAGACCGAGAGATCGCCGCTGCCCATGCTGCCCACCTCGCCAAAGACGTCCCCGGTCCGCTGCAGCACGGCCAGATCATGGCCTTCTTTGGCAATGCGCACGCGTCCGGAGATCAGATAGTAGATCCATCCGTCATACCCGGTTTCATCGACGATCAATTCGCCGGGCTCATAGCGGACGATTTTGCTGATTCTGAGGAGCTCTTTCAGGTCATTCTCATCGAACGATTCAAGCGCCGGCATGGTCTTGATCTTTTCGATGATATCCACACTGTCTTTAATCTTGCCTGGGGTGGGCATTTTAGTGGCCTCCATCTGCATGCCGTTGCCTCGAGAAACCTCGTATTTTCATACCATTGACCAGGGATCTACGTCAACGTTCACTCGCAAAGCGGGTGGTTTGTTATTCCAGCCATAGGCCGGGAAAACAAAAGCACGTCCTTGCTTCGATCGTTGCAGATGCATCCGGGAGCAAAGCACCCGGCTTGAAAACCACGAATCAATGGTCAATCCGTACAACCGGTTCCGGCACCGACCGTTTCTATTATCGGACTGTGGCCTCGGGACTTTAGCCTTTCACTCGGCCAAATATCGGTTTGTTCCAAAGGCTGGACGCTTATAAAACACAGGAGCCGGTATCCGGGCGATTACCCTTGACAAACAGGCGGTTCCTTAATAGGTATACTCCTTTGATTCTCAGTATATCGTACCGTCCGAAAAGGCAGATTTTGCCAAGCTAACTAATATAATTTGAAAGGAGACGAACTCATGTCAAAACTCATTCCTCCCCATGGCGGCAAGGGCCTGACCATTTGCCTGCTGGAAGGCGCGGAACTGGAAGCAGAAAAATCCAAAGCGGCCGGACTTAAAAAAGTATCCATCTCCCCGCGCGTTAAAGGCGACCTGATCATGATCGGCAACGGCGGTTTCAGCCCGTTGACCGGTTTCATGACCAAAGCCGACTGGAAAGGCGTCTGCGAAAACTTCTTGACAGCCGACGGCACCTTCTGGCCGGTTCCGGTATGCCTCGATATTACCACCGAGGAAGCGGCCGGCGTCAATGTTGGGGACGAAGTGGCGTTGTACGATCCCGAAGGCGACGAGATCATGGGCACCATCAAAGTCGACGAAAAATGGGAGATCAGCGACGACGAGAAAAAGTGGGAATGTGAAAAAGTCTTCATGGGCGAAGGCACCCCCACTGCGGAAGAGTTCTGGAAGATCGCCCAAGACGATCATCCCGGCGTCCAAATGGTTATGAAACAAGGCCCGGTCAACTTGGCCGGCAACGTCAAGGTGCTGAGCGAAGGCGAATATCCCACCAAATACGCCGGTGTCTACCACCGCCCGGCCGAAGCCCGCAAGATTTTCGAAGAAAACGGCTGGAGCGATGTGGCCGCACTGCAGCTGCGCAACCCCATGCACCGCAGCCATGAGTATCTTTGCAAGATCGCTGTGGAAGTCTGCGACGGCGTTTACATCCACTCTCTGGTGGGCAACCTCAAACCCGGTGACATCCCGGCAGAGGTTCGCGTCAAATGTATCGACGCCCTGGTCCAGCACTACTTTGTCAACGACAACGTGGTGCAGGGCGGTTATCCCCTGGATATGCGCTATGCCGGCCCTCGCGAAGGCCTGCTGCACGCCACCTTCCGCCAGAACTACGGCTGCTCCAAGATGATCATCGGCCGCGACCATGCCGGCGTGGGCGATTTCTACGGCATGTTCGAAGCCCAAACCATCTTCGACAAGATCCCGACCCCCGAGGGCGGCAAAGGATTGCTCTGCCAGCCACTGAAGATCGACTGGACCTTTTACTGCTACAAATGCGACGGCATGGCGTCCCTGCGCACCTGCCCGCATGCAAAAGAAGACCGCGTCCTGCTCTCCGGCACCATGCTGCGCAAAATGCTCAGCGAAGGCGGGGAGCTTCCCGATCACTTCGGTCGCGACGAAGTTGTGGCCATCCTGCGCAAATACTATGAAGGCCTGACCGAGAAGGTCGAGATCAAGACCCACAAGGCCGCCACGGGCGACTGATTTTTACAAGCAGTACAATGATAATAAAAGAGGGCCTCCCGGATTTCTGGGAGGCCCTCTTTGTATCTGAACGTCGAACATCGAACGTCCAACATTGAACATCGAACGAAGGTAGTCGCTTCGCTCCGTCATAATAGAAGCCATCTGAGATAACGGAAACTGTTCAAATGATACCGGGTGACGGGATTTCTTAGCCGCTGGTTGCAAATTTTGCATTGTCGTGTTTTTTATATCAGCGGAACATCGGGGAAAACGCTTAACCTTTCGGGTGCCGAAGGAGTCATTACAGAATGCCTTCTATTTTTACGCATCCAGCTGTACCGCTTGCAATCGCAACGGCTGCCGGAAGTCGCAAAGTTCCTTTGCGATTGTTTTTAGCGGGCGCCCTCTTCGCTATCCTCCCCGATGCCGATGTTCTTGGGTTTGGTTTTGGTATACCATACGAACATCTTCTGGGCCATCGAGGCTTTTTTCATTCACCCGTCTTTGCTTTAGGCGCCGCCTTAACAGGAGCCTTTGCTTATCGTGCGTTGCGTTCTTCTTACAAATCCATCTTCATTATACTGTTTATCTCCATGCTGTCACATGGCATCCTCGATGCTGCGACCAGCGGCGGCCTTGGCATCGCATTTCTCAGTCCCTTCAGCAACGAACGATTTTATTTCCCGTGGCAACCCATTCAGGTTTCACCCATCAGTTTGGAAAGGTTTTTCGGCTCCCGGGGTTTAATCGTTGTACAATCAGAATTGATGTGGGTATGGGTGCCGTTTATGCTTATAGGGATTATCGGCGTTCTCGTCCGGCACAGAGCAGCGTCAAACCAGGTGGCCAATCAAAACCCGAACATATAGAACTGGTAGGGTGGGCCACCATTCACATTTCCAAATGGCCATTCATAATCTACAGTTCGGAAGGCTTCTATTGCAAACGATCGTCGGTGCTCAGGAGTGTTTTTGGTCGCTGTGGTGGGCAGTGCCCACCCTACTGTGCTGAGTGAAGCGATCTGCTTATTTCGATGTTGGACGTTCGATGTTCGATGTTCAAAAAAGATTGGCGGTGCGTACAATCTTCGACCTAAGGGTCACAGAGAGAATCGCAAAATAAAAAATCGGCCACCGGATCAACATCCGGCGGCCGAATTATCAACTAAAGCGAAGTATTCAGACCCGCGCTAGACGCGGCCGGAGTACTCCTGATAGGCCATGGCCATCGTGCGGTAGACCAGGTGGGCCAGTTTTGAGAACGGGGTGTAGGCAAACAGCGCCCATATGGCGATCAGGTGCAGCCAGTACAGCACTGCCATGGCGTTGTAAAGCCCGCCAAGGCGAAGCAGTTCGGTAAGCAGGCCGGTCACGCCAAGGCCCACCACCAGGCCCAGCAGGTACCAGTCTTTGTATGCACTGACCTGGTCTTCCTTCTTCATCCGGTTGGCGATCATCAGTCCGGCGCCGATGATCAGGGCGATTCCGCCGAGGTTCCCAATCCATTTGATCGGATTAATCTGGTTGTAGGGGCCTTCGATGTGCAGAATCCACTCGGCGACGAAGAAACAGTTGGTTACGATAAACAGGCCGATGAAGCCGAAAAGGACCATCATGTGCGGGGTGGCCCGGTCGTTGTTATCGCCGCACTCACTGAACTTGTTATGCTTGAAAATGGTCGGAATGATCTTGATCAGCGCCTGGACGAAGCCCGCCGGATCGATTTTGTCTTTGGTGGTCTTGCCTTCGAGAAGGGCGTTGGCATGCATGTCGCCGATAAAGCGCTTGAGTCCCAATGCGAAGACGGCCAGGGCGGCAAAGAAGGTGGGAACCATGATGGTATCCACCAGCAGGTTGTTGATGTAGTCATGCTGCCACAATGCTTCGCCTTCTCCACCCGGCGCAAAGCTCAACCAATCCAGCCCCACGATGTTGGAGAGGGTGCCCACCACCAGAAAGAGAATGGCGGGAATGGCCAGCAGAATGGGCAGCATGCCAGGCTTGTTCACTGCTTTGCCGAGCGCTTTGGGAACGGCGTACTCGCTCACGGCATAGGAGCGAACGGCGGAGAGCACGTCGCCCGGTTTGGCGCCGCGCGGACATTTGCTGGAACAGTCGCCGCAATTGTGGCACAGCCAGATGTCGCCGTTGCCGACCAGGCGGTCTTTTAGTCCCCAGGAGGTGGCCAGCATCTCCTTGCGCGGGAACGGTTTGGTGTCCGGAGAAATGGGGCAGGCCACGGAGCAGGTGGCGCACTGGAAGCACTTCTTGACGTCATGGCCGCCAAGCTTGGTCACTTCCTCGATAAATTTCACATCCGGTTCGACGAGATATGAATTGGACATATTTTTTCCTCCCAAAGCCCGGCGGCAAAGGCCGCCGGGTACTTAATTCGATTGCAGCAATTAGAAACCCTTGAAGGGGTTCGGTCCCAGATCTTCAACCATCTCAACGAAATCGTTCACGATTTTGGGAATCTTGTCATATTCGTCGATGGCCACCTGGAACTGCGCCACACGCTCTTCTTCCAGCGCCAGACTGGTCAGGGCGTCGCCGATCTTTTTCATACGGATGTCGGCCAACTCGCTGCCCTTGACAAAATGGCACTGGTAGTCGTCGCCGTGCTTGCATCCCAGCAGGAAGACGCCGTCCATGCCCTGGGACAGGGCATCCTTGATCCAGATCACGTTGACCGATCCGAGACAGCGCACCGGGATGAATCGCACGTCGGCCGAGTAGGACATGCGGTTCAGTCCCACGATGTCCAGGGCCGGCAGGGCATCGTTTTCACAGACCAGTCCCAGGATCCGCAGGGGCGGATCATCGAAGTCGTCTTCGGACGGTACGCCGATGGATTTGACCATGGAGCCGATGCTGTCGATGTTGTAGTCGGCAAAACCAATGATGCGCTCGGGGCAGGCCCCCATACAGGTACCACAGCGGCGGCAGCGGCTGGGGTTGGGTTTGGGTGTGCCTTTTTCGTCATCGTCCAGAGCGCCGAAGGGACACTCTTCCGTACAGCGCTTGCACTGGGTGCAGCGTTGAAAGAAGAAGTCCGGGAAGGTCATGTCGCCGGAGCGCGGATGGACAGCCACGCCGCGGTTGGAGGACTCGACACACTGAATCGCCTTCAGGGCAGCGCCGGCCGCGTCTTCCATGGCCTCTTCGCTGGTCATGGCACGGCGAATGGCGCCGGCGGCGTAGATACCGGTGCGTTGGGTTTCATAGGGGAAGCAGATAAAATTAGAGTCGCAATAGCCGTCGAAGAGCCCGATGTCGCGGAAAGCCGGTCCCTGTCGATAAGCCAGGTTGACCACGGGGTCGCTCTTGGTGGCGGGCTCCATTCCAGCAGCCAGAACCACCAGATCGGCTTTGACCTGAAGCTTTTCACCCAGCAGGGTGTCGGTGGCGTCCACGATGAGGCCGTCGCCGTTTTTGGAGACGCTGACCACATTGCCTTTGGTCAGAAAGATGCCGGGATCTTGCTGCAGGCTCTTATAGAAGTACTCGCTCAGTCCCGGGGTACGCATGTGTTGATAGAAGACATAGGCCTTGCCGTCGGAATAGTCCTCGCGCACATACTTGGCCTGCTTCAGGGAGACCATGCTGGTTACGGCGCCGGTGTAAGAGAAATCGCAATCGTTATCGTCTTTGTCCGGGCTCTGGATAAAAACCACCGATTTGGCTTCTTTGCCGTCGGACGGACGGGTCACCTTGCCGGCCTTGGCGATGGCTTCGAAGTCCGCGTTGGTGATCACATCGGGATTGTCGCCATAGCCCAGGTGGGCGTATGCTTCACCCTCCACTGAGGCGGGCTTCCAGCCGGCGGCCAGGACCACGGCGCCGTAAAGTTCGCCGTTAGGGTCCAGTTTGAGAATGTCTTTTCTGCCTTCGTTGTACTTCTGATAGGCTTCAAACTGCTGCTCGGCGTTGAGTTCCTTGCCGGCCTCGTCCACCTTCATCTCTTCGGGCAGGGGATAGGGAACGTCGAATTCGATCTTCTCGCCAGGCTTTTTAAATGTAACGGTGAACTCGCCGGGCTGGCCGGCCAGGCGGGCCACCATGGTTTCAGTTTTCACCGTGATGTTGGGATGCGCTTCCACGGCCTGGACCTTGGCGTTTACCACCGGGGGCACCAGGCTCTCGTAGGGCTCGGTCACCGGCAACTGGCTGCGCCAGGTCAACGCGGCGCCGCCCAGTTGGGCCTCTTTTTCAACGATGGTGACCGGGTAACCGGTGTTGGCGGCATCCAACGCCGCGGACATGCCGGTCATACCGCCGCCGATCACCAGAATCTTGTTGGTGAAATTGTCCAGCTTGTACGGCTCGGGCAGATCGATCTTCTCCACGCGGGCCATGCCCATCTTGAGATAGTCTTCGGCCATCATCTGGACGCGATCATATTTGTCGTCGTCCTCTTTTTCCTCTGCAGTCAGGGCCGGAAAATCGGAGCGCGGATGGGACCAGGCCACGCCCTCCCGCAGGTTCACGCGATCGACGATGCAGCCTTCGAATCGGAAGATATCGAAATTCACCCGGCGGCTACAGGCACACAGCACCAGGGTGTTGACCCCGCCGTCGATTTCCGCCTTCAGAAAATCGACACCCTCGGGGCTGCACATGATGGGATGGGTTTTTGCGGTCAGCCCCTCTTCATCGGCCACGCCCTTTATCGCTGCGACATCCAGGGATTCGCCGATGCCGCAACCTTCACATATATAGACACCATATTTTTTGTCCATGGATGACCTCCTACTTCCTTGCCAGCGTCTGAATGGCTTTCAAAGCCATTCCGGTCGCATTCTGGTTGGATGATACCACGTCTGCCGGTTTGTTGGCGCAGCCCGCGGCGAACATGCCGCCTCTCTCATAGTCGTTGATGATAAAGCCGTCTTCGTTGTACTTCAGATCAGCCGGCAGTTTGGCTTCGGCGGCGGTGGGCTGCATACCGGTGGCGAGAACGGCCATATCCACGGTTTGATGGACCTTTTCACCGGTGACGGCGTTTTCGGCCACCACGGTAATGCTCCTGGTCGCCGGATCTTCACTCACCTCGGCGACCTTGCCTTTGATGAAGAAGACATTCTCGTCGTCTTTGATGGTCTGGTAGAATTTCTCATAGCGCTGGCCGGGTGCGCGCATATCAATGTAGAAAATGTAGATCTTGGCTTCTGGATAACGCTCGCGCACATAGGTGGCTTGCTTCAGGGACGCCATGCAGCAGATGTAAGAGCAGTACGGCAGGTGATTTTCATCACGGGAACCGGCGCATTGGACGAAGGCCACGCTCTCGGGCGCCTTGTTGTCGGACGGCCGCAGGACCTGGCCTTGGGTGGGGCCGCTGGGCGATGCCAGGCGCTCCATCATCATGTTGGTGATGATGTTGTCGTATTGCCCGAATCCCAGGTTATCGATCCGGGTGGCGTCATAAGGCTGCCAGCCGGTGGCCCAGACAATGGCACCGACGTTCAGGTCCAGGGTCTTGGCCTCCATGTCGAGGTCGATGGCATCGTATTTACAGGCGTCTTTGGCCTTTTGGGCGGCGTCGGTGCCGATGATTTCCGGCGATAGGATGAACCGCGCAGGAAAGGCCATCTCAAACGGCAGGTGGGCGCCTTTCTTCTTACCCATACCGAAGTTGAACGGATCCGATACTTCAGCGCCGCACGCCGCCGCGCAGTCGCCGCAGACGGTGCACTTCTCATTCACATAACGCGGACTGATCTTGACGGCCACGTTGTAGTTGCCCGC
The DNA here is from genome assembly GCA_037387725.1 of Desulfobacteraceae bacterium. Taxonomy (GTDB): domain Bacteria; phylum Desulfobacterota; class Desulfobacteria; order Desulfobacterales; family Desulfosarcinaceae; genus JARRKU01. The sequence continues at coordinate 27,208 of JARRKU010000023.1, forward strand.
TTCGCCTTCCACCTTTTCCACCTCGGCCAGGGTGAGCACTTGAATGCGGGGATTGTCCTTGATGCGGCGGAAGTTGATCTCCAGACCACAGGTAGGAGGACATAGCTTGGGAAAATACTGGTTCAGCTGTGCCACCCGTCCACCCAGGTACGGATTCTTCTCCACCAGGTACACGTCATACCCAACTTCGGCCGCTTCAAGAGCAGTGGTCAAACCGCTGATGCCGCCGCCGACCACCATGATGCTTCCACTCGCAGGGGCGGTTGTTTCGTTTGTCATGCTATCCCTCCGTGCAAACAAATTAATTTGACTTTGATTGTCGATCAGCCACTCACGGCCGGTCGGCGATACCCTTTGAATTTCGAAACCTGAAACTCAGTCCTGCTCCATGGCGGTGCCACCGGACCAGCATTGAATTTCACGCTTCGGATGAATGGCTGCCCCTTTGGCACCGGATTGCTGCCGGCGCCAAGGGACTGCCGCTATATTCTTACGAGGATATCGCCTAACACAACGCGCGGGGTCTGACCCCACATTAATAAAAACCTCCAGGCGCCGAAAGACGCCTGGAGGTATGGTCTTACAAGTTCCTACTCATAAGCAAGCAGAACTCCCGCTACTAGCTCGGAATGATCTGGATGTAGGGAACCTTCTTTACATCCCACTCACCCTTGGCCGGATCGTACTTGGAGTTGACGAAGCAGAACCAGTTCTCGTCATCCTGTCCCGGATGGTCCGCTTGATAGTAGAAGCCCGGGTAACGGGTCTCTTTGCGGTACTGGATGTGACGCAGATGGGATTCCACGGTCCAGATACGATGCTCAATCTCCCAGGCTCTCATCAGTTCGTGCAGATCGCCGGCAGCCAATTTTTTGCAGTCTTCGCGCATGGTGCTCAGAAGATCCATCACAATTTCCAGAGACTTGCTGCTGGTCATGTAGTAGGTAGCCGTGCCGGCACCGTACTCATGGGTGGCTTTCATCAGACGATACATCATGCCGTTGGGCTTGAGATAATTGGGGTTGATGTCCGCCGCGGTGGTGTAGTCTTTGTTGTCCAGATAGGTGCGAACCGGTTTGTAAACCAGGTCGACCAGCTCTTCCTTGGACTGTTTGATGGTCGGGGTGAAGTCGGCGAAGTCCTTGGCGTAACGTACCATCTGTTTGGCAGCGATGCGACCTTCGGCATGAGAGCCGGAGGAGAACTTGTGGCCGGATCCACCAGTGCCGTCGCCGGCGGTGAACAGACCTTCAACGGTGGTCATTTGCTTGTAGACCTTGCCGTTGCGGGCTTTGATTTTGTAATCATCCGGTACCCAGTCATAGTCCGGGCCGGAGGTCCACAGGCCGCAGCAGCCGGAGTGGGAACCCAGCAGATACGGTTCGGTGGGCATAACTTCGGAGTTTTTCTTCTCCGGCTCACAGTCCTGAGCACACCACAGGTTGGCCTGGCCGCAGGTCATATCCAAGAAGTCTTCCCAAGCTTCGGACTCGAGGTGCTTGAGCTCTTTCTTGTCCATGGTCTTGCCCAGTTCGGCCAGTGCGGTCACGGTGTCCATCATGATGGGGCCGCGGCCCTCTTTCATTTCGAACAGCATCAGGTGGTTCCGCAGACAGGTCGGGGTAATGGCGGCGGTGCCGTAAGGAGCATATTTTTCCAGCTCTGCCTTGGCAGCGTCGCTTCCGGCAAAGGCTTCGCCCAAACCGTTGAGGGTCTTGGCCTTGAACAGCAGGAACCAGGCACCCACCGGGCCGTAACCGTCTTTGAAACGGGCCGGGGTGAAACGGTTTTCCATCATGGTGAGCTCGGCACCGACCTTCATGCACATGGTATAGGTGGAACCAGCGTTCCAAACCGGATACCAGGCGCGGCCTTTACCTTCACCGACGCTGCGGGGCTGATAAATGTTCACAGCGCCGCCGCAGGCCACCATCATGGTTTTGCATTTGATGATGTAAACGATGTTTTCGCGGACGGAGAAACCCACTGCGCCAGCGATCTGGTTTTCCTGGTTCGCATCCAGCAGCAGCTCGACGATGAAGCAACGCTCGATGATGTTGTCTTCGCCCAATGCTTTTTTGGCCGCTTCGGCCACGATGCGTTTGTAGGATTCACCGTTGATCATGATCTGCCATTTACCGGTACGGACCGGCTGGGCGCCGCCTTTGAGGGTGCCCATTTTCTGGCCTTTTTTACCGTCGAGGTTTTTGCCGTCTTCGGTTTTCTTCCAAACCGGCAGGCCCCACTCTTCGAACAGATGGACGGAATCGTCCACGTGGCAACCCAGATCGAAAATCAGGTCTTCGCGAACCAGGCCCATCAGGTCGTTGCGAACCATGCGGACGTAATCCTCGGGAGCATTTTCGCCAACGTAGGTGTTGATGGCGGAAAGGCCCTGGGCAACGGCGCCGGAACGTTCCATGGCAGCCTTGTCGCATAGCAGGACGGTCTGATCGTCGCTCATCCATTTTTTGACTTCGAAAGCGGTTCCGCAGGCAGCCATTCCGCCGCCAACGATGAGAATATCGACTTCTTTTTCAACGACTTCAGGGTCACGAACGGCTTTAAGTTCACCCAAAGGTTTGTTCGGTAATGCCATATTATCCTCCTAAAAAATTTTAGCTTTAAGCATGCATTCGATTAGTTAAGGGACACGCCTCGATTAAACTTTGGGCGTCGGAATGGTATAACCGTCTGCTTCTTCAGTAGAGAGCAGACCGCTTTCCAGATCCTTACCTTTCAGATCATCATAGGAATTGGCGGCACCTTCAGGAGTGGTGCGAATGGGGAACTTGAAGCGTTTGATGAGGCCGTTGCGGAACTTGCAGGTCCACATCACGTCTTCGGTACCCATCATGGGCATAATGGAGCT
>JARRKU010000024.1:0-37601 GCA_037387725.1 Desulfobacteraceae bacterium
TGGGAAAAACCACCACCGCCGTAAACCTGGCCCATCAATTGGCCATACAAGGGCAGCGGGTATTGCTGGTGGACTGCGATACCCAGGCGCAGGTATCCAAATTCCTTGGTGTTTCTCCCCCCCATGGCATGTACGAATTTGTCACCGGCCGAAACAGCGATGGAACGCCGGTCGCTAAAAAAGATGCTGTATTTGCCGCCAGGGAAAACCTATGGATACTGGATGGCGGGCTTCAACTGGCGGCCCTGAAAAACTGGTTGGGTGAACAGCCGGCCCACATGCGGCACGAATACCTGCGCAAGACCCTGGTGCCCAAAGGCGACAGTCTCGACTTCATCATTTTCGACTGTGCGCCGGGTTGGGATGTGCTGAGCGTCAACGTGCTCATGACCTGCAGCGAAGTCTTGTGCCCGGTCGCCCTGCAGGGCCCTGCCCTGGAAGGTTTGAAAACGTTCTTCGGCTACCTGATCTCGGCCCAGAAACAAAATGAGATGTTGGCCCTTAAATACGTCCTGCCCACCATGTACGACCGCCGCACCCGGCAAAGCGATGCGATCTATCGAAAGCTCAAACGCCTGTTCACCAAACAGATCTGCGATCCCATCCGTCACAATGTCCGCTTGTCCGAAGCGGCCACCGTCGGGAAAACCATCTTCGAGTATCGCCGCAGTGCAACGGGTGCAGCGGACTATTGCAAATTATCTAGGAGAATAATCGATGACGGCATCCGATCAAAAAACGTCCCCCGATTTTTTTAAAGACCACGATCTCGACCCGCTGGCCGCCGCCACCGGCAGCAAAGGCCCCCGGCCGTCGGTCCCCGTGGAGATCGCCTTGCGCTTCGCCCTGGACGATCTTGACCGGGAAGAAAAGAGCCGCATAAGTGCAGCTTTAAAGTGAGCTCTATCGTTTGGATTACGATGCCAGGGCTTTTAGCTTCAACGATTGCTTCAGATAGCGTATCAAGGTCTTCTGAACCTTTCCAAAGACGGTATTCGGGGCATATTCCCCCTTTTCATTGCGTGTACCGGCGGGAACGCCGGTCAGGATTTCGATACCCTCCGCAATGGTCTCCACAGGGTAGATGTGAAACGCTCCGGAGGCCACAGCCTGCACCACCTCTCGTTTAAGCATGAGGTTCTTGACATTGGCTTTGGGGATCATCACACCCTGTTGCTGGGTGAGCCCTTTGGTCTTGCATACCTCGAAGAAGCCTTCGATCTTCTGATTGACGCCGCCGATAGCCTGGACGCGGCCCTTCTGGTTCACCGAGCCGGTAACCGCGATCCCCTGCTGAATCGGTACGCCGGAGAGGCTGGACAGGATCGCGTAGAGCTCTGTGGAAGATGCGCTGTCGCCGTCCACGCCGGTATAGCTCTGTTCAAAGGTGATGCTGATGGAGAGGCTCAAAGGATATTTCTGAGCAAAAGTGCGGCCCAGGAAACCTGCGAGAATCATCACTCCTTTGTCGTGGGTGCGGCCGCTCATTTCGGCTTCGCGTTCGATATTGACGATGCCGTGTTTGCCCATGAAGGTTTCGGCCGTAATGCGGGACGGCCGGCCAAAGGAGATCTCTCCCATCTGGTAGACGGCCAGCGCGTTGACCTGGCCGACCTCCTCCCCTTTTACATCGATGAGAATGGTATCCTCGGCATAAGCCGCATGAATTTTCTCTTCATAGAGGTCGTGGCGGAACCGATATTCACTGAGGGCCTTGATCACATGAGTCTCGGTGACGATCTCCCCTTCTTCCTGACGGCACCAGTAATCTGCCTCTTGGAGGATCCCCACGATGGGACCGAAGCGCAAAGAGAGTTTGGATTGGTCGGAAACGGTTTTTGCCCCGAACTCCACAACCGCCGCAACAGCATCGGGGGAAAAGGGCTGCAAATTATTCTCCCGGCTCGCCCGGGCAATGAATCGGGCATAGAGTTGGAGCGTTTTATCGGTGAGTCGGGTCTCGTAATCAAAATCCGAGCGCACTTTAAAGATCTTGTTGAATTTTGGATCATGGTTTTGAAGCAATTCAAAGGTCGCATAATTTCCCACCAGCACCACCTTAACGTCCATCGGAATCGGCTCCGGACGCAGGCTGCCGGCCATAGCCATCGGTCCACGCTGCAAATCCTGAATATAGAGATGCTTGTTTTGCAGTGAGCGCTTGAGGGTCTCCCAAACCTGGGTGTCCATCAGGAGAGACTCCACTTCGACAATCAGGTAGCCGCCATTGGCCTGGAGCAATGAGCCGGCCTGGACCATGGTGAAGTCGGTGGTGGTGGCGCCCATGAACGCCTTTTTGTCGATGTGACCGAAGAGGTTTTGAAAGGAAGGATTAGGCTCGAATACCACCGGCGCTCCCTCACTCCCCCTGTGATCCACCAGCACATTGACCTTGTAACGGTCAAAGGGAGAGACAGGGGGGGCAAACGGGGCGCCATTTTCCTCTTTGGGATGGTTATCCTGTGAGAGAAAGTTCTCCACTTCTTCAATGATGTCCTGCTGCACATCATTGAGGTAGGATTGAATCTTTGCGCAATCGCTGTACTCCGACCGAATAAGGTCCAGTCGCTGGCTTACGATGGCAAGGGCCGTATCCTGCATCAATTGCTGCAGGCTTTTTTGGTGGTCCTGTCGCAGCTTGACGATCTGCGCAAAGACCTCCTCCATCTCTGCATCCAATGTTTCAAGGGCCTGATTGATGGCCGCCTGCTGTTCGGAACTCAACGCACCGAACTGTTCGTGGGTCATGGGCTTTCCATCCGCCAAAGGCACCGGTCTTATACCTTCGGCGGTCTTGGCCATATGGATATTGTGTGCGGCGGCCTGCTCCTCGAGCTGATCGGTTAATTTTTTCTCTTCTGTCTTTAGCTGGTCATTGCACCGCTGGGCCTTTTCCTTGAACGCATCCGTTGAAAACTCCCTGGGCAGCTTGATCTGCAGCCAGCGGATCAGCCGCGCCATGGATTTGGAGAACTGGGTCGCCTTTCCCGTGGGCACGCATATGGCTTTGGGGCGAAACGCATCATCAAAATTGTTCACCATGCACCAATCATCCGGCGCCGGTTGCTGACGGGCATGCCTGGAAACGATATCGTGGGCGATCGTGCGCTTGCCGTTTCCCTCCTGGCCGGCAATAAAGATATTGTATCCGGGTTGCTTCATGTTCAATCCGAGATGGATGGCACGCACGGCCCGCTCCTGCCCGATCACATCATCCAACGGATCGACTTCGGCCGTGCTCTTGAAGTTAAAAACCGCTGGGTCACAAATTCTTCTCAATTCGGACGGGGAAAGTGCTTTGGGCGCAGCCATTGATCCATCTCCTTTTTAGGTTCCCGCATCAATTTTCTTCATTTCCACTGGTCGGAAGCACACCGATACCTCAATCCGTTCGATCGCGGCCGGGTTCATCGCCACTGTCTTGCGAACAACTGATCGCTGCCGTCTCACCAGCGGTTATCCGCAACAGCTCGGATGTCTTTATCCGCATCATGGCGTTAATGTCGCCGCCCCCGCCATATACCTCATCCTGCCGCGTTACGGCCTTGTCAAGGATGGTTCTCAGTTTGAGACGGTGGCCAAAGGGCGGCATGCTGCCCACCACATAGCCGGTTAGATCAAAGGCCTGATCGGCCGAGGCAAATCTAATCCGACCACGTCCCACATTCAGATAATCGGCGAGTTTGCGGCGGTCGATTCGGGATTCGCCGTTGGCGATAACCAGCACAGGGTCTTCCTTAATCCTGAATACAAGGGATTTGATCACCTGAATCGAGGCGACGCCAAGAACCGCGGCTGCATCGGCGACGGTCGGGGTGGGTCGGGACAACGGCAGGATGGCGGCTTCGATGTCATGGCCATCAATAAATCGCTGAAGATCGGCACTGGTCATCATGCGACAGTCCCCTCAATGGGCTTTGCAGCAACGGACGGTGGAAAGTGTTGAACCTGTCCCTCATAACAAGCCTTGAAGTTCGGCGCAAGTATCTCTATAAATACGGTCTAAGGCCGGCCATCTTTGTAAGGTTGCGGCCTCCCAGCGTACAAATGGGATAACCCCACGGGGTTTCACCCGGTATCCCGCAATTCTAATACACAACGAGGCATGGGAGGTTGGAATTGGACGCTGCAATCGCCTTGGTAAAAGAGAATATCAGTATCTTGTCGCAAGCGGAACAATTGATCGAAGATCTGAGTGATGGGATCTACACCAACAACGATATCGCTCCCTTTCAGAGTGGTGTCGGCAAACATATACGCCACGTTCTGGATTTCTACAGCGCTTTTCTAAAGCCGCCGGCAGAAATCACGGATTATGACGACCGGAACCGTTCGACGAGGGTGGAAACCGATCGAGCGCATGCCCTTGCGACCATTCATCATATCATCAACGGCCTCGAAGCGATTCAGAAAGCCGATCTTCCGGTGCAGAGCAAAAATGACGATGGCGGTCATCGCCCGCAGGCTTTTGCGTTCAGCCGCTCTTCCATCGGAAGGGAGCTTCAGTTTCTGGCCAGTCACACCGTCCATCATTTTGCCATTATTGCTTTTATCCTGGACCGGCAAGGCTACCGGCCTCACCCGGACTTTGGTGTAGCCGCATCGACCCTGTTTCACTGGCACAAGGTCGGGCGACCTGGTGCGACATCATCGTGATGGCAGTGTGCGGCCGATGAAACGCCTGATTGGAAAAAGCCAAGGGTTTGCGACTATCGCCAAACGCAAACCGTGGATAGTGGGGCTGGTGGTGGGCTACTTGGCCCTTCTGGCCATCTCCCACGCCGTTCGACTTCACCGACCTGATCCATGGCCGCCGCCGCCGGCGCTTCATTCCATCGTACTGCCGGCGGATCCATCGGATAACGGAGCCCCCAGGCCTGTGACCATCCGATATATCGATACCCGCCCCAACGCCCCGGCAAAGACGCCTGTTGTGCTGCTGATCCACGGAAGCCCTGTCGCCGCCAGCCGCGCGTTCCCCCAGCTGGCCGATCAGTTGGGAAAAGTGGGGCGCGTGCTGGCGCCGGACCTGCCGGGTTTCGGATTTTCCACGCGAAGCATCAAGCATTACGGCTTCATCGCCCATGCGACGTACCTGCGGCGGTTTCTGGACCGGTTGCAGGTAAAACGCGTCCATGTGGTGGCTTACAGTATGGGAGGGGGTGCCGCCATCCATCTGGCAGCCGACCATCCCGAACGCATCGCCTCGTTGACTCTGGTTTCTGCCATAGGCGTTCAGGAGCTGGAACTGCTGGGGGACTATCATCTGAACCACGCACTGCATGGTTTGCAGATGGCCGCCCTTTGGGCCTTGCAGGAATTAACGCCGCATATGGGGGCATTGGATCATTTTGCTTTTAACACGAATTATGCCCGCAATTTTTTCGATGCAGATCAGCGTCCGCTGCGGGCGGAACTGCAGCACATCGACCAGCCGACGCTCATCCTTCATGGGTTAGAAGATGCCTTCATCCCATTGGCTGCTGCCAGGGAACACACCCGATTGCTTCCCCAGAGCACCCTGAAAACATTACACGGTGGCCATTTGCTGGTATTCAAAAAAACAGCTGAGGTGGCCCGAATCATCGCCGGGCATATCGAAACGGTGGAAAAGGGAGAGGGGATAACACGGGCTAAGGCTAATGCGCTCCGGATCAAACAGGCCCGGGCGCCCTTCGGACGGATTCAACTCTCCGGTGCCTCCGGACTTCAACTTCTGATTTTTGTTTTTCTTATTGCGCTGGCCACATTGATTAGCGAAGATCTCACCTGCATCGGTGCGGGAATGATGGCCGCGCGCGGTGTGCTCGGTTTCCTGCCGGCAGCAGGTGCCGCCTTTATCGGCATCGTAATTGGAGATCTTCTGCTCTATGCGGCCGGGCGCTATATCGGCCGGCCGGCCCTTCATCGTGCACCGGTCCGATGGTTCATTAAACCGAATGATGTCTCCAAAGCGGCCCGGTGGCTCAATGAAAAGGGCCCCGGTATCATCATTGCCAGCCGATTTCTTCCCGGCAGCCGTCTTCCAGTCTATTTTACCGCCGGCGTACTGAGCGGCAGCGTCTGGATTTTTCTATTCTACTTCTGTATAGCTGCGGCTGTATGGACGCCGGCATTGGTAGGGCTGTCCATGTGGCTGGGGCAAGCCATGCTAACCTATTATGCCGCTTTCCATCAGTATGCACTGTGGGTCGTCATGTCCACCGTACTGGCCCTCTGGGCGGTGATACGGATCTGTGTCCCACTGTTGAATTTCAGGGGCCGGCGACTTCTGCTCTCCAGGTACAAGCGCCTTCGGCATTGGGAATTCTGGCCGCTCTGGCTCTTTTATTTGCCGATCGTGGGCTATATTCTCTACCTGGGCTTCCGCCATCGCCACTGGACATTGTTCACGGCCGCCAACCCGGCTATACCGGCCGGCGGGATCATCGGCGAGTCCAAAAGCGATATACTATCCAGGCTTGCCCCCTCACGCCGGGTGGCGCCCTTTATCTGCGTAACGTGCAGCTGGCCAGTGGACAGACAAATAGCGAAGATCCTCTCTTTTATGGTTGATCAGCGGATCGATTTTCCGGTAGTCTGCAAACCCGATGCCGGCGAACGCGGCAATGCGGTCCAGTCGGTGAATACTGTGGAAGATCTTCGCATCTATCTCGAAGCAGCGCGGGCCGACACCATCGTCCAGCAATACATTCCCGGAAAAGAGTTCGGCGTATTCTACTATCGACACCCCGGTCAAAAGCAGGGCCGTATTTTCGCCATCACCGATAAGCGCCTGCTCTCCATCACAGGAGACGGCCGCAGTTCTCTCGAGCGTTTGATCCTGACGGATCCCAGAGCCGTTTGTCAAGCGCCCCTGCACCTTGAGGTTCACCGGAATCACCTGCACGAGATACCTTCGGCAGGAGAGCGGGTCCAGCTGGTTTCGGTGGGCACCCATTGCAGAGGAGCGTTATTTCTGGACGGCAATCGGTATATCACCCCAGCGCTGACCAGCACCTTCGACCAAGTCAGTCGGTATTTTAAAGGATTTTATTTTGGACGCTACGATGTGCGCACAGAAGACCCAAAAGCGTTTAGGGAAGGAGGCGATTTCAAGGTGCTCGAGCTGAATGGCGTCACATCCGAAGCCACTCACATCTACGATCCCGCCAACACGCTGGGCAATGCCTGGAAAACCCTTATGGCGCAGTGGAAAATCGCCTTTGAAATCGGCAAAGCCAACAAAAAAAGGGGGATAGCCCCTTTAACGGCTGTCCAATTTCTTAAATTGGTCTTTTCCCCGTACTCGCATAAAAAAGGTTGCTGATTTAGTGATACCAGCAAAGGCAGTAGTCGCGATCACAATACGGCTGATTTTGGCAGATCTCGCAACGTCGGGGCAATACTTTTGCAGCGTCTTCGTTTTGCTCCGTCTCTGTGGTTAACTCCACATACTGGTGAACCATTTCCTTAAACAGCGACAAATACATAGCAGACTCCGGTCAATCGTTTCCGCATGCGTACCAGCATACCATCAACTGCAATTCCAGAGAGCCTTTTTCCGGAGCGGGGGGCTGCAATCAATATCGATACGCCTGAACTCATTCAGCTACAGCAAAGCTCCACGTCGGGTATAAACCCTTCAGTGCTCCATCAGCTGTATCAGATCTCTATTTTGGCTTCAATACCTAACTTGTGCCCATCCATAATTGGCATCTTTTGGCCCAGACCGGTGTTCTCACTCGCTTGGAATCCTCAACGTAGCTCCGCTACGCCTGCGGTTCCAAACTCCCTGCGGCCTTGGCCTGAACCAAAATCTAGCATTTCTGGACGGACACTAACTTATCACCACCCCTGCAGGTCCTATGGGCCGGCTATCGTCTGAATGCATCCGCCCCCATGGCGCAACGCCTTGTTCTTGATTTGGATCTACCTTCCGTGATAAAAATAATATTATAAATTCATATGGAATTCGCCGCACAACCTACAGTGACTGCGATAGTGGACCCCATTTGACTCGCCCCCGGGTCGCCGGTTTTGCATTCTGCACGCATTAAGGACTTGTCAGTACCGCTTACCTTCGTTGAAATAGACACAGATCGTACCGCATCTGCTGGCATAACGTTTCAATCCAAAAGGAGGTGCTTATGCTGCCCAAGATCCAAAAAATACTCTATACTACTGATCTTTCATCTAATTCAAGACTGGCGTTTGGCTATGCCGTCTCGCTCGCAAAGCAGTTCGATGGCGACCTGTACGTCCTGCATGTCATCGAACCGGTTAATCCCAACACCTATTCCCACATCAGCGGCATGATGGGTGAAGCGCAATGGGCAAACGCCCAGATCGACTATGAAAATAAATTGGTCGATGACCTCGGAGCCAAGCTCCATGAATTCTGCGGCCACCTGCAGACGCCTGCCGAGCAGATTGCCTTGAAGGATGAGCAACTCATCGTACGTAAAGGCACTTCTGTGGATGTTATCCTCGATACCGCCAAAGAGTTGGCTGTGGATATGATCGTGATGGGAACCCATGGCTATGGGATGGTCAAGGATGCCCTGATGGGTGGAACGGCCCGACGCATCGTCCGGCGCAGCGACATACCCGTGATGGTGGTGCGCAGCACAGAAGAGGACTGAAGGCACGATATCCCGTCTGCTGAAAGCTCAAGGGAATCCCGGCATCGGCGGGAGCGTCCTGCGGACTTCCACGCTGCTGCGAATTGTTAGCATCCCAGCGTGCGGCAAGCTGCGTCGCCAATAGCCGAACCAGGCGTGAGGCGCGGCGGTGGAGCTGATAAATCCTCCAAGCTGGCGAGCAATGGCGTCAGGTCTTCGATAAAATCCAGGTGCGGGGATGCGTGTTTCAAATTCTCCATAGCTCGCCTGGCCAGCCCGTTGGCCGCCTTGAAATGGCCGCGTCTGCGGTGGACAAAAACGCCGGCGGCCTGGATCAACCCTTTCAGTGCTTTTCGCTCATCCCCGTGTGTACCAAGCCACACGGTTTCTATAAGCTCATGCACCTCGAAAAATAGCTTCGCGTTCCATAGAACCACCGCCTGTATCCGTCGTTCTGTCAGTCCGGCGGATTGAACCGCCTGCAACACGCTATGATAGGTCACCAAGCACTGACGGATATAATTCTGGTATGCCGCATCTCCAGCCTCTAAAAGCCATTGACGGGCCACATCCTGCACCCGCAGGCGACCATCACCGCTCAATTCGCTGACCAATGCCGAGGAGAGGGTATTGCGAATATCCCGTGAAGTCCGGTCGTTGAAGGGATCGAATCTCTTTTCCATTACAAGCTCCCTGACAGCCGATGCAATACAGGATGGATTGTCGCACTAAACGATAGACGGTACAGACAGCACACCCTGTATCGACGATAGGTCATGAATGGGAGATTGCCACCCTTCCACTGCAATTTCACCTCCATTTCATTCATGTCATCTTGAAAACTGCCGATGTAACATCAGGACTTTAATTTAAACGCCCTAAAGAAAAGGTCATCATGAAACCGACCATTGACGCACTGGAACCCTTTCAAGAGATCTGTCACAAGATTTGCCTTAATATTCCAGATAGTTATAGATGGGAATGGGACGCCAAACGCAAAATGGCCGCCGTCATACTAGATGATGAAGATGCCGAAATGGTGTTCTATCCCCTTTTTAAAGAGTTCCGCAACCATTGGAACTTTTCATCGATCGGCGAGGCCTCCGATGCGGTGAACGATTATATTTACTCTGAATATGGGTTAATGCCGGGCCAGGTCTTTTTTACCTCCCATATGGTGCACCAAATCGTGCTGGGGGTTGCCTGGTGGCCCTGGGGAAACGATGAAAAAGTTTCCATGCGGGTTGGGCTCATACCGGTTAACATCGACCTGCCCGACGCCTTTGCCCATCAATGCCTGAATAGGTGGTTCGCCATCTCGGACGCATAAGACTCCCACAAGAGTCCCCCGGGTTTACACCAGGGGCTATATTCTTTGCCTCTTTCAGAGGCATAAAAATGAATGCCATACAAACCATTCCCAGCGGTCGCTTTTTACAAAAGAATCACGCCTCACGAGAGTAAGGATGTGACGGCCCCAGCTATGCCGGCAAGGGTGGAGATGGGAAAGAAGCGCTTGGGCACCGGAACGAAGGGCATATACATCAAAAAGAACAGCGCCAGGGTGATGCCAAAACCCACCATAGCCATACCGCCTTTCGAGGAGGCAACGAGCAGCAGGATCAGGCAGCCTAGCGCGCAAATATGCACGGCGGCCGACACCCATTGTGCGCCTGCAGCGCCAAGCCGGGCCGGGATGCTGAATATACCGTTCTCCCGGTCGCTCTCGATATCCAGGGTGGCGTAGATAATATCCGCCCCACTGAGCCAGAAGAAGACGAATCCGGAGAACAAAAGCACCTCCATGGTGAATTTCGGATGACCGGCCACTGCCACAAAAGCCCCCAGCGGTGCCAGCGCCAGGCAGAGGCCGATGCCAAAGTGGCAAAATACGGTAAAACGTTTCAACAACGAATATCCCAGCAACGGAATAAGCGGCAGCGGCGACAGATAGACGCACCAGCGCCCCAGAGCGATGCAGGCACCCAGATAGACCGCCAGGGCGACCATGGCAATGGTAACGGCGGTCATGAGGTCCATTCGGCCGGAGGGAAGTTCCCGCCCGGCGGTCCTGGGATTGAGGGCATCGATGTGTCGATCAAAGATGCGATTGAAGGACATGCCGAATATTCTGGCGCCTATGGCGGCCAATATGATCAACGCCAACACGGAAAATTCGGGCCATTGGTCCTCCGCCCCCATCCAGGCACCGGCTAATATCAGCGGCAGACTGAAGGCGGTGTGCTCGATCTTCGTAAAATTCAAAATTTTTCGAATCATGGTGCCGTTTCTGATGCTTTGTTTTTCAGTTGAGACCCCGTTTGTATGAAAAAATAACCCGGGTACGCAAGCCCCTATTTTCCTGTAGGCGCACATAGTTCCAATTAACTTTTTGGTTGGATACGACCATTGCAGCGATCGAGACGATAAAAAAAGGCACTCGATAAAAAATCGATTTGAAGGTCCAACTTCGAATGTCCAGCATCCAAGTTCAAACAAGGCATATTGCAGTTACATACAATGGCTGAGCGCAGCGAAATCCTCATTCGATGTTCGATGTTCAAAATATCCCTCAAACAGCACCTAACCAACCGAAAATATATCAATGCCAAAATTACACTGGATCAGACGGACCATACGGATCTCCCGTCTTGACGCCGATGTATATTAGCTATATTATAATGTTGCTAATGCAATAGCGACACTATGCCGATAGAAAGGTTGAGATGACTGATTTGGAGAAACTGAAAAATCTGGGATTTTCCCAGTACGAAATCACCTGTTACCTGACCTTGGCGGCCCGGCACCCCATCAACGGGTCCCAAATCAGCCGCCTTTCCGGTATGGCCCGCTCCAGGGTGTACGACGTGCTGCGCAATATGGTGCGCAAGGGATTTGTCCTGGATGTGGGGGACGGCCGGTACGTACCCCTGCCGCCTGAGGAACTCTATAAAAGGCTTGAGCGGGACTTTAATGCGGGATTGGAAACCCTCAAGGCGCAGCTCAACGGCAATGCGGCCGAAGCCGCCTATGAGTTTATCTGGATGATCCGCGGTTACGACAAGGTGATGGCCAAGGCCAAAGAGATGATTGCCGCCGCTTGCAATGAGATCTATGTGAGACTCTATCCTGAATCAGGGGAGCGCCTTCTCCCCGCCCTGCGAAGAGCGGAGCGTTCTGGGGTGGGTGTTCGCTATATCGCCATGGGCAACCCGCCCGGCGATTTCGATATCCAGGTATCCCATCCCGATTCCCTGGAATTGGTGGAACCCATCGGCGGCCGCTCATTCGATATCATTACCGATAAATCCGAGGCGCTGGTCGGCATTTTCGAACAAGGCCGGGAAGATCACTCCCCCATTAACTGGACCCGCAATCGATGGTTCGTGATCGCCAACCGCGACAGTCTGCGCCATGATTTTTATCATTGCTTTCTAGAAAAAATCGTCGATCAAGGCGAAAAGCTCACTGATAAGGAGCGACGGATATATGATTTCATCAAGGCCGACAATTGAACCGGCCACAGGAGGTGGCGCCATGTTTGACACTTTTATTCCCAACGCGCAGTCCGGCTACAGCCGGAGGGATGATCAAACAATTATCAACCTGGAAGATCGGTTCGGTGCCCATCACTACCAGCGGCTCGACATGGTGGTGCGCCAGGCCAGGGGATGCTGGCTGACCGACCAGAAAGGCCGCACCGTCCTGGATTGTCTTGCGGCCTACTCGGCGGCAAACCCGGGACACCACCACCCCAGGATTGTCGAAGCCCTGGTCAGCGCCTTGAACGGCAACTACGGATCGGTGGTCTCCAATGTGGTCTATACCGATGCGCTGGCGGTTTTTCTCGATAAAGTCGCCAATCTGGCGCCCCAATTGGCCCCCCGGTTCGGTCGGCACGGCAACAAGGCCCTGCTGAAAAACGGCGGCGTCGAGTCGGTGGAAACCGCAATCAAGGCCGCGCGATACTACGGCTGGCAAGCCAAAGGCATTGAAGACGGCAAACAGGAAATCATCGTCTTTGACCGAAACTTTCACGGCCGCATGGTGACGGTGATATCCTTCTCATCAACTGAAAAATACCGCCGAGGGTTCGGCCCGCTGACCCCCGGCTTCGTCTCTGCCCCCTTCGGCGATCTGGAAGCGGTAGAGCTGGCTGTTTCTCCCAACACCTGCGGTATCCTGGTGGAGCCCATGCAGGGCGAAGGGGGCATGAACGTGCCGCCGCCCGGGTTCCTGAAAGGACTGCGCAGTATTGCCGACCGCCACGATTTGTTGCTGCTGTTTGATGAAATCCAGGTCGGATTGGGACGCACCGGAAAAACCTTCTGTTTCGAGCATGAAGCGGTGGTGCCGGACGGTCTGATTCTGGGCAAGGCGCTGTCCGGGGGATTGGTGCCGCTTTCCGCCTTTATCGCCAATACCAGGATCATGGACCTGGTCTTCAAGCCGGGATCAGACGGCTCCACCTATGGGGGCTATCCTTTGGCCTGTGTGGCCGGTGTCGCGGCTTTGGAAGTATTAAAGGAAGAGAATCTGGCGCAGCGTTCGGCACTGCAGGGGAAAAAGCTTATCCGTCGGTTGGAAGAGATCGCTTCCCGGTCGCCCTATGTCAAGGAGGTTCGCGGCAAAGGGCTGTTTATCGGCATCGAGATGCACAACGGCCGCGCCATGGACTATTGCCGGAAGCTGCTCGACCTTGGTGTTCTGGCCAATGACAGTCACGGCACCACCATCCGAATCTCACCGCCCCTTATCATTGGCGACGACGAACTGGACTATCTCTGCGATCGGATCGAAAACGTGCTCATCGACTGATACGCCTCAATTTTTTAACAATAATAGTGTCAATGCAGCCGTATATGGCCGCTATATAGGATGCCGTTAATCAGCAAATAGACACCAATTCCCAAGGCCGCATAACCAAAAAGGAAGTAAATCACCCGGTACATCGTAGACGGCGGATTAGCTGCAGCAAGCTCCAGGCGCCCCTGCTGCTGCATTTGCTCTACCCAACCCGGCTTTTCCTCCTTTGCTTCCGGCAAAGGGACGCTTCCCGAGAACATGGCTTCATTCATGGGGAAACTGGTCGGCCGAAGGTGGCCGATGAAAAAATGCACAATAAAAATATAGGCCGCCGCCAGGATCGCTTCAGCCCTGTGGAGCAGCGCTGCGACATTCAATATCCACCCTGGCGCCCAACGGCTGGTCCAGATGGGATACATCAGCATGAGGCCGGTAATCGCCAGCAGCGGCATTCCCCAATAGACCGCCCAGTAATCGAATTTTTCCCAGTAACTCCATCGCCCTATCCTGGGGGCGGCGCCCAAGCCGAAAAACCAACGGATGCGCTGCCCGAGATGAACGAAATCGCGGAATGTGGGAATCAAGGAATCCGGTCCGAAAAGACTTGCCTTGGGACGCCGCCAGTCGACCTTAAATAACAGGAAAACGGTGTGCACGATAAACCCGATCAGCATGATGATACCGACCCATTTATGGACCAGCAGAGAACTTTCATATCCGCCGAACAACGCACCGATGCGTTTTCCCCAGGCTGTAGTGTAATAAAGACGCCCGAAGCCGGTGGCCGTCTGGGTTAAAAAGGTTAAAATTAAGAACAAGTGGAAAACCCTGTCTATCACCCCAAATCGCTTTATGCGTGTCGTCGGTGTCATCATTCACTCTTCCTTTTTCTCCCGAACAACTCCCTCAATCCCGTTAAGACACTGTGGGGGATGAAGAATACCAAAGTTCCTAGAAGCAGCAACAGCATGAACCAATAGGCGTAATATAGAGTCGGAAACGCGGTTCGGGTTTCGGTTGCACCCGGAACCGGCTCATGAACGACATAGCTGGCGAAGGAAGCACTGGCGCCTTCGTGACACTTTGAACAGACGTAAGCGTGCCGTCGGATGGGATTCAACGGCGAGTAATAATGATCGATGCTGGCGATGGGCTCGCCGCCATGGCATTGCCGGCAGGTCAAATTGGCCCGGACCGTATGATTATCCATGGTTTCTCGAACATGACATGCTTCACAGCGTCGGCTCTCGTAAAACTTGATACCCCGATGCGAATCGGCCAAACGAGTGCGTATGCGCACCTGGGCGGCGCTGGGACTGTATGGAAAAATCCCTCTTTTGACACCTGGGATTTCAACGAACGGGCGTTGACGTCGGGGCAGGACCTCATACTCTTCATAATAGCCGGTGCTGGCCTCTCGCTCCTTGTACCGCCTTATGGCGGATGCGACCTCCTCCGCACCTTGAGCCCCCCCGCTGGCGAGCAGGACGCCCATCAGTGCAAACAACACCGGGGCCATGAACCACCTTCGGATATGAATAGCTGCTGTCATAGGTTACTCCTGCATGACTATTTCGAAGCTTCATTTCCCACAAAATCGACGGCATTGCCGATCGGTTTGGGCAAGCGGACCAGTTTTTCCCACTTCGCCTGAAGTTCTTTCAGGTCGTCATCTTTATGCTCGTGACAGGCCTGACAGGAGTTCGGGATAACCGGGTTTTTAAGTGTATCCGAAGGCACCAGGGCTTTGAAGACATGACTGTGAATATCCCCCGATTCCGCGCTTTTGGCGATCCTGGGCATATGGCAGCCAAGGCAGTTGGCAAACGAATGTATCGAATGCGCCAGATTGTTATTCACCATTTCATGGCACTGGAAACATTCTTTGGATCCCGCAGCAAAGGTTTGTGAGCGGGTCTGGGCGATGCCCAATTGGTGTACATAATGGCATGACGTACACGTCACCCCTTCGAGCGCATGTCTCGAATTCGACCAGTCGATGAACTGCTGGTGATGTCCCTTGGAAAATTCATTGGCGTATAAATGGTGGTCGTCTCCGGCAGCAAAGGAGGTCGATACATAGTAGGCTTCCAGCGCCTTGCCGGGGGCATAGCCGACAGGCCACCCAGCGCCCTTGACTTGCGTGGCATGGCCTCGGTTATGGCAGGAGCCGCAGATTTGCGCCGCTACGCCCATGGTCAATTTGGCCGGGTTGACGATGGTTTCACGTTTTTCAAATACTGCCGTTTTGGGCAGGGCTGCATGCCATGAGCCCTTTCCGTGGCAGGCCTCGCATGACGTGCCGGGTTCTTCGAATGTCTGTTTTTCCAGATCGGCACCGGTGGCGTGACAACCGCCGCACTTAAGAAGCCAGGGACGCTTGTCCCAATCTTTTTCATGGTAGTTCACCCAGCGATGGGTATCGGCGTTGTATTGGATAGGGGAAATATAGAGGATGCCCTCTTTCTTCACCAGAAATCGCTGCTTCCACTGGCTGCCTATGGTATAAAGGATCTCCTCCTCTTTGGGAACGTAGATTTCGGCGGAAGGCACTTTGAGCTTATCCTCCAACTTGGCCAAATCCTCGCGGATGCTCTTTTCATCAATTGGAACGATTATCGCGTCCTTATTTTTTTGAGCGTCCTGAAGCATCCGGCTGTGCAAGGTCATCTTCCATGAATCAAAATGCTCCAGATGGCACATCTTGCATGTATCAGAACCAACAAAACGCTTCGGCTGCGATGTAATCGCCTGGATATCGACGGTCGGTTCGCCACCGCAAGCTGTCAAGATGAGCGCTAAAACGGCCAACATGAAAAGGGTGACCAGTGATTTGTTCGTCATTGTTTCCTCCTTAGGGCAATGCCGCAACTGATGGTTATGGACCCATATCCATCTACCTGGAACATGAAACAGGGTTTAGCCCGGTTTGGGGCGTAAATGATTTGCTTCCCGATGAGCCTATGGCTCAAACGTTGTCAACCAATACAACAATTCGTCCAAATCGACTGGATTGGCAATGCACACTGAAATGTGCTTTCTAAATGCCTCTTTGAGACCAGGGTGATAGAATTGAGAAGAAAGTGCAATAATGTAGGACTTATTATTGATCAATCCTATCTTCCCGATCCTGACTGCGTCAACATTTATATTATCCAAGTTGAGGATGATGATCCTAAAATCGCTGCTTAGTGCATCCTTGGCCAGATCCTCATATCGAACAAAAGTCTTGCTTTTCCAGCCGTGGCTTTGCAGCAGTTCACAAAGCGCTGCGGTTTGTCTGGGGTCATTGTCCAGTATTGCAACCGTGCTTTTCATTTTGGTCGCTACTCCCGATGCATTGCCAAACGCTTCATTTTTTCAGGCAGTGAGTGGGGAGCCAATGGTCATGAATGCAATCAGTTACAATTCAGCCGGCAGCAGCAATTTGGCTCACTTTTGTCTTGTTTGTCCTTTTTGTCTTGAGCAACCATCATGCCATCTGTTTCTCCATTCAGGTATTGGCAAGCCTCCAGCTGCTGACCGGTGCTCAAACCGCCCGTTCGACATTAATAATTATTTGATATTTATGGCCAAAATAGATTCGATGAGTTTAATTGAAATTTCACGACAGGTGTAAAACCAATGGGAATCGGCGGAAGTCGGAGATTCGAGGATTGTACTATTATCGCGCACGAAAACTTAATGCGTTATATATATTAATATATTCTGCATGTTAGATGTGTGCCACTTTGGAGCACCACATCAGCGCATTCTGCACATTTGCAACAAAGGTGCACCTTGTTTGGATGATGGGTTTGCAGGCAAGGGGGTATCAGCGATTGTCGCTGGGTCGGATATCATACTTCTTAAGCTTGCGATACAAGGTGTTGCGGCTGATGCCCAGCTCTTTGGCGGCCTGTTTTTTATTCCAGCCCGTGTTTTCCAAGGCCTTGACAAGCAAATTGGCCTCGCTCTGCTGGAGAACCTTGCCATGGGATGCTGTTTTGCCGACTTTGGGGGCATGATACAGGATCGATGGAAGATCAGCGACCTCGATTCGTTTCCCTTTGGCCAATACGACCGTATGCTCAACGCAATTTTCCAATTCGCGGACATTGCCCGGCCAATCATATTCCAACAGCATGCGCATGGCTTCGGAACTGAAGTCGGTGATCTCCTTGCCCTGTTCGGTGGCAAACCGGTGCATGAAATACCGCGCCAGCAAAGCGATATCATTTCGCCGTTCCGACAATGGAGGGAGCTTGATGGGAATGACGTTCAGGCGATAGTAGAGATCCTCTCTGAATCGGCCTTGTTTGACCAGTTTCAAAAGATCCTTGTTGGTGGCCGCCAGGATCCGCACATCAACGGTCAGGGTCCGTTCTCCGCCGACGCGTTCGAATGCCTGGGTTTGCAGCACACGCAGCAGCTTTACCTGGGCCGATGCCGGAATTTCGCCTATTTCATCCAAAAATACCGTGCCGGTATGGGCCTTTTCGAAACGGCCGGTCTTTCTTCTGACCGCTCCGGTGAAGGCGCCTTTTTCATGACCGAAAAGCTCGCTTTCCAACAGAGTCGGTGGATAGGCGGAGCAGTTGATCACCACAAAAGGCTTGTCTCGGCGAGGGCTGCTCTGGTGAATGGCCTGGGCGACCAGTTCCTTACCAGTACCGCTGTCCCCCTGTATGAGGACGGTGGTGTCGCTGGGGGCGATATCCTGGATCAATTTATAGATCGCCTCCATCATGGGGTCTTTGCCGACAATTCCGCAGAATTTTTTCGTTTGGGCCAGTCGGATCCTTAAATTCTGCATCTCCTCTTCATGGGTGGCCGCCCTTTTGATAGCCCCTGCCGAGTGATTCAATATCAGGCCGATTACCTCCAGGGCCTGGGCATTGCATTGGCACTGGCCGGGGCAAGGGATCAGCAGCACCCCCATCGGCTGCCCCTCGTGAAGGATGG
The DNA here is from genome assembly GCA_037387725.1 of Desulfobacteraceae bacterium. Taxonomy (GTDB): domain Bacteria; phylum Desulfobacterota; class Desulfobacteria; order Desulfobacterales; family Desulfosarcinaceae; genus JARRKU01. The sequence continues at coordinate 18,354 of JARRKU010000024.1, forward strand.
GGAATGTGGCCGCATGTTTAGCGGCTTCAAACACTTCCGGCGCAATGGAAGCGATGGGATCATTTTTTTGAAAACTGAACCGGTCCAGGTTATTCAGCATTGAATAGGCCGCCGTAAACTCCTTCTCTGCAAGGGTATGGAACTCGTCGTCGAAATAGAAAAAAATCTTGTTCCGGTGATGATTAAAGATAAACAGCATGATATCCTTGCAGGCGACGATTTCCCTGAGCTTCCAGATCAGATAGGCCGACACGTCTTCAAGTCTGTCCTTCCGCCAGATCGTACTGATGATCTCAAAAGCGTTTTTGGTCTGCCGATGGGCACGGTCCAACTGCCGGGTATGCTGTTCCAGCCGGTTGGTATAGGTTTTGATGCGGGCCAGCATCTTGTTGATGGAAGATGTCAGTCGCCCCACTTCATCACTGGTTTGGGTATCGGGGATGGGTTCCAGATTTTTCTCATCAATATTCTCAGCTGCCGCGGCCAATGCTGTCAGCGGCCGCGTAATTCTTTGAATGAAGAGCAAGCTGAAAACTATGGCCAGGATCAAGATAACCAGGGTAGTGGCCGTCATGTGCAGCCACAAGCGTATGGTTTTGGATCGAAAAGGCTTTTCGGACAGCCCCAGACGCAGAATGCCGGCCTTCCCGGAAAAAATCGGCCAGGCAATATCCAAGTAGTAATCCCCTCTGTCGTCGATGATCCGCCGGTGATTGCCGCGCAGTTGGCTCTGGGGGATATTGACGTTGATCAAATCGACCGGCATACCCTCTGCAAAGGTATGGGCCAGGATTTGCCCCTCTTGCATTATAAAAAGATAGGCCAATGAGGGATTGCTGCCCATCTGGTGATTGAGCAGATTCTGGAGGGATGCCAGATCATTGATGAGGATTTTATTTGTCGCTTCGAGCGCCAAGGACTGGGAAAGATTTTCCCCTTGTTGGACGGCGGCATCAAGAAGGTCGGTGCTGAAACGGTTGGTCTCCAGAATCGAAATGACCAAACCGCTGGCGATGACCAGCGCAGAAACCGACAGCGCTAACTTGTTTCGTAAACTTGAGAGTATCATAGATCCGGAAGCGTTCGATTCAATTTACCTGTTTTTCATCATCCCAAGTATTGGCGTATAGCGTTCTTCCACGGGGGACGTGAAGCGATCAATCAACATCCCATCTAGTATTTCCCGGCCGCGGGGATCGTGGTGCATGTTCAACAGCATGAGGCGAATGCGATCCTTCAATGGTTTGGGCATATTGACCGGCACAACCACGGGCGGGGTTCCGAACGATTGGGATTTTCGAATAACGCGGGTATTGGCAGTGTGCATTGGATTGCGTTGGTGGTAATATTCCCATATTTGACTGTTGACCGCCGCTCCATCCACCAATGACATGGCAACGGCCAAAATGGAATTATCGTGGCTGTGGGTGTAGATGATTTTGCTGAAATAATCCTCAGGTCTCTCGTGCTTCTGCCCCAGCCAGTAAGCCGGAACGAGCTGACCGGTATTGGATTCGGGATCGGTGAACGCAAAGACCTTGCCTCTTAGATCAGCCAGACTCTGATATTCGCTTTTGCGGTTGACGATCAAATAGGCCTGATAAAAAGGCGCGCCGCTCACCTCTGGCATGGCCAGGGCTTCAAACCTGTATCGTTTTCTGCCATAGGCATAGGGCCCTGAACAGATAAATGCCAGGTCAATCTGCCCCAGGCCGATGAGTTCATTGATTTCATGATAGGTTTTCCGCTGAATGAGTTTGATTTCACGCCCCAGATGTTGGGCAATATAATCCAGAAGCTCATGATAGCTGCCCACGGTCTCCTGCGCAGAGATCATGGCCGCCACTGCCACGCGGAAGTATCGCTTGTTAGGTTTGGAGCGCCCTGGCTTCTCAATGGCCACCCTATTTGAAAAATCCACATAAGTCGCCTCGGGTTTATTTGAGCACCCCAGACTTGCTGCCAAAAAAGCGCCAAGGAGCAAAGGGCTGGTTCTCAAAATCAATCGCCAAATATGGAAAAACAAGATCGTCACGTTATATCATCCCAGCCTGAACTTCTTTATTGTCAGTCAACACCCCGAAAGGCTGTGCATACGATGCTCCCATTTTGTTGCAATGTGTGTCAGATGTGTATCATGATCTGTGACACAGGGTCAATCACCTGCATGGTTGAAAAACCGTCCGGCGGTGGAACCAGTAGTAAAATCATTTAATCGCAAAGCAAATAAATATAATCATATCAGACAGGTGTATTACACCTTCTGATTGATCCTGCAGTGATAGGGTACTGACAATTCTGCCCGCTTGACACACATTACATGAGTGACTGTGGGAAGAGACGGGGGGACATACGGACAAGGGAGGTCGGATCTCAACGCTATTTGTTTCCCCAGATTTCATCAGCAATTTCTTTGATGAACCGAAGTTTGTTCCATTGTTGTTCTTCGCTGAGTATATTTCCCTCTTCTGTGGAAGCAAATCCGCATTGGGGGCTAATGCACAACCGGTTGATCGGAATATAACGGGTCGCTTCTTTTATGCGGTCGATGATTCTTTTTTTATCCTCCAATTCACCCGATTTTGAGGAAAAAAGGCCGAGCACAACCAGCTTCTCGTCACTCATGAACCTCAGCGGAGAAAAATCTCCGGCGCGCTGCGTATCAAACTCCAGATAATACGCATCGACATTTTCCTTGCCAAAGAGGGTATCCGCCACAGGCTCGTATCCGCCCGAAGCGGCCCAGGTCGAACGGAAGTTGCCTCTGCAGACATGCGTGGTCAGCGCCATATCCTTTGGACGGCCTTCCAGCGCTTTGTTGTTCAACTGGACATAAAGCGTTTTTGTTGCATCCAGGTTATAACTATCTCCTAATTTGGCCCTCATGTAATCCTTGTCACACATCATTCCCCAGGTGCAATCATCAAATTGTAAATTTCGGCAACCCAGGTTATAAAATGCTTGAATCGCATTGCGATAGGCCTTGGCAATATCCTCCACCAGTTCCCCGGTGTTGGGATAGAACCTTTTTGTCGCATCAACATTTTCCGGGCGCTGGAGCTCAGACAGGAATTGAGCTGGTGCAGGAATAGACTGCCTGGCAATGACACCATCGCCGGCGGCCGCTTTCAAAAATTTGTAATGTTCCAGAAAAGGATGATCACTAAATCTGATTTTACCGGATAGACAGGCGGTTTCCGCCCGGGTCACGGCCGCTTTAAACTTGTATCCTTTGGTGATATCGGATTTTTCCACGCCGTCCAGTCCCCACATGAAATCGAGGTGCCACCAGGACCGACGAAACTCTCCATCGGTTACTGCTTTCAGCCCGACAGCGATTTCCTTATTCACGAGCTGTGCGATCTCTTCATCTTCAATCTCTTTCAAGCCTTGCGGTGAAAGCTCCCCTCTCGCATACTTTTCTCGTGCTTCTTTTATCGGCTGTGGTCGAAGGAAACTGCCGACGATATCATGACGAAAGGGAGTAAAATCCCGTTGAATGGCATTATCCAAAGCTTGGTCCATGACATTCTCCTTTTTTCCCGGTTCTTCGAAGGAATGATGGTGGTTTCGCCGTCGTCTTGAGTTCGGCATGTCACGCTTCGGCTATACCCTGTGCATGAATTGGAGAAATTCAAGTCCGCCTTGGCACGCATTTGGTCAAAATCGGAAGCGATCCCGATACGGACCCCGATTTGCCGCGACCTCGGGGTCGGGGTCGGTATCGCATTCGGGGTCGATTTTTTCTTTGCTAAATAGTGTTCGGTTAGAATTGCTGAACCTGCATTATTGAATTTGACACACGAATTTCGCTTTGTCATACTTGACGGTAAAAAGCGAATCCACCTATTCATCGGGCGGTGCCTGCTGGCAAACAATATCTTGCGAGAATGAAACAGATCACTATCCCCAAAGACCAGGCTGTTTTTCGGCTGGACGGCAACGGCCGGTGGCACAACCGGTTCGGTCCATTCGAGCACGCTAAAATCATAAACCATTTTCACACCTCCATTCGAAAGGACGACCAGGGATTTCATTTATGCCAGGAACATGAGGGCGTGGTGGAGAAAGTCTATTTCCCCTATGAAGATACCGCCCTTTTTGTATTTGAGGTTGATTTCAGGGATCCTGCAATGGTCACCCTCAATACCGGTCGAAAATTAGCCCTGCAGCCGGAAAATCTTTTTGTTGTTGGGGATTGTATGTATCTGCGGATTGATGGGGATCGCGCCAAATTCACCGATCGGTGCCTGATAAAAATGGCCCCGCTGCTTTCATATGAAGGCGATCAGTATGTCCTGAAAATCAATGGACAATCGTTCGTCGTTTCCGATAATAGCAGTCCGGATGGTCCGGTATGACGATCTATGCTGATATTGATCGGTGACTAGATCGCACCTCGAACGCACAATTAATTGACAATCCCTTACGTGCATCGATAGAATTGAATTTATTAATGTCCCAATGGAGGGCTCGGTATGTATATCAAACAAGCCGATCTGTTCTGGGGAATCAGTCAAAACGTCATTCAATCTATCACCGCAAAAGCCGTTCGGCAGGAGTTCCAGGCAGGTGACATCATCTTTAAGGCGGGTGACCCGGCCGACTGCTTTTATGTAATGATCAAAGGCAGGGTAAGTCTGGAACTGCGGCCTACCCAACGGAAAGTTTACAGCAGTGACCGGGTAGGCGAGATTTTTGGCTGGTCCGCCTTAATCGGCCGCAAGGAGTACAGTGCCACTGTAATTTGTGAACAGCAGACCATGGTGCTCAAGTTCCATAGAAAAAACCTTCACCATCTGCTGAATCAGGATGTCGAAAGCGCCATGATTTTTTACAAACAGTTGGCGTGCGCCTTGGGTAATCGGTTGCTGACGGTATACGAACTACTCGAATGATCGTCGATTGGCGCTGTTGCATATCAGTGATGAAGCGAGCCGGAATGTCGGCAAAACAGAGGATATGGCACCTGAACTCAACGCCGAAGACCAGGCCAAATTGGAAGTTGTTCGCAGGGAACTGAAAACCATCGTCCCCCAGCGGCGCAATTTGATCCCCATGCTGCAAATGGTGCAGCGCATCCTTTCCTATTTGCCATCACAAGCCATTGCATTGGTGGCGGCGTCCTTGAATATCAGCCCCACCGAGGTTTACGGTGTGGCCACCTTCTACAACCAGTTTCGTTTCAACCCGCCGGGACGCCATCCGGTGCGCGTCTGTCTTGGAACGGCCTGTCACATCCAAGGCGCCGATATTATTCTGGAGCACTTTGAGCGCAAACTCGACATTCGAGAGGGAGAGACCACGCCTGACCGGGAGTTCAGCATCAACCGGGTGGCCTGCGTGGGATGTTGTGCGCAGGCCCCGGTGGCGCTGGTGGGCGAAACCCTCCATGGAAAAATGATGACCAGCAAGGTGGAGGGGATCATCCTGCGTATTGAAATTGAAAAGGAAAAGGCAGATAGAGCGCAACGGCGAAATGACCTTCAATAGCCAAGATACGCCAGGCAAAGCGTGGGATAAGCTCCGTGACGACGCCCATAAGCGGTGCCGGGAAATCGCCTCGGACGGCGGCATCGAAATCACCGTCGGATTGGCCACTTGCGGCATTGCCGCCGGCGGCCTGGAGACCCGCGACGCTTTCATCAGGACAGTATCCGATCATGATCTTCAGGCCAGGATCCGCACCGTTGGCTGCAGCGGCCACTGCTATGCCGAACCGGTGGTGGTGATCCATCACCCCGGTTCAGGCTTTCCGGCCCTATTCTATCACGAAGTCAATCCCGGGAAGGTCAACATGCTGGTGCGCAAGTTCCTGTTGGATGGAGATCCCTGCCTGGAACATGTCATGGGTGCCATGGAGGCCAATGAACTGCTGCCGGTGGTGAATGACTTCGCCCGCTTCAATCAGGAAAAACGCGTGGTCATGGAGAAATGCGGGCGGATCGATCCGGAATCCCTGGACGAGTATATCGCCGACGGCGGATATGGCGCCCTGGCCCTGGCCCTGTTGCGACCCCCAAAGAAGATCATCGATCTCGTTAAGGATTCGGGGCTGCGCGGCAGGGGCGGCGCCGGTTTTCCCACCGGAAGCAAATGGGAACTGGCCGCCCGATCCCCAGGGGAAGAAAAATACGTCATCTGCAACGCCGACGAAGGCGATCCCGGGGCGTACATGGACCGCACCATCATCGAAAGCAACCCCCACCAGCTGATCGAAGGCATGATCATCGCTGCCTATGCCGTGGGGGCGCACCGCGCCATCGTCTACGTGCGGGCCGAATATCCCCTGGCAGTGGCCACCTTGGAAAAGGCCATTGGACAGGCCAAAACGGCGGGCCTTTTGGGGCATTCCATACTGAAGAGTGGTTTCGACCTTGAAATCGAAATTTTCCAGGGATCAGGGGCCTTTGTGTGTGGTGAAGAGACCGCCATGATCCGCTCCATCGAAGGTTTTCGCGGCATGCCGTGTCACCGCCCACCCTATCCTACCCGTTGCGGTCTGTTCGATCGACCCACAGTGATCAACAACGTCAAAACCTTGTCCACCATTCCCATCATCGTCTCCAAGGGTGTCCAATGGTTTCGCAGCATCGGCACACCGCAGAGCCCTGGCACGGCTATTTTTTCCGTAGTGGGTGACGTCGTCCACCCCGGTTTGGTGGAGATTCCCATGGGCGTTACCCTGCGTCATCTTATTTTCGATATATGCGGCGGCATACCCCAGAAAAAACAATTCAAGGCCGTACAGATCGGCGGCCCCTCAGGCGGATGCCTGCCCGAGGCGTTTTTGGACACGTCTCTTGATTTCGATGCGTTAACCGATGCCGGCGCCATGATGGGCTCCGGCGGACTGGTGGTGTTGGACGAAACCAACTGCATGGTGGACGTGGCGCGCTACTTTCTCGATTTCACCCAGAAGGAGTCGTGCGGCAAATGCACCTTCTGCCGCATCGGTACCCGCCATATGCTCACCATTTTGGAAAAACTGACCCGGGGAGAAGCTGAACCCGAAGAGATCGATCTGCTGCTGCAGATCAGTGAAGACGTAAAAGCCGGATCGCTTTGCGGTCTCGGCAAAACCGCACCCAATCCCGTGTTGACGTCACTGAAGTATTTTGAACAGGAGTACAGCGCCCATCTGGCGCAAAAATGCTGTCCGGGGCTGACCTGCCGGGCCTTGACCGCCTACTATATCGACCTGGAAAAATGCGCCAGAGGTTGCGACGCCTGCGTGGGAAGTTGTCCGGTGGAAGCCGTGTTTACTACGAGCACACGCAAAAAAGGCATTGACCAGGCGCTATGCGTCAAGTGCGGGGAGTGTGACACGGCCTGCCCTCCCCAATATGACGCGGTGCGCAGAGTCTCGCCACCGGAGTTGGCGCCGCGGGTGGAGCGGCCGGCGAAACCGCCCAAAGAGGAATAAGATCATGGTGGTACTGCAGGTAAACGATCTCAAGATCACAGCCCGGCAGGGCCGTAATTTGCTATCTGTTTGTCTGGAAAACGGCATTTATATTCCACACCTCTGCTTTATGGAAGAGCTGGGCCGCCCGGCGGCCTCATGCCGGCTCTGCTTTGTGGAAATCCAAGGGGCGCCGGTGGCGGCCTGCACCGTCAACGTCTCCGCCGGCCTGAAGGTGTGGACGAACACGCCAGTCGTACGCCGCCTGCAGCGTTCGGCTTTGCGCTTGCTGCTCTCCACCCATGATATCGATTGCAAGCATTGCCATGCCAACCGCGCCTGCCAGCTCCAGAATATTGCCCGATTCCTCAATATTGGCTTGAAGCCCGATCCTCTGGCCCAGATAACATGTTCCGAGGAAGTGGACACCCGCCATCCCTGCATCGACCACTATCCCCACCGCTGTGTTTTATGCGGAAAATGTGTCCAAATCTGCAGCGATCAACACAATCAGCCGGCTCTCAGCTTCGCCGGTCGCGGCATCGATACCGTGATCCGACACTACACCCTGGGCGGCCATGCCGGGCAAACCTGCCTAAACTGCCGCCGTTGCATTGAAGCATGTCCAGTGGGCGCCCTCAATCTGCGCCAATCGGAATAAGTTTCGAATACCGGGCGCTATTCAACGATAATACGCCAATCCCTGGCAGGTATTGCACAAGGCGCCGCAATTAAGAAGGGAGGACCCGCCTCAGTTCTATAAGATGCCGGTGCGTTTCCCAGTTGGAAGGCGTTTTTCCGGCTCAACCTGGATCTCCCGCATGGAGACCAGTCCGAATCGGGCCTGTAAAACGCTTCGGCCACCGCATCGAAACCCAGCCGACTTCCAGATCGTTTCCCCAATCTTTGAAGAACCAGGAGACGCGTTTGTTGATCCTATCACGCGTGCATGATACGGTCAGTGTCTGTCCTGAAAAAGGAATGCCGGGTTGCACCGGGTTGCAAGTTTACCATGCGAAATAAATGCAGCCACAGGCATATGTGTTGCGATCTCCCTATTCAGAGTCGAACAAAGAGAATATGAAAACGCGAATTGCCATCATCGATGATGAAATAACTGTATGCCGGCAGGTTTCCCGATGTCTTTCCGCAGAGGGTTTCGAAACAGAAAGTTTCCAGACCGGGACAGCGTTTTTGGCCCGTATGGCCCAGTATCCATTTCATATTGTTTACATCGATCTGAGACTCCCGGATATGGATGGCCTCGAAATTCTTTCACGACTGAGGACCGGGTATGAAGAGACGGAAGAAATCATCATGACGGGCCACGGCTCCATTGATTCCGCCGTGCAGGCTATTAAGCAAGGGGCTTATCACTATATCACCAAGCCTTTCAGGCTGCCGGAAGTGCGATCCCTGGCCGCTGGTGCCCAAGAAAAAATAAAACTTCGCCAGGAAAATAAAGACCTCCGGGCCACCATTGCAGGCACCAATTTTACCGAAGGATTTATCGGCGCCAGCCCGGCGATGCAGGCCGTATTTTCAATGATCGAAAAAGTTGCGGCAGTGGATTGCAATGTTCTGCTTCAGGCGGAAACCGGAACCGGCAAGGAGATGGCGGCCCGCGCCATTCATATGCGCAGCCCGAGGAGATCAAATCCATTTGTGTCCTTTAACTGCGGGGGATTCAACGAAGAACTCATCTGCAGTGAACTCTTCGGGCATGAAAAGGGAGCCTTCACTGGCGCCACTGCTACTAAAATCGGATTGCTTGAATCCGCCGACGGCGGATCAGTTTTCTTGGACGAGATTGGAGAGATGCCGCTCACCATGCAGGTGAAACTTTTGCATGTGATCCAGGAAAAAAGGATACTGCGCGTTGGGGGGGTGAATCCCATTGACTTGCAGGTCCGCATCATAGCTGCGACAAATAAGGATCTTAAAGAAGCAATTGAAAATGGTGAATTCCGGGAAGATCTTTTCTATCGTCTTAATGTCGTGGCGATCAACCTGCCCAAGCTATCCGAAAGAAAGGATGATATCCCCCTGCTGGCTGCTCATTTCATTAAGAAATTCAATCGTGCTTTTTGCAAGAAAATCAAACGGATTTCAAACCAGGCCATGTGCATCCTCATGAATTATAATTTTCCCGGCAATGTGCGGGAGTTGGAAAATATTATTCAAAGAGCCGTGGCGCTAGCAGATCGGGAGGTCATTCATACCAGTGATTTGCCGTCGGATCTCCAGAAAATGGAATTTTCCACCCTCGAAGGCGAAGAACCGCTGGCATTGGAGGAGATGGAAAGATTGCATATCGAGAGGGTGCTGCACATGACGGATTATAACATGAGCCTGGCTAGCAGAATTCTCGATATCCCCCGAACCACCCTGTGGCGGCGGATCAAGAAGTTCGGCCTGGAGAAAAAGAGCAAACAATAGGGCGGCCAGCCCCTTTTTTTCAATATGAAACCCCCTTTCAGCTATAAAACATCCTGTTTTTAATATGATTATATACTTTTAGACCTCCCCCCTTCTAAACAGGTTTCAAATTGAAACAATTCCGTCGGAGCAAAGGGCTTGATCTACGCATTGAGTGGCCTGTTTGCACCATTTAAAATCGATTCCTCTGGTTCCCATCGTTCCAATTTGAAAGGCCGGCAAACTGACCAAAGAGAGCTTTTCAAATCAAGCGCCATCCCATATGACGTATAACTAACTGATAATAATCTTATTTATCCCATGACGCCATAACTTGCCCCTGTCTTTTCCCTGCCGTGGCACCAATGTTGCTCAATTGGCCGTCACACAAGGTGGGGGACTCAGCATCTATGGAAAAAATTCTCGTGGGGATAGATTCAAAAACGACTCGTCTGTTGTCGGTCCTCTATGCGTTGAATTTAGCCAAACGGATGGATGTGAAGATCTCGATTCTTCTGGTGATTGAACCTGCCGCAACATCCGTCGAATCCGAGGCAGCGGCGCAGGGTGCGTCTACCATAAGAAAACAGCTGGAAAAATCCATTCTGGAAGGACGTTCGGATGGCACACCTATAGATTTTTTCGTGACATACGGATCCTTCAAGGAAGAGCTGATCAAGTTCATAAAGGAAGAAAAGATCAGTCTATTAGTCGTGGATTCTCCGTTTCCCGACCGAAAAGTCGCTTCAGAAAAACTGCCGGCGCTTTTTGGGGAGATCAAGCTACGAACGCATTGCCGGATTGAGGTGGTTCACAAAAAGGATTTCAAAGCAGGCTGAAAAAGGAGTCGAATATGTGGCATTTATATTTGCCGATTGCAGGGAACAGCATCAATGTGTTCATTATTTTTTCCATCGGGGGGTTTATCGGTCTCCTGTCAGGCATTTTTGGAGTCGGTGGCGGGTTTCTCATGACCCCCCTTCTCATTATGCTGGGGATCCCCCCAACCGTAGCCGCCGCATCCGACTCCAGTCAGATCGTGGGAGCCTCGACATCCGGTACCCTGGCCCATTACCGCATGGGCAATGTCGATTTCAAGATGGGCATCCTTCTGCTCATCGGAGGTGTATTGGGCGGCACCGCCGGCGTCCAACTCATCAAGCTTCTGAGGGCCATGGGCAATGCGGACTTTCTGATCACCATCACCTATGTCGTGATGCTGGGTACTGTGGGCGGATACATGTTTCTTGAAAGCATCCAGGGATTGAGGACGGTCAAGGAACCACAACCCGTCACAAAAAAAGAGTCCGGATATGCAAGACTGGTGAAAAAGCTTCCCTTTCAGACCCACTTTGAGAAGTCGGGAATCGAGCTGTCGATTCTGATGCCACTTGTATTGGGGGGCCTGGTTGGTGTTCTGGCCGCTATCATGGGCGTGGGGGGCGGTTTTATCATGGTTCCCGTTATGGTTTACCTGTTGCGAATGCCCATGCATGTGGTCGTCGGGACCAGTCTTTTTCAAATTCTCTTCACCTGTATTAACGTGACCATCATGCAGGCGGCAAGTAATCACACAGTGGATTTTCTTCTGGCGCTGCTTCTGCTTCTCGGCTCAACCATCGGCGTTCAATTCGGCGCCAAAGTCAGCAAAAAGCTCAAGGGGGATCAGCTTAAAATACTCCTCGCCGTTCTGGTTCTCCTGGTCATGTTCAAAATGCTGTTCAGCCTTTTACTAACCCCGGATATTCTGTTAGCCTATAAAGGAGGGCACTAAGTTGAAGTTGATAAAAAGGTTTATTCTCGTTGCGATCTGGGTTGTTATCGGTTTATCCGGTCTCCCCCTCGCCATTCATGCAGAACAATCGCCGGCCGCACATCTGGAACCGAATCTGATCCTGATGGGTGCGTCATATAACGGAACGCACGTATCCCTTAGCGGGGAGGCCCCCAGGGATGCGGAGGTGCTGGTTCGATTAAGCGGGGAAACGGCGAATGATACGTTTCTGGAAAAAGGGCGCGTTTTGGGGATCCTCTGGATGAACAAGGAGGCGATCACTTTTCACCATATCCCCAAAATCTACCAGATCTATTCCCCGGCTTCCATCACGGGTTCGGACTTGGCTGAAAATCCCACGTGGCAGAAACTGGGGATTGGATTCAACGCATTGAAAAATGAGGCGACGCTGACCCCTGATCAAGCGGATATGGATCTGCAATTCAGCGAGTTTCTGAAGCTCAAAAAAGAGGAGGGCCTGTATGGGGTCCATGAAAATGCCGTTGCCTATCAAAATACAACCGATGGTCGGAAATCATTTCACGCCGAGCTCGCCGTCCCGTGCGCTATTCCCCAGGGGACCTATACGGTGACGACTTTTATTGTGAAAGATGGAAAAATACTCCAAACAGACAACCAGGCCCTCAAAATCAAGGAAACCGGTCTGCCGGCCGTCATCAGCTCTCTTGCGTTTCACCATGGCATTCTCTACGGTATTTTGGCCACGGTGATTGCCATCGCCGCAGGATTGTTGACCGGTCTTTTCTTTAAAGAATCCGGCTCCCACTAAACCCTTTAATTACCAGGCGCCCAATAGAGTTTGACGTGTTTTTCCAGACGTTTCAGAAGAGCCTGGCCCTCAATAATCAGGTCCTGGAAATCATCGCGGAAATGGGAGATAAGCTAAGCGGTGACTACATATTTGACAACCAGTATATTCAGTCCACCTGCCGGAAAGTCGCCGATCTGGTCCATGCCTTGATTGTGAATTTGAACACCATGGCGCCTTCGAAATACCTCGCGCTTCATGATGCATTTCAAGAAATCAATCAAGACGTCAGAATGGAGCTGGTAGGGCAGACCCCTATCCCGAAATCTGAAGAGACCCTTGCCTACCCATCGATCAACCGGGACATGCAAGCGGTGGTGGGGTCAAAAAACGCCATCCTGGCGGAAATCAGAAATGTTCTGGGACTGCCGACGCCGGACGGATTTGCCATTACAACCAGGGCTTTTGACAATTTTTTTAAGCACAACAACTTATGGGATAAGGTCAACGCATTGACCCATTCCTGGCGTCAACGGGAACTCCCCACCGGGCAAGCGGCCGACCAACTGCAGGAGTGGATCCGGCAAGGGAATATTCAGCCGTCTCTTAGAAAATCCGTAGCAAGAGCATTGGAGGTGCTTTACGGAGAAAAAGGGCGGATAAATTGTTGTCTGGCGCTACGCAGCAGCGCTTGGGGAGAAGACAGCGAAGCGAGTTTTGCCGGGCAATACCTGAGTCTTCTGAATCAGTCGGAAACCGAAATCCTGCAAGGGTATAAAGCCATACTGGCCTCTTTGTATACCGAACCCGCCATGAAATATCGGCTCTACAAAGGATTTTCGGAAAACGAAGTCGTTATGGCCGTCGCCTGCCAACCCATGGTGAACGCCCGGATCAGCGGAGTCGTATTTACATTCGATCCTGCTGCACCTGAGGCGGATCGTATGCTGATCACATCCGTGTGGGGATTGGGGGCCATTAGTGCGGACGGGCGTATGGCAACAGACCGCTACAACGTCCAGCGCAGCTTCCCACATGAGCCTACCACGATCCAGGTTGCCCATAAAAAAGAGAAGCTTACCTTGAATGAAGAAGGGAAAACGGAAATTACCCCTGTTCCCGAGGAAAATCAGGATACACCCTGTCTTACACCGGACCAACTCCGGACCCTTGCGGAATACGGGTTGTTGATTGAAAAACATTTCAAGACGCCCCAGGATATCGAATTCGCAGTGAATGCTGAAGGAGGTCTGTTTATTTTGCAGGCCAGGCCTCTGAATATCAAATTCGATCGATCCAATATGTATTGTACCCTGCCGGCCATCACGGAAAAATTCCCGGTTCTTCTCGATAACCAGGGCATTATCGTCCAAAAAGGCATCGCTATCGGAAAAGTATTTAAGGTGCAACAGGACGAGGACCTGGATAAATTTCCCGATGGTGCCATCCTGGTGGCAAAATACACCTCCCCCCGTTTTGTCAAAGTCATCCGAAAAGCAAGCGGAATTCTGACGGATGTCGGATCGGCAACCGGCCATATGGCCACTATCGCCCGTGAATTCCGCATTCCAGCAATTCTCAATACCCAGAAGGCCATGACGCTGTTGCAAACCGGCCAGGAGATCACACTGGATGCCGATGAGAATAAAGTTTATAGTGGAATCATCAGGGCGCTTTACGATCTTCATTTAATGGAAGAGCCCATTGAAGAGACCTATGAATACCGGCTGCTCCGAAGGGTCCTTAAAAAAACGAGCGTTCTCAATCTGGTGGACCCGTCATCCAAAAATTTTACGCCTGCGAGCTGCCGAACCTTTCATGATATTATCCGGTTCGTTCATGAAAAAATAGTGGAAGAGTTGATCAATCGCCAGTATTATCTCAGCGAAGACCCGAAGACCAATACCGTAGCGCTTAAGTTGGCTGTTCCGCTGCACCTGTCTTTAGTCGATATCGGCGGCGGTCTTTCCGCCGAGGAGAACGCACCGTTCATCTCTCCTGAACAAATCGTCTCGGTTCCCATGTGTGCCTTCACACAAGGGCTTCTCTCACCTGGGGCCTGGAGTACCGAACCCATGGCGGTTGACTTCGGCAGCTTCATGTCGAGCATGACCCGCACCTTCTCCACCGGTCGATCAAATCCGAAGGAGATCGGCCAGAATCTGGCCGTTTTGTCAAAACAATATGTCAATATCAGCCTTCGGCTTGGATATCATTTCAACATGATCGACGCCTATATCGATGATACGCCCAACAACAACTATGCCTATTTTCGGTTTTTCGGAGGGGTGACCGACCGGATGAGACGATCCCGCAGAGCACAGTTTCTGGCGGAAGTCCTGCGCCAGAACGATTTTATCGTGGATCTAAAGGGAGATTTTGTAGTGGCCCGCGTAAAAAAATTGACCGCCCGGAGAATGAAGCAGAAACTGTATGTCCTGGGCGTCCTGGTGGGCTTTTCACGGCAACTCGATGTGCGGATGTTAAGTGACCAACACATTCATTTGTATAAGGATCATTTCAAGCATTTGATCGATTCAAACTTCAATCCATATGAACAGGGGGAACTATTGCCATGAATGTGCAACAACCCATGACTATTCTCGTATTGGATGATGAGCCGATCGTCTCCAAGCGGTTGCAACCCGCCTTGGAAAAACCGAAAATAGGCATAGTTGTTGTTGGGCGTATCATCGATATAGGCGTCGATCATGTTGAAATGATATCCAAGCCGAAGGCTGATATTGACATATTGTTTTGACAAAACGGCCTCATTCCAGAAGGGCGTATTCGACTTTCTGGCAAAACCATTCAAGCTGCGCGAAATCCAGGATGTGATTGTAAAAATAGAAGCCAAACTCAGGCAACAGGGATGAGCCGCCCCTATTCGTCCAGTCAATGCCGAACAATTGCATAGGTATGAATGATACCTTTCCTGGTACGCCACAAATATATAAACTACAAGGTTCGAGGTAAATTCCATGAAAAAAGCTCTCATTCCCGTTAACATAGACTTGGGATCCAGCATTGCGCTCCGCTATGCGGATCATATATCAGACCGAATCCAGCCGGCCCTTTGCGATGTGCATGTGGTGGACCCCAAGCAGGTTGGCACCCAACCCGGATCGGGATGGGTACAGAAGACATGGGAAAATGCGCTTATCGAATCCAGCAGAGAGGAGATCAGACAGTTTCTGGAGATGGAACAAGTAAAACTGCCTTCACTCAAGAGCCCCAAGATAATCATCGGCAACCGAAACGACTCGTTGCTTGATGAATTGCGGCTCGAACAATACGATCTTTTTTTGGAGGGCGTTCCGCCCACTTTTAATCCGTCGGATTTCTTCACCTTGCTCAACTCCAAATTATATCGCATGATGCCGTGTCCTATTTTAGTGGCCAAAAATCTGGTCTCCTCCGATACGATTGCCCTGGTGGTGGAAAAGGAATCGGATACGCAAAAATTCATCTCTTGTTTTTTGAATATCTTTAATGCCGAGGGCCTCAAAGTGGATCTCATTGGCATGGATAGAGTCAAATCCGAGCATCCGGTCGCTACCCTAACCGATGGCTCCAACGCCCAGTTGGAAGAGTTGAACAACCTTCTCATCGACAATGGTGTGATACCCAATGCGCTGCGGTTAATTCGCGGTGCTCCGAATGATAAAGTTGCGGATCTTTTTCGAGAATACAGCATGGTGGCATCCTCTATGATGCATAGTCCGCGAAAAAACGATCCGCTGCTTGAGCTTTTGGGCCGCATTCCATCGCCTGTGTTTATTTGTTGGCAATAAGGGCAAATCCGGCCATAAAGGAGAATACCATGAGAATTCTTGTCGCTGTGAATAATGACCCCTATAGTGCATATGTTGTCCGCCAAGTGGCGAAAGTGGCCCGAAACACATGGGCCGATGTGACCCTTCTGTGCATCGGTGATCAGGCGCCGCCCAAGGGCTGGGATATTGACACCTTATCAAAGACGGACGGGAGCGTGCATGACCTGGCCAATCTTCTTCATTCCTATGGCCGACAGTTTTGCGATTGCTTTGAAGACGCGGATCTCCTTTACGGGCCCCACGCTTCCGAATATCAACTGGTTCAGGGGGAAAAAAATGTCCTGAGTCTGGACTATCCTGGCAAATCCGGACGCAAGGTTCTTGATCTTCGAATACGGTTTGGGAGTGAAAGCAAAGAGATCCTGGCCGAATCTGCTGATGCCGGGGCGGATTTAATCGTCGTCGGCTGCAATCCGGAACAGCGGCCCGGATGGCCGGCTAACTCGGATAGACCGGAAAAAGTCGTCAACAACGCACCTTGTTCGGTCCTGGTCATTAAAGAAGAGAAACAACCTCAGATGATTGTCTGCTGTCTGGATCATGATACCGTCAGCCAGGCATCCATTGAATTGATCAATCAGTTGGTGACCCATTATAATGCTGAACTGGAAATCATCGGGGTTACGGATGCCCATGGACTTCGGGTGGATGTTGACCGGCGAATGGCGCGGATACTTGACTACTACACATCCCGCGATATAAATGCCTGGGTGAAGCTCGTGGACAGACACTCGCTGAACACCTTTATTTCCCAGGCGGCTGAAAAAAACCTGGTGGCTGTATGGACGAGCAAACAGTCTTTTTTGAGTAAGATTTTTTCCCGCCAGCATCTGGAAGACCTGGCAATATCGGCCGAAGCGTCTGTGCTTGTGTTACGGTAGCTCACCATCAATCATCGGCAAGAAAGAACCATGGGCATTTTCGATCAACAAAACTCACACACCGCCAGCGCGCCGAGCGCAGAGGAAATCCATTCGATAGAGAAAGCGCTTTCGGATCGGCCCTCCTTCAGTATTCGGTTCCGTATCACCCTGGCATTTCTAATCGCCTTTCTTTTCTCCTTCGTCATTGGCATCTCATCCATGATCTATATCTCCATGATGAATTCGAAGCAGACCTTTTTCGACAACACCACGAAATTTGCCTTTACCGTGGAGCAGGCAAGGCGACATGAAAAGAATTTCTTTCTATATCACGCCAAGACCGATCTGTTTGATGCGCTGGCAAATGTTAAGAGCGCCGTATCCATCCTCGAAGGCGCGGCCAATGAGATGCGATCCCTGCTGAACCGTGGTACGTTCAAGGAATTGAAAACCAATTTGATCAAATATGAAGGCCTGATACAACAGATCATTGCCCATCCGGACGAGACCAGAGATAAGGCCAATCCCGAGAATCCGGATATCGAAAGTCAGTTGCGGATCTATGGCCATCAGATACTGACCAGTTCGATGGATCTCATGGATCAGGAACGCGCCAAGGTCCATAAAGCCGCGAGAACTTTTATGCTGATCGCGACTTTTTCACTGGTCATCAACTTCCTTGTCCTGACTTGGGGCACGATGGAATTGGCGCGTCAGATCCTGCATCCCATCAGCCGGGCTGTGGAATATACGGAACGGATAGCCGCCGGGGACTTCAGCCTGATCATCCCCCAGCGTAAAATCAGAGACGAATTTTCCACCCTGGCCATCGCTATCAACCGGATGATATTCGAATTGACGGATAAACAGAAGCAACTGATTCAATCACGGAAAATGGTCGCCGTGGGAACCCTGACCTCGGGAATCGCCCATGAATTGAACAACCCGCTGAACAATATCAGTATCACAGCCGAAGCATTGTTGGAGGATCTTGAAAGTTTTTCCCATGATGAGCTCATGGAGATGCTGAGGGATATTTTCACCCAGGCTGAGCGCGCCAGCACGACGGTAAGAAATCTTCTGGATTTTACCCGCCTGGAACAATCCAAAGTCGAAACCATTGATGTGAGCACCCTGGTCCAATCCAGCCTGAGACTTGTCGAAAATGAACATCAAGTGAAAAACATCGAATCCGAAACCCGGATCGCCGACAACCTTCCCAAGGTCAAAGGGAATTTCAGCAAACTGCAGCAGGTCCTCATCAATATGTTTATCAACAGCGCCCAGGCGATGCCCGAAGGAGGCCACCTCTGCATTACTGCGGGAATGGACGACGGAAATTTTATCCGTATCGATGTGTCGGACTATGGCTGCGGCATTCCGAAAGAGAACCTGGAAAAGGTGTTTGATCCCTTTTTTACGACCAAAGATGTCGGTACGGGAACCGGCCTGGGACTGTCCGTAAGCTACGGAATAATCAAAGAAATTGGCGGTCGAATCACAGTAGACAGTTCAGAGGGCGCAGGGACCACCTTTTCCGTTTTTTTGCCCATTTCCAAAAAATCGGAATGATATTCACTCTCTTTTTCTGCAGCGGAACACCTTCCCGGCTTCCAGAAGAATAGCGATTTACATTTTGCCATTCAGCAATTCCCGTTTCGTGCAATGCCGGCTGCAGCAGACGACCTGTAGCCCCGCTCTCTTGTTGAGGGCTGCTGACAAGGCCGGCAACTTTCAATATGTAAATGATCCTGGCGGCATATTTGCATATTATTTGTGGACCAAGAGGCCGCTTGTTCTGATTCAGCGGTCGAAGGTACAGGGGTTAATTTGCGTATTTTACGTTATATCAGATAGAAAGCATGGCGGCCGCCCCAGGCTCCATTGCCTGACAGCATTCTCGCGAGGCGAAAGCGTGGGAAAAAATGGTACGGACGTCGCCATTAAATGATCAGTCGCCCTCCCTGTAATACGGAAGTTTGGATTGGACGGGGCCGCACCTTATGCGACGATATGAAAATAAACCGAAATCACTCGGAAACCGGCACAGGATGGCATCGGAGGGTATGCACAGACCCGTCTCGCTATTTTGAAAATGTGTGCGATACTTGGTATGGTACATAGCGTAAACCGCTGCTGCGATGGAATTGAACCTCGCTTGACATCCTGATCCGGTTTTTCTG
>JARRKU010000025.1:0-29194 GCA_037387725.1 Desulfobacteraceae bacterium
CTAAACGGTCCTATTCGACAATATTGAGCAATGGGGGCTTCCTTTTCTATGGTTGATAGCGGTAGAGGCGCACTTTTATTGTCGAATAGGACCGTTTAGACGCCCGAAGGTAAAGCTAGTAGAAAGGTGGGCAATGCCCCCCACCCTACAGATACACGCTCCAGACAGCTGAAAAGGCCGGAGGACCCCATAGCCAAGGCGTCCGGAGGTACGCCATCGTAGTCCAACTACTGCGAACCTCCGGCAACGCAGGATATGGGGTCCTCCGGCCTTTTCAGCCGGCGTAGATGGAGCATTTTCGGACGCTCATCGCCGCCTCCTGCAAAGCTTCGGCAAAGGTGGGATGCCCATGCACGGTCCGAGCGATGTCTTCGGAGCTGGCGCCGAACTCCATGGCCAGAACGCACTCGGCGATCATGTCGGCAGCGCGCGCTCCTATGATGTGGACGCCAAGGATGCGGTCGGTTTTGGAGTGGGCGATCAGTTTGACAAATCCGTCCGTCTCTCCCATGCAGCGGGCGCGGCCGGCGCCGGTGAAGGGGTAGCTTCCCACACAGTAGGGAATACTGCGTTCTTTGACCTGTTCTTCAGTCAAACCCACCGAGGCGACTTCGGGAGCGGTATAAACGACGGCCGGAATGGTATCGTAGTTGACTTCTCCGGCGCGGCCGGCCATGGATTCCACGGCGGCGATGCCCTCGGCCGATGCCTTGTGGGCCAGCATGGGACCGGGCACCAGATCGCCGATGGCATAGATGCCGGGGACACTGGTCTGACAAGTCTCATCCACGATGATCTGGCCGGTTTTTTCGTCGGTCTGAACTTTCAGCGCTTCGATTCCCAACTCCGGGGTGTTGGGACGCCGCCCCACAGAAACCAGCAACCGGTCAAAGCTCAAATTCTCCTGCTCCCCTTTGGTCTCCACGGTCACCGCCACTTTTTTCCCCGATACCTTGGCTGCCTTGACCTGGGTGTTGACCCGGATGTCCAATCCCTGCTTGCGCAGGATGCGATCCAGGGTGCGGCCCACCTGTCCGTCCAGGGTGGTGCCGATCTTGGGCAACATTTCGATGACCGTCACCTTGGCGCCCAGGCGCCGCCACACCGACCCCAGTTCCAGGCCGATATAGCCGCCGCCCACGATTCCCAGGTGATCGGGGACGCTGTCGAAAGACAACGCTTCGGTGGAGCTGACGATCCGTTGGCCGTCAAAGGCCATGGCCGGCACTTCGATGGGTGTCGATCCGGTGGCCAGCAGGATATTTCGGGCCGCAAGGGTACGCGCCCCCTCCTCTTGCGCGGTCACCTCGACTTTACCGGGTGCAGCCAAACGGGCGGTCCCGCGGATGATCTCCACCTGGTGGTTCTCCAGCAGGCTGCGTACGTTTTGGGTCAGGTCGGAAACCACCTTTTCCTTGCGGGTCATCATGGCGGGTAGGTCCAGCGCCAGATTTTCCAATTTCACACCGTGGTCGGCAAAATGGTGCTTGGCCAGATGAAAGTACTCGCTGGAATCGAGCAGCGCCTTGCTGGGAATGCAGCCCACGTTGAGGCAGACGCCCCCCAGGCGGGACGCTTTTTCGATGCAAACGGTTTTCAGGCCCAGTTGGGCCGCCCGTACGGCCGCCACGTAGCCGCCGGGGCCGGATCCGATGATGATAACGTCGTAGTCGGCCATGCTACACCTCCAACAGCAACCGTTCGGGGTTTTCGATCAGCTCTTTGACCCGCTTGAGAAAGGTGACCGCTTCGCGGCCGTCCACAATGCGGTGGTCATAAGAGAGGGCTACATACATCATGGGGCGGATGACGATCTCGTCATCAACCACCACAGGCCTTTTTTCAATGCGGTGCATGCCCAGAATGCCGCTCTGGGGCATGTTCAGTATGGGGGTGCTGAGCAGGGAGCCATATACCCCACCATTGGAGATGGTGAAGGTGCCGCCCTCCAGGTCGGCCAGCTCCAGGCGGTTGTCCTGGATCTTCTTCACGTAATCGATGATAGCTTTCTCGATTTCGGCGAAGCCGAGGTTCTCCGCATGGCGGATCACCGGTACCACCAGCCCTCTTCCCGATCCGATGGCCACGCCGACGTGCTGGTAGTTATGATAAACAATCTCATCCCCCTCCACAAAGGCGTTGATCTCGGGGATCTCCTTGAGGGCCGCCACACAGGCTTTTACGAAGAACGACATGAATCCCAGCGAGACGTCGTACCGTTCTTTGAAGCGCTCCTTGTATTTTGCCCGCTCTGCCATCACCCGGCCCATATCGATATCATTGAAGGTGGTCAGCATGGCGGTGTTCTGCTTTGCGGCCACCAGTCTGGCAGCGATGCGTTTTCGAATGGGGGTCATCTTCTTGCGGACTTCGGCCGGCGGCGCCTCGATCTCCAGCTCGGCCGGTGGCGCGCAGGTTTCAGGCATGCCGGCCGGGGCCTGTTCCAGATGGAGGAGGACATCGCCCTTGGTGATGCGCCCTCCCGGCCCCGTGCCCTTGATTTGGCGGATGTCCAGCTGCTTCTCCGCCACCAGACGGCGCACCGACGGAGACAAGGCGGCTTCGCTCCCTGCACTTGCCGGTGGTTGGGGGGCGGGTTCGGCCTTTGGCAACGATGCTTCCGCTGGGGAAGGCGTTGCCGGTTCAGGCGAAGGTGCTTTTTCCGGCGCTGCTTTGGCCGGAGCCGGCCGTGCGCCTTCTGCAGCCGGATCGATATGACCCACCACGGCGTCGATGGCCACGGTTTCACCCGCTTCTACGGTTATATGCAGCACACCGGCGACCTCGGCCACCACTTCCAGGGTCACCTTGTCGGTTTCGATGACAAACAGCGGCTCGTCCTTGTCGACCTGCTCGCCATCCTGCTTGAACCATTCCGCCAGAATGGCTTCCTGCACCGATTCACCCACATGAGGAATCTTGATCTCCACCGCCATGCAACCTCCTTTGAGGTTCAATATTCATTAATAATAAAACCGCCACGCCTAACTATAGTTGAAAAAGTCTAAGGGCTCCAGAGTCAAGGCGGAAAGGGCGCAGCCATAGTCCATCTATTGCAAGCCCTTGGCAACGCGGGATCTGGAGTCCTTAGGCTTTTTCAACAGGGTTCCATAGCCAAGGTGGAAGGGGCGCCGCCATAGTCTGACTGCTGCAAGCCCTTGACAACACAGGATATGGAATCCTTAGACTGAATCCAATGTTGAAAAAGCCTAAGGATTCCATAGCCAAGGCGGAAGGGGCGCCGCCGTAGTCTGACTACTGCAAGTCCCTGACAACACAGGATATGGGATCCTTAGGCTTTTTCAACTCAGCCCGCCATTTGGCTTTCGTCTTGTAGCGGCCCCACCGCCTGATCCGATATGGCGGCCTGCCGCTGCTTGTAGACATTGGGGAATCCGGTGGCCGGACTGGCGGCAGCCGGACGGCCAACGTAACGGATCTCCCGGTCGCCGATTTTCTCCAGGTATGGCCTGACGAACCGCCATCCCCCCATATTTTCCGGTTCCTCCTGGACCCAGCACCAGGTTTCGGCCTTGCCGTATTTTTTCAATACCCGTTGCAGTATTTTTTGGGGAAACGGATAGAATTGCTCCAAACGGACAATGGCGATATCCCTGCGATTGATCTCCTGACAGCGCTGCTGCAATTGGTAGTAGATCTTGCCGCTGCACAGCAATAATCTGGAGATCTTCTTCGGTTGCTGCGGATCATCGATCACCGGATAGAAGGCGCCGTCGCTGAGATCGGTCAGCTTGGATACCGCCATGGGATGCCGCAGCAGGCTCTTGGGTGTCATGATCACCAGGGGTTTGCGGTATTCCGCCTTGTTCTGCCGGCGCAGCAGGTGAAAGTACTGGGCCGGGGTGGTGAGATTGCACACCTGCAGGTTGTCGTCGGCGCACAACTGGAGGAATCGCTCCAGCCGTGCAGAAGAGTGCTCCGGTCCCAGCCCCTCCCAGCCGTGGGGCAGCAACATGACCAAACCGCAAACGCATCGCCATTTGGTCTCGCCGCTGGCGATAAACAGGTCGATCACCCCCTGGGCGTTGTTGACGAAATCCCCGAACTGGGCCTCCCAAAGGGTCAGGGCCTGGGGCCGGCTCAGGGAATATCCGTATTCAAAACCCAACACCCCTGCTTCGGCCAACAGGCTGTTGTAAACCTGGTAATGGGCTTGGTCTTCCTCGAGCGTATTGAGTGGTACAATGGGTTGTCCGTTCTGTCGATCGATCAGCACGCTGTGCCGCTGACTGAAGGTGCCGCGCTGGCAATCCTGGCCGCTGAGCCGAATATGGACCCCTTCGGTGAGCAGGGTGGCAAAGGCGAGGGCTTCGGCGTTGCCCCAGTCGATCCCCTCGCCTTTTTCGACGCTCTGCAGCCGGCGGCGCAGCAGCATCTTGATTTTATTGTGGGGTGCAAAATCGGGCGGCAAAGCGTTGAGCTTGGCCGCCAGCGCCTTCAATTTCGCTTCGGGAACACGGGTGTCCACCACGTCATGATGATATTTGTGGGTAAAGCCCTCCATCTCCTTGAAGCAACACGGCTGGGGGAAATGGCACGAGCTGCCGTGCACCTCTTCGTATGCGGCATCCAGACGGGCAGTGGCTTCGGCTTCCAGACGGGGCAGCAACGCCTCGTCGATGACGCCTTCCGCTTTCAGCAGTTCGCCATACAGCAGATGAGGCGACGGACGCTCCTTGATGCGATCGTACATCTTGGGCTGGGTAAAATAGGGCTCATCCCCTTCGTTGTGGCCGTAGCGGCGATAGCAGACCAGGTCAATCACCACGTCTTTGGCAAAATGGGTGCGGTACTCGGCAGCCAGTCGCGCCACGTGGATCAGGGATTCGGGGTCCTCGCCATGCACGTGGAATATGGGCACCATGAGCATTTTGGCGATATCCGTGGAATAACGGGTGGAGCGGGCATCTTCTGGCAGGGTGGTATATCCGATCTGGTTGTTGATCACCACATGAATGGTCCCTCCTGTGGTGTATCCAGCCAACTGGCTCATGTTCAGTGTTTCCGCCACCACCCCCTGACCGGCGAAAGCGGCATCGCCATGCAGGAGGAGCGGAATCACCTGTCTGCGATCCGCATCGCCGAACAATTGCTGGCGCGCCCGCACAATGCCCTCCACCACCGGGTCCACGGCCTCAAGGTGGCTGGGGTTGTTGACGAGATATGCGGAAATGGTGCCGCTGTCCGGCAGATCGATATGGGCCAGGTATCCGTTATGGTATTTGACGTCGCCGTCCCCGACCACATGCCCGGCGTCGAAACAGGTTTCGAATTCGGCGAAAAGCGCATCAAGCGGTTTGTTCAGCAGGTTGGCTTGTACGTTGAGGCGGCCGCGGTGGGCCATGCCCAAAATGATTTCTTTGGCGCCCAGCCCGGCCAGCCGCTGGATCATGGCGTCCAGCATGGGAATCAGGGCGTCGCCTCCCTCTAAAGAGAATCGGGTGACCGCCTGATATTTTTTGTTGAGAAATTGCTCCAGCACGGCGGCCCGGGTCAGCTTATCGAGTATGCGCTTCCTGGTGGCAATATCCAGCGCAGGCTTGTTGCGCACCGGTTCCATTCGTTCCTGCAGCCAGCCGCGCTCGTCCGGGTCCTGTAAATGCATGTACTCCACACCCACGCTGCGACAGTAAGTCTGTTTGAGAATCTGGATAATCTCTTTGAGTGTGGCCTGCCCAAGAAAGGAGAATTGCGGGGTGGAAAAGACGGTATCGTAATCATCGCCTCCCAATCCGAAATCGCTCAGCTCCAGCATGGGATGGGAGGTGGGGCACGCGCTCAGGGGGTCCATGCAGGCCAGCAGATGGCCGAGATCGCGGTATCGGTTGATCAGCTCCGCCACTTGCGGGGCGGATGGATCCGGACAGGTCGCGTCATCCGTTCCGCTGTGCTGAAGTCCGATATCAAAGCCATTAAAGAAAATCTGCCACTGCCGGTCCACCGAAGCGGGGTCGGCCTTGTACTGCCGGTACTGGGCATCCAAAAAGTCAAGATTAAGCGTTTCGGGTATCTTCATGGCCTCCCTTGCGATAGCGGTGCATCCGAACCGGCGCAACCGCACAAAACCGGATTGCGTTACCGGTGTCCCTTTTCATCAGCATGGTTGCCGTTCCGGTGGGAAATAGCGCAATTTCCTGAAAAATGATAAGTAATCACCGCAGTGGTGTCAATTGCAAATAACCCTTGTGGCGCCCCTGCCGCCTCGGATATATTCTATGAAAACGCTAATCATGCATGGAGATGCGCAGTGCTGATTCCCCTCCAGAATGAATGCTTCCGCCTTTTGAAAAAAGTCGAAATGCCCGACCATATCCGGAACCACTCCCGCTGGGTGTGTGGTGTGGCGCTGGTGCTGACCGACGGCCTGATCAGCGCCGGAATCGACATCAACCGGAAGCTGGTTTTCGCCTCCGCCCTGCTCCACGACATCACCAAACCCCGCAGCTTTGAAACCGGCGAAAACCATGCCCAAACCGGCGGCGATTATCTTACGGACCTGGGATTTCCCGAAGTAGGCGATATCGTTCGCCAGCATGTCACGCTTGATCACTATTTTGCGGCCGAAACGCCGGATGAGGCCGAGGTGGTCAATTACGCCGACAAGCGGGTTTTGCACGACCGGATCGTCCCCTTGGACGACCGCATGGCCTATATTCTAAACCGCTACGCCAAAACCCGGAAACACCAGGAATTGCTCCAGACGCTATGGGATCGCACCCGCGTTCTGGAGAAGCGGATATTCTCCTACCTGGACTTCCACCCGGACATCATCCCGCCCGGTCTCCTGGAAGCGGCATTGCCATCTTAGAAGTGGTTGCAGACTTTCCTACGACCTTGCCCCCTGCAAGGTAATCTTTTGGCACGCTGAAAGAAATTGACGGGTCAGGGACGGATCGATGGTATGGCGATATACCCGCCCTTCCGGATCCAGGCCGAAGATCGTGCCGTCCCGCAAAAAAGCCGCCAGCAGTTGCCTGCCGATGGCCATTCGATCCGCTTTGGGATCGATAGTTTTAGGCGCCCTGGCCGGCAGGGGCATGGACTCGCCGCAGTCGATCAACTTTTTCATAAAATTCAACAGGCGCCCCAATCGCAGGAGGGTAGCGGCCTGGTCCCGGTCCGTCCCATGGGAAAGGGGCAGCGCCGTCGATCGCATCAGTGTTACATCCTCCGGCAGCAACTGGTTGCGGCGGCACCATTCGAAATCGCCGCTTCCCGGCGCCGGATAAAAGACAGACACGCCTGCCAGAACCCTTCGCGGGGCCAGATAGAGCAGGTCGCGTATGGAAGCATAGGGATCCTGGCCCGGCCCTGCGACGATGAGATAGGTCACGCAATCCATGGCGAATCGCCGGACAAGGTGCAACACACGGTCGAAATCGGGCCGGATATCCGGCCGGGCAAACCGCTTGAGCTGTGATGCTGAGGTAGAGATCAATGCCAGATTGAGGGATTTGAATCCCGCATGGTGCATCTTTTCGATGACCGTTTCGTCCAGATTGGGGGCATAGAGACCATTCATAGCCCTCAGTTCCGGTTGCCATCGGCCAAACGCTTCCCTGACCCGGGTCAACAGGGAGAGAACCCACTGCTTTTCGGCGCCAAGATGTTCGTCCTCGAAATCGATGAATCCCATGGGCGCAGTGTCGAATGCCGCCTTCAGCTCTGCGATTACAGATGCCACGCTGCGCTGCCGGAAACCGTGGTATCCGGCGGCATTGACAGCGCAATAGGTGCAGCGCAGCGGACATCCGCGGGAGGCGGTTATGGACAGGCTTCCACGGCCGCCCCTCCGGTAGTGTCTCCAGGAGATGAGGTCGAAAGCCGGGACCGGCAGCGCATCCAGGTCGTCCACCTTCGCCGGCGGGGCCAGGGCCAGGGTGCCGTCGGGTCGATTGCGTACGAGTCCGGGAATGCCGTCCAGGGATGCGTTCTGGAGGATGGCCCGTGCCAGGAGGGGAAATCCCACCTCGCCGTCACCCCGAAGAATATAGTCAATGGCTGGATGGCCGATCACCGCTTCGGGCATGGCCGTGGGATGATGGCCGCCCATGACAATGGGCACTTCGGGGCAGGCCTTCCTGATGGCGGCCGCCGTGTCCAGGGCGAGATCGCTGTATGCGGTGAAGAGCGCGGAGATGCCGATCAATCGCGCACCGGATCTTTTGGCATGGCGGGCCAAATGTTCCAGGCTGTAGCCAAAATGCCGGTAGTTGTGAAACAATCCAAAGGGGGAACAATCAGCGCGACCATAGTACGGCGCAAGGAACGCCATCTGCTGCGGCCATGGAATAACCCGGCTCTTGGACGTGGCCAGTCCGTCGCAGATTTCCACGGTGAAACCGGCCTGGCGCAATACTGCCGCAATGCTGGCCAGGCCATATGGCAGGGTTCGTTTGGCGGTGAGATAAAAGTCCCTGATGGGCGGTTGGATGAGCAGGATATCGGGCATCAGGATGATGTGTCGTCCCACTCCTTCTAGGTAATTTTCGAAATTTCACTGAATGTCTGAATCTCGGCGGGAAGGTCTTCCGGACCGATGAGATCCTCGACCCCCAAGGCCAAAGCACGCTCGATGACGTTCTGCAACTGGATCAGGTTGCCCGGCCAGTGATAGCGCATCAGGATATCAAGCGCCTCGGGTGAGATGTTGATGACGCGCTTTCCCTGTTTGGTGCAGATCTGGTAGAGGAAATGGTGAATCAGCAGGCAAATGTCCTCGCGCCGTTCTCTCAGCGGGGGCATGGTGATAACCACTGCATTGAGCAGATCGAAGAGATCTTTTTTCAGTGCCCCGCTGTCGATAATATCCTTGATCTCTTTGCCGGTGGCCGCCACGACCCTGGCGCTGATTCCTTTGTTCTTTTGTTCGGCTTCAATGGCCTGCAGCAGGCTGAGCCGCAATGCCGGCGCCAAATCGGCAATTTCGTCCAGGTAGATCGTCCCGCCGTCCACTTTCTTGATCAGGGCCGTGACATGATCGATCATCTCTTTCTCAGGAACACCATCGGTGATGCTGCCGCAATTAACCGGCACAAACGGCATCTCCCGGCGGTCACTCTTGTCATGGATGGTGCGGGCCGCCAGTTCTTTGCCCGTACCGCTTTCACCCTGAATCAGCACCATGGGGTTCTGCTGGGCCACCGTTTCGATCAATTCATACACCTGCTGCATAGGAGCGCTGATGCCGATCATGGATTCGAATTTATACCGCCCGCGGGAGCGTTTGCGGATCAGGGCGGCCTTGTCTTCGACTTTCTTTTCCTCGATGATGCGATCGATGATCAGTTTGAGATGATCCAGTTTGAATGGTTTTTGTAGATAGTCGTAGCAGCCGAATTTCATGGCCTGAACCGCGGATTCCATTGAACCGTATCCGGTGACGATGATCACCTCGATCATGGGGTTGAATTGCTTGACGGCGGCCAGCAATTCCAGCCCATTGAATTCGGGCATTTTGTAATCGGTAAATATGACATGAATATCTTCTTCACGGATCAAATCCAAAGCTTTGAGACCGCTATCCACCGTGGTGATATCGTAGCCCTGCATCTGGAGGTACTGCTCCACCATCATAAGGATGTCTTTATCGTCATCGACAAATAGAATGCGGTAGTCGTCCATAGATCACTCCGTATCGTCCTGTCTGAGAAAACTTCACGTGAGTGGGCGGGGGGAGTCGTTACAATCAGCCACTCGATTCGTTATATTCTGGTCCCCGACCGGCGAGGTGGTTTTCCGTCCAGCCTTCCTGGGTCTCGCGGCAAGTTGCGTGGGTACTAGTTGTTTATAAAGGAGCTAATGAAAAATTTCAAGCGCCGATCAGCAAAGTCCATCATATCCGATATAGGGTTATTCATGTCATTTCCCATGCATATGGCACAAAGCTTGCTGTGTATATGGTCGTGATATCGATTGATCTCACTCGGCACAAAAGCCAGACGCCGCGCAGCCTTCGAACCTTCTCTCCATGCAGATCAGGCGGCCGATAAAGTACAGTACCAAAAGGATCATCGACATGAACATGGCATCCGATAAAAAACGAACCGTCAAAGAAATGGTCGCCAAGTCCAATTTCATGGCTGTATACAAAAATGCCCGGCCGTGTATATTTGTTGGCGGCGCAACCAATGCCCATCGGCCGATATTGAACCGGCCCATCCGCTAGGGGGAGATAACGCTAAATGGCGACTAAAGCGCAACCCACCCAAAAGCCAACGATTTCATTGCCGGCGATTCTCGGTCTGGACCGGCTGGGCCCCCCCTCCAATGGGAGCCAATCCTTCTTTTTCAGATTCCCGCTGATTCAACAAAGATTGTCCCTTTTAAACCAGATGGTGGGTAGCCATAGCATCCTCATTACCGTGATAGGCGAGCGGGGCAGCGGAAAAACGACCTTGATGAACGAATTCATCTCCATGACCGGTCATCAATGGCAGGCGTGCCGATTCAAATTGAAATCACGCCAGGGTCAATCAGAGCGACTCTGGCAAAACCTGAACAACCGCGCAGCCTATCGTTCCGTTAAAGAAAACCCGCCCTCCCTCATCATCGACGATGCCCATCAACTCACGCCGTCGGAGCTGAAAAAACTGTTGAGATCCGCGTTTTCAAAGCCGGAGTCACGGAAATTTCAAAGCATTGTTTTATTTTCAGAACCGGATATTCGCGAAAGATTCGCTGACATCTCCCGCTGGCTGCCGGCAAAATCGGTGATCGACAAAATATTCATGACGCCGCTGAGTGAAAAGCAGACCGCCGAATATCTGAAACACCGGCTAAGGGCATCGGGGCTGGTCCTGCAAAATCCTTTTACAGCTGAACAGATTTGCCGTATCCATCAACGCTCCGGCGGGTTGCCGGGCAGAATCAATGGAGAAGCTTTCCTGCTGCTGAAAGAGATGAATCATGGCCCACACGGGTTTAAACGATCCAAACTGGCCAAATTGTTCAAATGGCATGAAGTTATCAAATGGAAAACCGGGCGGGTTGTCCATCTGCCCGCATTCGGCAAGCGGTTCAGTCTCAGCTTGAAATCATAGCCGTCTTAGATGAAAACCTCCTTAGGAACTGAGCAGCCTGTGGTCCACCCTCCCGGCATCACAGGCTGCCAGCAATTTCAGATGAATGTCATTCATAGGGACCGGTCCACGGTTTCGTTCATCTGCTGGATAATTTTTCGCGAACCATGTTTGCGCCTTGGACCTCTTTTCGAAAGCGATTGCGACCCCGACCCCAATTTGCTTTAGCCTCGGGGTCAGGGTCGCTATCGCTTTCGGTATCGATTTCTTGCTGTATGACATACTGCTCAGTTAGAATTGCTGAGAGGCTGCCGTATGGATTGACACAGGCACAAGCGGTTGTTACAGTCCAGAATCACAACGAAAAAGAGATAGCAGAGAAAGTACGATGTTCAGCATTCTTGTGGTTTGCACCGGTAATATCTGCCGCAGCCCAATGGCAGCCGGACTGCTGCAGCACTATTTACCGGAGAGCTTAAAGACAAATATTGAGGTGGGTTCTGCCGGCACCCACGCCCTTCATGGCAACCAGGCCGAGCCCAATGCCATAGCGGCAATGTCCCGCAACGGCATTGATATCAAAGCGCATCGAGCCCGGCAAATCACCAGAGATACCGCTCGGGGAGCGGATTTGATCCTGACCATGGAGGCGGCTCACAGCCAACATATCAAGGGATTGCTCAAGTGGCGACAGAATCCGCCGCGGCGAATCAGCGAATTCAATCCGCAGGTGCCTGCCCACGATATCGCAGATCCATATGGCGGCCCGATAGAGGCGTTCGAAGTGTGCATTCGAACACTGAGGCCGTGCATCAAAGGCGTCATATTATGGATAGGCAATCATCTATAGTCCATTTTCGAATTGTATCGATCGGATGACCTTTGTGAAAACGCTTCGGCAGCAGATGATCACCATCCTGCAGTCCTCCCCCATGGACAAGCGGGACCTTTCCCAAGCGTTGCGGATCAGCGAAAAAGAGGTCAACGACCACCTGCCCCATGTGGCTAAAACCGCAACCGCCCAAGGCATGACATGGCAGGTGACGCCCGCCTATTGTGACGGGTGCCGATTCACCTTCAAGGACCGCAAACGTATTGCCGCCCCGAGCAAATGCCCCAAATGCAAAGCCTCTCGAATCCAGGGACCGTGGTTTCAGGTTATCCCGCCTCCGGCTGTTGACAGGCCGAAAATTCTGATCTAATAAAAGTTTTCCATCCTGACCAGCGTATAAGGTGATCAGGTGATTGCCGAAAGAGATGATGTTCGTTACGCAAAATACCCAATTGAAAACATGATTGCGGATACCATGCCGACGGCATTGGGGCTAAAGGTCTGAACAGATTCAAACTGAATCGCCTGAACTTCACATTTGGGAGATAATATATGATCCATGTTGAAAACCTAACCAAATTTTACGATGACTTTTGCGCGGTGGATCAAATCAACCTCGATATTGAAAAGGGAGAGATTATCGGGCTATTGGGACCCAACGGAGCAGGGAAAACCACAACTTTGCGCATGCTGACGGGATACTTCAGCCCCTCGGCAGGAGATATCCGCATCAAGGACTTGTCGGTCCATAAAGATCCGCTGGCCATCAAGCACCTGATCGGCTACCTTCCGGAATCCGCTCCGCTTTATCGAGGCATGCTGGTGTACGATTATCTGGATCATGTGGCCAGAATCAGGGGCCTCAACGGCGACGCCAAAGAGAGGCGCTTGCGCGATTTGGCCAAGATGTGCGGACTGCGGGGCATCATGCACAAAACCATCGAGACCCTTTCCAAAGGCCTCAAGCAGCGGGTTGGACTGGCCCATGCCATGATGAGCGATCCTGAAATCCTGATTCTCGATGAACCCACTTCAGGACTGGATCCGAATCAGATCGTGGAAATCAGGGAGATCATCCGAAAAATCGGTGAGGAAAAAACGGTCATCCTGTCAACGCATATTCTCAGCGAGGCCGAGGCCACCTGCGACCGCATCGTTATCATCAACAAAGGCAGGATTATCGCCGACGGCAGCACCGAAGAAATCAAAGCCGACAATGCACAAGCCGGCAGGATCCGTATGGAACTGGTCCAGGCCGATTTTGACGCCGTCCAGTCCCGTCTAGCCGATATCCGCGGGATCGAAAATCTGGAGCAAGCACCCGGCGACGACCCTTCCCGGCTGCGGATCGTCATCGATGCCTCGCCCCATCTCGATCCAAGGGCCGATATCTACGCAGCCGTGAAAGAGACCGATTGGGTGCTCATCGATTTCCACCAGGAATCGAAAACCCTGGAATCCATATTCCGCGAATTGACCCAGGAGAATTGATATGCATCAGGCTCTGCTCATCTTCAAAAAAGAGTTTAAAGACTATTTTATATCGCCCATTGCCTATATTGTGATCGCCATCTTTCTTTTTGCCGTCGGAGTGCTCTTTTTTATCGACTTTTTCGCACTCGGACAGGTGGACCTGAGGCGCTTTTTCGAGCGGCTGCCATGGATGTTCGCGCTGGTGGTTCCGGCCATCACCATGCGGCTGTTTTCGGAAGAACTCAATGTGGGCTCCTACGAAATCCTTCTCACCCTGCCGGTGACGTTCCGGGACATCATCATGGGAAAATTCCTGGCCGGAGTGGCTTTTGTCGCTGCCATCCTGGTCCCCACCTTCAGCTATCCATTCTGCATCAGTTTCCTGGGGGATCTGGATTGGGGCGTGGTGATCGGTTCCTACATCGGTGCCCTTCTTCTGGGGGCCGCTTACGTGGCCATCGGTCTTTTCACCTCATCGCTTACCCGCAACCAGATTATTGCCTTGATCCTGGGCATGCTGATCTGCTTGACGCTGTACGTCATCGGCTTATTGCTCTTCTTTATTCCCGAGGCAATCGTGCCGGTGGTAAGCTTTTTAAGCTCAGGCGTTCATTTTAACAACATCGCCAAGGGAATCGTGGACACCCGCGACCTGCTTTACTTCATCAGCATTATCTTCTTGGGGCTCTATGCCACCCACCTGGTGATGCAGGAAAAATAGCAAAGGAATTCTGCAATGAGCACTGTAGACAAAAGCCGCAGCAAATATATCAAATTGTTTTTGTATCTGGTGGTGATCGTCCTGCTGAACGTGGCCGGCGTGACCCTCTATTTCAGAGGGGATCTGACGAAAAATCACGTATATTCGCTGTCGGCTGTCAGCAAACAGGTGGTCTCCACCCTGACCGAGCCGCTCACCATAGAGGTCTTCTTTACCAAAGACCTGCCCGCGCCGCACAACAACACCGAGCAGTACCTGCGGGACATGCTCAAAGAGTACAGCCTGCACGCCAACAAGTATTTCAATTACCGCTTCTATGATGTCAATCCGGAGTCTGGCGGCATCGGCAGCGCAGACACCGACGATAACCAGCAAAGGGCGCGGGACTATGGCATCAGCCCCGTCCAGATCCAGATGATCGAACAAGACGAGGTCAAATTCAAAAGGGCCTTCATGGGACTGGTGCTGATCCACGGCGACATTATCGAACGGATTCCCGCGCTGACCTCCACAGATGGGTTGGAGTACAAACTCACCACCGCCATCCAGAAACTCAACAACAAAGTAAGCGCGCTGCTGGCATTGGAAGACAAAGTAAAAGTCCGGTTGGTGCTTTCGTCCTCAATCTATAAGGTGGCCCCTTACATGGGACTGGACCAGCTTGAAGGGTACGCTGACCAGATCAAACAGATTGTGGAAAAAATTAATCCAAAGACCTACAACAAACTGGATTTCGCCCGCATCGATCCAACCACTTCGCCGGACAAGGCAGCGCAGATCGAAAAACTCGATATCATGGAGATCAATTGGCCGAAGATCGACAAAGCCGGGATCGATGCCGGTAGCGGCCTCATCGGGTTGTTGATGCAATACAAGGATAAAGTCCGCGTGATCCCCCTTCTGCAGGTCCTGCGTCTGCCGATTTTCGGAACCCAGTATCAATTGGCCGACATGGCGGCAGTGGAAGAAGAGATCAATGTCAACTTGGACCGGCTGACCAACATTAATCAGGACATCGGCTACCTGGGAGGCTATGGAACGCTTTCAACAGGCAGTCTCGGCCCCATGGCCCCTCGAAATGAAGAGAGCCTGTCACGATTCAGCGCTTTGATAAATCGGAACTACAACCTCAAGCGCATTGACCTGGATGAGAAGGGTATTCCCGACGGCCTCAAATGCCTGATCATCGCAAGACCGACGGAGAAGATGTCCGACTATGCCCTCTACCAGATTGACCAGGCCTTGATGCGCGGCACCAACCTCGCCATTTTTGTCGATGCCTTCAAGCAGGCGCGTCCGGCCGGTCAACAACCGTTCATGGCCGCTCAACAATTCAGCTATGTCCCCTTGGACACCGGCCTCGAAAAATTGCTGAACTATTATGGGGTACGCATAAAAAAATCAGTGGTCCTGGATGAAAATGCTTATAAACAGCGCCGGCCGCCGCAACAAGGCGGTGGAGAGCAGCCCATCTACTTTGCACCCATCATTCAAAGCGAACATATCAATAAAGAGCTGGATTACATTCGCAACATCAAGGGATTGGTCGCCGTCAAAATCTCACCGCTGGAACTGGTCCAGAAACGATTGGACGCCCAAGGCATTACCGCTTACCAGCTCTTTGCCTCTTCAGACCGCTCCTGGGAGATGCGCGACCGCATCATGTTGAATCCCCAATTCATCAGCCCGCCGGCCAATGATACGGAGATGGCCAGCCGACCGCTGGCCTACTTGCTGGAAGGATCCTTTGGCAGTTATTTCGAAGGCAAACCCATGCCGGAGAAGCCCAAAGAGGGAGAAGAAATCAAACCGTCTCCGGAGGAAAGGCCCGACTTGTCCGACATTTCCGAAAAAGGGGCCTTTCGCGCCAAAAGCCCCCCGGCCAAGATATTCGTCATGGCTTCATCTGAACTGCTCAAGGATCAACTGTTGGATGATCAGGGACGTTCCACCAATTCCATGTTCATCCTCAATATGATCGATGCCCTCAATGACCGGGAGTCGATTGCAGCCATGCGAAGCAAAGTGCAACAATTCAATCCATTGCATGAAACCTCGTCGATGACAAAGTCCATTATAAAGGTCATCAACATCATCGGATTGCCGCTGCTGGTCATCGCCTTCGGGCTCATTGTCTGGGCCAGGCGCCATACCCGTCGCAAGATGATTCAGCACCAATTCCAAACAGAAGCAAATTAGGTTCGAGGTCCCCATGAAATTGAAGAAAGAATATGCTATCCTGTTGCTGGTCATCGTTGCCTTGGCCGCTTATCTTTTCCTGCGTACCGACGACCAGACTTCCTATGAAATCCCCCGGCTCGATGCAGTGGAAAACAACCAAATCAACCGGCTGGTGGTCACCAAAAACCAAAAGCGCATCGAATTGCGTAAAGCGGATGAGCAATGGGTCGTCGGGCCCAAAGCCTATGCCGCCGACAGCATCAAAGTCAGCAATATGGTGCGGTCGGCTGCCGGTCTGACCCTCACCGCCCTGGTATCCGAGTCCAAGAGCTACGAACGCTATGGGCTTGGCGAGGAGCAGAAGCTTCACGTGGAGGCCTTTGCCGGCAAGGAAAAGGTTCGCGATTTTTTCGTCGGGCGACGTGCGCCCACCCAACAGCACACCTTTGTCACTCTGGCCGGCAACCCCAATGTCTACCATGCCCGCGGGAGTATCGATGTCACCTTTGGCCATACCATCGATGAATTGCGGGATGAGACGGTCCTCAAATTCGAAAAAAGCGACATTGTTGTCGTAACCCTGAACCGGGGTGATCAATCGGCCACCTTTACCCGAAAAGAGAAGGTAAAGGAAGAGAAAGAAGCGTCAGCTGACAGCAAGGCGGCTGAAGCGCCCGGGCCTGAATTCGAGTGGGTGGACAGCGACGGCAACCCTGTCAAGACGGCCGATGTGGACCGGCTTATCGCACACTTTGCAGATCTCAAATGCGACGATTACCTGGCTGACGATGCCAAAGAAGGGCTCAAGGCCCCGCTTTGGACCGTTACGTTGAAGAGCGATCAATCGACCCACTATCTGTCGCTCTACGACAAAGAAAATCAGGAAAGCATTGAATTCCCGGCCGCCGCCTCAGGTAGCGCCTATGCGTTCATCCTGCACAAGACCCGTGTGGAGAACTTTGAAAAGAGCATTGACAAACTGTTGCCGGCCAAATCCCCTGCGACTGAAAATCAGGCAAAAAAGGGAAGTTAAAGCCCATCACCTCTACAGCGCGGCGTCATCGCTACCGAAGTGAACGGCCGTATCGGAGCCACCCCCAACAGTATCCGGCCGCCCGATGAAGTACTGTTTCCGGCCTGGACACGGGTTCCGGCGGCGCGGCCTTCATCTTTGCCTTGCGCCATTCGGCTGCATCGATGGTGACGAACGCCCGCCTCAGGTCCCGATGGGTAAGGAACATCGAAAGTCGCCGCTCGTCATCGGATGCGGCATAGTCTTTCAATAAAGTATCCAAAGTATTCATGGCTGCTCCCTTTACTTCTGTTTGAGTGTTTCATGGCAGCGGCGCTACCCCTTCAAATACGCCATGCACTGCGCGACCACCGCTCCATCGTGCAGGATCCGATTGTGCCCCAACCCCTCTGTGGGCCACAACCCGATTTGCTCCAGCGCCTGGGCCTGGTGCGCTGAATCCCTGTAAGGAACCGTTCTATCCCGGACATCGTGCACAATCAGCAACGGACCGGATAATGATTTCAGCAGTCGATGGGGATTGTCCTGGTCCAGATGATATCCATAGCGCGCCTCGAACTCACGAATCAGGCAATGGTAAAGCCGCTGCGGTATCCCATAGTGATCGAGAGCGCTGCACAAGAGCTCCTGCAACCGCAGCACCGGTGCAATGCAGACGGTTTTAACCGCCATTTTCTCCTTGGTCAGGGCATTGATGGCAGCCGCAGCACCGAAGGAGTGGGCGATGATTCCTTGTACCCGAGCCTCCCGTTCTTCTGTCAGGAACTTTCGCAGTACATCGGTAAACTCAAAATAACTGGTGACTTTCCCGCTGGAGGCGCCATGGGCCGGACCGTCGATGGCAACCGCCGTGTATCCCGACGCCGTCAGCGGTTCGATAAAGCTGTGGAGTTGAATGCCGCGACCGTTCCATCCATGGAAGAGCAGCACCTCGGGTCCCCTTCCCCAGCGCCAGCCGTGAATGGTCTTTTCATGAACCCTGAATTGAAAGGGACGGCCCTTGGATACGATCGCCTCTTCCTCCGTATTGGTCTGATACCGTTTGGGCGAAAAGAACAATTTCAAGAGCAACCGCCGTGTCAATCCGGGCGCCATGGCCCACATCAGGTTCAACAATGACGCGGTAGCGATTTGTCGCACTTTTTTATGACGAACGTTCGTGCTATTTATCTCCATGTTAAAATAATAATCCTGCATCGCGTCCACCTTTTCTTTGTAATGATGGGATGTGATTGGGCGATAGATCTGACAGTCCGCCGGTACCGGCTACGGCTGATATCGCTGAATCAGCGCTTCCAGCGCAGCCTGCTGCCGTTGTTCGATATCCTCGTTTTTCAGCAATGTGTAATAGAGATGGAACCCCAGAAGAAGGGAATACATTTCAAATGCAAACTGGTCGAGATCGATATCCTTCCGAAAATCCCCCGCTCTGACTGCCGACTGGGCGATGCGCCGCAAGCAGTCGATCCACGCCTCCTGCTGCAGCATCAAGAATTCGCGCACTGTCCCCGGACGGTCTTTGAAATCATTGCTGGCCTGAACGAAGATACAACCACCGGAAAGTCTGGAGGTCCACTCCACCCAATTGCGGACCAAAGCCCGAATCCTGGGGATGCCCGCATCTGTCCGCAATGCCGGCACCACAACGCCCTCTGAAAAAAGCTGGCCCGCGTACCTGAGGATGTCGTTTTGCAGGTTTTCCTTGGATTGGAAGTGGGCAAACAAGCCGCTTTTGGACATCCGGGTGGCTTTGGCCAATGCGCCGATGGTCACAAATTCAAGTCCCACCTGGCTGGCCATGTCCAATCCGATCTCCAGAATCTTTAGTTTGGTATCTTCGCCTTTTGTCATAATACGCAAAATAGAACGAACGTTCGTTCTTGTCAACCCCACTGCATAAAAAATATGGCGAAAAAAGGTTTCCGGATTGCGACGGACCGTTATGTCAGCGACTTGATCCCTTCGAGCAGGCAGTCGACCTCCTCGGTGGTATTGCCTGGATAAAATGCGAAACGGACATAGCGCTGACCGTCCATTTTGGGATGCATGCAGGCCGAAATGAACACACCGTCCTCTTTCAGGCGGGTGATGACCTTTTTGGCACTGGTGGATTCAGGTACCTTCAAGATGTAGGCACTGTCGGATTGGGCATCGGGGTCTGAAAAAAGGGAAAACCTGGAAACGGTACTGTTCCCATTTTCAACAAAGGCACCCCGGATCTTGGATTGGGCCGCCTTGCGGGCCGTATCAAGGGCTGCCAGGCGCTCTCTGTCGTCGCCCAAAAAGTAGGTCAGGGCGCTGTCGAGTTTCAAAAGGTGGCGGACATGATTGGCGCGCTGCTCACCCGAGGTGACCCGGCCATCCACATATTCCGCAAAAGTGGGACTATCATATATCGTACCGGCGCTAATCGATTCCGAACGTTTCAGGGCGTGGTCATTGAAGATGATCAGGGAGCCCGAATTCTGCGCCTGGTGGAATTCATCGTTGGGACCGTCATACGGCAGGCCCTGTTTTCTCAGGGAAAAGAAAAAAACATCCGGCAGGGTTTCGGCCATGGATTCGTTCCAATCGTTGGAAAACAACCTTAGCGATGCGGCATCGGCGACGATGAGGGTCTTGCTGCGGGCGGCGTTGCGGCGGTGGACAATCTGTCCGATCCTTTCGCGGATCCCGGTGGAGGTGCTGTTCCAGGAGACCCACAAAGTGTCGAATCGGTTTTCCTTGAAATACTGCTCCAGTTTTTCAACTTCCGCATTGGCATTTACGGTCAATGCGCTTCCCAACGCTATGTTGAAGGGTGTTTCGAAGGCGACACCTTTTTGTTTCTCCAATGATTTAGCCGCGGAGAATTTATTGAAACCCACGTAGTTCTCCGTGTTGACGATGGCATTGCGGCCCGTTTGGTCGGGGCAGAGAAAATTGACCAGCAGTTCGATGGTTCGCTTGCCTGAATCGGCAATTCCCATATGCCATCTGTCTCGCTCGCCCGCTGGCAGGCAGAGCAGATCAAAAAGCTGTTGGCGCACCGCTTCATGCTTCTCCTTCAAGGCGGCCGGATTCCCAAGAAGGTTGGAGACATCCCCTGCTTTTTCGCTCCGGCGCAACGCCTCCTCCACAAAAGGAAACATCCTGTTCTGGGCAGTCTGCAAATCGGCTCTCGGTTCCATTGCTGAAGATTCTTTCGTCATGGGTGCTTACTCCTCTTCCAAGTGTTTGGCAGTATCAAGAATATGCTCAAATAATGTGTCAATATCCTCAAATTCGGCATCGGGACTGGCCGCCACATAGCGCAGCGAAAGGTTCCCGTTCCAATAACCATAATTAATCAGGGCCTTACCGGTCTTGCGCATTCTCTCCCGCAGCTCAAGGTTGAAATCATCCACTTCTACGCCGTTCCGGTTCCGGTAGCGGAAGCAAACGGCCACCGATTGGGGTTGTGCGAGAAGTTCCAGCCGGGGACTCTCCTCCACTTTGGCTTTGGCGTACTGTGCCAGATCCATCTGCTTGTCCATACGCGCGGCATATCCCTTATCACCGAAATAGCGCCATGCCAGCCACAGCTTGAGCGCATCAACCCGGCGCCCGCATTGAATGGACGTTTTTCCAAGATCATAACAAGCGGTATCGTTGCCATGGTAAAGATACTGGGTATCCAGGTCGGTAAGGTTGTGCATCAGGCGCCCCTTCTCCTTCACCAGCAGCACCGAGCACATCAGGGGAATGTTCATCAGCTTGTGCGGATCCATGGTAAAGGAATCGACCCGGTCGAGCCCCTTGAGCAGTTTCCGGTGCTTCCGGCTCAGAATCACCGGTCCCCCAAAGGCGCCGTCCACATGGACCCATACGTTGTGCTTTTCCGCCACTGCCGCAATCTCTTCGATGGGGTCATAAGCCCCCAGCAGCGTTGTGCCTGCGGTGGCGCCGATAAAAAAGGGTGTCGCACCTTGGCGAAGGGATTCCTGAATGGCCGCATCCAGGGCATCGGGCTGCATGCAACCGTTTTGATCAGTGGAGATTTTACAGACTTGATCAGATCCGATACCCAGCAGATTGGCCGCAGTGTCAAAGGAGTAATGAGATTGTTCGGAAACAAATGCGGTGAGCCGGGCACATCCGGACGCCCCTTTTGTTTTGATCTCGGGACGGGCCTTATTGCGGGCAGTGAACATGGCGATCAAATTGGCATTGCTGCCGCCGGTAAGAAAGGTGCCGTCGCCGTGCTCAAACCCCACCACTTGGTTCAGTTTTCCAATGAGGGCCATTTCGATCAGTGTCGCAACCGGTGCGACCTCGTACGTATACATGCTGGTGTTGGTCAGAGCAGTAATGATCTCACCCACGAAAGCTGGAAAATTGGGCCCTGCGTAAAGCTGGTTGACAAACTGGCGGTTGCCGGTATCCACACTGTATTGGAGGTAGGTTTCAATATCCTTGAACAAGGCATCACCGGAAACGCCCTCATCCGGCAAGGATAGATCGATCTCCTCTTTCAGGGCATCGGCCGACAAATATCGGACGACGGGTTTGTCTGCATTCCCGGTGTTGGAGATCATCTGCTGTTTCACCAAATCAAATACTTTTTCCAAGATCAGCTGCTTCTCGTTTTTCAAAACCTGCTCCAGTAGCTATATGTAGTTGCTATTTCGATTCTAAAAGCCGCGACAATTCTTGACGCCGAAACCAGATGATGGCCAAGGCGGCGATGACGCTGGCGACAGCCAGCATAAAAAGCGTTGCATCCTGTTGCGCCATGCCGTTTTCGGTCCATCGCACCACTACCCCCAAGGGTGTGAACAAATGAAAAAATATCGCACCGCTCAGAACGCCGATGGTGATAACGGCGCCGTAAATCTGGAACCGCGGGATGAGCAGTAATACGGACGCGATCAATTCAGCCGTTCCGATAAGAAACCGACCATAGGGTTCGAAAATACCGATACCGAGGAATTCGCCCACAGTTACAAAAATATGGCGCGATTCTGCTGCGCCGGTGAACTTGAAAAACAGGGAAGGTATGAATACCCCAAG
This sequence comes from Desulfobacteraceae bacterium, assembly GCA_037387725.1. Lineage (GTDB taxonomy): Bacteria > Desulfobacterota > Desulfobacteria > Desulfobacterales > Desulfosarcinaceae > JARRKU01. The sequence goes on from JARRKU010000025.1 coordinate 22,314, forward strand.
GGATATAAACAGTGCCAGCGGCCAGGGGATATACTTGCTAACGACCTTCATCTTTGTTTCCTCCCAGTTTTCATCGTTACCGGCCCGAATACCTTTGGGAACGGACTATAGGACCATGCTATAAAAAAAGTCAATAAAGCAGCGTTTGCACTTTTCTTGGGTGGACCGTCTCTAAATCAAACTTATTACATTCGGCACCCCGGCGACTGCAAGCTTTTACCAACATATTATTTTTGGATGACAGGGTACCCCAGAGCCGGTCAATCGGCGACACCGTTGAAGGTGCCGGCCTGTTTAAGGGCCGAAATCATCTCTTCCACCGTGATCAAGGCGGGATCATAATCCACCGTATTGATTTCCCGAAATTTATGCCATCCGCGGGTAACTTTGTGAACACCGGGCAGCCCGTCCAGGGCTGCTTTGCCCACATCATATCAGGCGACATAGAAGACGACTTGGGCTGAATCGGCCGATTGGACGACGGTGACGGACGTCCATAGGCCGATAACAAACAGCCCGGTGGAAAGCAACAGCAGAATCTTTTTCATGATGTCCATCCTATCATATCTGATAAAAACCCAGCCTTCTTCGCCACCGCATACTATTTAAACAGCTTCGCATACTGGCCATAGCCTTCTTTTTCCAGATCGTCTTTGGGTACAAAGCGCAGTGCGGCGGAGTTGATACAATAGCGTAATCCAGTGGGGGCAGGGCCGTCGTTGAACACATGCCCCAGGTGGGAATCGCCGTATTTGCTGCGCACCTCGGTGCGCACCATGAAGAAACTCTGATCGGTTTTTTCAACAACATGGTCTGCCACCAGTGGTCGGGTAAAGCTGGGCCAGCCCGTACCGGATTCAAATTTGTCGGTGGAGCTGAAAAGCGGCTCTCCCGAGACAACGTCCACATAGATGCCATCTTTGTGGTTATCCCAGTAAGTATTATTAAAAGGACGTTCCGTACCGTTCTCTCGGACGACTTGATATTGCAGGGGAGTTAATCGCCGGCGGAGCTCATCATCACTGGGGATGTCGTAGACAGGATCGGCTGCCGAACCTGCCATGGTTTTTTCCTTGTCCATCATGGGTTTGGCGTCCGAATTGCCCATGGTCTTCTCCTTTTTGTTCATTTTCTTGGGCCGGTTGGCCCAGGTCTTTTCCAGAAATTGATCCCGTCCGGAGCCTGAACGATACCACTTATACCGGATAGGATTCTTCTTGTAGTAATCCTGGTGATAGTCTTCTGCGGGATAAAACGGCCCAAGGGGGAGAATATCCGTAACAACAGGCCTGTCGAAAACACCGGAAGCGGCCAGCTGTGCCTTGGAAGCTTCAGCCAGCTGGCGTTCATGGTCATCGCCATAAAAAATCACGCTGCGGTACTGGTCACCGCGGTCCACAAACTGCCCGCCGGCATCGGTGGGGTTGACCTTTCGCCAAAAAACATCCAACAGCGCTTCATAGGATATTTTTTTGGGGTCATAATACACCTTGACCGACTCAACGTGGCCGGTGCTCCCATTTGAGACCTGTTTATAGGTCGGATTTTCCACATGACCGCCGGTATAGCCGGAAACCGCTTCAATCACGCCGTCCACGTGCTCAAAATCTGATTCCGTGCACCAGAAGCATCCACCGGCGAACACGGCTGTCTGCGTTCCTTTCGGCAGGTCGGCCGGCATGAATTTATCCACCATCGCGTCTTTGCTTAAGACCTGCTGAATTCCGACAAACAAAACAGCCAAAGCCAATATAATGATAATTGCGGTTCTCATAGAACACCTCCAACAGATTGAACTTTTGTCTTCGAAATCATACTAAGACCGCAATTTAAGAATGTCTTAACAGTCCTGTAAAGATTATGTAAAGATCCGGACTGAGAACCGCAGAATATCGAACAAGGAACCATGGGAATATCGAATATCGAACAAGGAACCGCAGAATGTCGAAGTAAGGAATTTTGTCATTTATACTTAACTATGAATGGCAGAGCGTAGCGAATCCACACTTCGACATTCGACATTCGACATTCCTTGTTCGATATTCTTATGTTTTTATGGGGGTTACGGGTCGCTGCGATGCGCGTCAAAGGGCAGGGAGAACCAGATTTCAATAAACCCCTCATCCAATTCCGCCCCCACCCGACCGTCGTGGGCCTTGACCAGCTCCTTTACAATGGCCAGGCCGATTCCGGCACCGCCGTGTTCCCGGGAGCGGGATTTTTCACTGCGATAGAATCTTTCAAATAGATAGGGCAGATCCTCTTGATCCACGGTTTCCACGCTGTTGCGAAAGGTGACCCGGAGATGTCCATCGGCTTTCCCCATACCGATCTCCAGAATTCCCTGCACTGGGGTGTAGCGGGCCGCGTTATCCGTTAGATTGCGAAGAACCCTGACAATGCGGTCCAGATCGGCATGGACCGGCTCCAATGAATTGGCGACATTTACTCTAACGTCCACCCCCTTTTCCTTGAACCGACCGGCAAAAGGCGCCACCACCTGGCGGACCAGTGCCGCCATGTCCACCGCCTCCTTGACCAAATGGCCGTGGGCGGCGTCGGCGCGCGCCATTTGGAGAACATCTTCTACCAATTGGGCCAGGCGCTGGGACTCATGCTGGAGCAGGTCGAAGGTCTCGGTCGACGGCGGCACCACATCATCATCCAGGGCTTCCAGATATCCGCGGATATTGGTCAACGGCGTGCGCAGCTCGTGGGCCACGTCTATCATCAGGTTGCGCCGGAGGTTCTCAAGTTTTTCCAGGCCGGCCGCCATGCGGTTGAAAGCATGGGCAAGCTGGCCCACTTCATCCTGACTCACCGCGGGAACCCGCGATGAAAAATCACCGGCGGCGATATCACGGGTGGTCTTTGTCATTCGGCTCAACGGGGCCAGAACGCGCCGCATCAAGACAAAACTCAGCAATACCGCCAGAACCAAGGCGGCCAGGCAGGCCCAAATCAGGTAGCGGTGGATCGAGTTGACGAACATCTCATGGGCGGGCTCCGGGGAGATATGGTATTTTTCCATCAAGGTGACGAAATAGCCGGCGGCCAGGGTATTGACGGCCAGCCACATGACGGCCATGACGAAACCGATCACCACCAGGTTGATGGCCAGCAATTTAAAGATCAGACGGTTCATCACAAGCTCCCGTCGGCGAACCGGTATCCCATGCCCCGTACGGTGTAGATATAGCGGGGCTTTGAGGGATTGGCTTCAATCTTTTGTCTGAGTTTGCCGATATGGACATCGACCACCCGTTCAATGACCACGGCCTCCCCCTGGGGATAGAGCCGGTTCAGCAGCTCGTCCCGGCTGAAGGTGCGGCCCGGGGCCGCCATCAGCGCTTCGAGCAAGGCATATTCATGGGGCGTTAATTCTACGGGGCGATCCTTTACGCGGAGACGGCGTTTGTCCAGGTCGAGGCGCACATCTCCCTGGTGCAGCATCCGTTTCGTCTTTTTTGCCGGCGGGTGCGTGCGCCGCAGGACCGCCTTGATCCTGGCCACCAGCTCCCGAGGGCTGAACGGCTTGACCACGTAATCGTCGGCCCCCAGCGTCAATCCCGATACCCGATCGATCTCTTCGCCTCTGGCGGTCAGCATGATCACCGGCACTTCAGATATTTTGCGCAATCGGCGGCACACTTCCCACCCATCCATTTTGGGAAGCATGATATCCAGCACCACCAGATCGGGCCGATATTTTTCCGCCAACCCCAGTCCCGTGGCGCCGTCATTGGCCTGCAGGGCCTTGAACCCATCCCTTTCCAGGTAGAGGACCACCAGATTGGCGGTGTTGGGGTCATCTTCGATCACCAGCACGCAGTTTTGATCCGATGCTTCCATTATCCGCCCTTCATAAATGGCCGCGATGATCCGGCCAAGGGATTACAACACTCGATTCATGATATATTCTTAATACAATACAAAGCGTTAGGACTCAAGTAAACCCAAACCTTTTAAATAGACGCAGGAGAACTGCCATGCCATATGTTAATATCAGAATCACCGACGAAAAGGTCACCAAAGATCAAAAGTCCCGGTTGATCCAGGGCGCCACCCAGCTATTGGTGGATGTGCTCGACAAAAACCCGGCCACCACCGTGGTGGTCATCGACGAGGTGAACACCGACAACTGGGGCATCGGCGGCGAAACCGTCACAGCGCTGCGCAAGCGCAGCACCTGACCCCGAAATCATATGGACGCCATGGCTGCATCGGGCGACAGGAACCGATCGAATATTCGGCGGTTCAAAACCTCTACCACGAATTGGCCCATGCCAAACACATGATGAATGGCACCTGGCGCTACTTTGATTCCGGAGCCCAGGCCATCGAGGAGGAGAATATCTGCCGCCGTGAACTGGCCAAGATCCAGGGGCGCCATCCCACCCAACGCTTTCGAATCGACGGCGTCCTGATCCATGACACCCCCCATGCGTTGACATCGAAGAAGGCCTTTCCGTAAAGTCCGGTGCCTCAGCTGGCTCTCAATCTGGCATTGATCGCCATATACTCCTCGGCCAGCTCCACCGCATCCTTGAGTTGGGGTCGGGCCTCGAGATAGGCATCGAAGAAGGTGCGGACATCCTCTTCATTTCCCAGGCCGCCCAAAGGCACGATGCCGGTGATCACCCGCTCGTAAAGCAGGGGATGAAAGGCCTCCAGATCGGAAAGATGGGACCGGTACCAGGCCCACAAATGAGGGGCAGCCACCGGATTGCTGCCGGCAGCAGCAATGGGCATGAACTGGTTGCGCGGCGGAACGGATTCAAGGGAAAAGGCCAGTGCCGCTTCCACCAGTTCCCATTGATCAAATGCGACCATACCGGCCAGAATATTCATCCGCTCATGTTCGCTGGGAGAGTCGGCGAAGCGTTGTTTGAACCATTTCAGGGCCGCCTCTCCTTTTTTCAGCGCCCCCACCTGCATCACGCTGCGGGCGATATCGGCGGGAACCCCCTCTCCGGCGATCATCTTCTCAAATGCATCCACTGCAAAGTCCGCAGCGGAAGTACTGCCCCAGGCCGCTGCCTGAAAGAGCAGTTGATTGCGCAGGGCCGCCCGGGTGTGGGGCTCTTCCGGTTCGGGCGTCATACCGATCCGCGCTAGGACCCGGTCTGCAATGGCGCACCCGACCTTCCCGATGTGGCTGCGCCGCTCCTCCGGCACAACGCCGCAGGCGTGCTGCAGGTTCGAGACGATACTCACCAGGGGGAGATAGGCCGATTCCGTCTCGTAAGCAGCGATAAAATCGATATAATCATCCAGGGAAAAACGACCGGCCCGCACCAGGGCATAAAAATCGTTCTGGAGCCCCCACCGGTCTGTATAGGAGAGGCCGCCACTGCGCACCAGATCTCCGAGGGCGGCCATATTGTCCCCGTCATCGTAGTGCACCCGGTAAAAACCGGTCTGTCCTGCGTTGAGCTTATACGCGACGGTATCTGGCGGCAAAGGCACGGTCATGGTCGCTTCATCCATAATGACCGACTGCTCCGTATGCTCCCCCGAATGCTTCCAGGTGGTCAGCACAATGGGCACCATCCAGGTCTGCTCGAAAGACTGGGGCAGATAGGTAAACCGGTGCTGGTCCAACGAGAGCCCATCGCCGTGGCGTTTGGCCGTAATCAGGGGATAACCGGGCTGCCCCACCCAATTCTGCACCATGGCCGTGACGGGGACAGAGGATGCCGCCTCGAAAGCCTCCCACAGATGGTGACTTTCAGCGCACCCGTAGGTGTGGCGGTCCAGATAGGTCTGCACCCCTTTTTGATAGCGCTCTTTGCCGATATACCCCTCGATCATGCGCAGCATGCTGGCCCCTTTGTTGTAAATGATGGGGGCTGTGCTGGAATTGATCACCACATGCGCTCCGCCGGGGATCTCAATGGGAAATGTGGCGACCAGGGCGTCCCGGACCATGGCCGATGAGGTCTGGACGTGGAGAAACTGGTCCCAGGTACCCCAGTCCGGATGGGTATGGGCCACCACCCCGTAACCGAAATAAGTGGCAAAACTCTCATTGAGCCACAAATACTTCCAATCGGCCGGTGTGACAAGGTTGCCGAACCATTGGTGGGCGATCTCATGGGCGATCACTTCGCAGATACGCTCCACCCCTTCGGCGGAAGTGGTCTCCGGAAAATGGAGCAGCAGGTTCTCCCGGAAGGTGATGGCGCCCCAGTTTTCCATGGCGCCGAACGCAAAATCCGGGACAGCGATCAGATCCATCTTGGATAGCGGATAGGCGATACCATAGTATGCCTCGCAAAACTGCAGCGCCTTGCGACCGAATTCCAACCCCAAACCGGTGGTATGGCCCAACCCGGGCAGGGCGGCGACCCTGACCCTCTGGTCCAGGTTGTCCTGGAATAGTTCGAATTCACCCACACTGAAGAAGACCAGATAGGTCGACATCACCGGTGTGCGTTCGAAAAACACCTGCTTCATGTCGTCCGAGCCCTTCTCCTCCCTGACGATGGCGGTGTTGGCGATGGCCTGAAGATGATCCGGCACGGTCAAAACCAGGTCGAAGGTGGCTTTGTAAAGGGGGTGATCCATACAGGGAAACGCCTGGCGCGCGGAACTCTCCTGGAACTGGGTGACGGCAATGTGGCGGGTTTGCCCGTCCTTTTCGTAAGCGCTGCGATAGAATCCGGCCATCCGGTTGTTGATCTTGCCTTCATATGCCACCTGCAGCTGAAAATGGCCATTGAGCGGGGAGTTCAGGAAAATCTTCATCGATTCCTTTGCCGGATCGACATGAAAAGCACAAACCTGCCATTCGCCGTCGCTCTTGACCCGGCACTCCCATATGGCCAGCTCCAGGATATCCAAATCCACTGTGCTGGTTTCTTCAGCCGCTTCAAAAT
>JARRKU010000026.1:0-28336 GCA_037387725.1 Desulfobacteraceae bacterium
CACCATTAACAGAAGGAAATATTGATTCTATTGCAGGACAATACAAAAAGGGGTTCTTAGGATTTAAGAATGAGATTCCAGAAAAACAGAATGCAATCGAATTTCGATCTGATGGAAAAATCTTTCCGGATAATGAAATGTCTGGATGGGAATACTACGATAAAAATATAATCATGACTTACCATCCTTATGAAGCGATGCCTGAATATGACGTTCCGGCCGGTGTTGAACAACAAGCAAAATATGTATTTATAGCTAAAGATGGCTCTTCCATGATTTTTTCAAATAGTGATGGAAGTGTGCGAGAAATATATTATAAATTCTAACAAATAATTGGAGAGGGGGCGAGAAAGGCTGCGGCTTTTCTCAAAGGCGTCTGAAAGTTTAGTTTAAGGGTATTAAAAGCTTTTTCAGGTTCGCGTTTCCCGCCCCCTCAATATTGCGATAGACCTATTGATGCTGGTCCAATTAGCCTAAGGGAATATTGAGAATTAAATGTCTTGGATATGTCCAGAGTGCCAGAATCAAAACGATGATATGTTGATAAGATGTGTCTGTGGTTTTGAAGAGGAGGTATCAGGTGAGGAACTCACAGGCAGCCGAAACCAAAAGAATAAATTAATTGAGATATTATTTCCGGGACTTTCGAATGAGAGAATCATTTTAATTTCACGGCATTCGGCAGTTGAGGTTATTGATCGATTAAAGGCTGAGGTATCTGATGCCTTTTCTTTGAACAATCTTTCACAACAGAAATTAATAATCGGCACTGTAACAGATAATAGCGTGTCATTGATTTTTAATGGCAGTAATAAAAACAGTTTTAGAAAAACATTATCTGCAACAATTAGAGATCACGAATCTGGATCAATAATAAATGGGCAATTCAATGTAAATGTATTCTCGAAATACCTATTTGTTGCTTTTGTAACAATTATGGCTGCTATCTTTATTCCAGTTATGTTAATTTCATTGTGTGGTATCTTTTTCTATGGAAAATTGCCTTCAGTAGATTTGGCAATCAGAGCTTTAATTGTTCTGATAATATTGGTAGCTTTTATATCGATTGGACGAAATGGAACAACTTCTTCAAAGAACGAGGTTGAATATATAAAGCAGTTTTTAATAAGTTTACTTGATGCAGAAGAGAATTAATATGATTAAGTTCTAACATTTCACTGGTGAGGACGGCGAGGACCATGCCGCCTCACAGTTCAGCGTTATATTTTATGAAAATGCATCTATTTGAAATAGCAAAGATAATAGAGAGGGATTCTTTATGAATGAAAAAGATGTCCTGATTCTTAATGAGCGGCACAAAGAAATACGTATCAATGCTGCAGCTCAATGTAAGGCTTCTGTTAAAAAAGAACATCTCAACTTTAAGCTTGGCATTACTGTAGTGATTCTTACCACTATCGCAGGAATGAGTATCTTTACGTCGACTGTTGGGACAGGGCAAAATGATATAATAAGGATCATAACTGGCGTTATTAGTTTTTTGGCCGCACTCTTAGCCTCTCTCCAAACATTCCTTAGATATTCAGAAAGATCAAATCAACATCATGACGCTGCAGTAAAATATGATTACTTAAGAAAACGAGTTGAACATTTACTCAATTATCCGCCAGACAATAAGAATGATATCGAAAATAGATTAAAAGAGATCGATAGAGACTTTAATTTACTAAGGCGGGAGTCGCCGAATACGCCCGATCAAATTTGGCAAAATGTCAAAAAAGAATACTCTAATGATGAGTATATAGATAAGCTTGTCAATTTGATTAACAAAAAAAGCGACCGGAGATTAGAGCAAGGTAAAATATAACCTTGCAGTCCAGGGTACAGCAATGGCCGAGCCACTTTGAGAAAAATTGCGCAGATAAATTAATTATCATTTACAGAAGTCAGTGGAAGCTTTTGCTGCCCCTAAATTCATCGTTCGGCAGCTCCTAATCCAAAACATTTCGGAGACATAGTATGAATGAAGCCAAATTTCCTTATGTCAATCACATGAACATTTTACACAAATCCCTGGAGGTTATTGATATTCCTTCATTGATAAAGGCGTGTAAAGATAAATGGTATAATCAGACGCTATGCCAGGTAAATGATTCTGTAATACGACTTGGAATCCTGCAAGGAGAATATCATTGGCACAAACACGATAAAGAGGATGAATTCTTTTTTACTCTCAATGGGAAATTGATAGTGGATATTGAAGGTTCAGAGTCTGTTGAACTATATCCACAACAGGGTTATGTGGTTCCAAAAGGGGTTGTTCATAGAACAAGAGCACCTGAAAAAACTGTTGTATTGATGGTGGAAACTGTCGAAATAGTACCCACCGGCGATGCCGGACCTGTCATTTAAGTGGGACCGGGAAAGGCCGGGAATGGGGCGGGAATGGGGTCAAACCTTGAATTGTGAATAGGGCAAAACTAAAAATCACAATTCAAGGTTTGACTTCAGGTCGTTGGAACCGCGGCGTTGGGTTAATAATTATTCTCTATACTGAATCTGAAGGAGGAATGATGTTCAAAATTAAGAGATTGGCGGCGGTAATTATAGTTATTTTATTCTTAGCTTCATGCGCAGGTACAAACTTTGTTAGACCGGAGCCGGAATCGCTATCCCTCGGCAAGACAACTTATCAGGACATAATAAATCAATTTGGCAAGCCGTACCAGGAAGGGACCAAGCTGAAAAATGAGAATATGATTAAGACCGCAACATATGCTTATTCCTCAGCAGGCGGAATGGCTTTATATGAAGGGGTAACTCCAGCCAGAGCTATGGCATTTCATTTTGTGGATGATTTATTAATCGGGTACGAATTTTCGAGCTCCTACAAAGAAGATCATTCAGATTATGATGATTCAAAGATAAGTCTTATTAAAAAAGGAGAAACTACACGCGGCGAGGTTGTAGATCTATTAGGAGAACCAAAAGGAATATATGTCTTTCCTTTAATAAAAAACCGTGAAGATGAAGCCATGGTGTATCTGTATAGCCAATTCAAGAGTTTCAAGATTTATCAAAAATTACTTATCGTGTCTGTTAATAATGATATAGTTACAGATGTTGATTTCACTACGTCTGGCAAAAAGTGATTGTATGGCGGTTCTCTTAACAAATATCTGACCCAACATATCGCTACACCAGACACCAAGGGTTATGCCGCCCTTGGTGTCTGGTGAGCTTGTCGTACGCCATCCAAAAGTAACGTATGAAATTAATGAGAAAAGCATCATATGTGAGTATATTCGCTTTACCTGTTGCTTTAATCGGAGTACTCACTTTACGCTATCAGTTGCCCATCGGTCCTGTTATTCTTGGGCTAAGTCGAATTCCAGTAGCTGGGATAATTCTATCTACAAAATCCCTATTTGGAGCTATCCCAGATATGATTTTTGGTGCCATAGATACGGGTTTGCTTACTATTCCTGCCCTTTGGGGAGGAGTTCTTTTTGGAGTGGCTGGAGCAATCGCTGGTGGTATTATTGGTGATGCTATTGCTGATGCTATTGCCGGATTCTTTGAAGGTAGTATCGCTGAATGGCTTCGAAAGAAGGGCATTGAAGAGTCAAGAGAAGCTGTAACCACTGCACTCGGCAAAATGGCTGGTTGTCTATTTGGAAGTGGAGTTGTTCCTACAATAGCCCTATTTCTCGGTATAAAACCTCGGCAGCCATAAACGATCAGACGCTTTCACCGAACATGTTCATCAGCTTGGCCTGCATTTGCTGGGTCACTATCATGCGGTTGTGGCCGCTGCGCAGGCGCTGCCCCAACGTCTCGCCCGCGATTTTGGCGGCCGCCATCACATCGGGCTGTTTGTTCACATTCGGAATCATCTCTTCGGTGATTTTGACCCCTTCACCGTAAAGCAGGGTGGGCACGCCGACCTTGCAGGTCTCGCCGTGTCCGCAGCTGAAGCAGGAGGCCGCCCCCTGGCCGGCCACCTTGGCCACGGTTTCCACGAAGTTGTAGAGAAAGAAGGTTTCGATGGCATCGGCCGGCGGCTGGCCGTTGGTGCCGCCCACGCCCACGGCTACGGCCAGTTTGCCCCACAGGGTGTCGCCTTCCTGGTGGCGGAACTGGAACCAGCGCTCCAAAAAAGCATGGGCCACGGCATTGAGGGTGCTGTAGTAGTTGGCCGCGCCGAAGACATAGGCATCGGCTGCGACGATTTTCTCCCGTAGCGGCGTCAGGTCGTCTTCCACTTTGCAGATATTGTCCTTGACGCACCCCAGACAGGCGATGCATCCGGATATCTGCTTGCCCCTCAGATGAACCAGTTCATAATCGCATCCGGTATTTTCCAGTACAGTCTCAACCAGCTTGTAGACGCCGGATTGGCCTTCCTTGCGTGTGCTGCCTGCAACGCCTAGTATTTTCATTTGTCGTCTCCTTTCAGGCCGGTATGGTTTTTCGCATGCCAGCGAGCTATACCAGCGCCGCCCGTGCCAATTGGCCCACAGTCCGGGTTGTCAGTTGATGATCCTCGTAAAGAACGATCTCCTCCGTCCGAGCCGTCAATTGACGCAAGGCGTCGCCCACCCCCCTGTGGTTGAGCGGTGCGGCGGCCCATGCCGCAAGGCCCATGAGGTGAGGATCGGCTGAAGCCAGGTAAGGGATCAACAAGCCGGCCGCGGGCAGGAAGATTTCCGGCCGCTTTCGGGCCAGGCGCCCCCAGCCCCACAGCACGCCCCGCTGCAGGACAGGATGTTCCAGATAATTGCCTTCAGTGTCGGCATAGGAGACGAGCAGGCAGCCGAACTCATCGGCTAATTGCATGCTGCCAACCATGATTTCAGCTAAGGATTCCGGAGAGCCCCAGCCGATGCCCCCCGACTCATCGTTCAGATTCCACATGAACCGCCGCATGATGATGCGGGCGGATTCGATCTCCTTTTTCGCCAGGCGGGAGACCACCGCGCCCATGGCGGAGACGGCCCGCCAGCGCACCAGCGGCTCTTCATGGTAGAGCAGGCCGAAGAGCGGATTGACGATTTTTCTGGGCGGATAATCGCACAGGGCCTCCAAGGCCGCGGGTAATTCAGGGGACCGCAACAAGGCCAGCGCCTCTTTTTTGAGTTTCCGGTGGGTCACTTTCCAACCTTATGGCATTTTATGCAATTGTTCACACAGCAGTATTCAAGCGATTTCGAGCAGGACAGCAGGTGGAGACGATCAGAGGGAAGCACGGCTTTCGATGGAGCAACTTTCCGATAATGGGTCGATGGTTTTCCTGCTGCAGGCTAAAAGGTGATGATCTCGTACCCTTGCGCTCGAAATCCCGACATGGAAGGGTGGCCGTTCATATCATCCAGCAGGGCTATCCCTTTTTCCTTGGCGGCTTCCAGGGTTCCCATTTTCTGAGAGCATGCCTTGCAAACCCCGTGCACCATCCCTTCCGCCAGGGTTTTGGTCCACAGCTTGTTTAAGGGATGGTCCCGCTTCTCAAGAGCGGGAATCAACTGGGTGGCCGCACCTTCGATGACCACCCGGCAATCATACGCTTTGGCCTTCATGTCCAGTGCATTGAGCAGGACATGAATAAAGCACATGGGATCACCATTGAAGACGAACAGGGCAACTTTTTTCATAGCCATTACTCCTGTAACACAACGGTTTATCACTCCTCCCACTCGATGGCATCCACCGGACAAAATTTAATGGCTTCGTCCACCGTATCCCGGGGGTAGCGCTCCAGATCCAGGACTTCGATCATCCCGAGGTCTTCATTCAACTGGAAGACCTCGGGGCAGACTTCCACGCAGCCCATGCACAGGGTACAGGCCGCCAGATCGACGACGGGTATTTTCACGCAGGGACCTGTTCAATAACAGCGCGCCCCACGGCCCGGCCCAGTTCATAGCTGGCTTCCAGGGCATTGGCATCCGGTATGTACTGATGGCGTACCGGGTCGACGATATCGAACTTCATCGCTTCCAGGGCCTTGGTGATCATCTTGGGGGCTTCGCCGCTCCAACCGTAGGAGCCGAAGGCTGCGCCGATCTTGTTCAACGGTTTGAGTCCTTGCATGTAGGTCAGAAAGTCGCTGACCGTGGGGAACAGGTTGTTATTCAGGGTGGGCGAGCCAACCAATACGGCTTTTGCATCCAGGACATCAGTCATGATGTCGCTGCGGTGCCACTTGCGCAGGTACATGGGGCGCACGCTGACCCCTTCGGCATTCAAGCCTTCGGCCACGGCATCGGCCATCTTTTCCGTACTGTGCCACATGGTGTCGTACACTACGACGGCTTTGCGCTTGGGGGTCTGTTTGCTCCACTCCACATAGGCGTTGATGATTTTTCCGGGGTCTTTGCGCCAGATCACGCCGTGGTCCGGGCAGATCATGTTAAACGACAGCTCCAGTTCGGCGACCTTGTCCATCAGCTTCAGGGTGTGCGGGGCGTAGAGCATGAGAATGTTGGCGTAATACTTCTGGGCGTGGGTCATGATCATGTCACCGGCCACGTCGTCGAACTTTTCGAATCCGGCAAAGTGCTGTCCGAAGGCGTCACTTGAAAAGAGGATCTTGTCTTCTTTCAAATAGGTGAACATGTTGTCCGGCCAGTGCAGCATGCGGGTTTCCACGAAGGTCAGCGTGCGGCTGCCCAGGCTCAGCTCTTCCCCCTCTTTGACGGGGTGATAGTTCCACTTCTGGGGAAAGTGTTTGGCCAGGTTCCTGGCGCCCAGCTTGGAGCAGTAGAGCGGCTTGTCCTCTCCAATGCGGTGCATCACCCGGGCCAGCGCGCCGGAGTGGTCCATCTCCGCGTGGTTGCTGATCATGATGTCGATTTTTTTGGGGTCGATGATCTTGGTGATATTGTCCATCAATTGATCGGCAAACTTATTCTTCACCGTATCGATCAGCGCCACCTTTTCATCGACAATCAAAAAGGCGTTGTAGCTGGTGCCCAGCGGTGTGGAGTATCCGTGAAAGTCATCGATATTCCAGTCGTTAACGCCAACGTCATAAATGCCTTTTGCCACTTCAACGGGTTTCATGAGTCTTTCCTCTTCTTCGATTGATTATTTATAAAATTCTTATAAACCATTCCAGAAAATCCTCCGGAGGGTTTTCTCGAATCGATTATAAGGATTGGTAACATAGATGCCCTTTTTGCGGCTTGCAAGTGCAAAAAGGGCATCAGAAAGTGAAGTTTCGAAGGATTCCTATTCCTTCTCAAAGTCTTCTTTGCCGGCGCCGCATACCGGGCATTCCCAATCATCGGGCACGTCTTCCCATTTGGTTCCGGCTGCCACGCCGTTGTCCGGGTCGCCTTCCTCAGGGTTGTACACATAGCCGCAAACAGTGCATACATAGCTGTCCATACTCAATTTCCCTCCTTGTGATAAGATTATCCGTTATACGTCTTCAATATAGGCCCTTACCTGGCGTTCAATTCGGTCACGAACGTCCCGCATGAATTCGATGGATTGATTGGCCGGATCGGGCAGATCCCAATCGTTTACCTTGGCACCCGGAACCACCGGACACTGCTCGCCGCACCCCATGGTCACGATTTCATCCGGCGGCTCCATGGTAACGGCGGCATCGATTGCCTGGGGCGTGTTGAACGCCATATCGATCCCTTTTTCATTCATCACTTCCACCATCAGCGGGTTTACCGATTCGGCGGGCTGGCTGCCGGCGGATTGGACATCGAGCTTGTCGCCGCCGTGCCATCGGGCAAAGGCCGCGGCCATCTGACTGCGACAGGCGTTTTCACGACAGGCAAAAAGCACCTTGCGCCGGCCGCCGAGGCCGCCCATCAATTCGGTGGCGGCGCGCTCGACATCCGTTGCCATGTCCGGATGCTTCTCAATCTCCCCCCGGCCCTCAACGCCCCGGAAGGTCAGACTACCGTGATATTTTGCGTCGACGGCATCGTAAAAATATTTGGTGGTTAAATGAAAGCCGTCAAAGAGCTGTTTGCCGCTGGTGGCACCGACGGCCAGCAAAAATCCTCTGCGTACGATGTGCCCCGGGTCCCTGAGCTTGAGCATGTATTTTCGAGCCCAGAGCGCCTGACAGCGGTCGATGAGCGCCTTTAATTGGGCGCTTACATTATAGAAAAAGACCGGCGAGGCCGCTACGATGATGTCGGCGCGGCGGAGCAACGCGTAGACCTCGCGGTCCATATCGTCCTGAATGGGGCATAGGCCCTTTCTCTCGCACACTGTCAGCTCCTTGCACGGCTCGATATTCTGCCGGGCCACTTGAAGGATGCGGGAGCGTGCCCCCCTTTCTTCCAGGGCTTTCATGAAGGCGGATAGCAATATATCGCTGTTGCCTTTTTTGCGCGGGCTGCCTTGCAGTCCGAGAGCTAACATCTCATTCCTTGCGGGTTGGGGCTTTGGAGGACAATGCTGCGTACGGGCCGGCGCTATTGCCGCTGCTACCCGTCGCTAGATCTCCGGTTATACATCATTTTCCGCTGTATACCAAACAATTCACCGGTGTTAAACCTAAATCCGGTAGCTATTTCTTTTTTATGTGGCACTTGGAACAGGTTGTGGGGCCGCTTTTGTCGCCCGCCTTTTTCCTGGCTTTGTGGCACTTGATGCAGTGTTTGTTCATCACCTGTTTCTTGACCAGCTTGCCCTCTGCTTTGAGGCGCTTGATGCCGCCCTGCTCCTGGGGAAACAGGGTGTGGCAGATGTTGCAGTCCTTTAGCGTATTTTGATGCAGATGGTGAGGAAATTTCACAATCCCCCGGCTGCCCCCATCGATCTTGATCTTGGCGGCTCCCTGGTTTTCGACGGCAATGGCGCTGAGCACACCGCAGAGCGTCATGACCAGGGCAACACACAGAATCTTCTTGAACATCCGTTGCTCCTTAAGACGGCCGGTCCATTCAACTGCCGGGCCGGCTGTCTGATATCGGCTTCGTCTAGTAAGCTACGTCCAGGTCCAAATCTTCCTGGGTGACTTTCCTGGTGAACAACCCATATGCCCAGATCTGATAGACCAGCACTACCGGGATAAACAACAGAACCACCATCAGCATGATTTTCAGCGTAAGCGGACTGGATGAGGCATTGAACGCGGTCAGGCTGTATTCGGCGTTGATGCTCGACGGCAGCAGGTTGGGGAACAACCCGACGACGCCGTAAAAGGTGGCGCCGGCGATGGTCAGGGCCGATGAGAGCCATGCCCTGAAATAAGCTTGTTTGGATAAAAAGAACCGGATGCCCAGCAGTCCGGCCACGGTGGCCAGAATGACCAGGAACAGCGCCGGGTGGGCCAGATAGTTGCGGTAGAGCGGTGTGGCTTTGGCGCTGAACAGCAAGAACGCCACGGCCACGATCAACAACACCGGCCATACCCGATTTGCACTCTTCACGGCTCTTTGTTGCAGGTCGCCATCGGCCCTTATGGCCAACCAGAGGGCGCCGTGGACCAGGAAAAAGCAGAGGAAGAGGACCCCGCCCAGCAACCCGTAGGGATTCAGAAGGGTCAGCAGGTTCCCCTGGAACAAATGGTTCTCGTCCAGCGGCAGTCCGGCAAATATGTTGGCAAAAGCTACGCCGAACAAGATGGCCGGTGCGGCGCTGCCGATGAAGATGCAACCGTCCCAGAGCCTGCGCCAGGCCGGGCTGTCCACCTTGCCGCGAAACTCAAAGGAGACACCCCGCAGAATCAGGGCGAAGAGGATCAGCATCAAGGCGGTGTACAGCGAAGAGAACATGGTGGCATAGACCAGTGGAAACGCGGCAAAGGTGACGCCGCCGGCGGTGATCAACCATACTTCGTTGCCGTCCCACAGCGGCCCCAGGGAATGGATCATCACGCGTTTGTCCTGATCTGATTTGCCCAGGAAGGGATATAGGGTGCCCACACCGAAATCAAAGCCGTCGGTGATGAAAAACACGGCCCACAAAAGCCCCCATAAGAAAAACCAAATTGACTGTAATATCATTACGTCCCCCGAATGTGTGATCTAATGCAAGATCATGATCGATATCGTTTGATTGTTGTCAGGACTAAACCGCTTCGACCGGTCCAGGGCCCATTACGGCCTTCTTGCCGATCAGGTAGTATCCCACCGACCCCAGCAGGCCATAGACCAGGATAAAGGCCACCAGGGAGGAGATCACCTGCACGGCCGAAACCGGTGATGCGGCATCGCTGGTCCGCATCAATCCATAGACGATCCATGGTTGACGACCGACTTCCGCCAGCAGCCAGCCCGCCTGGTTGGCGATATAGGGCAAAGGAATAGCGGCCATCATGATCACAAGGTACCAGCGGTTTTCCACCAACCGGTTCTTGATAAAGAGGCCGATAAGGGTCAGCAGGGGCAACAGGGTGCCGATGGCCACCATGATGCGAAACGCGAGAAATGTGATCAAGACCGGGGGCCGGTCCTCCTTGGGAATATCATTCAACCCTTTTACTTCGGCATTGATGTCGTGATAGCCGAGAAGGCTCAGGGCGCCGGGGACCTTCCCGAATTCAACTAAATTGCGCTCATTTTTCTCATCCGGGATGGCGAACAACACCATGGGGGCTTTGGTCTGGGTATCCCAGTGGGCTTCCATGGCGGCCAGTTTGGTGGGCTGGGTCTCTGTGACATAGACGGCATGCTGGTCCCCTTCCACCGCCACCCAGATGGAAGCAATCAACCCGAAAACCAGGGCGATTTTAAAGGAACGGGTGAAAAGATCGATGTGCTGTTTCTTGTATAGATGATAGGCACTGATGCCCATAACGAAAAAGGCGGCCAGCACAAAGGCGGCCGGCACCACGTGCAGAAACTGCAAAACGGCAAATTTGTTGAAAACCACCGCTGCAAAATCGTTCAACTCCGCGCGGCCGTTGTTAAACACGAAACCAACGGGATGCTGCATCCAGCTGTTGGCGATGAGAATCCACAACGCGGAGATATTGCTTCCGGCGGCCACCAGGCACATGACCACGGCATGGGCCATCCTGGAGAGCTTTTTCCATCCAAAAATCCAGATGCCGATCAGTGTGGATTCCAGAAAGAAGGCCACCGAGGCTTCTATGGCCAGCAGGGAGCCGAAGATATCCCCCACAAATCCAGAATACTGCGACCAGTTGGTGCCGAACTGAAACTCCAAGGTGATACCGGTCACCACCCCCACTGCGAAGTTTATCAGAAAAAGCTTCCCCCAAAACTTGGTCATGCGAAGGTAGGTTTCGTCGCCGGTCCGGGCATAACGGACCTCCATGTAGGCGACCAGAACGGATAATCCCAGCGTCAGGGGCACAAATAAAAAGTGGAACATGGTCGTCGCAGTAAACTGCAGACGTGATAAGAAAACAGGATCCATCAGCCTCTCTCCTAGAAGGTGCAAAAATATGAGTGTTCAGCATCTGCCTTTCTCAAGGCAGCCTGAAATTCGATGTTAGCGCTCGACATTGCCGCCGCGACGGTTATCGCAGCGCCACGATCCTACGCTTCTCCATCCAAACGGCATTGGGAGAAGTCTATGGGCTTTCCGCAGGCGTCGCATTTATGATTCTTGTCAAACTCATCTGAAAAAATTTCTTTTTCTTTGCCGCATTCCGGACAGGCACACTGAAATGACTTCAAATGCTTATGGCTCTCGAAACCAGGGCAGTGTAATGGTGTCGTCATGACCTCCTCCTTCTCCTTGGCGGGCCAACCGCTCTCCAGCCTGGCCCTTGAATGGGTAAACCGGGCAGCACCGGACCGCAATGCGCGGCAGAAGAACAATGCTTCCACCGCAACATCGCATCCGGTCGGTTTCATCCGATGCGGGGATCTTTGTTGCTGCCCTCGCAATCCGGTGTATAACAACTATTATCTAGAAATTCGCATGATTGTTTGCATGACGGACAATTATCCGGAGGCGAATCCGCCTCCATTTCGTATCCGCAATTTGCACATTTCCAGCTGGCCATGAGTTTATCCTCCTTGTCATCCTTCCGCAGACCCGACGATCAATTGTCGCTGCGTCGGCTTAAGCGCTTTTCCAATAGCCGTGAAGGTTGCAGTACTCCTTGGCGGTGATGTTGGCGGCGTCAATTAAAAAGACGGCTTCCGGTGCTTCGCCGGGGTTCAGGAACTGCCGGTAGGATTTTCCATCGGCGACGATTTCAACCCATTGGATAAAATGGTCGTCCTGCATGGGATGGGCCACGCTGCCCACTTTGACTTTAACGCCCCCTTCGATTTTTTCGATGACCGGCACATGCTTCTCTACGGCCGCGTCCACGCTGTTCTCCTTCAAGCAAACCATGGGTTGCCCACAGCAGACCAACTCACCCGGTCCGGCGCTCATTACGCCGACGATGTTACCGCAAAGTTCGCATTTGTAAGTTTCCAGTCTTGCCGTCATGATATCCTCCATCTCTCTATGATATTAATAAATGGGGAGAATGTCTCACTTCTCCCTTGGCTGTCTGCCATACACACGAATGGGGCGAGCTCCGAACCAATGACGCCAGTGAGCGGATGAAACGCCTACCGCCACCATCCCTTGGCTTGATGGCGCTCTTTTTCCCGCTCCGCCATTTGTAAGATTTTGTAGGCCGCATCGCGCATAACGCCGTAAAGCACACCGCAGCCGGTGTCTTCACGGTCCTTATCACCCTGATCAGCCAGGCTTATCATCTTACGGGTCAGCTCGATGGTTCGTTTAATGTTTTGATCGCAGGGCTTTACCAAGTTTACACTCCTGAACGTTGGGCGCTGTTTGCGCTTTCACAGATCAGGCAATCTTAATATCAAAAGCCGTGCCACATCGCACAGCGACCTTATAACGCGATACAAAACCCCGCCAACCGCGCATCGGCAGCTTGGAATCCATAGTGATCCAAAGGAGATGCTGTCTCCTTGAATTGGGCGAAAATGATACAATCCAAATGCGACTCCCTCATTGCGGCCATAGTCCTATCTCGATAACAATCTATTTTTTATAAGCTATTTTTACGTTTCAGGATCATGTGCCGCTTTCCTGATACACACCTGTCTCATAAGACAAGGTATTCCTGGATACAGTCGCCTGCCGCCTGCCGCCGGCGTTGTGGTTCACCTGGAACTGAGGATCTAATGGAGGACCAAATGCTGGAATCGATAGCTGGTAAATAGAAGTGTAACTGCCCAGTCCAATTGAGTAAATTGTCTATCACACTGGGCGTTTGGAATCAAGAAATAGATCCATCAACTCAAACTGGGGGCACGTTCGGACCAGACAGGTGAAAAGGCATATTTGTTGCTTATATTATAAATTGACGTTTTTTCTCAATGACGGCCGGCGGCGGCGACCTGAGGGGCCGACCGCGAACCGACAGCCGGCGGCACCAAAAGGAGACATTCCATGACGGCTCTGGATAAAATAAGGCAAGATGCTCAACTTGTTGATGAAATCGACTGGGACATGACGCCGGAGGAGGCCGTGCGGCTCTATTTGGAGTGGGGCAACAACTGGGCCAGCGGCAACTATGTCATCCGCTCCAAGGATGACGAAACTGTCTATTTTGTGGTCAGCACCTGGAAAGAACCCCCCATGGTCTATCTGATTCGCAGAAATTCCGAGGAAGCCAAGGAAATCGCGGCCATCAAGATGCCGGATGCGGTTGAACAGCAATTTATGAAAGAGAATGGCAACCTGAAAGGGGTCTATGCCATCGAGGGCGTGGTGAAAGAGTGGCTGAAACGGGAACTGGACCAGGCCTGATCCTCAGGAAACCTCAATCTGTGCGGATGTAATGGCCGCTTCTGCAGACGCACGGATCTCTTTGTCTTTGCTGCATTCGGGACAAAGTCCCATAAACTCGAGACGGTGGCCCATAATGGTGAAAACAGTGGATTCGTAAAGTTCATCTTCGAGCCGCTGCAACGGCGCAATGGGTGCATCGTCCACGCGTCCGCAGTGGAGACAGCGGATGTGGTAGTGTTTGTTGGCGATGCCGTCATAGCGCTTCTGCGTGCCGCTGAGCTCCAGGGTTTGTATCTCTCCCAGTGCCGTGAGAATTTCCAGATTGCGATAAACCGTTCCCAAGCTGATTTTCGGCATCTTCTTGCGAACGCGTTCGTAGATCACATCTGCTGTGGGATGGCTGTTTTCCCTGCGCAACTCTTCGAGGATCAAGCGTCTTTGCTTGGTCATACGCAATTTATCGGTGCGAACCAATGGTCAGCGTCCTTCCATTATCGATCAGGGGGATCTTCGTGATCCCCCGATTGTCCCTTTATCGCTCGTCGATGGGCTCAAACGCGCATGCGTCCGGTCCGCAATAGTCGCCGATGTAATCGGATTCGGGCCGATAGAGCATGGGTTTGGGAGCGGCTTCGGCATATTGCTCCTCCAGCACATGGGCCACCCATCCGGCTACCCGCGAGATGGCGAACAACGGTGAAAACAGGTCCACGGCAAATCCCATGGAGTAGTAGAGCGAAGCACTGTAGAAATCCACATTAACATAAATGTCGGTTCCCTTGCGCTCTTTGAAAGCCGCTTTGCCTTTAACTTCCAGTATCTTGGACATTTCATGCCATTTGGTGTCACCTGCGATCTCGCCGGCGCGCCTGGACATCGGATCGATAATTCCGGCGCGGGGGTCGTCTGTCTTGTAAACGGCATGCCCCAACCCCATGATCTTTTTGCCCTCATCCAGGACCTTGTTGACATAGGCTTGCGCATTTTCGGGTGAGCCGATGGCGAGCAGCATCTCCATCACCCGCACATTGGCGCCCCCGTGAAGGTCGCCGGAGAGCGATGCGATTCCGGCGGTAATGGCGGCATAAATATGGGCACGGGTCGACGCCACTTCACGGGCGGCGAAAGTGGAAGCGTTGAAGGAGTGCTCGGCGTGCAGCACCAGGGCTGCATCCATGAAGCGCACCATCTCCGGATCAGGCGGCTCACCGGATAACATGTAGAGAAAGTTGCCGGCATGGTTCAGCTCGGGATTGGGCGCAACCGGTTCTTTGCCGTTTCGAATTCGCTCCCAAGCGGCCAGGAGGGTAGGCAGCTTGGCAATCAACCGGACGCCCATCCGATAGGTGGCCTCCCGGCTTTGTTCCCGCACATCCTTGTCGTGGTGGGCGAGCATGGCAACCCCGGCCTGGAGGATATCCATGGGCAGCGCGTCTGCCGGGCGGGTTTTCAATGCCGCAATCACCTCGTCCGGTATACGCCGCTCGGCCTTCAGCGTTGTGTTCAAAGACTCAAGCTCTTTGCTGTTGGGCAGCTTTTCATGGAGCAACAGGTGAACAACCTCCTCGAAGCAGGCATTTGCCGCCAGATCCTGAACCAGAAATCCACGATAGATCAGCTTGCCTTCGTCACCGATAACATCGCTCACTCTGGTGCTGGCGATGGTAACGCCCCGTAAACCGGTATTAACTGTCGGTTTGCACTCCTCCATGTATGACCCTCCTAATGGCTATCTTCAATACGTAAAATATGTTGTATATTTATCGGTTCGCGATCAAGATATTACCATAAGATATCCATCCTTTACAATCAGCTTTCTTATTAGGAATTGTTATCATGTAAAAGTTGAAAATGAAACACAAAAATGGTAAACCCCTGAGCCTCAATTGCGATTGGGGCAGACCATCAGGGCAAACATAGCAAAACAACATGCATAATCTTAGAATAAAAAAAGGCTATCGGTTTCGTATGGCCGGTGCGCCATCAACGGCTTTGACCACCCTTGCCGATCCGGAGCAGGTAGCGTTTCTGCCGGACAAAATGCCATACATCAAACCCAGGCTCAAAATCGCCGAAGGGGATGCAGTAAAGGTGGGCACCCTTTTGTTTGAGGACAAGCGCAACCCGGGCATTCGGTTCCTTTCACCCGCCGGCGGAACGGTCCGGCGTATCCAGTTCGGCCCCCGGCGCGTGATCCAGGCCATTGTGATCGATCGGCATGCCCAAAAAGAAGATCACGAATCCTTTTTGGCTATCACCAGCAACGAACTGGGAACCATGGATCGCAAAGAGCTGGTCGACCGTATCCTTCAAGGCGGTTTGTGGTGGGTTTTCCGCCAACTCCCTTTTCGCGACCTGCCCGATCCCGAAACAATGCCACCGGCGATTATACTGGGGCTTTCGGCCAAAGAACCCTATCAACCCCTTCCTAAAGTCTATTTGCAGGATCGCATGGACCTGATGGCATTCGGCGTGAAGGTATTGAAAAAATTGGCCCAGGACCGTGTAATGGCGTTCTCCAACGGTGACTCGCCGCCGCCGGACGAGATCCTCCCCCTGCTGACGCATATGGTCCAAGGCAACTACCCATCCGACGATCCGGGTACCTTTCTTTACCATACCAAATCATCTCCCGAAGAGAACCGCGCCTGGTTCGTCTCGGGCCAGGACCTGCTCCTTTTGGCCCAGCTGCTGGCCCAGGGCGCCTATCCGGTGGACCGGGTCGTCACCGTGGCCGGCAGTCGTGCGCCTAATCCCCAGCATTTCAGGACGCGATTAGGGATTCCCTTGTCGCACCTCGTGGAAGCGGCTGCCATGGGTGAAGATGCGCGCTTGGTGGTGGGCGGGCTGTTCAGAGGATATGCGAGCGACCGGTACGGATTCATGGGCCATTATGAGACGGCCCTCAACCTGGTACCGGAAGGAAGTGGGAGCGAATTCCTCTCCCTGTTCAATCCCGGATTGCTTAAGCCGACCTACTCCCGCACGTTTCTATCGCGCCTCAATCCCGGCGTGTTGCGCTATGACTGCAACCGGCACGGCGGCGAAAGGGCCTGCATCGCCTGCATGCACTGCTCGGACATATGCCCGGTGGATATCATGCCCCACAAGGCTTACAAGGCCATTCTGGCGGACGAAGTGGAGGAGTACCTGGAGCATGGATTGCTCGATTGCGTGGAGTGCGGTCTGTGCTCTTATGTATGTCCTTCCAAGATTGAACTAACCCGAACCTTCATCGACGCCAAGGCGGCGTATGCCAAAGAGCCGGCAGGGTAGTACAAACGATGAAACTGATACGCAATTTTTTCGATTCCCAGCGCAGTCGATTCGCGCCGGGCGGACCGCTGGGGCGTTGGCAGGCCTTTTTCGAGGCCATAGAAAATGTATTCTACGGCAGCGCCGAGGTGACGCGCACCGCGCCCCATCCCAGGGACAACCTGAGCGTTCAGCGCTACATGATGATGGTCATCCTGGCGGTGCTGCCGTGCCTCTTTTTCGGCATGTACAATGTGGGTCTGCAGGCCTTCCAGGCCGCGGGCCGCAGCGCCGGCCACTGGCCCATATTCTGGTTCGGCGTAAAGACCGTTATGCCCCTGGTGCTGATCACCTACCTTTTCGGATTCGCATGGGAGATCATTTTCGCGGCTGTGCGCAAGCACACCATCAGTGAAGGGGTCTTTGTCACCTGCATCCTGTTTCCCCTGACCTTGCCCCCTACCACCCCCTGGTGGCAGGCCGCCATCGGCATTTCTTTCGGTGTAGTGATCGGCAAAGAGGTCTTCGGCGGCACCGGACGCAATTTCCTCAACCCGGCCCTGACCGGCCGCGCTTTTCTTTACTTCGCCTATCCGGTCCAGATGTCGGGCGATGCGGTGTGGACCGCCGTGCTGCCCAAGGCGTCTCAAGCGGTGGACGCCATGACCGCGGCGACCCCTTTGGTCGTCGCAGCGGGCACCCAATCCACCGGTACCGTGGAACAGACCTTGAACAGGGCGGGGTATGACCTATACACTTTGTTTTCGGGCTTCTACCCCGCCAGCATCGGCGCCTCCTCCACCCTGCTCTGCCTGCTGGGAGCGGTCGCGTTGATCCTTCTGGGGGTGGCCAGCTACCGTATCATCCTCGGCGATATCATCGGCGTGGTGGCCATGGGATATTTTCTCAATCTATTTGCCGGACAAGGCGCCATGCCCTATCTTGAATTGAATCCGTGGTATCATCTGCTGATGGGCGGCACGGCATTCGGCATCGCCTTCATGACCACAGACCCGGTGTCGGCCCCCCACACCCATGCCGCCCGGTGGATCTACGGATTCTGCATCGGCGCATTGACCGTCATCATTCGCGTCTTCAACCCGGCATTTCCCGAGGGGATCATGTTGGCCATTCTTTTCATGAATGTTTTCGCACCGCTGATCGACCACATGGTGGTGCGCTTTAAAATCAGCCAGAGGATCCCCAATGTCTAGCCCCCTTAGAACCCTTGTCTTCGCCGCAATCCTCTGCCTGGTCTGCAGCGTGCTGCTCACCGCCGCCAGCACGGGTCTGAAGTCTTTCCAGCAGCGCAACATGGAAGTGGACCGCCAGAAAAACATCCTGCTGGCCATGGAGCTGATCGATGAAGGGCAATCCATCTCGTCGGATGACATCCAGGCCCTCTATGCCAAAAATGTGAAAATTCTGTGGGTGGATGGCAAGGGGCGCATCGCATCGTCATCGGATTCCATGAAAAATCCTCTGCCGCTGTATGTCTACGTCGATCAGAACCGGATCCAGGCCTATGCGGTTCCCATCAACACCCGGGGCCTCTGGGGAAAGATTCACGGCTATCTCTCCCTGCAGAACGACGGCGCCACCATCCGAGGATTCACAGTGTACCAGCATTCGGAAACCCCGGGACTGGGCGGCGAGATCGAAAGCCGCTGGTTCCGGAAGAACTTTGAAAATAAAAAAATCGTCGATGCCAGCGGGAATTTTGTCTCTATCAGCGTAGCCAAAGGCGCGGTGGCCCAAGTGGTGCCCAAACCCGAACGTCCAAACTATGTGGACGGCATCAGCGGGGCCACCATGACGGGCAAATTCCTCAGCGCCGGACTCAAGGAGATTCTCAAGGAATATGAGCCCGTGGCCATCGAGTTTCGTCATAAGAACCCGCGGTATTTGAGGGTACAGTGATAAAATCGCATCCATACAAGGCTATCTCCGAAGCGCTGTGGCAGTCCAACCCCATTTCCAAACAGATTCTGGGGATCTGCTCTGCGCTGGCCGTGACGGTGCAGCTCAAGACCGCCATTGTCATGAGTCTGGCCCTGACCTTTGTGGTGGCTTTCTCCAACCTGGTCATCTCTCTGCTGCGGACCCGGATCCCCCGCAACATCCGCATCATCGTAGAGGTGGCCGTGATCGCCACCCTGGTCATTATCGCCGACGAATGCCTCAAGGCCTTCCTCTACGACATCAGCAAGCAGCTCTCGGTGTTTGTGGGGCTGATCATCACCAACTGCATCGTGATGGGACGTGCCGAAACCTTTGCCATGGGCAACCCGCCCGGCAAGAGCTTTGTGGACGGACTGGCCAACGGCGTCGGTTACGGCTCCATCCTGTGCGGCGTCGCCGTGTTCCGGGAACTGCTGGGAGCCGGCAGACTGCTGGGATTCCAGGTTATTCCCCAGGGCTTTTACGAAGCCGGATACCAAAACATGGGACTCATGTTGCTGGCGCCCGGGGCCTTTATTATGATCGGGCTCTTTGTATGGCTTGAGCACACCGTTTTAAAGGACAAGTGATGGAAAACCTGATCAGCCTCTTCGTCAACTCGGTTTTTGTCGGTAATATCCTGCTGGCTTACTTCCTGGGCATGTGCTCCTATCTCTCCGTTTCCAAAAACCTGCAGACCTCCCTCGGTCTGGGAGTGGCTGTCACCTTTGTCCTGACCATCACCACACCGGTCAATTGGCTGGTTTACAACTACCTGCTCGCACCGGGGGCGCTGGCCTGGGCAGGACTTCCCGCGGTAGACCTGAGCTATCTCAAACTTGTACTGTTCATCGCGGTGATCGCCGGCATGGTCCAGGTGGTGGAGATGGTCATCGACCGGTATTCCCAGGGCCTGTACAATGCCCTCGGGGTGTTTCTGCCTTTGATCACGGTAAACTGCGCCATTCTGGGTGCGTCGCTCTTCATGGTGGAGCGCCAATACACATTTGCTGAAAGCGTGGTCTACGGTTTCGGCTCCGGCGCGGGATGGCTGCTGGCCATCGTGGCCATGGCCACGGTCATGCAGAAACTGCGCTATGCCGATGTGCCCGAGGGACTTCAGGGATTCGGTATCCGGATGATCGTCACCGGCCTGATGGCCATGGCCTTTATGCTCTTTTCGGGGATAACACTATAGATGATCCCAGGCATCTATTTCATAAGTCTGGCGGTTTTCGGCGGCGTGGTGCTCTGCCTGGTCGGCATCCTGCTGCTGGTGGAAAGCCGGCTGACAGTCAAAGGGGATCGCCGCATCCTGATCAACAATAATAAAGAAAAGAGCATCACCACAAGCGGCGGCAAGACGCTGTTAAGCGCTCTGGTGGAAAACCGCATCTATCTCCCCAGCGCCTGTGGCGGCAAAGGCACATGCGGCACCTGCAAGTGCAGGGTCACGACCGGCGGCGGCGATATTCTGCCGACGGAGCTCTCCCTGGTCAACCGCAGGGAACGCAAGGAGAAGATCCGCCTGGCCTGCCAGGTCAAAGTCAAGCAGGACATGGAGATCCAGGTCCCCGATGAGATCTTCAATATCAAAAAATACGAAACCACGGTGGTCTCCAATGAAAATGTGGCCACCTTCATCAAAGAGTTGGTGCTGAAGCTGGACGAAGGGGATCGGCTGGACTTCAAAGCCGGGGCGTTCATTCAGATCGACATTCCCCAGTATGAAGCCGAATTCAAAAACTTCAGCGTAGCCGAAAAATACAAGGCCGCATGGAAGCAGTACAGCCTGTTGACCCTCAAGTCCCATTCGGAGGAAAGGGTCAACCGCGCTTACTCTCTAGCCAACCCGCCGGAAGAGCCCGGCCTTTTGAAATTCACCATCCGCATCGCCACGCCTCCGCTCGGGACGACGGAGGTCCCCCCCGGCGTCGGTTCTTCCTATGTCTTTAATCTCAAGCCCGGCGACCGTGTGACCATCAGCGGCCCATACGGCGATTTTTTCGCCAAGCCCACCCAGCGGGAGATGTGCTTTATCGGCGGCGGCGCCGGGATGGCGCCACTGCGCAGCCATGTCCGCCATCAATTGCTGGGACTCAACACCGAGCGCCCCATCAGCTTCTGGTACGGCGCTCGCTCGAGAAGCGAAATGTTCTACCACGGGGAGTTTCTGGAATTGGCGTCCAAGTTTGCCAATTTCAGATATTGTGTGGCGCTCTCCGACCCGCAGCCGGAAGACAACTGGGATGGTCAGGTCGGTTTTATCCACCAAGTGGTTCGCGAAACATACCTGGCAACTCACGAAGATCCCACTGAAATAGAATATTATCTGTGCGGCCCGCCGCCAATGGTTGCAGCGGTTGAAAAGATGTTGTACGATTTGGGCGTCGAATCCGAGATGATCGCCTACGACAATTTCGGCTGAACCTGTTGCTCATCCGCCTGAGTGAACTGCAAATGCCTCTTTCCTGCCCTGTTGCGCCGATCAAACTTGAGACACCCTTGTCTCAACAACCGTCATCTCGGCACATGGCTTCATAACATAGAACCACATAACCAAATGTTATCATATATCAATTTGAACTTCTCCGATGAATGGAGTGCATGGCATGTTTATTGATATCTGAATAGGGGACTCAAACGATGCCGGCATCGTAATGGTACGATGCCCTGACATATTGTAATTACCAGGCGAAAGGGGAGATTATGAAAATCAGCGTAGACAAAAACGTCGTCGAATTCGTTCCCGAAAGCGACCAGGAGACCGGCCAATTGGAGACCTTGTGGAACACCATCGTGGACTGCGTCAAGTTCAACAAAAAACTGGTTCCCATTGGCGAATACGTTCCCCAGAAATCCAACACCGCAAAGTTTACCATCGAAGGCAGTTGATCAGAGAGGCCCGGGATAAAACCCTTTTCAAGATTCTAAAACACCTCCGGATTAGGAAGGAGCAGAAATGCACAAAGTATTGGTGGCCTATATCAGCCGGACCGGCATGACCGAAAAAATGGCGAACTACATCGCAGAGGGTATCCGCATGTCCGGCCATGAGGCGGTTGTCAAAAAAACCGCGCAGATCCCAAAAGAGACCGACTTGCAGGCTTTCGACGGATACATCCTGGGCTGTCCCACCTACCATCGGGATATGACGGCCGGCATGAAAAACTTCCTGTTTCGGATGGAGAAGGCCAGACTGACCGGCAAGATTGGCGGCGCGTTCTGCGCGTTTACCCACAGCGGCGAATCCGGCCCCATGATCTTCGACACCATGCAGCATGTCTTCAAGATGGACACGGTGGACCTTGGTTCGCTGAACCTGAAAGAACAGGTCATCGATACCCAGGAAGGCATCAAGGCATGCCAGGACTACGGCAAGGCTTTGGCCGAAAAATTGGACGGCTGATCGCCCTCTCAATTGATTTTCCGAGCATCGGTAGCTAAGCGGGCACCGCATGCAGGAAGGTAAAAGGCAGGAAAGCGCAGCGCGCTTTCCTGCCTTATTTTTGTCAAACATCACCCCAGCATACCTAAGGAGATCGATATGGTTAAGGAACAACCCACACCGCCGATGTCACCCGCCGACAAATTGAAGGCCCTGCTGGCGCGGCCGGAGATGATGGTGATCTCGGCCTGCTATGATGCCCTGACGGCCAAACTGATCGAGGCGGCCGGCATGCCGGCGACCTTCATGAGCGGGTTCGGGGTGGCCGCCACGCGGCTGGCCCTTCCCGACACAGGACTGATCTCCTATGGCGAGATGGTGGAGCAGGGGCGCAATATCTGCAGCGCAGTGACCATTCCGGTATTGGGGGACGGTGACACCGGCTTTGGAAACCCTCTGAACATCAAGCGCACCGTGCGAGGATACCAGAAGGCGGGTTTTGCCTGTGTGATGATCGAAGACCAGGTGATGCCCAAGCGTTGTGGTCACACCGTCGGCAAAACGGTGGTGGAGCGCAGTGAGGCCTTCCGGCGGATTCAGGCCGCGGTGGATGCCCGTAATGACGGGACCGACATCCTCATCATGGCGCGCACGGATGCCCGGTCTGTGCATGGTTTGAAAGAGGCCATCGACCGCTGCAACGGCTTCGTGGAATTGGGGGCGGATATCACTTTCTTGGAAGCCCCCGAGAGTGAAGACGAGATGTCCACCTACTGCAGGGAGGTAGCGGGTCCCAAGATGGCGAATCTGGTGGAGCACGGCAAAACCCCCCTGCTGCCCCATCAAAGATTAGAGGAGATGGGGTTTGATATCGCCGTTTATCCCCTGACCCTGTTGAATGCCTCCGTGATGGCCATGCAGAAAGCCCTGACATGTCTGAAAAAAGGGGAGCCGCTCCCTGATCTGATGGATTTTAAATCCCTGCGAGCAATCGTAGGATTCGACGCGTATGACAACGAATTGGCAACCTATCGATAAATTGACCCTATCGTTGCCAACGGCAGGACATTTTCAATCGGCGATCTTATTGTAGACTTCCGGATAGAGTTGCCGTGCGCACTGGGGGCAGATACCGTGGGAAAAATCCGCCTCCGAATGAATGGCGATATATTCCTCGATCTGCTGCCACCCTCCCTCCTCGTCGCGAATTCGCTTGCAGGAGGCGCAGATCGGCAGCAAACCGCTCAGTCGCTTAACCTGGAGCAGGGCTGCCTCCAGTTGAGCGATCAACTTTTCCTTCTCCTTATCCGCCCGATGCTTGATCAAGGTGATCTCTATGGAAGACTTAAGCGCGGCGTTGTCATACGGTTTAACCAGATAGCCGTATGGGTTGGTGCCGATGGCCCGCGCCAGCACATCGGGATCATTGAGACAGGTCAGAAAGATAACGGGGACATCCGACTGCGCCCTTATCTTGTCAGCTGCTTCAATGCCGTTCATCTCTCCCTCCAGCAATATATCCATCAAAATAATTTCCGGATTCAGCTGAAGGGCACTTTCGATGGCCTTTTGGCCGGTGGCAGCAATATCGCACACATCATAGCCGAATGATTCCAGGCGAGCCTCCAGCACAGCGGCAACGTTTTTGTCGTCTTCCACCACCAGAATTTTCGCCTTGGTCGGCTCCGCCTGAAGCGATGGACCGCCAGGATTTGATTGCAATTTTGTATCATCAAGTTTCACTAGCGTACTCATGCCTTGGTGAAATAATTAGAAGTTGGTTCCATTTTCCCGGTGGTGTTTTTCGCTAACATCAAAAATATACATAAAAATACAGCCGGTTAAATAATTGGGCAACAAATTGCGCTCCTTCAACGCCTGCGCCGTGTGATCTGACAGCCGCGCAATGCCGGGAATCTAAAAAAACCTTGCAATAGCCTTGCCAAATTGAAAATAACTTTTGATAGACGGGCAGAAACCATCCAATGCCCTTGACACCCTGCGGGGGTTAACGCTAGAGATGGGTCTCAACTTTCTTCCGGGCTCGACGCTCCTTCCAAAGGACGGATTAAACGGTGGCGTTCAACCCTGAAAATACTGGATGTATTCTTGGCGTTGAACGCCACACACCGGTCTGGAGAGTCGAAACCGATTGTCGAAAATCCTATCTTGCTTGGGCGGGAGAGGATTGAAGACGGCGTTAACCATTTATGCGGAAATCCGGCAGCATACAGCCGAACAACACAGAAAGGAACTTGAACATGGTAAAACTTGAGACCAGCATGGGTGATATCCTACTGGAGCTTGATGAGGAAAAGGCGCCTAAAACTGCGGCCAATTTCCTGGAGTACGTCAAAAGCGGTCATTATGACGGTACGATCTTCCACCGGGTCATCGACGGTTTCATGATTCAAGGCGGCGGCATGACGCCAAACATGGATGAAAAGCCCACTGGAAGCCCCGTTGAGAATGAAGCGGACAACGAATTGAAAAACGATGCCTACACCATTGCCATGGCCAGAACCACGGATCCGCACAGTGCCACGGCACAGTTTTTCATTAATGTCAAAAACAACGATTTCCTCAACCATACCGAAAAAACGGACCAGGGATGGGGATACGCCGTTTTCGGCAAGGTGGCCAAAGGCCATGGGGTGGTGAATAAGATCAAAGGTGTGGACACCGGACGTTTCGGTATGCACCAGGATGTGCCGGTGGAGCCCATAAAAATCATCAAAGCCGAAATCGTCGAATCCGAATAAGCCGATACATTTGGATACCCGGATCAGGTTTGGTGCCCCGCAGGTTCATCTGCGGGGTGCCAATATTTCCGCCCCCATCCAATCGATGCACTGGGTGTTGAAAAGCATCAGAAAGACCCCGGCAATGCAGTCCGCATTGAACGCGATCATCTCCCTTCATCTCGAACAATATCCATCTCTTTTGTTGCCGGATCTTTACAAGCTGATCTTTCAGGCGGCTATGGGCAGCGAACATGCGGTGACCGATCCGGATCATGCAGAACGCCGGCTCAAATCCGAAGCCGAGGCCTTGGCTGAGGTGTCCGTAGCGCTCCCCCTGACGGATCCTGTCTCGCCCGATCACCGGCTGGTGCGCGTTCACCTGCAACCTTACCTGGCGCGCGGCGGCCATTTTTCCGATCTGGCCCGCGCCTTTATAAAAACATCCCACGTCTTCAAATCTTCGGTTCACCGGCTTGAAACTTACTGGCAATGGGCTGCAACCATGGCCCATCGCGATGGCTTCCCCTTTTCGACGGCCCAATTGGCAGGGTTCGGTGAAAAGCAGCGCAAGCTGGACTACCCTGCTGTTCATCACTCCACCCAATACCGGAGATTGTACCGGCCGGCCTATCGGGTGGTGCTGATGGAGCTTATTGAACTGCCCTCCGGATAATGGGGGCTCGGGATATTAAACGGCAAGTCGGATGAAGGCCTTCAGCAGCGCCGACGTCAAAACCGGAAAAACCCGCCGCCTTCACGGATCGTTGGAACCCGGCCAGGCAAAAACCTTATTTCCAAGCAGCGCATCACAGACCCTGGCTGTTTGGACGGTGGATTCATGATGTACATTGAGCAGGGCCATTTCGAGACCGGCGGCCGCCAGCATGGGCAGGTACGCCTTCTCCAATTCAATTTTCCGCCGTATCGACATGGGGCCGGACGCCAGATTGGAGACGCCGGCGATCGTTCGCACCGGGCCGCCCAGCAGGTCGGGAAGGGTTTTCAACAAGGATAAAACAGCCTGGTTGTGCCGAATTCCGTTGTCCCACGAGACAGGGGCGATCACCGGATCAATGATCAGGCGTTCGGGGGACAATCCGGATTGGGAAAAAACATCGAAGAGTTCGACGGCTACCGCCATCATCTCGTCGGCTTCCGCAGGCACTTGGCTGTCAGGGCCCAACAGATAGCCGATGATGTCCGCATCATATTCAGCCGCCAAAGGGAGGATCTGCTCGATCTTGGCGGGTTCGAGTGAGAATCCGTTAATGATGGGGCGATTGCGGCAGGTTTCCAAACCGGCCTTCAAAGCAACCGCATTGGTGGTATCGAGCATCAGGGGCAGCGACACGGTATCCTGAACCGTTTCCACCAGAAAGGCGAAATACTTTTCAGGAGATTTGGGCAGGGGGCCGGAATTGATATCGATGGCCTGGGCGCCGGCATCCCGGCATTGCAAAACCAGGTTCCGGACAGGACCGGGATCGAAGGTGGCCATTGCAGTGGCTACCACCGGATTGACCACATGCAGGTTGTCGGCAATAATCAACATAAATTAATCAGTCTTGATCTTGCTTTCAAAATATACGATGAAAATTTCGATTCGCCCAGCCGCGCGGATGATCTTAAGCGCAAAATAACCATAACACACCGGAAAGATAATATGCGACGAATTGTACTCTTTTTATGGGCCATCTCCGCAATATCTCCCGCTTTTGCCGGTAATATGGAAGTCACCGTCGGCTCCATCGGGCCTTCTGCGCATGCCGGCGACCGCATCAAGGTACCATTGTATATCCACAACTCGGGCGATGATCCGATCTCCATTTATCTCATGGCTGAAACGACCTTCCAACTCGATGTGGATGGGAAAAAGCTGGACTTGACAGCAAGGATTGCAAACCCGACAGCTGCTAAGAATCGATCGATTCCATCGCACGGCTATCTCAAAATCATTTATACGCTTGACCTTCCCCAATCATTGGAGGGAAATACTTACCTGACCGCCGTTGATTTCAACAATGCAGGTCTTTACTTCTCCATCACGCCTGCTTCATCAAAAGAAGCGTCCGCATACGCCTGGCTTCCCAGGACGACGGACCAACCGCTGGACGCGCTGCTCCAGCTCTATCAGCCCTATGTGGCCAACATATCGTTTTACGAGCCCATGTACTTTCTGGTGGGCACCGAACCAGAAGAGAGTAAGTTTCAACTCAGCCTCAAGTACCGCTTTTTCAATCCTGAAAAACCGTTCGTCCAAAGGCACCCATGGCTCCAGGGATTTCATTTCGGCTATACCCAGACTTCTTTCTGGGATCTCGAATCCGATTCAGCGCCCTTTGAAGACACCAGCTACAAACCTGAACTCTTTTATACCTCGCGCAGAATGAAATTCGACCACCATTTACTGGACGGTTTTTTCTTAAAGGGCGGCATTCGCCATGAATCCAACGGACGCGGCGGCGATCTATCCCGGAGCACCAACACAGCATACCTTGAACCTATTTTTCTATTCTATAATGAAAAACGGAGAACCGGTTTGAGAATTTCTCCCCGGGTGTGGACCTATGTCGATAATGACGACGAGACCAATCCCGACCTTGATCGGTACCGTGGCCATTTCAATCTGGGCGTCACCTTCGGAAAAGCCGACAGCCTGGTGGTGGACACCAACATCGGATGGGCTGCAGAAGGCGGCTCCATACAAGTCGAT
The DNA here is from genome assembly GCA_037387725.1 of Desulfobacteraceae bacterium. Lineage (GTDB taxonomy): Bacteria > Desulfobacterota > Desulfobacteria > Desulfobacterales > Desulfosarcinaceae > JARRKU01. The sequence continues at coordinate 27,716 of JARRKU010000026.1, forward strand.
GCGACGTATCCTTTGCACACCCTGTTTTTCAGCCACCTGAACATGTATATCCAGGCCCAATACGTCAACCGACTGGCCGAAAGCCTCATCAACTACACCGAAAGAACTGAAGCCCTCCGCCTGGGACTGGCCATCGTAAGATAGAAGAACAGAGGATTGAAGAAGAAATATATTCTCCGAACCATCGAAAAGAGCAGCAATGGTGGGCACTACCCACCTTCTATATTATGGTGGCGTGTGCAGCAAATAGTTTGCTTCAATTTTGGTGGGCGATACGCATCCTTCCTCAGCTTTAAAATACTTGAACGTCGAACATCCAACATCGAACATCGAACGTCGAAGAATGAAGTCGCTTCGCTCCGTCATTTTATAAATCGGCAGCATTCCTTGTTCAACGTTGGGCGTTCGATGTTCGATGTTCATCTGTTTCACGGTGTCCGGAGGTACGCCATCGTAGTCCATCTGCTGCAAGCCCTTGGCAACACAGGATATGGATCGCTCAGTATTTTCTGCAACATTCCACTAACGGGGTGAAGAAGCTATATCTCCGACCAGCAGAGCTTGGCGGGCGGAGGGCCCCATAGCCAAGGCGTCCAAGGGCGCAGCCATAGTCCACCTACT
>JARRKU010000027.1:0-28333 GCA_037387725.1 Desulfobacteraceae bacterium
ACGTCTTTTGCCCAGCCGCCGGTGAAGCAGTCGACCAAGGCATTGACGCCTAAAATCGACGCGTCAAAGGTAAAATTGATGCTCAATGCCGATCCCATGGTGGAGACCATCTACGCCCAGCAATGCCCCTGCGCCCAAGACTTGAGCACGGTCAACGCTTTCCTGATGAAGGACATGTATGTGACGGTTTTCAACGGCGTGTGCGCGGGTAACAAGAAAGCGAATGTATCCGCCACACTCAAGGTCCGCTATTTCAACCTGCGAACCCAGAAATGGGATGAAAAAAATGTTCCCATCACCATTCCGGCCAACTCCCGCAAGGCCATCAAAATCATCAACGGCAAAACCCTGGTTCGCAAATCCACCGGCATTACCGCCGAAATCGTCAACATCAAGGCACCGGTGAAGGACTGCAACCTCAGCAACAACAAAGTCACCATCAAGCGGTGTTCTCCGCCGCCGGTTTACTAGACCGTTCAACACTTCAAATCTGTATGATACACAGCAGCCGGGTTATCCCGGCTGCTGTGTGTTTGTGGGTAAAATTATGCCCCGCTCTTGAAATAACGAGGGCATGAACCCTATACTATGCTTCCAATTGATTAATGGTAGGTTAAACCGCTCTGCCGGTCACAATAAAGGATTCGAATAATGAGAAAGCTGTTGATATTTTTCGCGGCAGGATGCCTGGGAGCGCTGGCGAACAGCATTGTTGTGTGGTTCGCCGGAGATGCGGGATTTACACGGACGTTGGGGGTGGCCATCGCCCCCAGACTATCAGCCGGTTGGCTCTATCCCCGCATCGTCTGGGGCGGTCTGTGGGGCGTCCTGTTTTATCTGCCCATTGTCAATGCCAGGCCCATGGTCAAAGGGAGCATCCTGAGCCTGTTCCCGACGCTCGTCCAACTGTTTATCGTCTTTCCGTACAAGGCCCACAAAGGTCTGGCCGGATTGGAGCTTGGCCTTCTGACACCGGTATTTGTGATGGTGGTCAATTGGGTCTGGGGCGTGGTCACTGCTTTAACCATAAAACACGCACGATGACGCGACCAGCACGGTTATTTGACATGCATCGGCCTTTTGACTATCTTGCGTTTCACTGTTCATCAGAGGTGGATGCCTTGATTTGCCAAGCGATCCGGGTTCCGCCGTATCATAACTGAATCCGGACGCAGGGACCGTGCTAAAAACCATCAAGATAAAGCGGATTACCGAAGAGATCGTGACCCAGATCCGTGATTATATCGCCCAAGGCGAATTGCGAGCCGGCGATCGGCTGCCGTCGGAACGTGAGATGGCGCAACAGCTCGGCGTGAGCCGCCCCACCGTGCGGGAAGCGCTTCAGGTGCTGGAACATACCGGATTCGTCGAGATTCTCCAGGGCAGCGGCACCTATATCAAAGACATCAGCAAAGAGGTGCTGACCGACCCCCTTCAGATCCTGATGGACGGATCTGATAAGCGATACCAGGAAGTCTACGAATTTCGTACCGCCATCGAATGCTGGGCCGCTGGGCTGGCAGCAGAACGCATCGAACCCGATTCGCTGGCCCGCCTTGAATCGATCATCGACCGGATGAAAGCGCGGCGGGCGAACAAAGAACCCGTCGATGAATTGGATGCCGAATTCCACTTGGCCATCGCCCGCTCCTGCAATAACGGCATCTACTACCATGTGGTTAAAACCCTGCTGCATCTCATCACGCAAGTCACCCGTATCGCCCATAAAGAGCTGTTCAGATCCGAAAGAGACCAGGTCGAGCTGATGGCGGATCACGAAGCGCTCTATAAAGCCATTGCGGCTCGTGATGTTGTTAAAGCCAAAGAACTCATGGCTTTCCATCTCAACCGTGTATCACTCAAGATTCTACCGCCGGCTTCCAAGTCGGAATAAGCCCTTATTGACAATGCCCACTGAGGGCAAACCGTATGATGCGTTTGATATGAGACCGTGCTGAAATACGGTTGACAGTGAATTGGATTGTGGTAATTTGGTAAGGCCACTTGGCCAATAATTTCCGTTCAAAGGAGGTCCCTTGCCCACACTTACGATTTCCGAACGCGATACCATCTTCTACATCCATCACCCGGCCGGCGATGCAGCGAAGCCGACCTTTGTCTTTTTCAACCCACTCACCGGGGATACAGGCAATTGGGAAGGGGCCATCGCCCCGGCCCTGCGGGAACAGGGATTTGGAACCCTGACCTTCGATTACCGCGGTCAGACCCAAAGCACCTTTGCGCCCCAAACCCAACTGACCTCCCAGGGAATCGTAAACGATGCGGTTGCCCTGCTGGATGAAGTCAAACCGGCGAATCCCATCCTCGTGGGACTTTCCATCGGCGGGCTCTACGCGGCCCAAGCCTATCTGGCCGGTGCGGCAGCGGACAAGCTGGTTCTGATCAATACCCTGCGCCGGGACGGGACGCGACTGAAATGGATCGGCGACGCTCTGGTGCGCGCCGTAGAGATCGGCGGTTTGCAACTATTTCGGGATCTCTTTCTGCCCCTGCTGATGAATGAAGCGTGGCAGAGCGCCAACCGCCAGAATTTCTTGACCAAGCCGGCCCACTACGCGCCATTGGACACCCGGAGCGGGACTTATAAGTTGTTGGCCGAAGCAGGGCCCAGCGCGAATTGGGATCTGCCGTATGAAAAATTAAACCTACCCACTTTGGTGGTAACCGGCCTGCAGGACCACGTCTTCCTGGACATGGCGGATGTGGACGCGTTGTACGCCCGGCTGCCCCAGGCCAAACGATTGGATCTGCCCAACGCCGGGCACCTCATACCCGGCGAGCGCCCCGAACTGCTGACCCGCATTCTCGCTGAATTGGCATAGCCCCTGGAGGACATATGAAAAAAGGACTTTGGCACCAATATTCATCCTTGGCCTATTTGGCGGTGCTCCTGGGGGTCATCGGGCATGCGTCCAGCGAATTTGTTGCGGTGTTGACTCAGGTAAAGGGACCGGAGTTGTCGGTATGGCGCTTTTTGCTGGGCGGGCTCGGGCTCATCGGATTATCGCTGATCTTCCCCGCCAGCCGGAATTTAATCGAGCCTTTCAAAAAAATCGGCGTCAGATTGATCGCCCTCTCCATGCTGGGAGTGACCATCGGTTATCTCCTGTTTCACTGGTCCCTCGACTATGCCACCGTCCCCCAAGTGGCGACCATGGTGACCACCATTCCGATATTTGTCGGTCTTGCCAACCTGTGGCTGACTAAGCAGCCTTTCTCCAAAACAAAAATGATTACCGGATGTTGCGCGCTCTTGGGGGTCGCCCTGCTCATCACCGACGGCTACCTGGCAAAGCTGGCCGGGTCGGGTCAGAGTCTCATCGGCGTGGTGATGGTCATCGGTTGCGCTGCAGCAGTGGCGGTCTACACGGTTATGATCCGACCGGTCATCGCGGAATATGGCGCCCTGCGCATCACGGCCGTCACCATGTCCATAGGTGCGGTGGGCCTCTGGCTGGTGGTGGGACTCTTCTGGCAGATCTGGGTGAACCCGTTCACCCTGTTCGACCGATCACCCCAACAACTGGCCTCCCTGCTGACCCTGGCCATGTGGAACACCACCATCACCCAGTTCTTCTGGATCGGCGGTTTGGCGGCTGTTCCCGATATAACCCGCGGCAGCTATCTCTTCTTCCTGAAGCCGGTGATCGCCTCCGTACTGGCAATTGTCTTCCTGAGCCAGACCCCTACGGCATGGCAATCCCTGGCCATTGCTGTCATCTGTCTGTCCGTACTGGTGGAAGCCAGCGTCGCGCTCAGAAAACCCGCACCGGCATAAGTGGGATGGTGCCGTAGCATGGATCTGAGCTGATCACAAATTGCGGTATGATCGATCCGTGCAGGAAGGGCTGGAGCAGAAGCCGCCCTTACAACCCTGGGGATGCCACTATAGGCTTCTACATGGACGGCACATCATGTATTTCTTTTGATACGGATGTTCACCTGTTGGGCTTCGTGGTGCTCAGTCCAACCTACGAGCTGGCGGTCAATTAAGTCTGAGGCGCAGTTACGGCTTTGACCATTAAGTACGCCCGGTGACGCCATCTGCACGATCGCAGGGCAGCCCATTAGAGCAAATTCGCACATTTCCCCTATGTGCCCTTTGCCCGATCTTTTGGTTGGCTTAGGCTTCCGACCCTTACAGATAACGGCCAATCGACATGATACCGGCGATCAGGAGCTCCCCACTGCGCTGCAAGATCATTCCGGATGATGTCCAGAGGATCGGAGCCCATTTTATCCCTGTATTGTTTTACGGCGGACCAGGTTCCCAGATAGCCGAGCAACTCGTTTAACGACCAACTGGCCGACATGCTGAATGCCGGGCAAAGGAGTTTTTGGAATGGGAAGGAAATATCCCGATACCCGTCTTCCACCATCACCCTTTCAGGGGGCCAGTAAGGGCCCAGGACGTTTTCGTAAAATCCATTGATGATTTTATCCAGGGCCGGTTCAATGGTCAGCAGGTTGTATGTCCAGACTGCAATGACCCCATCGGTTTTTAACACTCTCTTTGCTTCCCTAAAAAACAGTTCGATGTCAAACCAGTGCAGCGCCTGGGCAACAGTAATCAAATCCACGGCGTTATCTGGAAACGGAGCCTTTTCAGCAGGTGCGACCCGGTAAGCGATATTGTCAACCGGCTTTGCTTTCCGCAACTGTTCACTGCTGGCATCGGTGGCGATGACCCGCGAAAAACGCCGCGCCAGTTTCTGCGCTGCTTGGCCCGATCCTGTGGCGCAATCCCAGGCCAGCGCAGACGATGGCGCAATGCCCGCCAGATAGTCAAACAACGCATCCGGATATACCGGTCTGAATTTGCTGTAATTAGCGGAATTATTGGAGAAATAGTCTTTAAAATCGAACATCGAATTTGGATTCGCTTCGTTCAGTCTTTTGATAGGATCGATGGAATACCTTGTTCGACGTTGGGCGTTGGGCGTTGGACGTTCAGTCCCTGTCGCTTCGTTGGGGGCATTCCAGCCTGGAAGCAATTTATGCGCTACGAAGACTTGCCGGCCACGATCTCGATGGCTTTTTCCAGGGCCAGGTCGAGCTTTTCGGGCTGGGTGCCGCCGGCCTGGGCCATATCCGGGCGTCCGCCGCCACCGCCGCCGACGATGGCGGCCAGTTCCTTGACAATGTTGCCGGCATGAAAGCGGTCCACCAGATCTTTGGTGACCACCACGATGAGCAGCGCTTTTTTGCCGTGCTCGCTGCCCAGGACGACGATGCCGGATTTGATCTTGTCCTTGAACCGGTCGGCCAGATCCCGCAGGGCGCCCGGTTTGTCCACGGCCACCCGTTTAGCGAGAACCGCAACGCCATTGACCTGTTGGATCTCCTGGTCCCCGGCACCTGCCTTGGCTTCGGCCAGGGCGGCTTTGAGCTTTTCGATCTCTTTTTCCGAAGACTTGTGGGCGGCCAGCAGTTGCTCCAGCCGTCCGGCGACTCCTTCGGGCTTGGTGCGCAGCAGGTGGCCGCATTGCTGGGCGGTGTGGGCCAGTTGCTGGACAGCCTGGACGGCGGCGTCTCCTGTCACGGCTTCGATGCGGCGAACCCCGGCGGCCACGCTGGTCTCGGCGATGATTTTAAACATGCCGATGTCGCCGGTGCGCCGGGTGTGGGTGCCGCCGCACAACTCCTTGGAGAAGTCGGCAAGGCTCACCACCCGCACCCGATCGCCGTATTTTTCTTCGAAGAGGGCCGTGGCGCCGGATTCCAGGGCCTGGTCGGCATCCATTTCGTCGGTATGCACAGCCACGTTGGCCCGGATGCGCCGGTTGACCAGGGTTTCGATACGGCGGATCTGATCGGGCTCGACATGGGAGAAATGGGTGAAGTCGAATCTCAACCGGTCAGGCGCCACCAGAGAGCCGGCCTGCTTGACGTGGTCGCCGAGCACTTCACGCAGGGCGCCGTGCAGGATGTGGGTGGCGGTGTGGTTCAGGGCCGTAGCTTGCCGTTTGGCCTCGTCCACCCTGAGTTGGACGTTCTGTCCGGTCTGAATGGTGCCGTCGGTTACCTTGCCTTTGTGGATGATCAGCCCGGTGGGATCTTTGATGGTGGTGTTTACTTCCAGGGTCATCGCTTCGGCAGAAATGATGCCCTGGTCCCCCACCTGACCGCCCGACTCGCCGTAGAACGGCGTTGCCGTGGTGACCACTTCAATCTCTTCACCGGACGAGGCGGACTCGACTTTATTGCCCGCTTTGACCAGCAGCAATACCTGGGCGTCGGTATCGAGGGCCTGGTAGCCCCGGAACTCCGATTGGGAGCCCTGGGAAGAGAATTCCTTGTACGCTTCGCCGATGCCGGCAAAGGTCACTTTTGAGCGGCTGCGGCTGCGCTGTTCTTCCATGTGGTGCTCGAATCCGCCCATATCCAGGGTCATATCGGTTTCGCGCACCACGTCCTGGACGATGTCCACGGGGAACCCGAAAGTGTCGTAGAGTTTGAAGATCAGATCGCCGGGCACCTGCTTTTTTCCGGCGGCGGTGAGATCGGCCAGGGAGTCGTTGAGCAGCTTGAGGCCGGTGTCCAGGGTCTCTGAAAAGCGCAGCTCTTCGTTTTCGATGACATTGCTGATGAAAGCAGCCGAGTCGGCCAGTTCGGGATAGGCCGGCTTCATGATATCGAAGACGGTTTGGGCGGTTTGGGCAAGAAAAGGCTGCATCAGTCCGATGTTGCGGCCGTATCGGATGGCGCGGCGCATGATGCGGCGCAGCACGTAACCGCGCCCCTCGTTGGAGGGCAGTACCCCGTCGCCCACGAGAAATGCGGCGGCCCGGCTGTGGTCGGAGATTACCTTCATGGCCACGTCCACTTCGTGGGATTGGCCGTATGCTTTTTCCGCCAGCGCTTCGGTGCGGGCGATGATGGGGCGAATCAGGTCGCACTCAAAGTTGGTCTCCGCGTTCTGCAGGATCGAGGCCAGCCGCTCCAGGCCCAAACCGGTGTCGATGCTCGGTTTGGGCAGCGGCGTCATTTTGCCTTCGGCGTCCCGGTTGTACTGCATGAAGACCAGATTCCAGATCTCCAGGAAACGGTCGCAGTCACAGTCCACGTTGCAATCGGGCCGGCCGCATCCATACGCATCGCCCCGGTCCAGGTGGATCTCGCTGCAGGGACCGCATGGACCGGTGTCTCCCATGGCCCAGAAGTTCTCTTTTTCGCCCAACCGCACCATGCGCTCATGGGGGATGCCGATCTTGTTGTGCCACAGGTCGTAGGCTTCGTCGTCATCGGTGTAGACGGAGGCATAGAGTTTTTCTTCCGGCAGGCCGTAACCGTTGGTCATCAGGTCCCAGGCGAATTCGATGGCCTTCTCCTTGAAATAATCGCCAAAGGAGAAGTTGCCGAGCATCTCGAAAAAGGTGTGGTGGCGTGCCGTATAGCCGACGTTTTCCAGGTCGTTGTGCTTGCCGCCGGCACGCACGCACTTTTGAGAAGTGGTGGCGCGTGAATAGTCCCGCTTCTCCTCGCCCAGGAAGGTACGCTTGAACTGGACCATTCCGGCGTTGGTAAACAGGAGGGTGGGATCGTCCTGCGGGACCAGTGATGAGCTGCGCACCACCCGGTGGTTGTGCTTCTCAAAAAAATCGAGATATATCTTTCGAATTTCGTTACCTGTCATTACCTATGCTCCGTTGAACGCGTCTGGTGCTTTACGAACTGCCAGTTTAACACTCCCGGATCCAAACGACCCGGCGTTGGATCAACCCGGTTAAGGGGATGTAATAAATGCCTGCGTATAGAACCGCAGAATATCATATTGAACCGCAGAATATCGAACAAGGAATATCGAATGCCGAAGTGCGGAATCGCTTCGCTCTGCCTTTGATATGTTAAATGACAGAATTCCTTACTTCGAAATTCGATATTCTACGGTTCGATATTCGATATTCAATCTAGGCTTTCGCCTCATCGGCTTCCGCGGTTTCGCTTTTGCCGGCCAGGCCCACGGCATCGCGGACCTTTTCGCTGAGGTCTGCAAAAAGGTCGGGGTTGTCTTTGAGAAAGTTTTTTACATTCTCCCGACCCTGGCCGATACGCTCCCCATTAAAAGAATACCAGGCACCGCTTTTGTCAACTATGCCGGCTTCGACGCCGATGTCGATCAGGTCGCCGGCCACCGATATCCCCTCGCCGTACATGATATCGAATTCAGCCTCTTTGAACGGCGGCGCCATCTTGTTTTTGACCACTTTGACCCGGGTGCGATTGCCCACCACGTCCTGACCGTTTTTAATAGCGCCGGTGCGCCGGATGTCCAGCCGCACGGATGCGTAAAACTTCAAGGCATTGCCGCCGGTGGTGGTTTCGGGATTGCCGAAAACCACGCCGATCTTCATGCGGATCTGGTTGATAAAGATCAGGCAGGTGTTGGTCTTGCCGATGGTGCCGGTGAGCTTGCGAAGGGCCTGGGACATGAGACGGGCCTGCAAGCCCATATGGGCGTCGCCCATCTCGCCTTCGATTTCGGCCCGGGGCACCAGTGCGGCCACCGAGTCGATGACGATGACGTCGATGGCGCCGCTGCGCAGCAACATGTCGGCGATTTCCAGGGCCTGCTCACCGGTGTCGGGCTGGGAGACCAGCAGTTCATCGCTGTTGACCCCCAGACGTTTGGCATACCCCTCGTCCAGAGCGTGTTCCGCATCGATAAAAGCGGCGATGCCGCCCTGTTTCTGGGCATTGGCCACGGCATGGAGCGCCAGGGTGGTTTTGCCCGAGGACTCCGGGCCGTAGATCTCGATCACCCGGCCCCGGGGAAGTCCGCCGACGCCAAGGGCGCGGTCCAGTGAAATGGCGCCGGTGGAAATGGTCGGCACATCCACGATGGGACGGCTTCCCAGTTTCATGATAGAGCCTTTACCGAATTGACGTTCGATTTGGCTCATGGCCGAGTCCAGTGCTTTTGTTTTTTCCGGTGATGCGCTCATATGGCCTCCGTATTCATTTCGTCTTTCCAATCGATAAATCCATTGCCGGCCGCAACAAAGGATTCGGTATCATCTGCCGCCACCTTGGTGCCGCCTGGAAATGGGTATACACCAGGGTTGTGACAGATCCGGTCACATCGCTTTGCTATTTGCCTCCATTGCTGCAAAAACCGAAGGGCTTCAGCGCCGGGGGCACCGCCCTAGCGCGTCTACTGCAACCCCTTGGCAATCACGCCTTTGACGTGACTGGCGCAGGGTCAGGATCCGGAGTCCACCGAATTTTGCAGCATGACCGATGCCAAAGGCGTATAGACGGCTCCTGTGGGGCGCAAATCGCTCTTATACAATATGAGCCTGCGGGCTTCAAAGGATTGAGATTCAAAGCCCCCTGTCGCTTCGATAGCCCTGAGCAACCGGTCCGGGGCAACGGCGCCTTTTATCCTGGCCAGGGTCAGATGGGCTCTGAACCCTCTCTTCTCCCTGCGGTAGCCCAGCGCCGCGATTTCATCTTCGATGCGCAATTGCAATTGTTTAAGACGATCCACCGCTCCGCCAAAGCCGATCCAGAGCACCCGCGCGCGTTTGATGCCGGGAAATACCCCCATGCCCTGAACCGTTAATTCCAGCGGCGGTTCATCCGCTGCTGCCGTTCTCAGCGCAGCACCGATCGAAGTGACATCCGTGACCGGTATCTCTCCGAGAAACTTCAGGGTCAAGTGGAGGCTTTGGGGCTTTACCCATCTCAGCTTGAGTCCATGGCTTTTGAGGGCATCCTGCAGCGCAGCCGCAAGGTTGATGATCTCGTCCGCCAGTTTAATGGCCACAAACGCACGAAGGGTCGCCGCCATGTTACGCACCCCTTAAGTCGATTCAGGTGACAGCCTGACTATACGGGCAGTGTCATCTGGGCTTCCCCCAGCAAAAAGCCCCCTTCGCCGATCCACCCTTTCAGGGTGTCGGCAATCTCCCTGGCCCGCACCATGCTGGAAAGCGGCACGGTAGGAATGGTTTGGCCATTCACGGTAATGCTACCGCCTTTGAGTTCCGCGTAACTGACCTGGGCCAGGCTGGTGGAAACGCCTTCGGGATAGTCTTTTCCGTAGTCGATCACCTGGGTGAAGATCTCTTCGTCCGACACACCGGTATAGGCCGCCATCTCCGCATTCAATACCGGAATGGGAATCCCCAGACCCACCGAAAGCGAGCAGCCGTAGCCTTGTATGGAGACCCCCACCAGCCACTTGGGGCTCATCTGCTTCAAATCCCCCATTACCCATACCGTACCGGCCGGCCGCACCGGAGTACCGTGGGCCGAGCGCTCGGCCGCGGGTTTGTGCTGGGTGCCGTGCCAGGCAACGTAACCGACGCCGCCCCCCAGAAATATCCGGGTGCCCAATCCGATGGTTTTGTAATAGGGATCGTTAAAGAGCGGACTAAGCTGGCCGGCGCTGCAGTAATTGGCGTTGCCCATCTTGGGCTTTAAGGTGCCCATATAGGTGTAAATGGTCTTTTTGAGGGAGTTCACGGCCACATTGTAGTTCTGATATCCGTTGCGGGGATTGCAAAGAACGGCGTTGGGCAGCTCCTCCAGGGTCACCTTTTTCTCGAAGGTGCGCCGGGGGTAGCAATCGGTGCCGTACGCCTCAGCCTTCAAATGCACGGTCTTTCCGGCGAGCAGGTCTTGAATCACATGCCCGCCGCCATACTTGAACTCTCCGGGATATACTTTGTTCAAGGGGTCGTCTTCGCAAGGTTCGGTGGCGCCGATATAGGTGTCCACCGCGGCCAGGCCGCCGTAGGCCGGTACATTGTTGAGCCATACCCTGGAAGTTTTGATTCCCGGTACGCTGTGGCCGAAGTTGATCAAAGCACCGGAAGAGCACATGGGAGCAAATGTACCGGTGGTGACGACATCGACCTGCCGGGCCGCCTCCTCAGCACCGTTGTCTTTGACGATGGCGATCATCTCTTCGGCGGTAACCACCACCACGTCGCCTTTTTTTATTTTTTCGTTGATCTGCTGAATGGTTTTCTGGACCTTTTGCTTCGCCATGGGAGTAAAGACCTCCGGTCACTTCACTGCATCGATTTTGAGGAGAATGTTGTCCTGTATCCATTTGGGATCCCACCACTCGATGGGATTCACGAAGGTGTGATGCACCAGTACGCTGAAGTGCAGATGATCGCCTCCGGCCAGACCGGTCTTTCCGGTCAGACCGATCTGATCGCCTTTCTCCACCATCTGCCCTGCGGTTGCATCGATTTTGCTCAAATGGGCGTAGAGGCTGAACAAGCCGAGACCGTGATCGATGATGACCGTGCGACCGTAAATTCCGATGGGGCCGGCAAAGGCGATTTTTCCGCTGTTGGCCGCCGGAACGGGTGAATTTTCCAGCGACGCCAGATCCATCCCCAGGTGGGTTTGTTTGTCTATTTCTTTGCCCTTGTAAGTATATTTGCGATGGTCCGCGTAGCCGGCCCGGTTAGCCGCCCGCGGCAGCCGAAGAAAGCCCCCCTTCCAGAGCATTCGGCCTTCTGAATCGGCAGTGGCTTTGACAATCTGCTCATAGTTCCGGCGTCTCAGGTCGCGATTCACTTTCAGAAAGGTGTCGATCATCGGCGTGTTGGGCGCCGAATCCACCTGATCTGCAAATTCGGGCATTTTCCAGCTCAAGAAGCTATCGTTGATGGGAATGGTGTCCCGTCTGAACTGCTTGGCTTTAATATGCCGGGAGAGCCCCACACGTCCCTGGTTGCCGGCGTAATCCGTGGCAATGACCGCCATTTGCGTCCCCCTGCCCTGCTTGTAATTCAAGGCAATGAAAGCCATGCGGGTTTGAGAATCTTTAAAATGCCCTCCGAAGCCGGGATAGAAGTCCTCCCCCACTGTCACACCACTTGTGGGACACTCTTCAGAGAGCTGGTAGATCACCACGCCTGATCCGCCTTGGGAAATGTAAAGGGCCGGGCTGATCACATCGATGGTGGGCGCATGGGTGTCGATGAAGACATCATGCTCCTCATATTGCTGATTGCCCTTGCCCCAGTGCCGCCAGGAATAATCCCGGGCCAGAATCCTGAGGATGGCTTTTCCATCCTTCAACCCCAATGCTTTGGGCTCCACCTGAAATTCAACGGTCTGCTCGCGAATGGCGCCTCCCATCAGGATATTGGCCCCACGAAAGCTTTTGTCGAGCAACACGGTCTCCTTGCCGTCTTTGAGGATGGCGGCCCAAACCTGCCGCAGCCCGCTCTTGGAATCGGAGATATCGATGGAAAGGGTTTGGCTGGCCCCCAGCGAAGGAGACTCCAGCTTCAAGTCCAGCACAGGCGGCGTCCCTTCCATCCGCTTGATCAGCAGGACGATGACCGGTACGATGACCAAAAGCACCAGCAGACCCCAAAGCCACGCTTTTGATTTATTCTTTTTTGCATTCAATGGGTTACGGCCCCCCCTAAAGAATTGAATTGACCTGAAACCATACCAGCTCCCCCTATGCGAATCAAGGCAAAGTTTCCAAAGTTCAGAGCATTTATCGCACCTTGACTTTTACAGGGCGGCAAGCTAAATTTTCGCGATGGATCAGATATTTAAAGTCGATCAACTTACCATTGGAAAAGGCGCACCCCTGGCGATTATCGCCGGTCCGTGCGTGATTGAAGATTGGGATACCACCTTTTCCATCGCCTCATTCCTGAAAGATCTGACCAACGAACTCGAACTGCCGCTGATCTTCAAAGCCTCATTTGACAAGGCCAACCGCACCTCGATCCAGTCCTATCGCGGGCCTGGTTTGGAGAAAGGACTGGAGATGCTGGGCCGGATCAAATCGGAGTTGGGTGTATGCGTGATCTCGGATGTTCACGAACCGGCTCAGGTGGAAGCCGCCGCCGATGTCCTGGATGTTATCCAGATACCGGCCTTCCTGTGCCGGCAAACCGATTTTATCCTGACCGCCGCCAAATCCGGCAAGCCGATCAACATTAAGAAAGGCCAGTTTCTGGCGCCATGGGATGTGGCCAACATCCTCGAAAAGATCAGGTCCACCGGGAATCACAACATTGCCTTGACCGAAAGGGGCACCATGTTCGGTTACAACAACCTGGTGGTGGATTTTCGCGGGATACCGATCATCCAATCCCTGGGCTGCCCTGTGGTTTTCGACGCCACCCATTCGGTGCAGCTACCGGGTGGCGCCGGCGGCAGTTCAGGCGGTCAGCGGGAGCATGCCCCGCCCCTGGCCAAAGCCGCAGTGGCGGCAGGGGCTGATGCGGTCTTTCTGGAAGTCCATCCCAATCCCGATAAAGCCTTGTGCGACGGGCCCAACTCTCTTCCCTTAAGCGCGCTCCGATCTCTCTTCGAGCAACTCAAGGCCATCGCCCAGGTAACCCGAACCTGAAATCTGGATGGATGACGTGACGCCAAATCGATTAAAACAGATCCGCCTTGTATTGCTGGACGTCGATGGTGTGCTGACCGCCGGTGAAATTATCTACAGCGACAGTGGAGAGCAGACCAAGGTCTTCAATGTCAGGGACGGACTGGGCATACGCATGCTCAAAGAAGCCGGCATTCAAGTGGGCATCATCACCGGGCGTCGGGGAAAAGCGCTGCAACACCGCTGCGACAATCTGGGTATCGAGCTTATTTTTGACGGTATCCGGGACAAGGATAAGGCCATTGACGATATCCATGCCGAGACCGGCATTCCCATCGATGCCATGGCCTATGTGGGCGATGATCTGCCCGACCTGCCGGCCATGAAAAAGGTTGGACTTGCCGTGGCCGTCGGAGACGCCGTGCCCCTCGTCCGCGAAAACGCCCATATGGTGACCAATGCCTGGGGCGGCAAAGGAGCGGTGCGGGAAGTCAGCGAAACGATTCTCAAGGCTCAGGGACATTGGAATGACCTGATTGAGAGGCTCTTCTGATGGCGCTGCGCTCCCAGAAAATCAAATGGACCTTTGCCGTCATTATCGGCCTTGCCTTCATCGCCGTGCTCTGGACGTTTCATCAATATCGACAAACCCGCGGCGCTCTTAAGATCCCCCTGCCACCGAAAGCCGCCACCCAAGCCATCATGGCATTGTCCCGGGTGCACCAGACGGCCACCAAAGACGGGCATACCCAGTGGGAGTTGGATGCAGAGGCCGCAGAATTGGAATCAGGCACAGGGAAAATGGTGCTGCGGGCGCCCAAAGTAAATTTTTTTCTCGAAGACGGTACCAAGGTCAACCTGACCGCCACAGAGGGCATCCTGTACACCAGCAGCAACGATATGGAAGTTCGCGGTAAAGTCCGCATCCACAACGACCGATATACATTAACAACGGAAACGCTGACTTACGCGCATAACCATCGTCTCCTTCAGGCCGATTCAGCGGTTCGCATTACCGGGACGGCCATCGACTTGAAAGCAGATGCGATGCAATATGATCTCAACACCAACAAAGCCCAATTCGAAGGACGAGTGGAAGGCATTTTATATGAAAATCCTGCCCTTTAGTCACTTCCGTCGCCACAGGATTACCGGCATAACCCTTGGCATCCTCGTATTTCTGGCCGGATGGATAGCGTCTGTGCCGGGATTTGCCCAAGAGGAGAAAGAAGGGAGCAAAAGCGATCCGATCCGCATCACGGCCGATAAGCTGGTGACCGACAATACCAAACGGTCGGCCCAGTTCAGCGGCAATGTCAGAGCGGTTCAGGGAAACACGGTGATGACCGCCGACCGGCTCACCATATTTTACAAATCCTCAGCCGGATCGTCCTCGGAGAGTTCCGGTAATAATATTGAGCGCCTGAAAGCAGAGGGACATGTTCGGATCGAATTTGATAATAAGGTTGCTGTTAGCAATCAAGCCGATTATATTATAGCAGAACGCAAGCTCATATTGAGCGGGCCGGGTTCGAAAGTCGTCAGTGGTCAGGACGAGGTATCCGGAAGCAAAATCACCTTCTTCCGGGATGACGGGCGCGTGGCGCTGGAGGGTGATGATCAGCATCGCGTCAATGCTATCATTCATTCCGATCAAGGGGGCTTGAACTGACGGCATGCTGCTGATATAGCATACCGCCCAGGCACCCAACGCGGATGAGAACCGCTTATGCCCACGTTGACGATTGAAAATCTGGTGAAGCGTTACGGCGGACGACGGGTTGTCAAGCAGGTCAGCTTATCGGTTTCGTCGGGTCAGGTAGTGGGTTTGTTGGGACCCAATGGCGCCGGCAAAACCACGACCTTCTATATGACGGTCGGCATGGTCAAGCCGGATGAAGGGCAGGTTTTACTGGGTGATGAAGATATTACGCACTGCCCCATGTACATTCGCGCCAGAAAAGGGATGGGATATCTTCCCCAGGAAGCTTCGATTTTCCGGAAGCTGACGGTCATGCAGAACATCTTGGCAATCCTGGAAACACTGCCCATTGCCAAGGCCGATTTGAAAAGGAAAGCCGAAGAACTGCTCCGGGAGTTGGGGATTGAGCGTTTAAAGGATCAACCGGCCAATGTGTTATCCGGCGGAGAACGGCGGCGGCTTGAAATCAGTCGGGCGCTGGCGACCAATCCGGCGTTTATCCTGCTGGACGAACCTTTCGCCGGGATTGACCCGCTGGCTGTAGCCGATATCAAAAAAATCATCGGTCACCTGAAGCAGAGAGATATCGGCATTTTGATCTCAGACCACAATGTGCGGGAGACACTCGAAGCTTGCGACGAAGCGTATATAATGGCGGACGGCAAAGTTATTGAATATGGTGCACCGGAAAAAATCGCAGCGAGCCAGCTTGCCCGTCGAATCTATTTAGGAGACGAATTCAGGTTGTAATATGGCAATTGAACTGAGACAACAACTCAAGCTCACCCAGCAGCTGATCATGACCCCACAGCTGCAAATGGCCATCAAACTGCTGCAGCTCTCCCGTCTTGAGCTTATGGATGCCATTCGTCAGGAGATGGAAGAGAATCCGACGCTTGAGGAGTCCCAGGAATCCAGCCCCAATGAACGCGTGGATACCGATCCTCAAGCGGACCTTAAGCCGACCGAAAAAACCAAAGAAGTTACGATCGACGAAAAGATCCCCGGAGACATCGACTGGAGCAATTACATCGATGAGTACAATTCACCGGGCCGTATCCGTTTCGAAACCGAAGACCGGGAAGCACCGCAATACGAGGCGTTTATCTCCCATAAGGAGTCGCTGAGCGACCACCTGCTGTGGCAGTTGCTGATGTCGTCTCCCACGCCCGAGGAAAAAAGCATCGGCAGCCTCATCATAGGAAATTTAAATCGCGACGGTTATCTGCAATCGAGCGCTGAAGATCTGGCCATCCAGGCCGGCGTCACCGCCGAGGATATCGAAGAGGTTCTTTTCTTGCTGCACTCCTTTGATCCCATCGGCGTCTGCGCGCGGGACCTGAAAGAGTGCCTCCTCCTGCAAGCCCACAGCCTGGGACTCAAGGACACGCTGGTCTGCAAAATCATTGAAGAGCACATCACCCACCTGGAAAACAAAAACTACAAGGCCATATGCCGGGCGCTGAAGGTCAGCATGGAGGAAGTGATCGCAGCCGTAAACGTGATCACGTCAATGGAACCCAAACCCGGCCGATTGTACAGCGAAGAAGAACCGCAATATATCACCCCTGACATCTATGTCTATAAGACCGAAGATGACTTTGTCGTAGTGGTCAATGACGACGGCCTTCCCAAGCTTAAGGTCAATTCCTTTTACAAGCAGGCGATCACAAAGGACAAGGACGTCAGCGGTAATGCAAAGGACTACATCCAGGACAAGCTGCGTTCGGCGGCCTGGCTGATCCGAAGCATACACCAGCGGCAAAAAACCATCTACAAGGTGATGAAAAGCATATTGAAGTTTCAGAGAGAATTTTTTGAACAGGGCATCACCCACCTCAAACCCATGGTTCTCAGAGATGTGGCTGAAGATATCGGCATGCACGAATCCACCATCAGCCGGGTGACCACAAACAAGTATGCCTATACACCGCAGGGCATTTTCGAGCTTAAATACTTTTTCAACAGCTCCATCAAGCGGCTGCATGGCGACGCCATTGCTTCTGCCAGCGTCCAGGCCAAAATCAAGAAGCTGATCCAGAAAGAGGATCCACGCAAGCCATACAGCGACAGCAAGATGGCGGAATTGCTCAAGGCGGAGAATATCGACATCGCCCGCCGGACAGTGGCAAAGTACCGCGAAATGATGGGAGTGCTGCCTTCGAGCAAGCGCAAGAGTTTTCTTTAGAACCCGGACGATAAAGGGTACGAATTGATTTTAGTGCACAGGGACCTATGTTAATGGAGAACAATTGCAAAGCCACTGGCCAATCAAGTTCCCCAAGACCTCAGACGACAGGAGGCTGCCTATATGCAAACATCCGTAACGTTTAAAAACCTCGACCCTTCCGATCACATCAAGTCTTACGTCAGTGAAAAATTAAACCGATTCGACAAGTATCTATACAATCCAGCCGAAGCAAGCGTCGTTCTTTCTGTTGAAAAGTTCAGGCACATTGCCGAAATCAACATTGTGGGAGATCGGCTCAACGTCAACGGCAAAGAAGAAACCGAGGACATGTATTCGGCCATCGACATGACGCTGGACAAACTTGAAAAGCAGATCAAGAAAAACAAAGAGAAATTCCGCGAACGCCGTTCCGGTAAGGGCAAGACAAAGGGCGCGATGCTGGATGAAGCCATCGCCGTCGAGGAAGATAACGAAAAACAGGTGATTATCAAAAACATTGACTTTAAGCCAATGGATACGGATGAAGCCGTGTTGCAGATGGAAATCGGCAACAACAACTTTATGGTATTTACCAATGCCCGCTCCGGGCTGGTGAATGTCATCTACCGTCGTAAAGACGGCCACTACGGCCTTATTCAGCCAAGTCCCTGATCCAGAAGAGCGAACAGCAGGAAAGACAGCGGTGAACGGGTAATGAAAATTCTAGATGTTTTAAACACGGAATCCATCAACATCAATCTGAAGGCTAAGGATAAAAAAGGAATTCTGGATGAATTGGTGGCGCCGGTGGCTGAAAACTCCGGCGCCGGCCACGAAAAACTGGTAAAGGTGCTGATGGAAAGAGAGCGCCTGGGCAGTACAGGGATTGGCGGCGGCATTGGTATCCCCCACGGCAAATTAAAAAATCTGGAAGATTTGATTTTGGGTTTCGGTCTCAGCCGACAGGGTGTGGACTTTGAGTCCATGGACGGACGCCCGACCCACATCTTTTTTCTCCTGCTGACACCGGAGAGCTCGGCCGGCATGCATTTGAAGCTGCTGGCGCGTATTTCGCGCCTGCTAAAAAATGACAGCTTAAAAGAGCGCTTGATGCAGGCCGAGACCTCACAGGATGTCGTAGACGTTATACAGGAGGAGGATGAGGACTTCTAAGAGCCATCTGCAAAAGTCTATTGGCCCAAACGGGTTATTGGAACCGGGTTCACATCCTCGAAATACTACAGTATAGCTGCGGTTTTGAACCCTGCCCCGCCTGCATCTTGAACCACAATCCATTTTGTAGATGGCTTCTAGTTTTGTAGATGGCTTCTAGTTAGGATGCGTCGTGAAACAGAAAAATGTCATCATCGTCACGGGGTGTTCCGGATCCGGCAAAAGCACGGCACTGAGCACTTTTGAAGATGCAGGGTTTCACTGCATCGACAACATGCCCATTCAAATGGTCGCCGGATATTTAACCTCCATTAAAGATGCGCCGCAAACAGTGGCGGGATGGGTATTCGGCATGGATCTGCGCGACAAGCGCTTTCTAACGGGTTACTCCGACCTCTGCCGACAGCTCAAGGAAAGCGGTTTTCAAATCAACACCTTGTTTCTGGATACAGACGAGCAGGTGTTGATTCAAAGATTCAGCCAAACCCGCCGACGGCACCCGCTGGGCGAAGGCGGCAGCCTGGTGGCGGCCATCCGCAAAGAAAAAAAGCTGCTGGGGCCTGTTCGCAATCAAGCGGATCATCTCATCGAAACCACCCAGTACAGCGTCCACGAGCTTAAATTCGCCATCCACAATATCGCCCGGCAATATACGGCCACCTCGGGGATGTCGATCAATGTGGTTTCCTTTGGCTTCAAGCGCGGGACACCGCCGAACGCGGATATGATCGTCGACGTTCGATTTCTGTCCAATCCGTATTTTATCCCGGAGCTTAAGGATCTGTCCGGCGAATCCGACGCAATTAGGACGTTTGTGCTCGATGACCCGGAGACTGGCAAGTTCCTTGAAAAATATCTCGACCTGCTCGATTACCTGGTTCCCAGATTTAACAAGGAAGGCAAAGCCTATCTCACCATCGCCATCGGATGCACCGGCGGCATGCACCGATCAGTGGTCATCGCGCAGAAGGTGTATGAGCATATTCAGCGCCACAATCATCCGGTACGCCTGATCCACCGTGACATCCGAACTTAGGCGTCAACGACCACCAGCGTCGCGGGTGGCTTGGATTTCCGGCCATCGGCCGGAAAAACTAAAGCACGTCAGTGCTTCGATCGTTGCAGCTGTAACCGGGTGCATAGCATCCGGTTTGAAAACAACTCATCGACCTTCAATCCCAACGACCAGACATTACACCAACCCTTTCATTGCACAAAAAAGACGGAAAAAAGTGGAATTATATGGTGAACCGTGAGCATAAGCCTTATAAAGGAAATGCACCTTGACGATTGGGCCGATTTGTGGCTTAACCCCATAAAAATCGGTTTTTTCATCATTTCTCGGTGGTAGCAGATACCGCCGATAAGACAGGAACCAAAGGACCCATGATAGGAATTTTAATCGTAACGCATCGGCAGCTGGGCGACGCCCTGATTGACTGTGTCGAGTTCATTCTGGGCGAGCGCCCGGAAGCGATAAGCGCCATATCCATCGACCTGCGTGAGAATGCCGGGAATCTGAGATCAAAAATCGAAAAAGGTCTAAAAGCAATCCGAACTGAAAAAGGAGCGCTGATCTTAACCGACATGTTTGGTGGAACCCCTTCGAATCTGAGCTATTCCTTTCTTGAGGAAGGACGTGTTGAAGTCATATCCGGCGCCAATCTTCCCATGCTATTGAAAGCCGTCAGTGACCGGAAAAAGAAATCCCTGGCTGAACTGGCAGAGCATCTGGAAGGATTCGGTAAAAAAAGCATCTCCTTGGCCAGCGGTATCCTCAAAGGCAACAAACGAAGCTAAAAAATTTTCATTTAGCGCCCTAGCGAACTCAAAAGGAGGCAGTATGAATATAAAGATTGGCATCAATGGATTTGGAAGAATCGGTCGCATGGTATTCAGAGCGGCTTTGAAGCATCCTGATGTCGAGGTCGTTGGCATCAATGACCTGACAGATGCCCCCACCATGGCCCATCTGTTGAAGTACGACTCCGTTCACAAACAACTCGACCACGATATCCACGCCGCTGACGGCGCCATTGTAGTGGACGGTCGTGAAATTACCTACTCCGCCATCAAAGACCCGGCGCAATTGCCATGGAGTGATCTTGGCGTCGATATTGCCATGGAATGTACCGGCTTGTTCCGCGACAAGGAAAACGCCAGCAAGCATCTGGCTGCCGGCGCCTCCAAAGTCATCATCTCGGCGCCTGCAAAAGATCCGGATGCGACCATCGTTATGGGGGTGAACCACAGCCAGTACGACCCCAAACAGCACCACGTCATCTCCAACGCATCGTGCACCACCAACTGTCTCTCTCCGGTGGCCAAGGTGCTCATGGATCATTTCGGTATCCGCAGCGGTCTGATGACAACGATCCACGCCTACACCGGGGATCAGCGGCTGCTCGATTTCCCGCACAAGGACCTGCGCCGCGCACGTGCCGCAGCGCTCTCCATGATCCCCACCTCCACCGGTGCGGCCAAAGCCGTGGCGCTGGTGCTGCCCGAACTGGCGGGTAAACTCAACGGCCTGGCCATACGCGTTCCCACACCCAACGTATCCATCGTGGACATCGTGGTGAGTGTCGAAAAATCCGGTGTATCGGCGAGCGAGGTCAACGACGCCCTCAAAGCAGCTTCAGAAGGCGAACTGGCCGGCATCCTGGGGTATTGCGACATCCCCCTGGTGTCGACGGACTTCAACGGCAACGCCCTGTCTTCCATCGTCGATGCCCAAACCACCTATGTGGTGGACAATATGGTAAAAGTACTGTCATGGTACGATAATGAATCCGGTTATTCGCACCGCATGGTCGATCTGGCGGCCCTGGTGGGAAGCAGCCTGTAAGCGTCACGAGGAGGTCCATCATGACCATGCGCCGCCCATTGATCTCAGGCAACTGGAAAATGTATAAAACCGGCCCCGAAGCGGTCGCCTTCATCAATGCATTGAAAGACGCCGTCGCCGGCGCATCGGAAGTGGATATCATGGTCGCACCGCCGTTTACGGCATTGAACCAGGTGGCCGAAGCAGCAGCCGGCACAACCATCGGAGTGGGCGCCCAGAACCTGCATTGGGAATCCGAGGGGGCCTATACCGGTGAAATCTCGGCCCAAATGCTCAATGCCGCCGGCTGCCAATATGTGATCATCGGCCATTCGGAGAGACGCCAATACTTCGGAGAAACCGATCAGGAGATCAACCGCAAGATCGACGCAGCCGCCAAAGCCGGCCTGATTCCCGTCTTTTGCATCGGTGAAACCGAATCCCAGCGCGATGCCGGAGAAACGTTTTCTGTCCTTGACAAACAGGTCAAAAACGGATTAGAAGGCTTGTTTTCTGAAAATTTAAAATCCTTGATCGTGGCGTATGAACCGGTATGGGCCATCGGAACCGGTAAAACCGCCACCAAGGAGCAGGCTCAGGAGGTGCACGCCTATCTCAGAAACGGGTTTTCAGAGATGTACGGCCCCGAGTTTGCCCAGGGATTGCGAATTTTATATGGTGGCAGTGTAAAACCATCGAATGTCAAGGACCTGATGGCCATGGAGGACATTGACGGCGCCCTTGTGGGCGGTGCAAGCCTCGATCCGGACTCGTTCAGCCGTCTGGTCCACTTCAAAGATCAAGTTGGATAAAATATGAACATATTCGTTATTGTGATTCACATCATCGTCTGCATTGCCCTGATCATGGTGGTGCTGCTGCAAACCGGCAAAGGCGCGGACATGGGCGCCGCATTCGGCGGAGGCGGCAGCAACACGCTGTTCGGCGCCACCGGCGCATCGACCTTTTTGAGCAAAATGACCACGGCCGCTGCTGTCATTTTCATGCTCACATCGTTGATTCTGGCCTACATGGCCACCACTCAGCAAAGCGCCAGCTCTCCGCTGAAGGATCAACCGGTAGCCGAGACGCCTGCGCCGCCGCCGGCCGGGGAAGCGACGCCGGTACCGATCACGGCACCGCCGGCCGGGGAAGCAACGACAGCACCTGAATCAGCAGCGCCGGCGCAGCAGCAGGAGGCACCCCAGAAAAGCGAATAGCAATCGATAAATTTCATGTGCCGAAGTGGTGGAACTTGGTAGACACGCTATCTTGAGGGGGTAGTGGGCTACGCCTGTGCGGGTTCAAATCCCGCCTTCGGCACCATATTTATATTAAGGGGTTCCATGATTAATGGAACCCCTTGTTGTTTTGGTAGACGCCCCCTCTATCACTATCCTGCTGGACAACGGCCGACCTCAGAGTGCAATGGCAGCGTGGTAAACGAGCCTGTTTTAGGGCACACAGCTAACAAACTCTAAAAGCGCATTCCAGGGCATCAACATTATTTATTGCACTAGCGACCCGACATTGCTGGTCTTCGCACCCAGCGCCGTTCCAAACTTGCATTTTCCTAATTAATTCAGTAAAATTACGTCACTTCTGATTTCAACGGATTGTTGCCGTCGATGTCTACTATTCTCTGAACGACCATCTAACTACCTATAGAATCGGCGCCATAAATGGAACGTGAAAACAGAAAGGTCTTTAGCAAGCACAGGCTGCACAATCTCGTTGACAAGTTCAATGCATCTGAAAGCCAAACCAATAGGTCATAGAAAGCGCCAATCTGAAATGTAAACGCATGTAGAAAGGGACAAGGGCATGGCATCATCGCAAGGGACCACTGCGCCACAGGCTGAAGTTACGTTCGCCCGCAGCCTCGGTCTTTTTGATGCCACCATGATAGGAATCGGCGCCATGATCGGCGCCGGGATTTTTGTGCTCACCGGGATTGCCGCAGGAGAAGCGGGTCCCGCCGCGATCTTGGCATTTGCCCTTAATGGACTGGTCACCCTGCTGACAGCGCTTGCCTATGCCGAACTGGCCTCGGTCTATCCTAAATCCGGAGGCGGTTACGCCTATATCACCAAAGCATTTCCTGGTCCTGCCGGATTCGCCTCGGGCTGGATGTTATGGTTTTGTTACATCATTGCATGTGCGCTTTACGCGCTGGGATTCGGCAGTTATTTTTGGGAATTTATTCAACGCTATTTTCCCGCATTTGCCGACGCGGTTTTCGGCCTTGCAGGCCACCATACCCCGGCATTGATCACAACCGCTTTGGTGAGCATCGTTTTTATCCTCATCAACATGCGGGGCACGGCGGTAACCGGCAGTGTCGAAAATATCATCACCATGGCCAAGATCATTATCCTGGGCATTTTTATCGCATATGGGCTCAAGCGTATTTTTCAGATTCCCAGCACGGCGGCGGCAAGTTTTGTACCTTTTACGCCGAACGGCGTCAGCGGCGTAATCATTGCCATGGGGCTTACGTTCATCGCCTTTGAAGGCTACGATCTGATCGCAACTGTGGCCGAAGAAATCAAGGCGCCTGAAAAAACCATTCCCCGGGCCACATTGATCTCTCTTGCGGTCACCGTGTTCATCTATCTGATGATCCTGGTGGTCTGCATCGGCGCTATTCAACCCGACGCCGGCAAATCGTGGCAGTTTCTGGGCCAATATCAGGAAACGGCCATTGCCAGGGCAGCGCAGAATTTCATGCCGTCCATTGGAGTCGTTCTGATTATCTTCGGTGGCCTGCTTTCGACCATATCTGCTTTGAATGCGACGATCCTGGCCTCATCGCGGGTGGCATTTTCCATGAGCCGCGATAAAATGCTGCCGTCGCCACTCTGCAAGATCCATAGCATGCGTCGCACGCCACATGTTGCCATCGCAGTGACCGGAACGATTGTCGTCGCTATGGCTTTGCTGTTTCCCATACAGGTCATTGGTTCGGCGGCCAGCGTCATGTTTTTGCTGACATTCACTTTGGTCAACCTGTCGCTTATTGCGCTTCGTCGCAAGTTTCCGGAACTAAAAGGCGGGTTTCGAATGCCGCTATACCCGGCCACGCCGATTGCCGCCATCGTCCTCAATATGTTTCTGGCGGTTTATCAGTACAATTTTGACCCCCGGGCGTGGTATATCGCCATTGGGTGGATTATCGCCGGCCTGTTTATTTATTTTGTATATTTTGAAAAAGTGATAACGGCCGATATGCCCAAGGTGCTCGAAGTCCGACAACCCAAAAGTACAAACGCCTTTCCATATAAAATCCTCGTTCCTTTGCACAATCCCGATCACGTCATTCCTCTGATGAAATTAGCTGTTCCGATTGCCAAGGTGCATAAAGGTGAAATCGTCGTGCTTGGCGTTGTCGACGTGCCGATCAACCTTCCGCCCCATGAGGGCATGCGATTTGTCCATCACAAGGCGCCGCTTTTGAAAAAAGCAATCGAGTACGGAAATGAGCAGGGGATTGAAACCCGCTCTGCGATCCGCATTGCGAATCAGGTGTGGGATGGCATTCTGCATACGGCCGAAACGGAAAAAGCCACTCTGATTCTGATGGGCTGGAAAGGCTATACCACGACACGCGACAGAATTATGGGCGAAGTCACCGATAAGGTTGTCCGATACGCACCATGTGATCTGATCACCGTAAAATTAAAAGGCGATCGCCCGGTCCGGCGTATTTTGATCACGACGGCCGGCGGTCCTCACGCGAGTCTCGCTGCAGAATATGTAGGGATATACCACGATGCGGAAGGGCACGAGGTCACGTGCTGCTACGTGGTGGAGCCCAATGCCAGCGACGGCAGGAGAGAAGATGCGCGCCAATGGATTGAAAAGACCATCCGGCTTACAAACCTCGAAGGAAAAGTTGAGCGTCTTCTCCTGGAAGGACAAAAGGTCGCGACGACGCTGGTACGCGCTGCGGCAGATTACGATTTGGTTGTCCTGGGCGCATCCAAGGAAAGCGTCTTTTCAAATGTGCTGTTCGGCGAAATTCCCGAAAAGGTTGCCCGTTACTCCCGGGTACCGGTAATGATTGTGCAACGCTACAAGGGACCGGTGAAATCGCTGATAAAAAAGGTGATGGGTTAGAAGTGGTTTCAAAACCTCCCTTCGAACCCAACCTCTGTGTTGGACGTCAGATTTAAATCGTCAAAATAGCAAACTATTCCTCCGATTTAAATCTGCCGCCCGCCTTGATCTTGGGCCCGAATGAAGGTTTTGAAACCACTTCTAATGTCCGCTATAAAAAGGGGCGATGAAGTGACTATCCCTGACGGTAATACACAGCTAAAATCAGGCCACCAGGTCATTGTAATCGGTAAAAAGGTTGATGTCGAATAACAACACGGACTCAGAGCGTACCATCGGCCTTTTTGGCGCTATCGGCATAGGCGTTGGGGCTATCGTGGGCGGTGGTATTCTTGCCCTGGCCGGCGTTGCCTTTTCTGTTTCCGGACCCGGCGCTGTGGCGGCCTTCGCCTTGAATGGGGGCATAGCCTTTTTGACAGTGCTCAGCTTCGCGGAGCTTTCCGCTCTGTTTCCCCAATCCGGCGGAACCTACACATTCGCGAAGAAAGTGCTCACCGTAGAAACGGCCTTTGCGGTGGGCTGGGTTGTCTGGTTTGCCTCCATTGTCGCCTCGGTCCTCTACGCCCTTGGATTCGCATCTTTCTTTTGTGCCGCTGTTGTCACCCTCTATTCCAACATATGGGGCCGCCCGCCCATCTGGATGACGGCCTCCGTCACCCAAAACGCGCTGGCAATCGTCGCCTGCTGCTTTTACACGGTCAGTTCGATCCGTTCCAACCAAGGGGGCGGCAAATGGTCCAACATTGTCAAAGTCGCTGTATTCGGCATTTTAATTATCGGCGGCTTTATGGCCATACACCCTTTGAATCACACCATCGTAACGGAAAAATTCAGCCCATTTCTCCCCATGGGATTTCAAGGTCTCATTTCAGCAATGGGGTATTCCTTCATCGCGTTACAAGGATTCGACCTCATTGCGGCTGTCGCCGGGGAGATCAAAGATCCGCAGCGCAATATTCCACGGGCCATGCTTCTTTCACTTTCCACGGCCCTGTGCATCTACATTCCGCTGTTGGTCGTGGTGACCGTGGTCGGTACCGGCCCGGGAGAATCGGTCATTCAATTGAGCGCTAAAAATCCGGAGACCATTATTGCGCGGGCAGCCGGCCGCTACCTGGGAGTGCCGGGATATTGGTTGGTTTTGACGGCTGGCATACTGTCCATGCTTTCCGCTTTACAGGCAAACCTTTTTGCCGCCTCACGGGTGGCCCAGACCATGGCAAAGGATCGAACGCTTTTTCACTCCCTTGAAGGGGTGAGCAAGCGCTATGCAACACCCGTCAACGCCATTCTTGTTACAAGCGCAATTGTCATCGCCATTCTTGTGGCCATTCCGGACGTCGCTGCCGCAGGAGCGGCTTCCAGTCTGATCTTCCTGGTAACATTTGCTCTTGCGCACATTATCGTCTACCTGGCCAGAATCAGATCGGGCAGCAACAGAACTGAATTTCGCATGCCTTTTTTCCCTCTGATACCCGTTACCGGGGGTCTGGCGTGCTTGTCCCTGGCTGTTTTTCAGGGCGTCAACGTTCCCGCGGCCGGCTTGATTGCCGGGGTTTGGCTGGTGTCGGGCGCTGTGCTTTTTCTGGGTCGCTTTGCGCGCCGCGCCAGGATTGTCGATGCGGCCGAAGAGGCCAGAGATCCGAATCTGCTCCTGTTCCGCGGCCGGGCGCCGCTTGTCCTGGTCCCTATCGCCAACCCGGCGAGCGCCGAGGGGCTTGTTGCCTTGGCCACAGCCCTGTCGCCTAACGGTATCGGACATGTCCTGCTCCTTTCGGTTGTCAGCGCCCCGGAAAAATGGGTGCCCGGTGAAGTTCCCCGGCAGCTCGTGGATGCACAGTCTGTTCTGAGAGAATCGCTGATCGCTGCTTTCAGCAACGGCCTGGCTCCCGAAGCGCTAACGACGATATCCCCGGATCCTTTCCGTGAAATCAGCCGGATTGCCCGGGATTATCGTTGTGCCGCGGTCTTATTGGGATTCTCGAAGGTGACGGAACAGATTCGGGGAGGAAATCTCGAGCGCCTGCTGAACCTGATCGATTCGGACATTGTTATTTTAAGGGCCCCGCCTGGATGGACCATGCACAGCGTCAGACAAATTCTCGTACCGGTGGCCGGCAAAGGTTCGCATGACGCGCTGCGATCCAGGCTTTTATCCAGTCTGAATCGAAACGGCCCGGAATCCTGTAAGACTGTTTTCCTGAAAATTCTGCCGGAACAATTTTCAGCAGAAGAAGTCGAGCGCGAACGCAGCGCGCTTGAGATCCTGGCCCGCGACGAAGTTCCATCCACACCCATTATTCACATCCATCAGAGTTCACAGATTGTCCCGACAATCGCCCGGTTTGCAAAAAATTCGGATCTCCTGGTGCTTGGGCTCCAGCGATTCGGACGCCGTCGGAAACTCTTCGGACAGATCGCCTTTGAAATTCTACAACGAACCGATTGCCCGGCCATATTAATTTCCCGCCGTGGATAAGCATATCGTCCATGCGAAGGCTTGTGGCGCCCTAAATACTGCAACTACTACCGGATAGGTTAGAGCTCCGGCAGATCAACTTAACGCAGGGACGTTGAAATGTTGGTCCGGCCTCTGCGCGGGCAGGGTTATTGAGACCAATTCGGCAGGAATAAAGCCCCATAATTCGATACCGATATGTCCTTTCTCATAAAAAGGTATCGGAATCTTGATGGGAAATTGCCAATTGCGGCTCTGGCAAGTACCTGCCAGTTGGCAAAATTGTGTGGTATCTGCTGGGTATCTTGATGCCAACGTCGGCCCTCATCAGTAAGGGCCGCTCTGTGGCCCGCAACTGGTGCAGGGCCAGGTTGGGTTGTTAAATATCTATTGACATCCACCTCCATAATACGTACAATTTTATGTACATGTACAGGAGGTGTTCCATGAAGGCCATAACGTATACCGCCGCACGGCAGAACCTTGCGAAAACAATGGAAAAAGTCTGCCAAGATCATTCACCGATCATTATTACCCGA
>JARRKU010000027.1:28342-46177 GCA_037387725.1 Desulfobacteraceae bacterium
CTTGAAGATTACTCAGCTCTTGAGGAAACTGCCTACCTCTTGCGCTCACCCAAAAACACCAGAAGACTAATCGAATCCATCGTCCAACTCAGCGAGGGAAAAGGTACTGAAAGGGAACTCATCGAGTGAAACTGATCTTTTCCGATCTCGCATGGGAAGATTATCTTTATTGGCAAAAGAACGACAAGAAAATACTCCGGCGAATCAATACACTCATTAAAGAGATCAAGCGCAATCCCTTTGAAGGGATCGGAAAACCAGAGCCACTGAAACATGCACTTTCAGGTTACTGGTCTCGTCGTATTAACGACGAACACAGAATCGTTTATAAAGTTTCTGACGATGCTATTCAAATAGCCCAGCTGCGATACCATTATTAACTTATAAGATTTCTGTAACTATCTGGTATCTAAACACTTTACCTCTAAAAAATAGTCATTTTTACCAATTATGGGTCAGCTCCTTTACGGCGGTGGCCTACGCCTGAAAGAGTGTATCAAACTGCGGGTAAAAGATCTCTATACGGCATGCCCCAGTTCATACAACCCAGCGGCGGAGCCGAAACTATCGAAGAACAGCACGACGTCTCCCCAGGGCGCATTATAGCTTAATTCACCTTTTTTACTGGCGGGTCTCTTTCAGGTCACAAGCATATACCTTCCCAGAATACACCCGCTGTTGTCGGGAACATTCATCATAATTTTGGCAATCTGGCTGCCGAACGGGTTGATGACGATCATCAAACGGCGTCTTGCTGTCCGGTAGATCAGTTGATCCGCCGGCTAAACCAGGCGACAAGGAGATGACAGCAATTCAAATGATGTCTCCATGGCAACCGTTTTTTATTTCCGATGGTCTGTGACCACTTTGTGCATGGGAAATTGTAACGTCCATTTTATAGCGCTGGCCTAACTCTTCTAAGCTTGGTTCAAGGAGGTAGTATGAAAAGAACAATCGGCACGCTCTTGACGGCAGGGGTTTTTATGTTGCTGGTGGTCGGTCTTATCTGGGTTCAACCGGCTACAGCCAAAAGTCGATATGCTGCTGGGCGGATTTGCGGCCCCCTTCGGTGTCATACCGGGATGTATCACTTCGGAAAAGTACAAACGCTACTACCATACCCCCATCTGCCTGGTACGCCCTTGGCTTGAAAAGAAATTCAAGTGGTCGACGCTGTTCTTCTTTGATCTTGAGCAAGCGTGTGCGGTTCCCTACCAGCTTTGGGACAAGCTACCCGCCGACAAGCACCCTAAAAAGCCGGCATTGCTCATGGAAGATACATTTGACGGTCGCGCCTTCGCCGGACTGTTCCGCTCCATTGCCCAAAAATACGGCTATCAGTTCGCATTGGACGAAGTACTGGCAGTGGGTTCCAAGGATTATTCGGCCCAGATCATAAAAGCCAAAAACGCCGGTGTGGATGCCATATTGATTTTTACCTCGGACACGGACTGCATCACGTTTATCCGTCAGATGAAAGAGTCCAACTTCAGCGTCTCCTACATGCATGGCTGGAAGGGGACCTGGGCAGGCGAATTTTATAAAGCCCTCGGAAAAGATGGACAATACATTTTGTGCGATGGGTTCTGGTCGATGGATTTCCCCTATACCGGCGCCAAAAAACTGGGCGAGCGGTATTACAAGGATTTTGGGAAATATTCGGTATCGGTGGGCGCCACTTATGCCTTGTGCCAGATTCTCTGGCATGCCATCGAGGATGCTGGAACTTTAGACGGTGCAAAGGTGCGCCAGGCGGTTCTGGACGGAAAGTTCGAAACCGTCATGGGACCGGTTAAATATGGAGAAGACGGCGTTGCCATTTTCACCAGCACCGCTTCCCAATGGTGGGACGGCAAACAGCAGATGGTCTATCCCCTTGAATTTTCCAATTGGAAATTGAAACTGGCGCTTGATCTGAGTATTGAATATGCAAAAGCGTTCAATGCCGAGGTACTGATCGTCACCTCCCTTATCGGCGGTACGGTCACCGACGGAAATAAAACCCACTATGCCGAAGAAAAGTTTGAATCACTGCAGAAGCGCTTCGAAGCAGAAGGTATTGCCTGCTCCACCGAACTGCTGGTCCGAGGCCTTTCCCCGGGCGAGGATATCGTCAAATATGCCGAGGAATGCGGCGTCAATTCGATCATTATAGGTGTGAAGAGCCGTTCCGGGGCAAGCAAGATACTGTTCGGCTCCAACGCCCAATATATAATTTTAAAGGCACGGTGTCCTGTGGTAACCGTGAAATCGGAGAGTGGAAAAAGCCAGGAGATTAAAACCGGCTTTTTTACTGCTTCTCCTGGACACCCCTCCAGTACACCTACCGAATGATCTGCTGTAATTCGTCGATAGTTTTGACACCGCACAGGCTTTGAGATAAGCTGAGTTTATACGATTCATCGCATCCGGAATTTGTACCATCTGTACGAATATTCTGTAATCCATGAGCGATCATTCCGACGCGTCTCCTCTGCTTCGAGCACTTCGATCATAGCCGTTCAACCACTCCTATTTGAAGCGACACGAGAGGAACCGTCATGGCAAAACCTGAAAATATGATCGGCATCGATATCGGCTCTGCCGCCCTCAATGTGGCGGAAATCGATCCGGCCGGCAAATTGATCAAATGCTTCTATGGATTTCATCACGGCCACGCCGACGATCATCTGAAACAGGCCCTGGCCCGATTCGATTTATCCAATGTCGCCGGTATCGCAGCCACTGCCGCCACCCCTGCCTTCGTCAAGGTGGCGCACCGCTATGACAATCAGGTGGCCGCCATGACCGCCGCCCGCCATTTTTATTCCCGGGCCCGATCCATCCTGATCATCGGCGCCGAAAAATTCGGCCTGATCCAATTGGACCACCATGGCCATTATCGCACATATCGCACCAATACCGGCTGTGCGGCCGGCACCGGCAGCTTCCTGGACCAGCAGGCACTGCGCCTGAAACTCGAAAACACGGCCGCCCTCGGTGCGCTGGCCTGTAGCAATACCGGCGCCATTCCCAAAATCGCCTCGCGCTGCGCGGTTTTTGCCAAAACCGATCTGGCCCATGCCCAGCAGGAAGGGTATCGGTTGGAAGAGATCTGCGACGGATTGTGCTACGGGTTGGCGAAAAACGTGGTGGACGTCCTTTTCAGCGGACAGTCACCCGTCGGGCCTGTCCTGTTGACCGGCGGAGTGGCCCGAAACATTGCGGTGGCCGGCCATCTTCGGGACTTGATCGGCCTGGAGCTGATCGTCGCAGCGCATCCCTGCGAGGCCGCCGGCGCGGCGCTGTGCCTGCTGCACAGGAAAGACCGCAAAATGCTTTCCAAGCCGCTGTCGGCTAAGGAGATCGTCATCCCCCAATCCTTTGAAAAACAGCTCTGCCATGACCCCATTGAATTGAAACACGCCGGCTATCCGGCCTTCAACCGGCACCGTACGTATACCGAGGCCGGCTGGGACGCTGCAAATCCTGTTGAAGTGGATGTTTACGAAGATATAAGACCATTGACCGGTCAAGGGTTCTACCTGGGAATCGACATCGGCTCCACCAGTACCAAGGCTGTACTGATGACCACCCGGCGCCGGGTTGCGGCGGGTTTTTACACCCGCACTGCCGGAAGGCCTGTGAACGCCACCCAAAACCTTATGGCCGCCATCGACCGTCTGTTGGAAAAACAAAAGGACGGTGTCCGCATCGTCGGCGTGGCCACCACAGGATCCGGCCGAAAATTTGCCGGAAACATCGTGGGAGCCGACCTGATCATCGACGAAATAACGGCCCACGCCAATGCGGCGGTTGCGCTCAATCCGGCGGTGGACACCATCATCGAAATCGGCGGGCAGGATTCAAAATTCACGACGCTGCAAAGCGGCCGGGTCACCTTCTCTGCCATGAACGCGGTCTGTGCCGCCGGTACCGGCAGCTTTATCGAAGAGCAGGCTCAGAAACTCGGCTGTGCGTTGGCCGACATCTCCGCACTTACCGAGCACCGGCCATCTCCTTTGGCCAGCGATCGGTGCACGGTGTTTATGGAAAGGGATATCAACCACTACCTGTCCAGCGGGTATTCGGTCAATGAGGTATTGGCCGCGGTGCTACATTCGGTGGTGGAAAATTACCTGAGCAAAGTGGCCATTGAAAGCAGCATCGGCCACACCATTACCTTTCAGGGGGCCACCGCAAAAATCAAATCCCTGGTGGCCGCCATGGAACAGCGGCTTCAAAAGCCCATCCATGTCTCCCGTTTCTGTCACCTCACCGGCGCTATAGGAAGTGCCCTCGCCCTGGCCGAACAAGGTGTGGAGCACTCCCTTTTCAAGGGGTTGCAGCTGCATCAACACGACATCCCCATCCGCTCGGAAATTTGCGAGCTTTGCACCAACCACTGCAAGATCACCGTGGCGCAGGTCCAGGGGATTGATGCGGCCTATGGTTTCCAGTGCGGCCGAGATTACCAAACGCGCAAACGGATCAACAATAACCGATCCGGCTTCAACCTGTTGGCCGAACGCAAAACAGCCTTCCGCGGCGCCCTATCCGCCGCTGCCCGCCCCCATGCCCCACGGCGGAAACTGACCGTCGGCCTGCCGGCCGCCCTGCACCTGATCGAGGATCTGCCCATGTGGCAACATTTTTTTGCCGGCCTTGGCATGGATACCGTCACCAGCACGGCCTTCCATGATGCGGTCAAAGCGGGCAAACCACTGGCCGGTGCCGAGTTCTGCGCGCCCATGATGGCGCTCTTCGGTCATGTGAACCACCTGCTGTCCAAGTGCGATTATCTTTTTATGCCGTTTTATCTGGAACAAAAGACCCTTCATAAGGATATTCGACGACAATATTGCTACTATACCCAATTTGCCCCCAGCCTGGCGTCAAAACTCGGGGCCGTGCAGGCCGAACACAAGCTTCTGACTCCCCTGGTGCATTACCTGTACAATCCATTCTTCACCAAAGTGCAGCTGCATCGCATGCTCAAGGTCCACGCCCATCAGAATATTGGATTTCTGGAGGTCTCGGCCGCTTATGATGCTGCGTTAAAGTTCAGGCAGGCGGCCCTCAACCAATTGAAAAAGGTCTATCAAAGCCACCTGGAGAGATCCGACGAGCTGCACGCTGTTATACTGGGCAGGCCCTATACGGTTTTGATCCCCTCCATGAACAAAGGCATCCTGGACATCTTTGCCGCACTGGGCGTTAAAACCTATTATCAGGACATGCTCACCTATACTTCTGACGATATCCGCGTTGCCGGCCCCCTGTTAAAGGAAATCCACTGGCATCATGCCGCGCGGATTCTGGAAGCCGCCGAGGTTGTGGCCCGAACCGATTCGGCCTACCCGGTGCTGGCCACGGCTTTCAAATGCACTCCGGACAGCTTCATCATCGACTACTTCAAAAAAGTCATGGCCGCCTACGACAAACCCTTCCTCATCCTGCAGCTGGATGAGCACGACTCCAATGTGGGATACGAGACACGCATCGAAGCCGCCATCGCCGCTTTCAGGAGTCATCATACGGTACATAGCCAGAAAAGGCCTTCCGGGTATGCACCATCTCTAGTCCCTAGACGCGCCGGCAGGATAAAAGATAAAACACTATTGTTTCCGAACTGGGACCCGGCCTGCCAGCGTCTGGTGGTCGCCAATATGCAAAGAGAAGGCTTTGACGCCCGGCTGCTGGAAGGCAGCGATACCCTTATTCGCAAAAGCATGCGCTTTAACAGCGGCCAGTGCACGCCGCTGAATATCATCGCCCAGGAGTTTATCGATTATATCAAAACCCGCGATCTGGACCCCGCCCGGACCGTGTTGTGGATCGGCGACTCCAAGATCGCCTGCAACATCGGACTCTATGCCCACCGGATCCAAAACATTCTGGACACCTGTGGCGACGGCCTGCAAAATGCCGGCGTATACACCGGCGACCTTTCTTTGGCTGATATCTCCATGAAATTGCCGGTCAACACCTATCTTTGCTTCATGTTCGGCGGATTGCTGAAAAAAATGGGATGCCGCATCAGGCCGTATGAAAAGGTTCCCGGATCCACGGACCGCGCATTGCGGAAAAGCCTGACACTTCTGGAAAGCGCCTTTCGTTTCGGCCGATCCAAGGAAGCGGTCCTGGCACAGGTCATCGAGTGGCTTAAAAGCATTGAAACATGCCGGCAAGCCCCTTCCCGTCCCCGGCCCAAAGTGGCCATATTCGGTGATCTGTATGTCCGCGACAACGAATTGATCAATCAGGATCTGATTCACTTCATCGAAGCCCACGGCGGCGAAGTGGTGACCACACCCTACAGCGCGTATGTCAAAATGATTGCCCAGCCTTACTTGCGCAAATGGTTCGTCGAAGGCCGGTATCTGCAGGCCTTATCTTCAAAAACCCTGATTGCGACCATCTCGCGCCTGGAAAAAAAGTACTATAATTGCTTCCAATGCGTTCTCAAAGAGCCGGAACCGGTCTATGACGAATCCCCTCAGCAGATCCTTGACATGTATAACATCCGAATCGAGAACACCGGGGAGTCCATGGAGAACATCCTCAAAATCCACTACCTGAAAAAATACCACCCCGACATTGCCCTCTTCGTTCAAACCAGCCCGGCCTTTTGCTGTCCGTCTTTGATCACCGAAGCCATGGCGCAACGCATCGAGAAAGTCACCCGCACTCCCATCATCGCCATCACTTATGACGGTACCGGCGGCAATAAAAATGAAGTCATTGCCCCTTACCTGGCGTTTCCCCGACAGGAGACAAACGCTGATCAGAGTAAGATTTCCACCAATGTTGCATAAATATTATCTGAAAGAGCCAAGTACGCCAAAGGCAGCCCCCATAGCTTAACCCTCAGCACCTGTTGGACGAACCAATCCAACGTCTTAATTATAGCGGCGGATTTGTAACGCGCCAGCGTCCACCGCAACGACGTCAGTTGCCCAAATCTCTGGCAAGGGGTAGATTAACGCGGATGGTGGTTCCGCGTTCCGGTGAGCTTTCAATCTGGAGTCCCGCACAAGGGCCGTAAATGTGCTCCAGCCGCTGGTTGACATTGCGCAACCCCATGCTGGCGTTTGGAAGGCTATCGCCATTGCTGTCATTGACCCGTGCCATGGCCTGCTTCGACATGCCCACACCGTTGTCTCTCACTTCTATGCGGGCAACACCGTTGTCCCCAACAGCGTTCACCCAGACCTTGCCGCCCTCCGGCCGGCATGAAAGACCATGCTTGACAGCGTTCTCCACCAGTGGCTGGATAATCAGCGGGGGGATCGGCCACTGCTCGACGTCCGGCACAATATCCATTTCAAACTGGATGCGATCTCCAAATCTGGCGTGTTCAATGGCCAGATAGGACTCGACCTGGCGCAGTTCATCCTCCAGGGTGATGTAGGGGCGCCGATCCTTGACGTTGCGCCGCAGATAGTTGGAAAGCTCCAGCAGCAGCTGTCGGGCGCGATGGCTGTTGGTACGGCAAAAGGAGGCGATGGTGTTCAGGGAGTTGAACAGGAAATGGGGGTTGATTTGAGCCTGCAGCCGCTTGATTTCCGCCCGGTCGAGCAGTTGCGCCTTGATCTGGATATCCTGCAGTTCGAGCTGACTCGAAAACAAGTGGGCCAGACCGCTGGCGATCTCAAAGTCAATGGGATTGAGCTGGTGCCTGCGGTCCCCGTAAAATTTCAGGGCACCGATGACTTCTCCGGTTTTTTTCAGGGGCACCACAATGGCCGACTGGAACATCCGATGGGGGACTTCCTCGCCCACCGCCGTGCTGCCGCTGGCAAACACAGGCTGCCCGTTCTTCAGAACCATGCTGGTGGTGGCAGTGCACACCTTCTGCCCGGTACGATACATGTCGCTGCCGATGCCCACGTAGGCCAGCAATCGCCGGGTGTCGGTGATAGCGACGGCGGCCACATGCGTCAATTCGTGAATGATGCGGGCCGTGGCCAACGCAGAGGCCTCGTTGAGTCCCTCGCGCAGGTGGATCACCGTCCGGCTGGCGATGGTCAGCGCCTTGCGGGCTTGTATGGACGCGAGTCGTTCCCGGTTGCGAGCCACGATGCGGATCATTTCAATCAGGAGCCCGGCGCCGGTGGCATTGAGAATAATCATGGGGATGCCGATCAGGCGCACGACCCCCAGGGCGGTATCATAGGGTTGGGACATGATCAGCACCAGTCCCATATGGACGGATTCGCCCACCACACCCAGCAGCGCCGCGACCCGCCAGTTCAAAGCGTTGTTCTTCATACGCATGGAAACCAGTCCGGCCACCAGCCCCTCCAAAAAGGTGCCCAAGCCGCATGGAAGGGAGCTGAATCCGTGGATGTCCATCAAAAAACGATGGCCTCCGGCAATCAGCCCCGCTCCGGTGCCCACAACCGGTCCGCCGATCAGACCGGCCAGAATCATGCTGATGGCCCTCAGGTTGGCGATCACCCCCTGAATGGGATCTCCGTCGTAGGTCCCGAATATCCCGAAAGCGCCGAAAAACAGCATCAGGGCCAATTGATCCACGACGGTCAGGTCACGCGCGATCATCCGCTGCAGGGTGCGGGTGGAAAGCAGAATAAAGGCCACCGCGGATATCAGTCCGAAATGCTCGGCCAGCGACAGAAACAAATTGATAATGGGCAAAATATTGCCGGCGAAGGTCAATTCGTTCATGGATACCCCTTAAATGCCGAGCCTGCGCTTGAGCGCCTTGACGCGACGCCGGCTGACCGGCACCTCGGTGGCTGCCCGGTCCCTGATGGTGAGCAGGTATTTGCCGTTAAACCAGGGGACCACTTCAGAAACATGGGCCAGGTTGACCAAAAAGCTTCGATGGGACCGGAAAAAACCATATTCGGAGACCCTGGACGCCAGCGCGTCGAGGCTGGGCATGCCGTGGATACCATAGCACCGCTCGTTGGTGCACACCATCACGCCTTTGTCTTTGGCGCGGGCGTAAACGATGTCTTCCGGATCTAGAAGCAGGATGCGCCCCTTATGCTCGACACTGACCTTGGTGATGCTTGAGGCACGCGGCTTGATCCGGTCCACCAGTTTTTCCAGTTGCCCACACAGCGCTCCCTGGCGTCGGCTGGCCATTAATTGCCGGACCCGCTCGACGCCGGCCAGAACGCGGTCGGCCTGAAATGGTTTGAGGATGTAGTCCACGGCGCTGGCCTCAAAGGCCTGGAGCGCATGTTCGTCATAGGCGGTGGCGAAGATGAAATATGGCGTTTTAGGATAGGAGACACACGCTTTGATCACCTCGAAACCGTCGCGTCCCGGCATCTTGATGTCGAGAAACACCAGATCCGGCTGTTTGGAGCGGATGGCGCGAATAGCGCCGCCGGC
Organism: Desulfobacteraceae bacterium; assembly: GCA_037387725.1. Taxonomy (GTDB): domain Bacteria; phylum Desulfobacterota; class Desulfobacteria; order Desulfobacterales; family Desulfosarcinaceae; genus JARRKU01. Next base: position 37,691 of record JARRKU010000027.1, read on the forward strand.
GCTGCCGGCCTTGTCGATCACCTGAATCCCCTCGATTTTCGAGAGGATGTAATCCAGCTCGTTTACCGCGGGCGGTTCATCGTCAACAATCAGACATCTGACATTCATCTTTTTTCCTCATGATGGTCGAGGGCATCACCCACAAATAGATTATAATATATATTGTTGCCGTATAAATGTAAAATACGAGATTTAATAGGCCGACAGATCCCGCGTAATAGGCCAGAAAAAATATAAATACCAAAATAACAGATGGTTATAAAAAATCATGGCCGCTTTACACACAGGCCTGTGGCGGTGAAACAAACCATTCATCCATCGAAAGCGACCGTTCATCTTTAAAAAGCTGCCGGGCGTCACCGGCATCGAAGCTACGACCCGCCGCTGTGAACCACAAGCACCGGCAAGGTGCTTCGGCGTAACACCCTTCTGGCGGTTCCTCCCATGAGGGCATCTTTGACAATGCCGTACCCATGGGTGCCGATGACAATGAGATCCGCTTGGTTTTTTCGCGCGACCTGCAGAATCGCCTCCACCGGCACACCTTCTTCCAGCAGAATATGATCATCCGGTATCTGGCAGGCGGACAAACGGTCATTTATTTCCCGGCAGAGGTCCTTGAGTCTGGATTCCAATATCTGCTTCAGCTTTTCCTGCTTATCCCGCTCCAGTGACTGCCACTCCTTATCGGATTTGAACCCTTTCAGCTGCAGGTAGGGATTGGAGGTCACCGGCTCGAGTACATGCAGCACCATCAACCGGGCATGGTACTTTTCGGCCATGCTGACCGCATAAACCAGCGCACTGGCACAATTGTCGGACAAATCGGTGGCGAACAGGATCTTTCGTATGGATGGGAGCATCACTATTTCCTTTTCAAAGCATGTCAGTGGCGCGCACTTGGGACTGTTTTCACGCTCGTCCCCTGCCGCGGCGCCCAGCAAGGCCGGGATCATCGGGCCGATGGGCGCACGCGGCAGGCAGGGTATGATGTTAGGTTAGGCTTGCATTTTCATTTTTTCGGCAATCAACTGATAGTAGGCAGCTTCCGAGAATTGCCCCCAGGCGCCGACGCGCTTCTGGAAGGCCTTGAAGGCCTCGTGCACTTTGCGCGACAAGGGGTCTTTGCCCGCTTCTTCCTCCAGGGTCTCCTTGGCCAGCTTGCGGAGCGTATCCATGACCGGCTGGGGAAATTGCAGGATCTTGTTTTTCCCCGATGCCATGATTTTTTCCAGGTACGCGCCGTTGTTGGCCTCGAATTCAGACAGCTGCCACACGTTGGTCTGCGCCGCACAGGCATCCAGGGCCAGCTGAAGATGCTTGGGCATGCTGTCATATACCTTCTTGTTGAAAATGATCTCCAGCGCCGTTCCGGGTTCATGCCACCCGGGGTAATAGTAATACTTGGCTGCCTTGGGCAGTCCCAGCCGGTAATCGTGATAAGGGCCGACCCATTCCGAAGCGTCGATGACCCCACGTTCAAGATTGGTGAAAATTTCCCCGCCAGGGCTCAGGGTCACGGTTCCACCGGCCTTGGCGAACACTTTGCCGCCCAGGCCGGGAATGCGCATTTTCAACCCTTTAAAGTCAGCCATGGTGTTGAGCTTTTTGTTGAACCAGCCCCCCATCTGCACCCCCGTGTTGCCGATGGGCCGGGGGACCAGGTTAAAGGGGGCGTACACTTCTTCCCATAATTTGAGCCCACCGCCGCTGTAAAACCAGGCGTTCATGCCTTGGGCGTTCAGTCCGAAGGGGACGGCGGTAAACCACTGGGCTGCGCGCAGCTTGCCCGCCCAGTAATAAGCAGCGCCGCTGCCGGCCTCCACCGTGCCGTCGGAAACCGCCTGGAAGGTCTCCATGGGGGGTACGAGCTCTCCACCGGCAAACACCTGGATCTGGACCTGCCCCTCGGTGACGGCTTTCACACGCTCGGCAAAAGCTTCCAGCCCCAGTTGAAAAACGGGGAATTTAGGCGGCCAAGTCGTCACCATTTTCAGGTTGTACCGCTTTTTGGCGATGGCCGCCGGCGCCCCAATGGCGGTGGCGGCTGCGGCGGCGGTGGCACCGAGGGCCGCTTTTTTGAGAAAATTTCGTCTTTCCATCATCATACCTCCTTGGAAGTGCTCAGGGTTCAAGGCAACGGACACGGCAAAATTCATCACCCGCCAAAGACAACCTTCGGCAGCCATGTCGCCAAACCAGGATAGAAAATCACCACCAGCAGTCCAATCATCTGCAGGACCACGAATGGAATGATGCCACGATAGATATGGGCCGTTCTCACCTCAGGCGGGGTCACGGAATTAAGGTAGAAAAGGGAAAAGCCAAACGGGGGGGTCAGAAAAGATGTCTGCAGGTTGACGGCCAGCAAAATGCAGAACCAGACCGGATCAAAGCCGAATTCGATCATAATGGGCGCCAGCACCGGTACATGGATGAAGATGATTTCGATAAAATCGAGAAAAAAGCCGATGACAAAAATCAGACCCAATACAATCGCCAGCACGACGCCATAATTGTAGTGCTCGCCGACAGAAGTGAGAAAGTGGCGCACAATCTGATCGCCGCCCAACCCGCGGAATACCAATCCGAAAAGCGCGGCGCCGCAAAGAATGATAAAGACCATGCAGGTCAGCGTCATGGTTGACACCATGACTTCGCGCAGGATCTTGAGATTGAATTTTCGGTTTAAGATGGTCAACAAGGTGGCGCCCACGGCCCCAACGGCCGCGGCTTCCGTGGGGGAGGCGATGCCGACGAAAATCGAACCCAGCACCGAGATCATCAGAAAAAGGGGCGGGACCATGGACACCAGCACCTGTACGATCAGGTTGCCGCCGACGAGATCCTCCATGTCTTCTTTCTTTATGGCCGGCGCACTCCGGGGTCGAAAATATCCCGTCACCAGGATGTAGGTAACGTAGATAACCACCAGCAGCAGCCCGGGTAGCACCGCACCGAGAAACAAATCACCGACGGAGACTCCCACGATGTCGCCGATCAATACCAGAACGATGCTGGGCGGAATAATCTGGCCCAATGTTCCGGATGCGGCCACAGTCCCGCAGGCCAGCTCTTTGGAGTATCCGCGACGCAGCATAGTGGGTACCGCCAGCAGCCCCATGGTGACCACAGTGGCGCCGACGATACCGGTGGAAGCCCCCAGCAGGGCGCCGACCACCACCACCGAGGCCGCCAGCCCACCGCGCAGCCGCCCCATCAAAAGCCCCATGGTGTCCAGCAGCTTGTCCGCCAAACCGGAGCGCTCAAGCATAACGCCCATAAAGACGAACAGCGGCACGGCCATGAGGGTAACGTTGCTCATGCGCCCCCATACCCGCAGCGGCAGCAGATTGAAAAAATCCCACCCAAAGCCGATGAGACCGAATACCATGGCCACACCGCCAAGGGTGAAGGTTACTGGGAAACCAAACATGATCAAAACAGACATGGCCAAAAACATCCAGGCACCTAAGTACTCCATTTGCTTAACTCTCCTCGATGGCATCTTTGTCGACGGGAAGGCCGATGATGGTTGCATAACTCTTAATGCCCAGTGAAATGCCTTGAAGCAGTATCAAGGCGTATCCTGCGGGGATACATGCTTTAAGCAGGAAACGAAAAGGAATCCCGCCGGGGTCCGGCGAACCTTCCATAATGGCAAAGGACTTTACGACGAAAGGGATACCTGTCTTGACAAACAACGCACAGCTGGGGAACTCATTTTGCCGTAGAATACTTCCACCCGCACATGGCCATCGATTTTCAGGGTGTATCCGGCCCCCATCAGGAAGATGAAAGCAAAAACATGCCATTCAAGTTCCTGGGTAAACACGAAACTGGTATTGTAGAAGTAGCGCATCACCACATCGGTGAAGGTCACGCCGACCAACAGCAGCGTCCACCACGAAACCAGCCGGCCGACGCGCTCATTCATTCTGTCTATGAAACCTGCAAACCATTCCAATCGAACCATTTCCATTCTGCTCCTTTTTAGGCTTTGAAACATTTGTGACCGTCATACAGCGCCTAAGGCCGGATAGCCGAGGGATAATGGACGAACGGTGGTATTTTGGGGGCCAGTGGCAGATTTCAAAAAACGGATGAACGGCCCTATGGGGAACCCTAAGGACGGGTAACATCCTTGATGCATGGTTTTGATTCATTGTTCTCAAACCGGGTACGATGTCCCGCCTGAGGCGGGATTACAACTGCAACGATCCACGCCCTGACGTGCTTTTCAGGATCCGGCTGCGGGAATGCGCCCTGTCTGCCCCATTAGGCCTTCCATCCAGGAAATATAACTTTTGAGCGTTTTTCCGTCAGGAATAGAATGCTTTTTTGATAGGTTTTGGCAAGCCCCTTACATCAATGAAAGGAGGATCGTATGTTTGGCTTGGGCCCCATGGAGTTGACGGCGATTTTGATGATTGTGGTGGTTCTCTTCGGCGCGAAAAAACTGCCGCAGATAGGCGATGGCATGGGAAAAGCCATCAGCAACTTTAAAAGCTCGATCAACGCAAAAAAAGAAATTGACTAGAAGTGGTTTACAACCTTCATTCGAGCCCAAAATCAAGGTGGGCTGCATACCGTAGCGGCCAGCGCATCTCCGGCTGCTCAAAGGGTTGAGCATGAAGCGCTTTATCTTGCCTGTGGCGATTTTCGGAAGCGCCTCGACAAACTCGACCCACCGGGGATACTTGTAGTGGGCCAGCGTCTTTTTGACATATTCCTTAATCTCCTTGGCCAATGCTTCATCCGGTGTGTTGCCATTATGGAGTACGACATAGGCCTTGGGTTTGATGAGGTTCTCGGCATCCGGCGCTCCCACGACAGCGCATTCCAGCACCATGGGGTGCTCCATGATACAGGCTTCCACCTCCACCGGAGATACCCAGATGCCTCCCACCTTGAGCATGTCGTTGGAACGCCCCACGTAGAAAAAGTAGCCGTTCGAGTCGCGGAAGAACTTGTCATCCGTCCGGTGGACCCTGAACTGTAGAGCCAGAAACAGCTGTCACATGAAGTGGTGGGCGCAGTGTCCAGGACAATCGGTCCAGAGGCGGCCACGCGCGATTGAAAAAATAGCTTTCGTGCATAGAAAAAAATTTCTCAGATACTGCGATCTGTTAGTCGACATCTGTCTCTATTTCGCTTGTCCACCGGAGCCGGTTCATCGCCCTGAATTTTCAAACCACAGCCATGCGACTTGACTTGCCATGGACAAAGCAGCTAACGTTTACCCCACTGTTGCATAAATCCGATATCAGGGGGACCCTATGGGCTTTGTGCTGGAGAAATTCCTCGTCGACAGACGCGAAGCCATCATTGCGGAATGGATCGACCGTCTTATGACCGAGGTGGGAACCCAGTACGCAAACCGTCCCCACCAGGAGCTGGTCGGTACTGTTTCGGATGCTTTTGATGCCAATTTCAGTGTGCTGGTGCATGGTGATTTCAAACCCATCGACCAGTTCATCCGAAAAATCACAACCCTGCGCCTGGAAGCCGGATTTATGCTGTCCGATGTTCAAATGGCTTTCGAGATCTTCCGCAGTATCGCCCTTCCGCAGATCGCGGCCGAGACCTCGGCGGATGAATTCCTGCCTGTGGTCATGGCCGTCAATCGTTGCCTGACCTACACCCTTCACCGCTTCAGCGATCATTTTCAGGCCATGCATCAGGGAAAAATCCTCGAGCACAACCGTCGGCTCGAAGAAATGGTGCGGGCACGTACGGCCGAACTGGAAGAATCCCAGCGTAAATATAAAACCCTGGTGGAAGAGATCAACGACGGCTATTTTGTGCTGCAAGACGAGATCGTGGTTTTTGCAAATCCCGCCTTTTGCCAGATGCACGGCTACGATCTCTCCGAAGTCATCGGTGAAAAATTCTACACCTTCATCGATCTGGAGAGTCGGGCGGAGGTCATCCGCCTCTACGAAAAAAGTCTTGAAAAGAAGACCGTTCCCCCCCGCACATTTGAATACCTGCGGCTGACCAAAGACGGCAGAAGTTATCCCACCGAGATCCTCGCCAAAGTGATCTACTACGAGAACAGGCTTTCAAATATCGGCATCTGTCGCGACATCACCCAACGGGTCAAGCTGGAGCGGAAGATTCGCGAAAGCGAACGGATGGCCTATATCGGCCAGGTCACCACTTCCCTCTCCCATGAAATCCGCAACCCCCTGTCTTCCGTGCAGATGAACCTTCAGATTTTGAAAAAGCATCCGCAGCTCAAGGGCAATGACCAAAAACGCATCGATATCTGCGTGCGGGAAGTCCAGCGGCTGGAACATATCCTCAAGGAGCTCCTTGATTTTGCCAAACCCATTCAGCTGAGGCGCCAGCACTTTTCCCTCAACGATTTGCTGCGATTTTCCATTGAGCTGCTCGAAATGCGCTTCAAGGAGAAAGAGATCAGCGTGATCACGGAACTTGACGCGCACCTCCCCGACATCCGGGCTGACAAGGATAAGCTGGGACAGGCAGCCATCAACCTGCTGCTCAATGCGCTGGAAGCCTCGTCTCCGAATGGGTGCATCAAGGTGAGCTGTCGACGGGCGCCCCTGAACAAAGATCTCTTCCAGGTTGAGATCTCCGATCAGGGATGCGGCATCCCCGAAGCGTGCGTTCATAATATTTTCGAGCCTTTTTTTACGACCAAAAGCAAAGGCACGGGTCTGGGCCTGAACAATGTCAAGCGCATTGTCGAGGCGCACAGCGGCAGAATCGAATTTGACAACCTCGATCCGTGTGGGGTTGCGTTCAGAATCCTGTTGCCGTTCGAACATGGATGACTTCGCAAAAAGGGAAATAAGCATGGCCAAGATAGTCGTGATCGACGATGAGGTTTCCATCCTTGAAACCCTCGAGATGTTTCTCAGCGAAAAAGGGCATACGGTTTTCAAGGCCGATACAGGCGAGAAAGGATGGCGGCTCTATCAACAGCACTATCCGGAAATCGCCGTCATCGATATCCGCTTGCCGGACTGCAGCGGCTTTGATCTGCTGAGTTTGATCCAGGCCGAAGCGCATTTCACCAAAGTCATCATGATTACGGCCTTCCAGGACATGGAAACCACCATCATGGCCATGAAAAAGGGTGCCTTCGACTACATTCACAAGCCCCTGGACGCCGATGTCTTCGAAGCGGTGATCCAGCGCGCCTTGAACATGATGAAAGCCGACCGGGAGACGCCGGCCATCGATGCGATGCCCCTGGCGCCCAACCCCCAGGTGATCATCGGACGCAGCGAGCAAATGCGAAAAATCTTCAAGATGATCGGCATTCTCTGCCAAAACCGGGCCACTGTTCTCATCCAGGGCGAAACCGGCACCGGCAAGGAGCTCATCGCGCGGGTCATCCACAAAAACAGTTTTTTCGCCGCAGAACCTTTCGTCACCCTGGATTGTTCCGCCGTGGTCGATACGCTGATGGAGAGCGAATTGTTCGGCCATGAAAAAGGCGCCTTCACCGGCGCCGTGCAAAGAAAGCCCGGAAAGATCGAGCTGGCCGGCAACGGCACCTTGTTCCTGGACGAGATCGGAGAACTGTCGCCAAGCCTGCAGAGCAAATTACTGGGATTTATCCAGCGCCGGGAATACACGCCCGTGGGCGGTCAACACCCCCTGCCCTCCCATTGCCGCATCATCGCCGCCACCAACCGCGACCTGTTTGCCATGGTCAGCCGCGACACCTTCCGGGAGGATCTGTTCTACCGGCTGAGGGTCGTAAACATTCAGGTGCCGCCGCTGAAAGCCCGGCTGGAGGATATCGAAGATCTGGTCAACCACTTCCTGCAGAAGATCAATCTGGAGCTCAAGACATCGGTATTCAAACTCCAAAACGGTGTCCTGGACCGGCTGATGGAACACCCCTGGTCCGGGAATGTGCGCGAACTCGAAAATGTCCTGGTGGAGGCAGTGGTACGGGCCAGAGGCAGCATCATCCTGCGCGATGAGATGGACGATATTCTTTCGATGAAACAGGCCATTCCGGCGCAGGGGCTGGACACTTACTCCCTGGCCCACATGGAGCAGCAACATATCCAGTTCACCCTGGACCAGTTGGGGTGGAACCGCAGCGAAGCCGCCCGTCGGCTGAAAATCTCCCTGCCCACCCTTCGGGCCAAAATCAAAAAATACGGGCTCACGCCTTCCACCTAATGCGCCTTTGTCCGGATCCGCCATACAGCACACGATATTTATTGCGGCATCATCATTGTGAATGAAAGATCCTTTCCAGGCCTGTAAAGATTCTTTCCATCCCAAAGCCGCCGGTCGCGATCCGACAAGCGCCCGCGCTTCATTCAAATCACACAATTTTAGTTACTTATATCAAACCCGCTTTTATGCTTCATCTGCGGCATGATGTTTGCTGATTTCTTATTTCCACAGGCGGCAATTCACCCGACAGACAATATCCATTATGGAAATCAAGTCTTTGAAAAACAAAGAGGAAGAGCTGCTTCGGGAGGTCCT
>JARRKU010000028.1:0-27488 GCA_037387725.1 Desulfobacteraceae bacterium
AACTACATCGGCCTTGATGTCGCCGATATCAATGGCAACGGAAGGCCCGAGATCATCGTCTCAAGCGTCGCCTTCAAGCGCGACCGCTTCAATTCATTCGTACTGGAATTCAACGGGAATCAGTTCAAAACCATTTTAGACGGATCCCCATGGCTATATCGTGTCTCGCGTCCCATCAACGGCGATCCGATATTGCTGGGTCAGCGGCGCAAGAAAATAAAAAGTGAAGGAGATCTTTTTTCGACGCCGATCTACAAGATGCTCTGGAAGGGTTCGGAGTATGTGCCGGATCAGCAAATGGCGAAGCGGAGAATTGCCAATGTGATGGGGACGGCAGTAGACGATGTGATAAATGATGGTTCGAATCGGCTTCTCACTTACAGCCCCGGTGATCGCCTTAGAATCTATGATCGATCCGGAGAGGCGATATGGGAAGGAAAGGAAAAACTCGGTGGCGGTATCGCCGCTTTTGAAGTTCCCGCAAAGGACCCGACTGTAAGAGACAACATCCAGTATTTTCCAATGCGCATAAGAACCGCCGATATCGACCAAAATGGGAACGTCGAAGTCATCGTGGCCGCCAACCATGATGTGGCCGGCATTATGAAGACGCTTCGTATCTTTGATAGGAGCCGTATTATTTCCATGTCCTGGAATGGCGTTTCACTTTCGAACAATTGGAGCACCAGCGACATTGAAGGCCGCATAGCGGACTTTATTATCAGTGATTTTGACAATGATGGCAGAGATGAGCTCGTTGCAACAGTGGTATTGAAAGAGAAGTCAACTGTAGGGGTCAAAGGAAAAAGCGTCATAATTGCCTACGACCTGTCCACTTAATTCTGCATCACAGCTTTGACCAAAAGATCTGCCTGACAACACATCCATAGCTGTATACCCATTGCGCATTGCCTTGGTGCCTGCCAGGGCGATGCGCCTATTGCCCTCCGACCGGTTCCTGATTAACATTAAGAATAAACGCATTTGTCGGTCAACAGAACTCCCCGTTATCGCGGCATGCATATTTTTCATACTGAGCCCAATTGTGGCGCTTGCCGCAGATACCAAACGGGATATGCGACCTTGCAAGGGATTGATGAGGAGGGGCGCCATGGATACAATATCAGAATTCAATTATAAAGCGGCTGCCGGATGTCAGCTTATACCGGCCGCCAGAGTGGCAATGGGACTGTTTCTATTGTCCATTTTGATCGTCGGGGGTTGCGCCACAGGGGCAACCTATTTCCAGCAAAGCAACGATATCGCCGCCCAATTTGAGAAGGGCCGGATTCTTGATGGCTACCGATATTATTTAGGCGGACCGGTTGCGAAACCCAATGCCATTGTGGCCTTGAAGGATGGATATCATCTCGAATCCGAGTACTGGAGACTGTATGCAGCAACTCCGGACGCGTTAAAAAAGATGGTGGAACGCATCAGCCAGGTTGACGGCGTGGAGGCGAAGCAGCAACAGATGATCAGCAACGGCGCTCGAATTATGGATGGCGGTGGGGGGCAGATCGGCATCTGGTATTCAGTCTACGATTACAGCCAAGTCAGACTTTTGGACGCTAAACGCGTTTACCTCTCTTCTCCACCAGCAAGATTGCCCATTAATGTCAGGCGTTTCAGGACGCATTCCGGCTCATAGCATCGCTATTTATGTGAAGGTCTCAGGCAACTCGGTATAGATCCGCCGTACGATCGCAAGGAAAAAAGCGTTTCATATGTGGCGCTATTATCTTTTCGGGATAGCCACCTAGTAGAATTACGTATGCCATCAGCCAAATAAAAAAGCGCCCACCGAGGCGGGCGCTTTTTTAAACGAGCTATATTGGTAGTAAATGCCTAAAAGGCGGTGGCCAATTGAATGATTGCCACCCTTGCATCATCGAAACTGGTAGCGGAATCATCGTCCACAGACGATACCATATAGTAAAGTCCCAGATCCGTGTTGGTTGCAATCGTGTAATTGATCCACGCATTGTAGGCGATGAGCTCGGCACCGGGCTGATTTGCATCCTCGCTGGGTTGAAAGTAGCCGACTCTTGCACCAAACTTCAGCTTCTCGATCAAGGCAAATTCGGCGTAGATGTCTGCACCGATAACACCGCCGCTGATGCCAAATGGATCAAACGCATCCCAGCTGGGAAAAGCGCTCACGAATGCGACAATTTCCGGCACGCCTACGAAGCTGAAGGGGGTGAAGTCGTCCCAGTCACCCAGATTGGTCAGTTGGGTTTCGGTAGCATCGTCGGTTCCCTGGGCGTAGTAGATATCTCCACCCAGTTTGATCGTTTCGGTAATGTTGGCATTGGCACCCAAATACGCCTGCAGGCCGACATAATCCATGGCGCCTGCAGCGGTATCACCGCCCAAATAGGCAAGCTCACCTGTAAGATTCATCATTCCCAGCGCCAAACTGCCGTTCAAGCCAAATGCCCAGGGTGAATCATCCACGGGGGTCCCGTCGTTGCCCATGATATAGAAAAAATTGCCGTCGAACTTGTCGGTCGTGTAGCTGACATTGAATCCGTAACGATCAGTATCTTCGGTTACACCGTCGTCCGTCGTGGCGCCGCCCTCATCAAACCGTGCATAGAGCAGGCTGACCTTGACCGGATCAAATTTCAGGCGGAATGTGAAACCGGTGCTGTTGACATCGTAGACCTGGAGAATGCCGAGGCCCTGGAATTGCTGACCCGCCACCAGTTCCCAGTGCGCCTTGTTGATATGGATGTAGGCGCGGTCGATGTCCAGCTTGGTGTTCACTCGATCCGGATTGCCTGTACCCGGACGAGCGACGGAACCCTGGGTGTAATCCTGTCCCCAGATGCCTTCCCCCAAATCCATGCGGAAATTAACGGAGACGTCGTCAGCCACGGCGATCTTGCCGCCCAGTCTGAAGCGCTGCTCCCAGAAACCTTGCTCATCGTTGCTGTCGTAAGATTTGCTGTATTTAGCAGAATAGCCTTCCTCGTCCCATCCGCGTACAAAAAGGCTACCGCTTAGAGACAGTCTGTCTTCAGCGTATGCCAAGCCTGCAACCATCATCAAGGCCAATGTAATGACAATAATTTTTTTCATTCTCGTTTCCCTCCTAAAAGAGTAAGTTGATTCAGATTTACTTGGTTGCAAAACAACGATTCCAAGTTACTGCTTCTTCATCACCTCCTTTCCAGCGATTTTACCCCCCCGTACCGGCCGTGGAGACCTCCTCTATCCATGAAGCGGCTTGTTTATCGCTTTTAAAGACGCTTCAAGCATGATTTCAGCCAGCGTCGGATGGGCATGGATGGTGTTTGCCAGATCCTGGGCGGTCAGACCGGCCTGTATGGCCAAAGCCCCCTCGGCGATCAAATCGGTGGCGTGCGCTCCGATCAGGTGCACGCCCAGGACTTTCCCGGATTGGGTATCTGAAACGATCTTGGCTTCTCCGGCTAGAGCCCCCATGGCCTGGGCCTTTCCCAAAGACCGGAATAACGCGCGGTCCGCCCGGGCATTGAGGCCTTGTTGCGAGGCCTGTATTTCGGTAAGGCCTACTGTGGCCACTTCGGGTATGGTGAAGATGGCGCTGGGTATGACGCCGTAGTCCATTCGGCTGTCGCCGCCGGTCGCATTGTCCGCAGCGACCAGCCCTTCTGTCGAAGCGACATGCGCCAGCATCACTTTGTCCGGACCGAGCACGTCGCCGATAGCAAAGACCTGGGGATTGCTGGTCTGCATTTTGTCATCGGCAACAATCCAGCCCTTGTCGTCCACCGCGACGCCGATCTTATCGAGTCCCATTCCGGACGTATTCGGCGACCGACCGATACAGACCAGGACCTTTTCCGCGGCTACGATCAACGGCTTTTTTTCACGTTCGGCCGACTTTTTAGCAAACGTCGATGGTCCGAGCGTCACCGTGGTCTGATTGTCGGTCGTATCCACCGCTTCGACCATGCGGTTGACCAGAATGTTGATCTTGCGTTTTTTCATCTCCCGCATAAGGACTTTGGAGCACATCTCGTCCACGGCCGGAAGGGGGAGTAAACGGTCGAGCGCTTCGACCACGGTTATCTGGGAACCCAGGGCGGACATGATACAGGCAAATTCACACCCTATGACGCCCCCGCCGACAATAACCATGGAATCCGGAACAGCGTTCAGACGTAAGACGTCATTGCTGGATAGAACATTCCGGCCATCAAAGGGAAACGCCGGAACACGCAACGGTTCAGTTCCCGTGGAGATAATCAACCGATCCCAGGGGACCTCTTTGGCTTCTCCGTCGGCCTGATGAACGGTGAGCAATCCCGGGCGTTGAATCTGTCCTTCGCCGGCAATCATATCGACGTCGTGGTGCGCCAGTAGCGCCTCGATGCCCTTTGCCTGGGTCTTCACGATGTTTTCCTGGCGGGATCTTAGCGCCGGCAAGTCCACTGAAAACCCTGTTATTCCTTGGATGCCATAGGATCCGGCATGTTGGAGGTCCTCCATCATTTCCGCGGTCACCTTCATGATTTTGGAAGGAATGCACCCCCAGTTCAGACAGGTACCGCCAACTCCGGCTTTTTCAACGACAGTGACTTTGGCCCCGTTCTGGGCGGCCCGGACAGCAGCGACATATCCGCCCGGGCCCGCACCGACGATCGCAATTTCTAGTCCCATGGTATCCTTTTTTACTCTGTTTTCGTTAGATATGGCCAGTGTTTTTTCCGCCAAGATCGCTGTCGGAACACCTTCTCAATTGGAAGAAATCATTCAATGGTGATGTCCACATGCAGCTGGTCCCCGACATCGCTCAATCCTTTTTCCACGATATCCATCGGGATCTTCACAGGAATGTCAACCACAAGCATCATGCTGTAAACAGCGGCCCCGCTTTCCGGTGAAGATGTCACTTTTGAGTTCAGCGTCCGGATGTTGATTTGATTATCGGCCAGGAATCGACTCACCTTGTAAACAATTCCGGCATGGTCCGATCCTTCCACGTGGATGGCTTTGGTGTCGATATCCGGCGCTGGGGTCGATGGGGTGGGTGTCACCTGTCGAATAAAAGCGGTAATGCCCTTCTCCCTTTCAAGACGGCGGCACTCTGTTGCGAGGATGCTTTCCAGATCGGCTTCACCCCCGGAAGACAACGGGGAAAATAAAAAAATCATGGCAAACTCACCAGCCAGGTTGGCCATGGCCGAGTCCTCAAGGTTGCACCCATTTTCATAGATGATTTGGGCGATATCAGCCACAATGCCTGGCCGGTCCTTGCTGAAGGCGGTCAGTAAAAATTTCTTGGGCATCGTTTCCCTCCGTATATGCAAAAGTATTTCCCGCGGCCGTCGGTCCCTTCCAAAAGTCCGATGACCATGGCCCATTGGCGGCGGTGATTCGACCGATGGCCTATCACGTCTATCGTCCGCACCCTGTCAGACAGGGGTTGCGGGCTGCCCCGGTTTCATCCATGCGCCGGACTTTGGTTGTCAGAGGTGCTTCATGAAACCGCTCGGGGTCGACTTTTACTTCCTCGGCGATCGCGCGCATGGTGTCGATGAAGGCATCGATCATCTCTTTCGACTCGGTTTCGGTCGGCTCGACCATAATGGCGCCGTGCACGACCAGTGGGAAATAGACCGTCGGAGGATGAAATCCATACTCCATCAGGCGTTTGGCAATATCCAGGGTTGTTACCTTGTACGCTTCCTGGTACTTGTCGCTGAACACACATTCATGCATACAAGGCCGGTCATAAGCCAGATGGTAGACATCCTTGAGGCTCTCCTTGATGTAGTTGGCATTCAACACCGCATACTGACTCACTTTTTCCAGGTCGGCCCCTAGACTGAGAATGTAGCTGTAGGCCTTTACAAGCACACCGAAGTTTCCGTAAAAGGCGTGAATCTTACCCACCGATTGGGGGAAATCTTCGGACAGTGTAAAGCGGCCGTCTTTTTCGATCACCCGGGGGACCGGCAGAAACGGCGCCAGCGTCTCGGTCACGCAAATCGGTCCGCTGCCGGGACCGCCGCCGCCGTGAGGGGTGGAAAAAGTTTTGTGCAGGTTCAGGTGAAGCACATCCACACCGAGTTTCTGGATGTCCACAATGCCCATGACGGCATTCATGTTGGCGCCGTCGCCATATACCAGACCGCCTTTGGCATGGACAATCTCAGCCACCTGCTGGATATTTTTTTCGAACAGGCCCAGCGTGTTGGGATTGGTGACCATGATTCCCGCCGTATCTTCATCCATCAGCGCGGCAACATTTTCGGGGGAAAGGATCCCCTGCTCGTTCGATTTCAGGGGGACGGCCTTGTATCCGCACAGCGCCGCACTGGCCGGATTGGTGCCGTGAGCCGTGTCCGGGATAAGCACTTTGGTGCGGCGTTCCCCTTTGCTTTTCAGGTAGGCGTCGATCACCATCATGCCGGTCAATTCCCCGTGGGACCCGGCGGCGGGCTGCAGGGTAACCGCGGGCAGGCCGGTGATCTCCGCCAGAAAACGCTCCAGGTCGGCCATTAGTTTCAGTGCGCCCTGACAAAGCGCCTCCGGCAAAAGGGGATGGCCCCCGGCCAGTCCGGGCAGCGCCGCCTGTCGTTCATTGGTTTTGGGGTTGTACTTCATGGTGCACGACCCTAAAGGATACATACCGCTGTCCACACCGAAGTTCCACTGGGAGAGACGGGTGAAGTGACGCACGACATCCAGTTCGCTCAGGTCGGGAAAGTCGGGTCCGTCCCCTTTGACCGAATCTTCCACAGGATACCGATCGATGTCGCGCAGGGGCAGTGAAAAACCGGTTCTCCCCTTGGCCCCTTTTTCCCACAACAGCGGTTCATTGAATATCAGGCCGGTGGTACCGACGGGTTCCTTCATGATGCGACCTCCTTGACCAGGGCGTCCATATCCGCCCGACGGCTGGTTTCCGTAGCACATATCAGGCAGTGATCGGCGAGTTCAGGATAATATGGCGCCAGCGGCAGTCCGGCTACGATTTTCTTCTCCAGCAGCCGCTGGTAGGTGGTATCGAAGCCGGATGGGAATTTGACGACGAACTCATTGAAGACGGGGCTGTCAAAGGCGATGATCAAGCCGGCCTTCTGCAGCTTAGCCTTCAGGTAAGCGGTCTTGTCGTGATTCAGTGCGGCCAGCTCGCGGAATCCGGTCCCTCCCAGCATGGCCATGTACATGGTGGCGGTGGTGGCGCACAATCCCTGGTTTGAGCAGATATTGGATGTTGCCCGTTCCCGGCGGATATGCTGTTCGCGGGTGGCCAGCGTAAGCACGAAACCGCGTTTGCCGTCCTTGTCCACGGTCTGACCGATGAGTCGGCCGGGCATATTGCGCACATACTTCTGCCTGGAGGCAAAAACGCCCAATCCGGGACCGCCGAAGGAACGCGGGATACCCAGGCTCTGCCCCTCACCACAAACGATATCGGCGCCGCAGTTGCCCGGATTTTTCAAAATGCCGTAGGCCAGGGGCTCGGTAAAACAGGTCACCAGGAGAGTTTTGGGGTCGGCGTGAATCGCATCGGCGCTTGCCTGAAGATCTTCGACGCAGCCGAAAAAGTTGGGAGACTGCACGGCCACGGCGGCCAATTCCGACAAATCGCCCAAAACGGAAAGATCGGCTCGGCCGTTCGAGGTGTAGGGAATCTCCACGATCTCATATCCGGTGGGTGCCAGGTAGGTTTCCACGACCTTGCGATAGAGCGGATGCACAGCGCGGGAGACGGCCACCTTTTTGCGGCGGGTGATGCGAATCGCCATCAACAGAGCCTCGGCCAGTGCGGAGGCGCCGTCGTACATGGAGGCATTGGCCACTTCCATTCCCAAAAGCCGGGCGATCAGCGTCTGGTATTCAAAAATGGTCTGCAAGGTACCCTGACTGATCTCCGGCTGGTACGGTGTGTAGGCGGTGTAGATCTCTGAACGCAGGAGCAGATGTTTGACGGCTTCAGGGATGAAATGATCGTAGCTGCCGGCGCCGAGGAAGACTTTGTATTGCGGGGCAACCGCCATTTCGGCGGCCAGGCCGTCCATATGTTCGTTCAGGTCCCATTCGCTCATGGGGTCCGGCAGGTTCAGCGGCGCCTGGCGGCGGCATGATTCGGGAATCGAATCGAAAAGCGCCTCCAGGCTGCCGACGCCCACCTTATCCAGCATGGCGGCAATATCTTCATTGGTATGGGGCAGATATCGCATCATTCCGATCCTTTCAGAATTCCCAGATAGGCGTTCCGATCTTTGAGCGCCTCGAATTCCCCTGCATCACTGGGTTTGATTTCGATCATCCAGCCGCCGCCATAAGGTTCGCTGTTGACCCGTTCCGGGGCATCCACCAGATCCTCATTGATGCCTACGATTTCTCCACCGATGGGCATATAGAGTTCGGAAACGGCTTTCACCGATTCGAGGGTCCCGAACTCATCGCCGGCGGAATAACTACTGCCGACCTCCGGCAATTCCACAAAAACGATATCTCCCAACTGATCTTGGGCATAGTCGGTGATGCCCACTTTGACATTTTCTCCCTCTTGTCGGGCCCATTCGTGGTCATCGGTGTATCGGACGTCATCCGGTGTAACGAGATCGTCGATTGCTTTGCTCATGGTGTTTCCTCCTCAATGTTTAAAAGCATATCGCTGCTTATGGTCTCTTTTAAAGAACGGTATAGGTTTCCCCTATGAAAATCTTTTGTCTATTCGAAGGCGGCTACAGCATCTCCTGTATCGGACACCGCGCGGTGCGGTCCGGGCGGATATCCGTCACGACCGTCACCTTGAGCTTGCGCCGCTTATCTTTGAGCACGACCTCCAGTCCCGGTTGCAGTGGCTTTTGGACCTTGATAAAGCCGCAACAGAGACCTCGGGGACTAAAATCCCGAGGTTTACCAGGGCTGGCAATGCTGAAAAGCCTCCCCTGGTGATAGTCGATCCCCATGTCGGTGACGCAGGTCAACACAATCCCGATTTCAGTGCCTTCGGTATCCAGCACCACCGCCGGGTCAGCCGTGGACACCTTGCGCAGGTCGGCGCCCACAAATGCATAGGTATATTCAGGCTCGTCTCCGGCCAGCAGCGCCTGGTCACCGATAAATCCCTTGGTGAGGGCGGTCTGATCGGCATTGAAGGGCAAGGCAAAGGTCCAGGGATGATGGATAAACGGCCAAGGGCCAATGTCCTGATGGGACAGCGGCAGCACCGCCCCTCCCCGCAAGGAGTCCCGGGCCGCCAATCCGCAGGCCGTGAGTCCGAACGCCTGACCCGCCTGGTAGATCAGATCCCAGGCAGGAACGACCTTGTCATGAGATACGAAAATCTCGAATCCAAACTCGCCGGTGTAGCCGGTGCGCGAAAGCAAAATGGGCGTGCCGTCTGTCAGCCGCACCGCATCGGCCAAAGGCGAGGCCGGATCAAAATGGCCTTTGAAGGAAAAATAGAACATCTTTTCGAAAGCGGATTCGGGCGCCGCCAGAACCTTGCTTAGAATCTTTGCGGCCATCGGTCCCTGGACGTCGATCTTGCCAAGTTTGTCGGTCAGGTCGCTGATGGTCACCTCGCGGTCTCTGGCCTGATCCTTGAAATGCTTTGACACCACGGCACCCATGCCGGCGTTGACCACCGCCATGTAGCTGTTTTCCGCGAGTTGATTGATGATACTGTCATCGATCACTTGCCCCTGCGTATTGAGATAGGCGCCATAGACACAGCGGCCAGGGATCAGCGGTTTTTTCGTCCGGCCGACACAGGCATCCAGGTTATTTGTGAAACAATGCTGCAAAAGGTCCCGAGCCCCGGGTCCGGCGACCAACACCGTGGCCATGTGGCTGGTGTCAAACAATCCGGCATCTTGCAGTACCGATAGATGCTCGTTCTTGGCCGAGGAGTACCACAGCGGCATTTCATATCCGCCGAAGTCGGCCATTTTTGCATCATGACCGATATGCCAGGCGTGAAGCGCCGTGCGTTTTATTTCTTTTCCCATTCCTTTTCCTCATAAATAATGCCGCGGGTCTTTGGAAGCGCAATCAGGGAATCATCTCTCCCTTGCCGATCGCTTCAATGACCGTGTCGCTGATTTGGGGATAGTAGAGTTTCTTTCCAGCCGCTTCATTGATCGTGGTTTCCCACAGCCGAAAGGCGTCCACGTTCTTCAACGTATGGTCGGCACTCTTAGGGTTGCCTTTTTCGGCGATTTGCCGAATACCGGCCAGCGCTTCGTCGTCGGCCGGAAAATACAGGGGAATGACACCGCGATCCTTGGGGACGGATCCAAAAATATTCTTGGAGTGGCGCTCTCTTTCACAATCGTCCATAAATTTTTCCAGACTGAAAAAGTTCAGGCTTCCAAGGGCGCCCATGGCGTGACGAATCACATGCACACCGTATTTGCGCAGCGTATTACGACTCAATTCCGACTCGGATACGGCCTGGAGAGTCACATCCGTCATACTGGTGCTGCCCCCGGACTGGGCTGACGGCAAACCGGTAATCCAGGTATTGACCCTTGCCATGGCGGCGTTGATCAGTGGCTGGTGGGGGGAGCTGTAGGAGAGATCGCCTCCCGACTCGGTAACGCCGGGAATGCCGCCGTGCATGCAAAAAACGCCGGGATTGACCGTCTGGGCCACGACCATCATGAACAGCACTTGGGCATGAATCTGGGTCAGCAGCGATTCCGGACTGCCGGCGCCGGACATGCCTGCGATGGTCAGATCGAGCAGCAGCAGGTTGTTTCCGCTGCGGGCACTGCGCAAAAAGGGATCCACCATGGTTTTCATGGGGGCCAGCGAGGTAATCAGACTCGTTCCGTCCACCCAGTGGTCCTTGCCCTTGAGAAAAAGCACTTCGTCATCGGACATGCGATTGGTGGCGATCATCTTCAGCCCGGGAAAGTGCTTCTCCATGAGTTGGGCGACTTCGAAAAGCGAAATGCTTTTATCATTGGCCACAGGCAGGCTGAAAATACCGACCACGTCCTGTCGTTCACCGACGACTTGCACGATTTCTTCGTACTCCTTCCGGCTGGCCGCCCGCAGTTCGTCGTCCGTGGTGCGCTTCAGAAACGGCGGCGTGGCACCCGTGCCAAAGGTGTTCATGCCTGGGTCTGCAGGCATTTTACGAGGCAGTTGCGCCAAACAGCGATCGATGTAGTCCAATTTGAGAGGGATGAAGATGGCCGTTTCATTGTCGAAATCAATAGCATCAGCCTCCATTAGAATATCCATGAGTGTCTGATTTTCGGCAATGTTCATGCCGATCTCGGTCATTACCCGTTTGGCGTTTTCATCGATGCGCCGGTAGATCTCTTTTTCAGCAAGGAGGTCATCCATGTCCTCCATTCGCCACCGGGCTTTTTCCAGGGTCGGTTCGTCGTCGGTATGCTCGAGAATCTCCTGGTAGATTGCTTTGGCACCGCTGAAATCATATTCCTCTTCCAACTGATAGGCTTTTGTCAAAGCCGATCGGGCTTGATCTTGCACGGTTTTTCTCCTTTTTTGTCAGATCAGCTTGGGCTGGCTGACTTTTTTG
This sequence comes from Desulfobacteraceae bacterium, assembly GCA_037387725.1. GTDB lineage: Bacteria > Desulfobacterota > Desulfobacteria > Desulfobacterales > Desulfosarcinaceae > JARRKU01. The sequence goes on from JARRKU010000028.1 coordinate 11,516, forward strand.
AGGTCCCAGGCCTTGATTTTAAAGCTCTTGTCATGCCGGCCGGGATTGAAGTAGACCATGTCTTTCCGGGTCAGTTCAGTATCCATGAAGATGGGCAGCGCCGTCAGTTGACCGAAGGGCGGAACGCAGCCGACTTCACAACCGACCTTTTCCAGCACGGCTTCGGGCTTGGCAAAAGACACCTTTTTGGTCCCGATCCCGGCCGCCGCTTTTTTCCAGTCGACCTTTTTGTCTCCGGGCAGCACCAGCACCACCATTTGCTTCTCCTTGGTCACCAGGACCAGAGATTTGACCGTCTCGGCTTCGCTGACATCTAGGGCCTCGGCCATGGCTGGGTTGGTGTAGACCGGTTCATGCTCGACCACCTCGTAGGCGATCTTGTTTTTTTGCAGGATACTGACGATATTGGCTTCTACAGGCATAACACACCCCCAATCAGGTCAAAGACCAAATGCAAAGCGTCAAAGAATGGGTTGATATCGTTTTCAATTGAAAGCGGCCGCCATCCGATAATTGGCCTATTAGCGTTGATCGTTATCATACATGGCGGAAAAACATCGCCGGCTGTCTAATTCTCGATTCTTTCGGTATCCGGCAACCACCGTCGCATTCCAGCATCTGCACGTTATGCCGTTGCCTCGTCGACCAATTCGGCAATATCCTTGACCACAATGGCCGACTCCTTGTCCATAAGGCCGTCGGAGAGCATGGTAGCGCAGAACGGGCACGCGGCGGCCACGGTGGCCGCTCCAGTGCGCATCACCTCTTCGGCCCTGTCCACATTGATGCGCTGTCCCAGCGTCTCTTCCATGAACATGCGACCACCGCCGGCGCCACAGCAGAATCCCTTTTCACGGTTTCGCTGCATTTCGGTCAGCTGGCCGTTGTTGATGGAGCGCAGCAGATCGCGGGGCGGCTGGAGGATACCATTCCAGCGCCCCAGGTAGCATGAATCATGAAAGGTCAGGTTGCCCAGGCTGCGGCCATTGGATTTCAGACGCCCTTGATTGTGCAGGTCGAAAAGCAGTTCGGCATGGCTGACGACTGGATAGCCGGCACCGAATTGGGGATATTCATTTTTAATGATGTTGAAACAATGCGGACAACCGGTCAGGATGCGCTTGGGCTTGTATTGGTTCAGGATTTCCACGTTCTGCTGGATCAGCATCTGGGCCAGGTATTCGTTCCCGGCCCGACGGGCCATGTCACCGTTGCAGGCCTCCTCGGGCCCCAGGATGGCAAAATTGACGCCGGCGCGCTGCAGCACCCGCGCCATGGCCTGGGAGATCTTCTTGCCGCGATCGTCGAAAGAACCGGCGCAGCCTACAAACCAGAGCAACTCGGCCTCGGGGTTGTCACCCATCAGGGGGACGTCCATGCCCTTGCACCAGTCGGCCCGGCTGTCGGCTCCGAATCCCCAGGGATTGGCCTGGTTCTCCAGGTTGGTGAAGGTCTCCTGGACCTCCTGGGGAAAACTGGCTTCCATCAGCACTTGATGTTTGCGCGCCTCGATGATGAAATCGAGGTGTTCGATGTCCACCGGGCAGATATCTTCGCAGGCTCTACAGGTGGTGCAAGACCAAAGCACATCAAAGGTGACCGGGGAATCGTCGCGGACGATGGGCTTCACCTCGTCAAAGTTGCCGCCCAGGATGGATTCGGACTGATCGAGCAGGTCCACCTTGAGGTCGTGGATCACCTTTTTGGGTGAAAGCGGCTTGTCCGTATTCGCCGCCGGGCACTGCTCCTCGCAGCGGCCGCATTCAGTGCAGGCATACAGGTTGAGGACGTTCTTCCAGTTGAGTTCGCTGACCTTGCTCAGTCCAAAGGTCTCCAACTCCTCGTTTTCGATGTCCGTCTTGACAATGGCCTTTTCCCGCTCCAGGGGTTTCAGAAAAACATTGGGCACCGCCGCCAGCAGGTGGAGATGTTTGGAGCCGGGGATATAGACCAGAAAACCCAAAATGGTGGCAATATGGATCCAGTAAACGATCTGGTACCCGATGAAGGTTTGCATCGGGCTGAGCCCCTCCAGGCCGAAAAGCGGGACAAGGGCGCCGGATACTGGAAAGATGCCCCGATAGTCGTAAGCCTCCGGCGTGATAGGCAAAAGGGTCTGGAGGGCATTGATGAACAGGAACGTAATGATGATCACTGAGGTAAAAACGATGATCAGGTTGGCGTCGGTGCCCAGCGTCAGATAGCGGGGGCGCAGCACAATGCGCCGGTAGATGGCATAGGCGAGTCCGACCAGCACCAGGGGCGCCAGGATATCGGCCACGAACAGGAACCCGCCCCAAAAGGTCGGGATCCAGCGGCCCACCTCGAAGGCCGGACAGACGCCCTTCAGCATCAGCTCCAGGCTGTGGGGCTGTACGGCCAGGAAACCGAAGAAGATCAGGGTATGGGCATAGCCCGGCAATGCCTTGCGCCGCACATTTGCCTGGCCCAGCACATCTTTCAGCAATACACCGATCCGCCTGCCGACATCATTGAGTTTGAATTCGCTGGTGCCTTCCACGGCCTTCATCAGACGGAAGAGTCGCCTGACGCGAAAATAGAAAAAGGAAAAGGCCCCGATCAAGGCCACGGACATGACAACGGATTTGATGATGGTGTAGGGTTCCATTCTTTACTCCGAATGCGTTCAAAAAGGTTGTTTGCAATCGCCGGATCAGGTCCTTTGACTAGGCGGAAAGTGTCTCAAAATCCAAGGACACATGGTGTCGTGAGCATTTCGAGACGCTTCCCAACGCCGATAGCGGGCCTTAGACGGGCTATTCAAACCACCTCTAAAGCTTTTCTTTGAGCACCTCGGTCAAAGCCGGCACCACTTCGAACAGGTCGCCGACAATGCCATAATCGCACTTCTCAAAGATCGGTGCATCCTTGTCTGTGTTGATGGCCACGATCACCTTGGAGGTTTTCATGCCGGCAAAATGCTGAACCGATCCGGAAAGCCCGCAGCCGATGTAAAGCCGGGGGCTGACGGTCTTGCCGGTCTGGCCAACCTGCATGGAATGAGGTGCGAAGCCCGCATCCACCGCCGCCCGTGAAGCACCGATGGTGCCGCCCAGAAGATGGGCACATTCCTCTAGGATCTTGTAGTTTTCCGCCTTGGCGATGGGCCGTCCGCCAGTGACGATGACAGCCGCTTCAGTCAGGTCCACGCTATCGGCCGCTTCCTTTTTTGTTTCTACCACCTTGACCTGTCCCGGGTCCTCGACCGCTGCGGCAAACGTTTCAACGGCAGCCTCTGTCGGCGCTTCCACCGCTTCCACGGCGTTGGGCCGAAGGGCGAACAGCAACACCTCCGCGGACAGCTTGATCGTGGCTGTGGTCTTGCCGGAAAAGTGAGATTTTTTCACGGTCTTGGCAGCCAGATCTACGGCCACGCAGTCCGAAACCAGAGGAAGATCCTTAAGCGCCGCCAGGCGGGCGAAAAGATCCCGTCCAATGGCACTGGCCAACCCAAACAGGGCGTCTAGACTAAAATTCTCAATGGCCGCTGCCAGCGCCCGTGCCGCCAGGTCCGGGCTGGTCGACATATCGCCGCTGCTCACGGATACCTGAACCACTTTGCCGGCGCCGTATTGGCCCAGTACGTCTTTGGCATTGTCCGCCGACCCGTCCAGCAGCAAAGCGATGATCGTGTCGCTGCCCGTTTGGCGGGCGGCCGTGAGAACGCCGAAATTGGTCTCCTTGACCTTGCCTTCCTCGGTTTCGATGAGTACACCGATGGTCGCCATATTTCTTCTCCTTAGATGACTTTTTCTTCTTCTTTTAGCACCCGAACCAGCTCCTCAACCGCCTGCCGCACATCACCTTCCAGCATCTTGGCGCCGGAACGCTCGGGAACCTTTTCCAACTTGAGCAGTTCGCTTGCGGGTGCGTCTGCGCAAATGCCCAGGTCAGCCATGGCGATCTCCTTGACCGGCTTCTTCTTGGCTTTCATGATGTCGGGGAACTTCGGATAGCGCGGGTCATTGAGCCCTTTGGTCGCCCCCAGCACGCATGGCAGGGAGACCTCGATCCGTTCGCGGGCGCCGCCACCGATTTCCCGGCCGACGATCGCCTTTCCATCGGCCATATCCATCTTGTTGATCTCGTTGACCACCGGCAGGTTCATGGCCGCCGCCAGGCGGTAGAGCGTTTGAAAGCCTTCCGTATCCACGGCGCCTTTGCCGGTGAAAATCAGATCGGCTTTGCCGTCCTGCCCGATAGCCGCTGCCAGGGCTTTGGCCGTAATTTGGCTGTCCACGAATTGGTCCTCTACGGTCACCAAGATGCCGCGGTGGGCGCCCATGGCCATGGCCGCGCGGATGCTGGCAACCGCGGCCGGCTTGCCGAGGGTAACGATGATCACTTCACCGCCATTTTTCTCCACCAGCTGCACGGCCTGCTCGACGCCATATTCATCATAAGGGTTGGCGACGAATTTGCAGCCGGCATCGTCAAAGCCATTCTCACCGACGACCTTGATGTTGGCCGCCGTATCGGGCACATGTTTCACACATACATAGATTTGCATGATGGTGTCCTCTTTTTTCGCTTTCGCAAGTCACCTTTCACCTGCCGCGCCTGCGGGCCCTTTCCATGATAAGGGGGAAGGAGTGGGCCCGCGACGGCAACAGGGGGGATATCCTGCATTCATCATTCTTGATTGTTTTTTATGCTTTCATCTTCTCATTTTTGGGATCGTACAACGGCATGGTCACCACCTCGGCCGGCAGTTTTTTGCCGAGCACTTCCACCTCCAGCCGGGTTCCCGGCGTGGCCAGGGCCGGCGGCACGTAACCCAGGGCGATGCTCTTGCCGGTGCGGTGGCCATAGCCGCCCGAGGAGGTCATGCCCACGAAGGTTTCACCGTCAAAGATCGGGTTGTAGCCCCACGGATCGGCATCCTCGGCCTCGCACACCATACAGACCAGCTGCCGGGGCACGCCGTCGGCCTTCTGTTTTTCGATACCGGCCTTGCCGATGAAATCCTTGTCCATCTTCACGGTCCAGGCCACGTTGGTTTCCAGCGGGGTATGCTGAACGTTCATGTCGCTCTTCCAGGCCAGGTAGCCTTTTTCCAGACGCATGGAGTCCATGGCGTACATGCCGAACATCTTCAGATTAAACGCCTCGCCGGCGGCCATGAGGGTCTGATACACTGCAGTCTGAGACTCGATGGGATGGAATATCTCGTACCCCAGTTCACCAACATAGTTCATGCGGTTGACGCGGCATTTGACACGCCCCACGAATATCTCTTGACTGGTGCCGAAGGGAAAGGCCGCGTTGGAAACGTCGTCATAAGATGCCTTGGCCAGCACCTCACGGCTCTTGGGGCCGGCGATCACCAGGCAGCCCACCTTGTAGGTCACGTCTTCCATACAGACGCTGCCGTCATCGGGCAGATTCTGCATCAGCCAGTGCTGGTCGTGGCGCTTGCCCACCGAGGCGGTGATGCACATGTACTCGCCATCCTTGATCCTAGTGACCGTCATGTCCGACTTGAAGTTACCGTTGTGGTCCAGCATGGGTGACAGGGCGATGCGGCCGTCCTTGACCGGCACCCGCTGGCAGGTCATTTTATTGAGCCAGGCCTCGGCGCCGGGACCGGTAATGCGGGTCTTGGCGAATCGGGACAGATCCAGAAGGCCGACATTCTCCATGACGTGCTTGCACTCGGCGTCGACAATATCGAAGGTGTTGTTGCGTTTCCATCCGGGATTCTCGCGGTTGGCGTCCGGATTCTCAACATAGTAGTTGGGGCACTCCCAGCCGTAGTAGTCGCCGAATACCGCTCCGGCCGCTTTCTGGTACTCGTATATGGGTGCCGTGCGATTGGGGCGGGCGGCATCTCGCCAGTCGTTGGGGCAGATAATGGCATACAGCCGCGGATAGGTGTCTTCGATCTTCTCATGGTTGTAAGCCCAGTTGGCATAGCTGCCATAGCGGCGGCTGTCCACCGACCAGAGTTCGATCTCGGGCTCGCCGTTCATGATCCAGCCGGCCAGGTAGTGGCCGATGCCCCCTGCCTGGGTGATGCCAAAGCTGTAGCCGCATGCGTGGAAGAAGTTCTTGAGCGGGTAAGCCGGTCCCACCAACGGGTCGCCGTTGGGCGTATATGTGATCGGACCGTCCGTCACGTGCTTGAAGCCTGTCTCGCCCATGATGGGGAAGCGGTAGATGCCGTGCTCGATGAAATCGGCGATGTGGTCGATGTCCGGCTGCAGTTCCGACTGGGCGTAATCCCAGGGCACGCCCTTGGGGTTCCACTGCTTCACCTTGCTCTCGTAAAGGCCCAGGATCAGGCTGTCCATCTCCTGGCGGATGTAGATGGAACGGTCGGGATCGCGCACCAGGGGCAGATAACCGTCTGTTTTCTCAACCACGTCGATGGCTTCGAAGAGAATATGGGTGTGCTCGCCGGCTATGGAAGGAATCTCCAAACCCACCATCTGGGCCACTTGGGGAGCCCACAACCCGGCGGCATTGACCACGTATTCACAGGTGATGTCACCTTTGTCGGTGCTCACCAGCCACTCACCGTTGGCCTTCTGGGAAATTCCGGTGACCTGGGTGTGGGTGTTGATCTCGGCACCGTATTTCTTGGCGCCAATGCTCATGGCCATGGTGATACCGTTAGGGTCCACATCGCCGTCATCGGGCCAGTAGAGTCCGCCGATCAGTCCTTCGATGTTCATCAGCGGGTGCATCTCCTTCATCTTCTCCGGGGTCATCCAGCTGACGTCCAGGCCCAGGCAACGGTTCATGCTGTAGATATAGCCCAACTCTTCCATGCGGCCGGGATTGTCCGCCGTACGGATCGAACCGGTGGTGTGCCATCCCACGCTCTGCCCGGTTTCGGCCTCCAGCTGCTGATAGATTTCGATGCTCTTCATGTTGACCTGGGTGCAGTAGTAGTTGCCGTGAAAGAAAGAGCAGTTACCCGCCGCCATCCAGGTGGAGCCGGAGGTGAGTTCATGTTTTTCAATCAGCACCACATCCTTCCAGCCATACTTGGCCAGATGATAGGCCGTGCTGACGCCGATGGCGCCACCGCCGATGACCACGACTCTTGCCTGTGTTTTCATTGCGTTTTCTCTCCTTTTAGGTGTGGATATGGTGTCGGTGCACCCGGCACCATATCTTCTTTCATATTAAAACGGGGTCTTATCAATGGTCCGGTGCTATTTGGTACTCCCATAGGCACCATTGAAGAAATAGCTCATGACCCTATTTTTGTTGCTACGAAAGGTGGCATCGAAAAATGCGGCAAAACCGCCGGGATAATAGATCATCACCAGAATCAGCAAAAGGCCGTACAGAAGCAGGTTCAGGCCCGGCAGGTTGGACAGCGACGAACGCACCAGTTCCATGGCGAAGATAAAGGGAAAGGCGATTACCGCTCCACCCCACAGCGTGCTTCGGCCCCCGATGTAAGCCACGGCCAGAACTTCAACCGTCTTGGTCGTATGCATGACGTCCGGCGTGAGAATACCGTAGTAGTGGGCGTAGAATCCACCCAATACACCCGCCAGGGCACAGGAGATGACAAAGTTGCTCACGCGGTAGAAAACCGGATTGATGCCCGACGTGCGCGCCGCTTCCATGTTCTGGCCGATTGCCTTAAACGCCACGCCCATGCGTGTGCGCGTGGCCCACTTGCAGATGATGTAGATGGCCAACATTATAACCAGGAGCAGGTAGTAGTACGGTACATTGGAGGGGGTATCGAAGAGCCGCGTTACCCGCAGCCCCAAGGGGCCTCGGGTCAACCAGACCATTTTGGTGGCCAGTCCCATGGCCGCCAGGCCGAAAAACCAGGCCAGACAGGCGGCAAATATACCCCTCAGCCTGAGGGTAATCATACCGATCAGAAGTCCCAGAAGCGCGGAGGAGAATCCTCCGGCGAGCATCCCCAGCCAAGGGCTCAAGCCTATACGCTCGGCCAAAATGGCGGACGTATAACCGCCGACGCCCATTATGGCGCAAAAGCCGAAGTTTACGATGTTGATCAGCCCTGCGGTGAAATCAAAGGCAGTGGCCAATGAAGCAATGAAGGCGGCGCTGATCAGCCATCGGACCAGATACTCTTGGTTAAACGGCGGCACCATGGGCAATACGACCAGCACTGCCAGGCCAATCAGTCCCGCCGGCGTAAGGCACAACAGGTCTAACATTTTGTCAAAGGGATTGACACCCGGTGTCTTGTACTCCATGAATCCTCCCCTACTTGTCCAGTACGCCGCGCACTTCGGAGCCGAATATGCCGCTGGGTTTAAAAATCAGAATCAGGATAATCAAGGCCGAGGGGACGACGAAATCCCACCCCGAGCCGATGTACTCCACAGTGAGCACTTTGAGCAGGGCCACCATGAACGACCCCATCACGGCGCCGAGCACGTTGCCCAACCCGGATAGGATGACGACGAACCAGGCCAGGTAAAGCGGTTCCAGGCCCACCGACGGATAAGAGGGATACATGAACAGCAGGCCGGCGCCGGCGATTGCGGCCATGGCGCATGACAGCGAGATGGTGAGCATAAGGATGCCGTTGAGTCCGATCCCCACCATAAGCGCACCGGTTTCGTCCTGTGCAACGGCCCGGATCGCCCGGCCGGTCCGTGTATAGGTCATGAAAAACCAGAAGAGGGTCACGACCACGGCCGCCAGGACAAAGGCCATGGCCCGGTCGCGGGAAATGAAAACATCCATGATCATCACGGGAGCACCGGCCCAATACTGGGTGATACCTTTGAAGTCCGCTCCGAACAGCATCTGGTGGCCATTGATCATCACCACCGACAGACCGACGGTGAGCAGAAAGGAGTTCATCACCCAATTCTCGCGGCTGCGTTTGCGCAGTTGCTTGAATATCAGCAACTCGGAAACCATACCGGCCACCGCACCGGCCGCCATGGCGGCGATAATGGTGATCAGCGGTCCCAAGACGGCCATGGACGAGTCCGGATGCGCACCGATATACTCGCTGATGGGGGTATATACGAAATAGGCCGTCACGGTGCCGATCATGAAATACTCCCCATGAGCGAACATGGGAATATTGAGAACGCCTAGCGTCAGGGCCAGCCCCATAGACACAAGGGCCAACATGCCTCCTGTGACGATGGCGTTGACCAGCACATAGCCGCCCCGGTTAAAGGTGGCCGCCAGCGCGATCACCACCGTGGCCATCACGGTAATGCCGGCCAGGGAACGGCACCACTTGATGATCCGCCCCCATAATCGTTTCTCCACCTGTTTAGCCATTGCCAACACTCCTTTCCATCCCTATCAAACCCCGAGGAACACTTTGCGCACATGGTCGTTGCAAGCCAAGTCCCGGCTCTTGCCGGACAGTTCGATGCGTCCGTTTTCAAGCACGTATCCCCGATCGGTCACCGAAAGGGTCTTGGTCACGTTTTGCTCCACCAGCATGATGGTCAGTCTCTCCTTTTTGACCAGGGTGTCCAGGGATTCAAACACGCTCTCGGTCAACAGGGGCGCCAATCCAAAGGAGGGTTCATCCACCAGCAGCAATTTGGGATTGGCCATCAATCCGCGGGCGATGGCCAGCATCTTGCGCTCGCCGCCGCTCATGGTGCCCGCCAGTTGGCTGCGTCGCTCCACCAGCCGTGGAAACAGGGAGAAAACGAAATCCAGGCGGTTTTTCTGCTGCTTTTTATCCCTTATCATGTAAGCGCCCATGGCCAGGTTCTCCTGCACCGTCATATTGACAAAGAGATTCATTTCTTCAGACACGAACGAAATCCCTTTGCCGGCCACCTTGTTGCCCGGAAGACCGCCGATGGGTTCGCCGTTGAACAGAATCTGGCCGCTCATGGGGGCCACCAGCCCGGCGATGGTTTTGAGCGTCGTGCTTTTGCCCGCACCATTGGGCCCCACCAGGCATACGTACTCACCAGTATCCACGGTCAGCGATACGTCGCGCAGAATCTGCAGAAAACCGTAGCCCGCGTTCAGATTTTTCACTTCAAGTAGCATCGCGCTTTCCTTGGTTAAGCGGGTTCTTGATTGTCGGCTGGGCAGGGCTGGGCCCCATCACCCAAATACGCCTTGGTCACAGCCGGATCGCTGGCCACCGCTTCGGTGTCCCCTTCCGCGATTTTGGTGCCGAACTGGATGCACACCAGTCGGTTGCATACATTCATGATCAGCTGCATGATATGCTCGATCATCAGGATGGTGATGCCTTGATCGCGAATTTTCATAATCAGCTTCATGATGTCTTTGAGTTCCCCTTCACTGAGCCCTGAGGCCAACTCGTCCATGAAAAGCAGCTTGGGCTGGCTGGCCAGTGCCCTGGCCAGATCCAGCCGTTTTAGCTGCACGGTATTGAGCTGTTCGCTGATGGTGTCTTCGTCGATGGGGAAATCGACGAATTCCAGCATCTGCCGGCTGTGGGCGGCCGGGTCCTTGATGGCGCCCGGCTTGTTGCCGAAGATGGCGGCCGTCATGACATTCTCCAGCACGGTCATTTTAGGAAAGGGAATGGGAATCTGGAAGGTGCGGGACAGTCCCCGGCGGCACATCTTCTCGGGGGGCTTGCCGGTGGTCCGTTCGCCGAACGTGAAAACCTGGCCGGACGTGGGAGGGTTCAATCCGGCGATGGCATTGACCAGAGTGGTTTTGCCGGCGCCGTTTGGCCCTATCAACCCAACAATATCGCCCTCGTTGACATGCATGGACACGGCATTTACCGCTGTCAGGCCGCCGAACTGTTTGGTGAGTTCCTTGGTCTCCAGTACAATCATAATCGCCTTTTATTTCGATCGGAGTTCAGTGCAGCTTGCAACGGGGCCGGCCTTCCGGCCCCGCCATACAAGATCAGGTTGATTGGCTGTCCCGTCGTTTGATTGAAAACTGCGGGGCAGGTATCAGGTTCACAAACAAGCGTTCCCAGTCTATTGGGCTTGAAAATCCTTTACCTTCCAGTCATCCGGGAAGACAATGTCTCCATTGCCGTTGGTGTACTGAATGACCGGGAAGTAATATCCGTCTTTGGCCACCACGGGATCAGGAACCGACTCGGGGCTGAACCGATATTCGTTCATGATCAGAGCGCCATCGGCCTTGCCGAAGGTCAGCTTACCCGTCTGAACTTCTTCCACGATAAGTTTATGAATGGTTTCTTTGTCCAGCTTGCCATATTTCTCCAGGGTGCGCCTGAGGATCTTGATGAACATGTTGGTGCCGTCATAGCTGAGACCGCCGGCGGAAGGACTCGGGCGGAAGCCGTATTTGGCTTTGGTGTCGGTGGCCCATTTTTGCGCTTCCTTGGTGGTCAGCTGGGGAATCATGTCCAATACGCCGTTGGAGGCCGGCCCCACCATTTTGTACCAGTCCCCCATCCATCCCAGCCCGTCGGCTATGATCACGCTTTTGAGCCCGACTTCACGGGCCTGCTTTACGAAAGCGGTAATGTTGGGAGCGGCAGTTGAGGTCCCGGCTAAAACAGCCACCTTTTCCTTACGGTATTTTCCGAGAAGGGGGTAAAAGTCCGTTTGGGTCAAGGGGAAGTAATCTTCGGAAACGATTTTCCATCCCTTGTCCTCGAAAAAACCCTTCAGGGCGCCGCCAAGGCTGCGTCCCCAATCGCTGTCCTCACCGTAGATAGCCACGGTCTTGGTTTTGGGCTTGAATTTTCCGGCGGCAATGGCGTTTTCGAGACATTCAATGTAACCCAGCGCCATTTTGGCCGGGATCGGCCATCCTTTGCCTCCCCAATAACTGTATTTAGCCGGTTCGGCTTTCCATTTCTCGTTCACCACTTCAGTGGCACCGAATCCGAACCAGTGGGGGATTTTATATTTCGCGGCGACATCCATGACAGCCACGGCCACAGAGCTGTGCCAGTTGTGAATGGCGCAATCAATGCCCTTGCGCTCAACCGCTTCCGCATAGGCACTGGTGGCCTTGGCAGGATCGCTTTGACTGTCTATCCAGACGATTTGAATCTTGTAATCACCCACCTTGTTATCGATTTTATCCAAGGCCATTTCCACGGAAGCCTTGAATTCCGCTCCTGTTTTCGCAGAAGGTCCGGTAAAGGGGCCCAGCACGCCGACTTTGAGTGTTTTTTCCGCCAGGGCAGTGCCGGCAAACAGGGTCAATGCAAAACAGGCGGCCATCATAATTGCACATAGTTTTTTTCTACGCATAAACTCCTCCGTTGGGTCTGGGGTTGCCCCCGTTGGGTGAAAGAACAGCAAGCCGAAAAGATATCTTGATAGTGTGAAGTACGCAATAAACGTACCGCAGTAACTGACTCCCGTTCAGTTGCTCACTCAAAGGATCCATAACATATTAATTTTACTTTAACGTTAGCGCGTTCATCGAATTTGTGAGGTGGGCTCAAGATGACATTTTTCTCTGCAGGGTCCTGAGAAAGAAAAATAATTTTTCGGTATAGAAAAATTTTTTGCCCTCTTTGAGAAAAATAATTTTCGATTTTCCGGAGAGAGAGTTGGAAGTTGAATGGAGCGATGGAGTATAAGAGGATTGGGAAGACCGAATTCCCTCGCACCGCCTGAGAATTTTAGAGCGCAATAACGGGGGTGGAGGGAACAGCCTGAACGAAAACCAAATTCCGCCCGGCACCTCCGTTTTGCGCTCCAAGCATTTCGACCAAAACCGTCACTTCAGCCACGACTTTACCTGTTCCTCGTGGTACCGCATATATCGCAAGGCTTTTTCACCCGGATACATGCCATTGTCTTCCTGAATCCATATCATCAGTTGTTCCAAGTCCTCGGGTTTCCAATTGAACTTATCGAGAAATTGATAAACATCCGGCATGTCGGTTTTCAATCCCGTGCGGACAATGGTGCGGATTTCTTCCTTGCCGCCGTAAATCTTTTTGGGATCGTCCAGGAACCTGAGTTTCCACCGGGCAAACATCCAATGGGGTATCCAGCCGGTCACCACGATCCACCGCTGTTTTCGGATCGCATTGGCCAGCTCCGCCGTCATGGAAACTTCGCTGCCTTTGACCAGTTCATAGTCGTCCAAACCGTATTCCCGCATGGCCTCGCGGGTTTTTTTCATGATGCCCGCTTCCGGATCAATGCCGATGATTCTCCCGTTGAACTTGTCCGCGTACTTTTTCAGATCGGCAATCGAAGCGGCCTTGATATACGGTGTGTTGCGTTGGCCGGAGCCGGCTGTTTGCCGGCCGACGGTAATATCCGGCACAACCAACCCGATTTGGGTCCCGACGGTATGCGGTCCCAAATCCACAACCTTGTCCTTGTATTGCGCGTAATAGTGGCCGTGTGTCGTGGGCAGCCAGGCGCCCACAATGCAGTCAACCTTGCCTTCCGCGACCGCTTCCCACATTTTGTCCGCCGCCATGGGAATGATTTCGCAAGGATGCCCGAGTTTTTCCTGGATCACGGCCTTGACCATGTTCGTGGCCGCCACCGTCTCGGACCATTCCACATAGGCCAGCCGGACCGTCTTCTGGGCGGCCATGGCGGGAAAGCCGGCCGCCAGAATGAACGCAAGGCAAAGCATTGCCATTATAGGATAAATCGTTACCTTCTTTATCATTTGATGACCTCCTGTAGTTATGCCGGCCGTGCTTTTCACGGCCTCGAATGACCCGTCCGGTTTGTGTGTGAAAAAAATTGCCTGGTTCATTACGCCGTCTGACGATACGCAACTCATTCATACCCATTCTTTTTCACATAATCCAAAAGCCCCTTGACCACCGCAAAGCACATCAGGAAGATGACAATGGCGAAGGGCAGTCCGGTACTGATGGCCGCGGTTTGCAACGCCACCATGCCTCCACCCAACAGAAGCACTGCTGCGACGACACCTTCCAGGATCGCCCAAAACAACCGTTGGGGTTTGGGCGGGTCCGGGTTGCCGCCGGCCGTGATGATGTCAATGACCATGGAACCCGAGTCCGAGGAGGTTACAAAAAAGAAAATGATCACAACCACGGCCAGGATGGATGTGATCGTACTCAACGGAAAATTTTCCAGAAAAATAAACAGGGAGACCGGGATGTTTTCCTGGACCGCCTTGGCCATGCCGCCGCTCATGTACCGTTCGATAAAGATGGCGCTGTTGCCGAATATGGTCATCCAGAGAAAGGTGACCATCGTCGGCACGATCAGAACACCGGCCAGGTATTCACGCAACGTCCGCCCGTAGGAAACACGGGCGATAAACATGCCCACAAACGGACACCAGGCAATCCACCACGCCCAATAAAAAATGGTCCATCCGTTTTGCCAGTTGCCGCCCTCCGTATAGGTTTCGTTCCAGAATCCCAGTTCGAAAAAGTTCTGAACGTAATTGCCGATATTTTCAACCACGCCGTTCAGAACGAACAGTGTCGGTCCGAGGACAAAGACAAAAAGCATCAAAGCGATCGCCAGCCCGATATTGATGTTGCTGAGTAGTTTGATGCCGCTTTCGAGTCCGCGCATAACCGACCATGTGGCCAGCGCCGTGATGCCCATGATCAACAGCACCTGAATCACGGTGTTTTGCGGAATGCCGAACACATGCGCGAGCCCGGCGTTTACCTGTTGCACGCCAAGGGCCAGGGATGTGGCCACGCCAAACAGGCAGGAAATCGTGGCCAGGATATCGATGGTGTTTCCAAACCCACCATAGATGCGCTGTTTCAAAACCGGGTAAAACACGTTGCGGATCGACAAAGGCAACCCCTCGGAAAAACCGAAGAACGCCAGTCCCAATCCGATCAGCGCGTACACGCCCCAGGGATGAAACCCCCAATGGAGAAATGTCAGCTCCATGGCCTTCTTGGCGCTCTCGGTCGTACCCGGTTCTGTAAACGGGTTGGCGACGTAATGAAACATGGGTTCGGCCACGCCGTAAAACAGCAGTCCGATGCCCATGCCCGCGCTAAATAGCATGGCGAACCAACTCACATAGCCGAATTCGGGTTTCGCGTCGCCGCCGCCGATGCGAAGTTTTCCCAATGGGGATATCATGATTCCGATGCAGGTGATCAGCACGACATTCATGGTCAGTACCATGAACCAGCCGGTATAGTCGCAAATCCATGCCTTTATCCCGGAAAACAGCTTGGCGGCGGAATCACCGGCGATGAGGGTAAAGGCAACACCCGCGAAAATCAGAGCCGCGGCGCCAAAGAATACCCAAGGCTGGATGTCGTACCTCCAGATTTTGTTGTCCAGGTTTTTGATTGTTCTTGCAGTCTTTATTCCAAAATCTTGCTCGCCCAAGATACACCTCCGACTTCAAACGGTTTAGTCTTTTTGTATTTTTTTCAGGATGATCCGGTCCTCCTTCACTTCTATCTCGAAGGCGTCGCCCGGCTCAAAACCGGCTTTTTCGATAAGCTCCCTGGAAAACACAATGCCTTCCTTTTTATGCTTCGGTTTATGCGTTTCGGAATGATCGAAAAGACCTTCGAGGATATAAATTTTCTTGTCGAGGTCCTGAAGCATTGCCAGGTGTTCCCTGAGCGTGTAAGGGGAAATATTGAATTCCTTCGTGATCTCCTTGGCCGTCTTGCCCTCTTCGATCATTTTCCTCAGCTTGTCCGGATTGTACCGAATACTATAGTTGCTTTTTGCCATGCATCTCCTCCTTGCCACTTGCTCGGGTTGGGTTTGTCAGATGGAAAAACAGGTAGTGACTGATGAACTTTGAAATAGATCTTTCAATTTTTGTGCCAAATACAGAGGGGCTTTTGAGGGTGCCTGAATTGAAAAAGGAAGATTTATTCTGACCGGACAAGAGGTTTCGATCAGGAGGAGGATATTCGCTCAGCGGTCGCGCAACGACAACATCGGGTGGGCAATCAGATGTCCGATGGCGCTGTCCTACGCCTGAAAAGGCTTCGCGCCACCAAACCATTGGCGACCGGCGCCATAAATGATTTTTTGAACGTAGCGGCGCACTACTGATCGCCGGCAACTCATTCTCGAAAATTCGTCCGGTTCAATTG
>JARRKU010000029.1:0-27328 GCA_037387725.1 Desulfobacteraceae bacterium
TTCAACAACCAGTATCGCCATTGTTTCAGATTGAATTATGCGCCCAGATGGACTCCCGAAAGAGAGCGCGCGATACATCGGCTTGGCCGGTGGGTCACCGAGATCGTCTCTCGTGCGGAGACCGAATAACACCCTGGCTGGAGCCGGTCCGGCGAGGACCATGCCGCACGACAACTTTTCGCTGAATGAGAAAAAAATGGTGATCCCATATAAAAAAACGCCTTGATAGGAGAAGAATCACCAACGTCGATTGCCAATTAACCGATGGCAACAGCCTTGATCTCGTTCTCTATTTGTCCTCCAGAAAATCGAATCTCAATCCGCTGGATTTTTCGCCGCGTCCGTTTGTTTTTTTACGGCCCAGCCAGGTTATGATGCGGCCGTCGTGCCAGCGGGCCCGGTTCCAGGCCAGATCGACCACGGCGCCTGAACGGGGGACTTCTTCTTCGTAGACATAGTAGGGGGCTTTGAAGTCTCCCTGCCGCAGGATCGCAGTCCGGGGGCGGATGCGGCGGGTCTCGAAACCGGGGGTTACGCGGGGCATGGCCGCCCGCTGCAACCGGATGTCGCGGCTGTCGGGTTGGGCCGGCTGCTGCTTTACGGGAATGAACGGGATCCAGTTGTCGGGCACCGTGCTGGCAAGGACGTACTTGAGTTCGGCCGCGTTTTCGATGGGATCTTTGGCCTGGTCTTTTGGGATCAGGGAATTGATGAAGGCGTTGACCTTTTGGGCGAATTCATATCCGTCCATGCCGTTTCCGAGGCGGTCGGGGATCGTGTTTTCTACGGCCCACACCATGTTGGCCATTTCATCGCGGATGAAGACGGCCTTCTCTATCGGCTTGCCCTCCATGGGGTGGCTGACGACGGGCGCCAGCAGCAGCCAGGAGTCGTTTTGGCGGCCGGTGTCGAAGGAGCGGTCGTGCAACTGGAAAAAGCCCCAGAACTCGTCCCTTTTGCGGGCGTGGACATGGGGGATGACGGTTTGCTGGCCGAAGACATCCGTGACCGTCAGCTCCGTGATCTGAGCGATGCAGCTAAGGGGAAGCTCCAGGGGAAAGGTGAGCCAGTCGTTGCCATAGACCAGGCCGAATTGGGCGAAGATCATTTTGGCCGTGTCCGTGGCGGCGGTCTGGATGTTGCCGAAATCGACGCGGCCGTCTTCCATCTCCCAGAAGCGGGCGCCGGGCATGCCCGGGTAGGCGGCCTGGGACGGCAGCAAGGTCCTGGTGAAGGATTGCATTTGCCCGGCCGGGTTCTCTGCGGTCAGTGCCGGTTGAACCGTATCTCCGGACCCGGCGTAGTCGAAGCTGTACCATTCGAGGCGGCCGCCGTGGTATTCTTCTGCACGCAGCACCCTGGAGCGGTCGCCGCTCGAAGGCGTGGTGCAGTCGAATTGGTATTCAAGATGGGACGGGTGCCAGGCGCTTTTTTTGTTGCCGTATAGGCCGTGCACCCGATCGAACCATTCGACGAATTTCTCTCCGAGGCTGTCCACCGAGTCGTCGCGTTTCGACAGGAAATCCGAAGCAAAATTGTCCACATCCCGGGTTAAGTGCAGGTATAAAAACCCGCCGTCGAGCATGCGGCCGCCGGCGACCGTATGGTAGAGTGCGTAGTAGTCGTCATTGCAGATGAACGCGGCGTTGTCATATTGCTCTTCAAGTTCCCGATCCCGCGGCGGCCGGAACTGCAGTCGTTTGTCTGCCTTGAATTCGGCGATCACTGCCTCCGCCCGTTCCGGGGCCAGGTGCCGCCTGAGGATGCGCAACCAGTGCCGTCCCATCTCCATGCGCAGATGCAGGTCCAGTTCGGGCATCTCTTTTTTGACATTGGCCTCCATGGGAAGGGAGTGATCGTAATCCTCCGGCAGGTTCCGACCGAGGGCCAGCTTATCCAGATAAGCGGTGCGGTATTTGGCCCGGGCGCAGATCAGGGAGCCGGCATCCTCGCCAATGAATTCGCCGAACTGCCACTGGCGGGTGAGCATCCACAAGGCATCGTGAATTTCACAGCGCAGGGCGCGGTCGATCTCGCGGGTGCGGGGCCGCGCTTCGAGGCGGTTCCATATGGTGACCGATGGGGACGTCATGGCTGTCTACTCTCCTTTTTGCGCAACCTTAATGTTCTTGGCAAAGTCCGCGGATGGGTACAGGTCCCGGTCATTGATGGGGCCGACCACCGCCGGTAGAAAATGGGCCAGGGCGCTGTTTTTCAACAGGTCCGGATCCACGGCGCGTTTTTTGGCCAGGTCCATGGTTTCACAAACAGCGGCCACCAGGTCATCCCAATGCCATTGGCCGGTTTCCTCCGGGGTAACGGCCAGCATCAGGGTTTGCGGGGCCTCGGTATCGGGCTGGTTGTAGTTGAAGGCCACGCCGGTGGTGGTGTCGGGCTCGGGGATAAATTCCTTCCATTCGTCCGCGACAAGGCCGACCTGAAGGCTGTCCACGGTTATCGGGGTGTCCATTTCCAGGGCCAGGGAGAGGGTGTCGCCGTTCACCAGCTCCTCTCCGGGCAGGTTGCCGGCGATCCAGGGCGATGGTCCGTGGGCCAGCTGAATGATCCGGAGGCGCTTCTGCTGATCGACGGCTTGGAATGCTTCACGCAGCATCCCGATCCGGCTGTAAGATTTTATCGGGGGACGCACCAGGGAGACGCCCTGCAGCCACTCCTCGACGGCGAATTCTCCCATACCGTGCAGCAGGTCATCACGGTTCAACGCCTTTTCCAGATCAGGTGTGTCGAAAGGTTTGAATGCAGGAAAAATCCTGAAAGAGCGGCCCATAAGAGCCTTGCCGATATCGGTGAGGTGCGCCAGCAGCTCTTCCGGCGAGAGATCGTCCGAAGGCGCTTCCATCAGCCGGCGTGCGGCTTCAATTTTATTCTGGACGAGGTCGGCGACGCGGTCGGCCTGCAGGCGCAGGGCGGTCAGGTTTTCCGGAGTGGCTGCCCGGCCGAACCGGGGGACAGCCTCTGCGGTGCCGAACGCCGATATCTCCATCAAGAGATCAAACACCGCGTCGAATTGGGGCTGTGGATCGGTCCGGCCGCTCTCCGGCGGTGCTTTCAAGGTGGCGGCCGCCGACCGCAGCCGCCCCAAAAGGGCTGCTATGGAGAATTCGCCCGCTTCGGCCAGGAACTGCCCGAGACGGTCGCGGCTCGGCGCCAGATCGAGGTCGCCGCTGCCGATCGGGCGCGAAGACTGGGACGGCAGGGCCAGGTCCCGGGGCAGCATGGGCCGGGAAGACTGCACCACGTCGGAGAGCGCCCGCAGCAGCGGCAACAGATCGAAAATGGTGACCTCCTGGTCGCCCAATTCCTGCCGGTCCCGGAAATCGATGGAAATCGGCACATCGGGGGCCAATGATTTTTCGCTCCGGACCTGTTCCCGAATACGGACGCAGAATTCGCTGTCCGGCATTTCAAAGTCTTTCCGGGCCGTCAGGTCAAGGAGATCGACGGGTTGGATTTTGGCGTTGTGGATCGGCCGTTTCAGGCGCTCTTGGCCGGCAATGGTTATCATGGCGAAAATTTTTGCCGGTTCGGGAAGCTGCCGGCTCAGCCATTGGTTCAGGTGCGGATTCAACAAGGCGCGCGGGTTGATGGCGGTCCCCCATGCCACGGGATCGGCATTGCCTGCGTCCAGGGTGATGCCGACCCGCTGGGTGTAGGTGAATCCACGGCGCGGGGTGCCGATCACCTCGGGTGTCTCCATCATGCCGCCTTCGTTCAGTACCCTGAAGGCGGCGGCCGAGCGTTCGGGCCGGCCTTTGGCCATCTGAAATACACTTTCCGCCATGAGCAGGTCGCTGAGGGCGTCCACGCTTTCCTCCAGCTGCCGGAGCTCGGCATCCAGATATGCCAGATGCTCCGGCGGACAATCGGTGAGAATGCCATCGGACCAGCGGCCGGGCCCCTGGTGATTCTGGAACTTTTTTAACATGGACAGGCCGTCCACCACATTGAAGACATTCTCGTTGCCGCCGGCTCCGCCTTCCGGGGTGACGGTCTGCATGGGAAAATGCTTTCTCAAAACCAGCAGGTAACCGGCCGCCCTGGAGACAAAGCCGGTGTCTGCGGGTTGCTTGTCCGCATATCCGTGCACGGCCCTTTCGAATTGATACCCCAGAAGCGCCCCCAACTCCTGGCCGCTGCGGATGCCGTCGAGATAATACAATGCCCGGCGCACCCGTGCGGAGCTCAAATTGACGGCAAAGGGATCGGTGGCCGAGGGCTGCGCATTGGATTGATTGTAAGTGGCGTATCCTGACCGCAAAATGGCCGCCGTGTTGGCATGGGTGAGGGAAGGGGTGTGGATAAAGCCTTCGCCTGTATCGTCGGTCCGGGGCCGGGGGATGATTCCATCGGCGTGGGGGTCTATGATCAGCTGGGTATCCGCGCTGCGGCCCAGGTAGACGAAGGCGTTGTCAATCAATGGTTCAGGGTCCAGGCCGGATGCCTGCAGGGCGGCAAAGTTCAGCACCGGCACCGTGACGGCCGACAGGTTCGCCTTGCTGCCATTGAAGCTCATCTTTTCCGGCGGCGACAGCTCGTTCACGGAAAGCCCGGGGACGGCGCCCGGCTTCACATCTTCCAGATAACCGAACGCCCCCAGATATATTCCCCTGGGGTTGCGGCGGCGTTGATCGTCGAGGCGCTCATGCACCAGGCCGAGCATCCAGGCGTCCAGGCGGTAGGAGCAAAGGTCGATGTGTTCCACCAGGAGTCTTTCCAGGCGGGCGGTGGGCAGATCCCGGAGGATGTCGATGGCCGTGCGCATGCCGGCCAGAAATTGCAGTGCGGGCGGCGCATCGTCCTCTGCCAGCTTGGCCTGGATAAATTCCAGCATGGTCTGCCCGCCGCTGACCTGATCGAAACGCCGGCTGAGAAGATTCCACTTGTCCGGTTCGATAACCATGCTGGAGACGGTGGCGTCGTATTCGCTCTCCACGGCGGTCCGGACGGCCTCGTCCACATCCTTTACGAATTCGGCGATCAATGCTGCGATCTGATCGGGCCGGGGCTGGGAAACCAGCCGCTGGCTTAGCTTGCGGGCCGCTTCAGCCACCGTCCTGCGGATGAAGTCGTCGGCTTTGAAGAAATCAAAGGCATCGGCGATGGCGGCTTCGAATGCGGCCATGGCGGTTTTGTCCCCGCCCTTCGCCAATGCATCGTCGTACAATTGGCGAACGTTGCCGGCCACCGCATGCTGCCATTTCAGCTCGATGGCCTTCCTGAGGACGAACTCGTGGTTGGCGCCGATGCCCTCCATCTCCTCCCGTTCCTGATCCACCGCCGCCACGGGGCTGATACCCCCTGTATCTGCGGCCAGGGCGATGGCGGCTTCCATGGTCTCCCGCACCAGGGCGTGCCGCACCAGCAGATAGAGGAGCGGCAGACCTTGATCGCGGTCCAGGTTTATCTTCTCCGGGCGGATCTCATTCAGAAGGTCCCCCTTGGCCAGCCAGTCCAGGTAGTTGTCCTGGGACTGGGAGAGCTTCCGGATGGTTCTTTTATCCGAAAGGGGCAGGCTGTCGATCAACGGGCCGTCCAGTTGCCGGACATCCCGCGAGAAGAGCATGTCGAAGATCCGGGTGGCCTCCTCGAATTTCTGGAAGTGAAATCCCATGGCTTCAAGATCCTGCTTTATCTCCCAGAACCGGTCGTCCATCCCTGCATCCACGGCCACCTGCATGACCTCTTCCTGGAAAAAGGGATCCACCAGGCTCCGGACGTAGAAGTCCACGGAACCGGCGTGCAGTCCGATCATCTGCATGAGCCGCTCGGAGAACGGCTGGCCCACCGTGATGGGATCGCCCACATGAAAGACGCCCGAAACCAAGGTATCCCAGTGCCGGTCCAGGACCTTTAAAAAGCGCTGGAACAATCGGTTATGGAAGCTGTTCCCGGGATAAGCCCATCTGGAGAAGGCGGTTGCCGGGACAATGCCGTATGGCTGGCTGTCCACCCGCAGGCAGGGCAGCAACCCGCGGCCGGTGACAAACCGGGTGAAGTAATCCCGGGTCTGCTTCAGATCTTCCTCGTTGATCAGCGGAAAGAGGAACTGGCGCAGGAAGTAGCCCATGGTGGCCGGCCAGAGGAGCTTATTCATGGCCAAGGCTTCGCGGATCTCCTCTTTGTCGCTGTTGACCGCCCACAGGAAGAGGTGGGGATCCACCCCCAATGCAGCGGCCAGGTGGCGTCCGTCTTCGCGGCGCGTGACATCAATTTCTTCGTCCGTCCGGCCGTCCCCGTCCGACCATCTCAGGTAGGCGTCTTGTTCGGCGGCTTCACCTTGCGCCGGCGAAGTCGGGCTGTCCGTGTTGTTGGTGGGGGTTCCCTGGGGCAGCAGGGAAAAGCCTTCGTTTTTATACTGGTGGTTGTAAAACAACTCTTCCACTAAATGCCGGGTGTGGTCTTCGTCCGCGGTCAGCTTCAGTCCCAACACCACCAGGCGGTCGAACCCTTGGCCGAATTGAGCCTCTGTCAGGACGATGCGCAGGGCCATTCCCATCTTCTCGGCGGTTTGAAAATCGCTCACCCAGCGCAATTTTTCGGGAAGGTCCAGCGCTTCCCCGGACTCGGGGAATTCATCGGCCACCGGATCCAGGCCCAGCAAAATGCTCTCGTCGATGGTGTCGCCGGTATACTCCTGATAGGTCTCGCCCGTATAGAGCCGGACCACGAAGCGGTCCGGCAGGACAAAGGTCTGCGGCGCCTGGGTCCAGGTGGATATCCTGCTCTGAACGTCGGGAAATTGCGGTTCGTTGGAAAAATCCGTGTTCGCGCCGGCGAAATTTTCAGGGCGGGTGGCTTTGATGATCCATTTGGCCCTGGCCGCTTCGTACCTGTTTTGCAGGCTGCGCCACGCCTCCAGTTTCTGGGCGTTTCGTTGGGATCGGGCCTGATCTATCCGGTCGGCGGCGGCCTTCCCGAGGCGGTGTTCAGCCTGCCACACCTCGTTCCAGTAAGCTTGCCCGGCGTTCTTCTCCGCTTCTGTCAAAGCCGCCTCGTGGCTGTGGACGAAAATATCGTCCGGGTAGATCCGGATCCAAAGCTCCCTGGCATCGGCTTTGTGGGGCAGCCATTGGCCGTCGGCCGGGGCAAAGGCGCCGGCGGCGATCTGTTTTCCAATCTGTCGTGCGGCGGCCTGCCCGCCGGTTGCGGCCAGATCGGCCAGTGTGGGGAGCCGAACGGCGGTTCCGTCCGGACCGATGCCCGCATCATCCGGACCGGCCACCTGTGGTTGAAGACCGGAAGCATCGAACACGTGAGAGCGGTCAAAGGCCCGTGTAACGTGTTTGACCGTGACGAACCGGGTTTCGACCTTGACCGGCAGCAACAGGAAAGGAATACCGTCGTCCAGTTTTTCCACCAGCGTCTGGGGTGATCCCAATTGGTTCAATGCTTCGTGGGCGGCGGATAGTTGCGCGCCCGCATCCTTTAATTCGCCTTCAATCCCTGCAAGCCGGTCTTCGAGTTCTTTTTTCTCCCGGCTCAAGGATGGCGGCAAGGTCGCGGCGGCGGCCGCGGCTTCCGCCGCCTGATCGCCGATGATCTGCAGGCGTTGATGGATCCGGCTGCGGCTTTCCGACAAGGTGCGGCGGCGCTGCCGCAGCGCTATGATTCTCTGACGTATTTGATCGAAATCAGTCATGGTCGCAAATATCCATATCGCTCTGCTCGGCTATGCGGTTCCTGTTATTTCCATGCCCAATAATTCACGGGCATGCACCGCCACCATAAAAGGCTTCTGGTAGAGGATCCATGCCATATCGGCGGCGCTGCCGTTTCCGGAGGCGGGATCTCCGGGGAGTGCGCCGGATCCTTTTCCCCATGGAATGCCTTCGCGCTCCACCGTCGGCGGAACATCCCTTTCCAGGTCGATGGTCTCGTTCAACTGCCGTAAATCGGCCCAGGAGAGATTGTCCCAGGTCTCCTGGCCGGCAGCGGGGTCCAGATCCAGGCCGAAACGGACTTCTCCGCTGCGTTCTTTGAGGATGAAAAACCAGCCGGGGTCTTTTTCGTCTCCCAAGGCCTGGTCGGCTGTCAGGTTGAAGCCGAAAAAGGAGATATCCGGATCGATTTGGGCGTGGAAGAGGGGAAACATCATGGCATCCTCGGCATCGCTCAACTGTCGCAAGCCTCCCGGCTCCGATTTCCACCGGGCCCGCTGCATGTAGATGATGGTGTTGGGGTACTTCTGCAGCAAATCGGCCCGGATGGCGAACACCAGTTCCGAACCGCCGTTGCCCGGCGAATGCTGCCTATCCCCTAAAGATGTCTGGGCCGGCCATTGGTGGATGGGCAGGATATCGGCCAAGGGCGTTTCGAGGTTGTCCCCCACATCCCAGAACTGGCTGAAGCAGGTGCCGCGCTGGTCGGTGGGGTATTCGCGCCACAGCATCTCACGGGCCATCTCATGGTTCAGCCCCACCAGATAGGATTCGATGAAGGCCTCATTGTTTTCGAACAGGCAGAAACTGTTCTCCGGAATAAGATCCAGGTTCGGAATAAGATAGTCATTGGACAGGTTGACCAGTTCGCGGTACATGGGCTCGCCAAACACCGGGGCCGCCATGATGGGTTTGAAATCCGATGCATCCGTACCGGGATGGGATTTGTCCGCAACCGCGGGGCCGAAGACGGCCCGCACCCGGGCGCTGATTCTTTTCTTCGGCTCCAGTCTGGCGAGGAGGTCGGTATTGATCTGATTGATATTGATGCCGTGCTGGCGCACCTTCTCGCTGGAGGGCGCTGCTTTGCCCCGCTGGAAATGGTCCAGGAAAACCTGCGGAACCTTTGCCGGAGCGGCGGCCATCATCATCTTGATCTGGGGAAACGCCGGCTTTGTGGTGGTCGGGTAAATCCTGGCGCCCAGAAGGCTCCAGTTGGACCAGTTCCTGGGTGTGGTCGCGGGCTTCATTGGTTTGGGACGGGACTGCAGCCGGTGCATGAGCGGACCCCGCAGGCGCGTTAATTTGGTGTAGACCGGATGGACAAAGGCGTTGGAGACGGCTTGGTTTTTATCAATGGTTCCGAAGACGGTTCTGTCGCCGCTCTTGATCTTGTTGTGGACCCCTGCGGTCACCGCCGTCAATTGCAGGCGGCCCAATTTATCGCTTTTCAGGTGCTTGCGGACCAACGATTCACTCAGCTCGAGGCTGAGCCGTTCCCTCCGGATCCGCTGATTGGCCGTGACGATATCGCCGAACTGCTGCCAGGCCCTTTCCATGTACTGGTCCTGGTTTTTCTGGATAACCGTTGTACCGATTCCGGCTGCGATGCGGTACCCGGGGTTCAGATTGAGTTGATTGTACCAGCGCCCATCGTCGGCCACCCGTTTTTGCCGCGCATGATGCTTGCCGTAAAATGGCGGGCTGACGATGGGATCGTCGTAGATAGACTGGCTGCCGTCGCGGTCGGAGAAGAAAGGATTTACCGCGAACTTGTCCGGTACGTTTCGCTCCTTGAGATCCTCATCGAGATTGACCAGGTCGGCCATGTCTCCGGCAAAGTCCCGGCTGGCCGGGTGCTCTGCTTCGTTTGAAGAAGGTGTCGCCATCCGCGTCAGGCGCAGGGCGCCCTCCATTGCCATGGTCCCCTTGCGTTCCCCCTGGCCTCCGTCGTAGCGCAGGCCATAACCCGGAGATTGGATATCGACCAGGCGCCGGCCGATGCGATCATCCATCTCGTCCGGGCGGCGGGGTGTGATCTTGCGGACCAGGGATTCGAAATCGCCTGCCGCGCCGGTCCGAAAGGACCACTCAAAGTAGACCGGCCACTGGTCCGGCTGCCACTTGTGAACATCACCCCAGGAGCCCTTCAATTTCGGGCTGGATGCGATCATTTCCGACGCTGCGCCGAGCCCGGCCAATCGTCCCGCTTCGAGGGCCGGAATCAGAAATGCGGTATAGGCGGTTCGTTCGCTGAGCCTGCGCGGGCACAGGATGCGCGAGCATCCCAAATTGGGTTCCCGGCGCAGCATCTCCTTGATCCCGTCGTCGGGCACCTCCCCGTTGGGGGATAAATCGACACCGGAATTCAGATGGGCGTGGGCCCAGGCCCACATCTGCTCCGGCCTGGGAAAGGGGCCGTTGACGGCGCCCGCTTTGACATGGATGGCGGGCAGGCGGGCGTTGGTGAGACCAAGGTGCTCGAATTCGTCTTCGGATAGAACGATGAGGGCCAGCCAGGGCCGCAGCCGCTCGCCGTTGGGCATGGCCGGCGTATATCGCCAGGGGAAATCCTCGTCGTAGAATTCGATATAGGGCAGGTAGTTGGGTTCGAAATTGGTGATCCCTTGTTGCGGTTCGCTTTTGACGATGGCCCGCCGATCGATGCCGATTATGTCCCCCGGTCCGTAGAGACCGATGGTTTGGGCGACGCTTTCCAGGGTATTGCCCCCGGAGCGGATATGGACTTTTACATCAACCGTTGTCCGGTCTGCGCCGCTTTCCCGTGCGGCCAGCGGATCGGTCGTTTCGATTTGGCCGGCAAGGCCGCGCCGGAACCAGGAGAAAAAGGTGTATGTGGCTGTGTTGCCGCTCATGTTGTTCATACCCGGTTTATTTCAGTTGTTGTCCATCTTTAATTTATGCGACTATGGCGTTAGTTCCCGTTCCGCCATGACGGTGAGCCGTTTCTCCAGCCCGGGATGTTCTTCTACAATATCATCCAGCAATTGGAGGGCCTCGGTCTGGCTGTCGCAAAAAGCCGCATCGGCATAGGGCGACAGGTCGCTGCCGAAGACGACCACATAGCGCTCATCGCGCAGGGAAACCGCGGTTGCCGGATCCGGCGGCGCGTTTATGACCGTGCTGCCCAGTTCCGACTGGCCGACGGCGCTGCGCCGGCCCCAAATGGTAAAGTGCGTTGCGCTCTCAGTCCGCAATCCCGCCTCAACCGGCTTGTCGGCGCCGTGGTAAATCTTTTGTTCGTATTCGATCGTTTTTTCGCGGAAGCTTCCCAGCCGGACGGCGTCCGCCTGCTGCATTTTTATGCCGGCCGGAAAGCGTTCGTAGGATTTTCGGCTCAGCTTCTGCTCCTCGGACAGTTCAAGGTACATGGCCGGTGCAAACAGATCTTTCTCGGCGGTAGTTGATAGAAGCCGATCATCGCCATCGGCCAATTGCAGTTCGAATCGATCCGATCCGGCGATCTTCTGGGCACCGAACTTATCCAGGCGGATTCCCAGTGGCAGCACCGTCTGGTTGATCGCCAACCCGCCGGTGGGGTGGATGAAAAGCGTTCTTTGTCCACCAGGCAGACCCTCTGCTTTGGCGGTCACCAGGGAGCGGGTGGACGATGGCGTCACCTCCTGCCAGTTGCGCTCATCCTGCAATTCTTCTTTGAGCTCCGGTAACAGGTCGATGGCGGCCAGCCGGGTATCGATTTTCTCTCCGGTTGTCTTATCCACATCAAAGGTTTTGGACCAGAAGAGCAGCTCGATCTTGGCCTTGCCGGTGATATTCCAGGGGCTCGTTCCGGTGAGCGTTCCCTTGAACGAAACGCCCGCCAGGGTTCGCGAACCCCAACGCACTTCCAGGTCCATGGTCACCCGGGTCCGGAAATTGGAGCGGGAATAGAAGAGCGCATCAAAGGAAAAGGAGCCCCGCAGGTTAAACTTGGAGATCTTGATGAAGAACGAGACCCCGGCCCCGATTTGAAAGGTGTTGGGCGTGATGGCCAGGTAGAGGGTGAAGATCAGCTGAAAGTTTTTGCGGTCCGCCAGGGGGAACATGATCCGGGTCATGGGCGGGAACCCCTGGGGGATATCGTTGAAATCCGGATGAAACCCGCCGACAGAGAGCAGGAAGCATCTCTGATCCCCCCACTGAACCCGCAAGGCCAGGCTGCCTTCAAAGCGGAAACTCAGCAGGGTCGAATCGAACAGGCTGGCATCGAAGGAGAGGAATTGGCGATCGAAATCAATAATCCCGGCAAAGTTGGCCTGAAGCTTGAGCACGCTTTTTTCCCTGCCGCCGACCTTTTTGCTGATGGCGGCTTTGACGACGCCGACCAGGGCCAGTCGCGAAGGTTTGGGAATTTCCAGTCCCTCGGGCTGGGGAAATTCGATCAATAACCCGACTTCAAAGGTCACCACGCTGTTCGCCCCCCAGGCGATCAGCCCCATCAAACCGATGACATGTTGATTGTCCATGGGGGGAAAGACCTTGGTGGTGCTGGCGATAATTCGTTTGGCGTTTTCCAGCGGTTTTTCGGGGAACAGGATGTCGTCCAGGGTTCGGTCTCGCACGCCGAGCTGGATGGCGGTCACATCCATGGTGCGGTTCAAACCCACCAGGCCGCCGACGCCGTTCAGGGTAAAGCCGAGCCCGATCGGCTTGGGATCGAATTCCGCCGTCACCAGCAGCATGAAGGAGTAACCGTCGCTGCCGTCGGGCATCTGGGTCGTGATGATGCCCACGGCCTTGAGGGTGACGGCCCCCTTGATCGACAACTCCGCCACGCCGGCGTATTGATGCTTTTCGTGATCGAAATAGAGGTAGCCGCCGCCTTTGACTTCCTTGGCTTTTATTTTGATCCCCACGCCTTTGGGCGGTTTGAAAGTAAAGTCGAAACGGCCGTTTTCCGGTGCTTCGACCTGAGGTTCCGGAAATTTCCACAACGCCTGCATGCCCACGTTGTCGATTTTTGCACTGAAGGGGCCGATGTCCAGGCCTCCGCTGAAGGAGGCGTAGAGGCGCAGATCGGCATTGGACGCATTGATCCCCAATTGGAGGGCCGATAGGGTGAAGATCTTTCCGATGGTCTTGTGCTTGGGAAATTCCACTTCCAGGCCGGTGCCCCCTTTGATGTAGAATCCGAAAGCATTGGACCATCCCAGTCCCAGGTCGAAATCGATAGCGGCGCCTTTTTTCGGCAAAACCTTTTTGAGAAATCCGTCACCGTCGCCTGCTTCGAGCACCAATTTGGAATCGGCGCAGGAGAGCAGAAAGCCGATTTCATCGATCTGATCGGAAAAACCGAGCCCCCCTTCGATGGAGAGCCGTCCCAATTCAAGGCGGGTGCCCTCGGTGCCGCCGATGACATATGCGGCCGACTCGTCCTTGGCGCCCCTGGACAGGGCGACTTCGAGCCGCGTCACCGCACCGTTGCGGTCCTCTCCGCCGCCGTTGAGGACAAAGGGGGACAGGAATTGGGTGGCCCCGATGTGCGCGGTCCATTCACCGGCTTTTACGTCCCCCTCGAATCCGCCGAACGGCACCACGGCCAGACCGATCCGGCCGTCCTCCGACCGACTGAAGGCGAGGCTGGCGCCGATCTCCAGTTTTTCATCCAGAAACTCGTACCAGAAACTGAGGGTCCGTTCGTTGATTTCACGGGTCAGCGGATCCTGAAAATCCAGCCAGTCCGCCGGTTTCAGGCCGTAGACGGCATTGGCACCGGTGCTGCTCACAAACTTTCTGAGCCGTTTGAAAAACTTGTCGGAGATCTGCCGCAGGCCCGGATCCGCCAGCCCGCCCGGCCCGGCCAGGGCGGTATCGGGGGGCTCCGTCAGGTACTCCTCCTTGAAAAGTTTGGCCGGATCTTTGAACACCTCTTTGATGCGGCCCGGATCCACTTCGGTCCTGGTATGCGGAAACCGGATGATGCGGCCGTTTTCATCCCTGAGGAACGCCGTCGGGCTGCCTTCGGCAGCCGGCCGGATGACGGTGGCCAGGACCAGGGCGTGGTAAAACTGGGGCAGGATAAATTCCAGGAGTTTCAAGGCCGGCAATTTGAAAAGGTTCTTAAAAAAGTCCTTTCCGAATTCGCCGTCCGGGTCGATGCCCTCCTGCTTCAGGATCTCGTATATCCTATCCCCGGCGTAGAGCAACTCGACGCAGAAACCCAGTACCTTGTCCCACTCGGAAAAATCTTTGGGCGGGCGTTTGGCGAAGTCGACGATATCCTGATAGGCACCGGACAGTTCTTCGGTCACGGCATTGATTTTCTCCAATATGGTAAAACCGCGGCCATCCTGGATTTCATTATCCAGGTCGTAACCCAGTTCCCAGAGCGTATCGTAGATCAGCTGGGTACTCTTGACAAAGGCCAGGTAAAAATCAAAGCCGATCAGGAGATCGATGGCAAGGGAGCCGGATTTTTGTTTGCTGTCCGTCATTTTCGCTCATTCGCTTCGTCCACCCTGACTTAGGCCAGGGGGACATCGGGTTGGGTATACTTGGGGTCCTCGAACTCCATGGGCACCACAAACCGGGTCAATCTTCTGCATAGCTGTTCATGCAAACCGGATGGCAGCGCATCGCCTTTTTCCACGATCCAGTTGGTCTGGTTCACCGACTTGCGGATCTTCACCGGCGCACCGACGGCATGGGCGGCGGCCTTTGTGCCGTCTGCGCCGCGCCGCAGCTTGAGAACTTTCATAATCGGCGGCGTCGATGCCACGGACAATATCTCGATCACTTCGCTATCGAGGACGACCTGAAACGGTGGTTGGGGAAATGGCTTGCTGACCTCCACCTCGAATTGTTTGGCTTCCTTGATCATCGGTTTGGGCAATACGCCCTCTCCCTCCCAGCTGAAATCGAATTCACCGAGACTGTTGGTGGAGATCATCTCCGAGCCGGGTATCTTTTCTTTGCTCCAATAGAAATGATGGGCCATTTTGCCGAAAAACCCTTTTGCTTCCTCGGGCGGCTTTTGCTCTGCGGCTTCTTTCAATCCCTCGCCGCGGATGGCATCGATGCGATAGGTCCAGTCCGGCGCTGGATACCGGATATCCCCGTCCCGCTGGTGCAACGGCACCAGCAAAGGATCCTGCAGCAGCATCGAGGGCCGGAAGTTGGGGAACCAGCGGGTATTGAGCAGGATCGCGTTCGATTGATCCGCCGTCAGCTGGTCCCTTTTTTGATATCCCAGGTATGATTCCGAGACCGGCAGCTTTTCTTTGCGGTCCAGGATATCGTCGATTTCGTAGCCCAGGTAGTGCATGGCCCTGAACATTTCGACCTGGTTTTTATAGGCGCTGGTCACCAGATGGGCCAGGACCATTTCGGTCGGGGAACTCTTGGGAACACCGGCCCCGGCGTCCTTGACCGGATCGTCGGCAAAGATGCGAAACGGCCGGTCGGCCCAGTACTGCAGGCGCATCACTGCGCTGAAGTGCACATCGCCGGAAATGACGACCACACGGGTATTGCGCTTGCCGTCTTTGACCGGCACCCGCATGCCCAGGTGGGCGATCACATTTTCGAAAGCCCTGGATTGGGGCACCCACGAATCGGCCAGATCGGGATTGTTGGCGGCCATGTTGTGGCGTTCGTAATACTCTACGACAAAGGGATAAACCGGCAGGCCGTATTTGGCCACCCAGTTTCTGAAGTAATTCACCGTCACCAGGTTGCACGGCGAGACGAACAGGGTGAACTCCGGTGCTTTATTCGTGAGGGGGATCTGGTTCAGAACGGCCTCTTCGCTGAGATGTTCGGATGGCCGGTAGCGCTTGTCCGGCAGGGCGCGCTGGGTGCGGGCATCGGTAAAGATGACTTCATAGTTGGGGTGCCGAAAGGTGAACGGCCATTGAACGGCTGCTTCCGAAGCCGGCAGTTGGCCGCTCCTGGCGCTGGTGATCAAGCGGTCCACATCTTCCTTTGTGAAGGGGACATTGACGAATTTGGCAATCTCTCCCTCGGCGGCGTGGCCTGTTTCGCATTCAGCGTCGACCCAGGCGGAAATGGCTTCCAGCAGCTGCCGGCCGGCTGGCTTGTCGCCAGGCGCGGACCGGGCGAAGCGCTCCGGGGTATTGCCCCATCCCTGAAAAACGCCGATGGCCGCCAATGCGTTCATCATCACCCGCCGCCCCAGCGGTTTTTGATACACTTCTTCGACCCAATCGCGGTTCAGATGCCAGTCATCGGTCGCTTCGTGATCATCGAAAATCATGTAGGTGGCAATATTGGCCAGGGCACGGCGTATTTTGGGAATGCTCTGCTGAAACAGGCAGAAGTTGATCTTATCTTCCTCGAATTTCGCCTTTTTTCGCAAGATGCGCTTCTTGTCATCCCCTGACAGGTCATCGGGCGAAACCGGGTAGAGCTCCCCCAGCTCCGGCGGGGATTTCGTCAACGATTCTTCCGGAAGTTCCGGCCAGAGCGTATCCGACCAGACAAATAGATACATCGCAAAATATTCACCGAGGCTCAGCAGATGAGAGCTGCCCGTGGTCATCGTGAAATTGGCCGTATGCCGCATGATTTCGGTTCGAAGGGCTGGCTTTAATTCACTCGCTTTTTTGCCCGTGTCCGGCAATTCTTCTTCCCACTGGCCGTCTCCGAGCAACACCTTGGCGGCATCCGTCAGCATGAAGAGCAAACTATCGTCCACCTCGTCGGCGTAAATCTGGTCACCCGTCAAGAAGAGCTGTTGCGGGCGCTTCTCCGGTGACCGGTTTTCGGCCAGGATATTGTCCAGGGCCTGCATCGCATCCAGACCTTTCCCCACGGTGTTGCGGCAGGATCCATGCACGAGATGGAGGCCGGCGACCTTTTTGGGGGGCAGCACAAAGGCGGGGAGATGATGATTTGGGTAGGTGATCTCTTCGATGGATTTGAGCACCCCTTCGTCGCGCAGACTCTTGAATCCGTCCTCAGTATCAGCGTCGAAGGCCAGATCGTAGAGATAGGATTTTCCCCATTCCAGCGGCTTCTCAACCGAAGGCGGTGTTGCGGTAATTGCCACCACATGCAAGTGGCGTCCCAACGGAACGGTGGAATCCGTGGCAAACGCCTTGCGTTCACCTTTCTCTCCGCCGGCATCTTCAAACACGGACAACGCCACTGTCTCGACGGGGATTCTAAGGGCGAGCCAGACGGTCACGCCCTTGTCTTCCGCCCTTCGCACGATCGGGCCGCAGATGATCCGCGGTAATTTATCGATTCGCTTGGAAAGTGATTTAAAAGACATTGGCCGTCCTGCTCATACATTATTCTGTTATAGGGCAACCCTCATGTTGAAAAAGCCGGGTCGATTTTTTATGCAACTTCGGGATTTAGTTGTTCCAATCGAATCCTTCCACTACGCTGTAATGCTTCAGGCTGAAGGCGTGCCTTGCCTGGGGATCGGGCTGACGCATGACGACATGCAGGACACCGCGGACACCGGGTGCCTTTGTGCCCGTATTCACGTAAGAAACGGCCATCAGCCCGGTTCCTTTGCTGATGAAAAGGGATGAGACCATCTCTCTTCCGGTTCTTCGGTTGAAGGACATCAGGCGGCTGGTTGGCCCCTGGCGGTCGACCACAAACAAATATCTTCCGTCCGCCGAAAAAGTTCCGCTTTGGGGATTTTGCAACGAAAGGCCTCCCCCGTTTCTCTGATGCAGGGCATAGTTTGAAGCGGGCGCCAACGTGACATCTTCCGGGGCGATTTTGACTTTAAACCTTTTGGCGACAGGGGTAAGCGCCGCCTGGGACGTATAAAGGTTCCCTGTTACAGGATTGATGGCGATCCAGCCGATGGATTTGAGCCAGCGTCCCATGCTTATGGTCTTTTCCAAAGCCAGGTCGGTGGCCCTGAATACGGCCACCAGGGGGCGGTCCTTTACGCGGCCGTCGCCCTCCAGGGCGGCGAAAATATAACCCCGGTAGTAATCCAGATCGCCGAAACGGCGGTACCCCTTTCGCTCGAGAAAAGGCGGGATGTCGATTGCCTTGGCTGACGCGGGCAGCAGAAGGCCCAGGGAATTCAGATCAAAGGAGACCGGAATTTTCCAGAGGCTTCCGCTTTGGGTGAAGTACCAATGGGCGCCGTTGCTGGCAATCGCCCGGATGTTCTGGCTCAATTTATTGACCGACTGGCGGGGATAATCGCTGCGGTTGGTGAACCGCGTGATAATCTTCTCCAATTCCTGGATCTCGATCCGGACAGGATTGAAGCGTACGTTCATGTAGACATCGCCCGTGGTGCAATTGCCGATATCATTGCCGCTGGTGTCGCCATTTATTTCAAAACGCCGCACAAGGTTGCCCTTTGTCACCTTGGGCACATCCAGCTTGTGGTTGGTATCGCGGTACTTTGCCTCCGAGACGGCATCGCTCAGGATTCGGTTTACCTTAAAGCCGATGGGCGCCTTGTATATCTGGTAAGTCCAGTCTCCCCTGGCTTCAGTCCAGTCTTTTCTGGTTTCGATGGCGTGGAGCGTAAGAAAAAGGGTTACCCGGGTTCTGGCATCGATGCGCAGGCGCGCCGTAGCCGTTACATCGGGTCCGTGCCCTTTGAATTCTCGATCTCCCCGGTGCGTGTCCTTTGGACACAACCGGGATTTCGTCGGTATCGTCAACCGCTTGATCGACTTGGCCTGGGCCAGGGCTGAAGCGGGAGCCAGCATAAACAATATCACGATTATTGTCGCAATTATCTTCATGGGCATTAAGCGCGCAAATTCAAAATGGTTTAGGCGTTAATTCCACAGAGCGGGAGCGGGGAGGATTTACAAGTTATCTCAGGATATGCTCTTGGTTCAACCTTGGTGTCGGCCCCCCTTCTTTCAAATCCTCGACATATCGCAGTACGCTCGCGGATTGAAACACGGGTCCGTCTTGATGTGTTGTTTTGCGCCCGTCGCTGTGCACATGGTTACACCCGTAAAAATACGACGCCGGCGTTCTTATGGCATCCCGGGCGGATGGCCGCAAATGAATGTGGAGACGGAATGTCGACCATCACTTATTTTTGTACTGCGTGCAAAGGAGACGGTGTAA
This sequence comes from Desulfobacteraceae bacterium, assembly GCA_037387725.1. Classification (GTDB taxonomy): domain Bacteria; phylum Desulfobacterota; class Desulfobacteria; order Desulfobacterales; family Desulfosarcinaceae; genus JARRKU01. Next base: position 18,732 of record JARRKU010000029.1, read on the forward strand.
TAACAAATCCCTGCCACCCGCTGTTTGGGGTGACCGTCAACTTTGAACCAAGATCTATTTTTTGAGATGGCTTGTAGAGAGTGAGAAGCCAGTCAGTCATCAGATGAAGTATAAAATATGCCTATTCGATCGGTTGTCAAATGGTTACACGGAGTTTGCACTTCGATTATTCCCCTTTTAACGCCGTCTCGAAGATTTGGGGTTCCAACGATGGGTCCCTTTTCTCCGGCGCGTGGGGTGCCGAAGCAGTCGTCATACAATCCGATTGAATAAAATTAGATATCTCCTGTGTTCAAGCAGAGCCAAGTAGCTGAAAAAATTGACGTCGATCAATGCCGTTGCTATATAAAAATTATATTTCGGTTTTTATGCTTGCTCCCGCGAACAGGCACCGGATGCGAGGCGGGGTGCACCCGCCGTATCGGGTCCGGGCATAGCCCATCGCAACAGGTGCGAACCATGTCGATAGAAATCAGAGCCTATATGCCAGCCGATGAGATGCAGGTGGTCCAGTTATGGAACGACTGCGGTCTGGTCGTCCCCTGGAACGATCCCCATCGTGACATTCGGCGAAAGCTTGATGCCCAGCCTGAATTCTTTCTGGTCGGCTGTAAGGCGGATCGCATCGTCGCCACGGTCATGGCTGGCTATGACGGTCATCGGGGCTGGATCAACTATTTGGCCGTTCATCCGGATCATCGGCACACCGGCATTGGCAAACGCATGCTGGCGGCAGCAGAGACGCGGCTGCGGGCGGCCGGTTGCCCCAAGATAAACGTGCAGGTGCGCCGTGCTAATGCCAAAGTGATTGAGTTTTATACGAAAACCGGGTACGCACCGGATGATGTGGTAAGTTTGGGCAAACGCCTGGAGCCAGATGATTGAGACGCATCAGGCACATTGCCCGAACGGCAGGATGTCTGGCGCTCATTTTCGATGCACGAACTTTTGCGAATTTTTTGAACAGCAGGTGGAATATGGCCTACGATGAGAAACTTGCCGCAAGGCTGAGAGAATACCTTGTTCATTTTCATGACCTGAAAATAGAAGAAAAGAAAATGTTCGGCGGCCTGGCTTTCATGGTCAACGGAAAAATGTGCGTCAATATCAGCGGTGCAAACTTGATGTGCCGTTTCGATCCAAGCCTGCTGGAAGCGGTTTCCAAACGAAAAGGCTTTCAAAAAATGATCATGAAGGGAAAGGAATATAAAGGATACTGCTATGTAAACCCTGAGGGATTCAAGGCTGAAACTGATTTCAAGTATTGGATCGATCTGTGTCTGGCGTTCAATGAGCAGGCGAAATCTTCGAAAAAATAATAGTGGCGACATAAGACAACAGCGGTGTGCTTTCCCGGCTCCCCGCGTTTTTAAAATATTCTCTGTTCTTTTTATGCAGCATTGGAGTTCAGATGATAAAAGAAATGATGATCGAGCAAATACAAATCGGGGCGATGGAAAACTTCAGCTACCTGGTGGGGTGCGGGACGACCCGGCAGGCGATGGTGATCGATCCGGCCGGGGATGTGGCGCCCATTCTGAAAGCGGCTGAGGAGCAGGGGCTCAACATTACACTGATTGTCAACACCCACGGCCATCCCGACCATACCGCCGGCAATGCGCCTTTGAAATCCCGTACCGAAGCGCCTGTTCTGATCCATCACCTGGATGCGGACCGATATCCTGGTGCGGACCGGATTTTGTCCGACGACGATACCCAGCTTCATCTCGGTGAACTGGTCTTCGATGTCATCCATACCCCGGGCCACACCCCCGGCGGTATCTGCCTCCATGCCGAGGGCAACCTGTTTACCGGCGACACCCTTTTCGTGGGGGACAGCGGCCGTACTGATCTGGCCGGCGGCCATCGCCCCACCCTGGGCGCGTCCATAAGGCGATTGATGGCATTGCCCGATGAGACGGTGGTGTGGCCGGGGCACGACTACGGGCCCACGCCCTCATCCACCATCGGGTGGGAAAAGCGAAACAACGTCAACGCCGAAGAGTATGGGTATTATGTTGCGGGACGTTAGAAGAATCAGGACTTTCCTGGCGTATAAGGGGTTTCAATGGGAGCCCCTGGTAAATGCCGGGGAAGCCGATGAACGGCCTGGAGACTTTACCGCATCCCGGATGAACGACGCCTGCCTTGTGGGAACCATTCTATCCATCGGACAGGAACGTCCCTACGATGGAAGCCCCATACAAGTGGTGGTGGATGAGGGGGAAAGGGCCGGCCGTCTGGTGGGCCTGAGGGATCGATTGGAGACGGCCGTTCACCCATTGTGCAAGGCAGGTGCCGAGGCCGGTCTGCCTTTGGTGGTGGTGCTTGTAAACCATGATCCCCATTGGCGGTTTGAAGATCTTTCCGTTGTGCTCGAGGACAAATCCGCCTCGGCTTTGCCCTCAGTCGATTTGTTTATCTGGTTCGATGATTTCAGGAACGACCGTATGCTCTTCCGCCGAACCAATCCGGCCGCGTATGAATCGTTGTTCAGCTGGTTTCATGTGGCGTAATCGACGCAAGGACGGTCAGTGCTCTCGAACCTGATGGATTGGGATCGAATTAGGAGGGTACAAGGAAGACCGTTCAGATCGCACGGATCAACGCCGGCCTATCATTTCATTGCTCCCCGGCGCGTCCGCGGATCAACGGCAGGATCAACCCGCGCGGAGCGGCGTTTCCATGGATTAAATGGCGAGCATGGCCCCGCGAATCATGATCAACAGGCTCCCCATGGTCAACATGAGGAAGGTGAACCACCAAAGTTTCCGTACCATCTTATTCCTCTTTGTCTTGGCGCTTCCCATATTGTCGGCATCCGGATGCCATTTGTTGTTACCGTCACTACCCTGAAGGGAAGCCATGCCTTCTTTAATTAGGCAATGACTTTAACAGCAAAGGGCGTGCCTTCTCTCCTTCGAAACAATCGAAATTCGGAGATGTGGCTAATTATCCTAATACTACGGATGGTTATAGAAACGAAAATATTTCAATATCGCCAGGTGCCCGGGATGGGAACTGAACAGGTATGGCGTATTTTACACAATTTGCAGGATTTCGATGCAGAATTCAACTCGAGTGTGAAATAGTTTACTCACTAGATGAGCTATATTGCATTTGGTTTTTCATTGTCAAGCCAATTGTCCGTATCCTAAGGCAATGGCTTGCGGGCGCTTCAATACTTGAGCCTCTGATGTCATTTCGCAGTTGTCCGGTAAGCTGTTCTGCGGCCGTGCATTTTCAACCAGGTCTCTGGCCGGCGTTGACGTCGGACGATTCGATGCTGGGTACCGGCCAGTCCGTCCAACCCGGACCTACTTGCCGAGAAGATTCTTCAGCTTGTTCCCCACGCTTTTGATCTCCTCAGGGCTTGTCCCTTCCAGTATTTTGGGATCAAGGTTCAATCCTTTGAGTTGTTCGCTGAAGACCTTCATGACGTCGGGCGAGTTGATATGTTTGCTCAATTCGGCAAAGATGATCCTGAACGCTTCTTCGGGTTTGACACCGCCTTTATTCTTGCCGATGTCGGTTAAATGAATATCCGGCAACTGGGTGTCCACGGATTTGTTTTGGCCCAGCAGCGATGCCGCAAGGTTCACCTGCCCGCCGTTGAGTTGAAAGTCCCTGATGATGATTTTTTTGCCGCCGGCCGATTGTTCCGACTGGGTTTTTCCGGAAGTCGGTTTGCTCTTTCTCGCGCCTTTGGTGACGTTGTTGAGAATGGCCTGGAAATTGTCTGTCCGCTCATTTCTTTCATAGGTGATTTGAGGTTGAAGTACTTCTATGCGGTCGATGACAATGGTATCCTTGGTAAGGGATTTTTCGTCCACATCGACGAGGATGGATCCCACCTTCATCGCTTCCGGCGATTGAAACCCTTTGGGATTCCCCAGATAGAAGTCCTTCAGCTTGGCCTGCGCCGAGAAGATGGATATGTCGACGTCTCCCAAGCTGACATCCGTCTTCGTAATGCCAGGACCATAGGTATTGACCGCAGACTGTATGATGGGGCCGATTTTGGAAAGACCGAAGACGACCACGCCGGCGATGACCAGTACGATTACCACAAAACCAATGAGAAGCCACTTTTTCATTTTACCTCCCTTAGGCTGGATAGATGGAAAGGACATATTCAGGATGGGGCATGTTCGATGCTGCCCTATTTTTTCCTTAAATGCAAGGTTGTCTTCAACTGCAACCTTCATTTTGAGGTGAAATTTACGCCAGTCACCGACCCGGTGAAAACCAGGATAGGGGATTCGGGCCTGTCGTTTCTATACATGATTTTCCCCAGGGCAGACAAAGTGGTATTAAGATGATATAGTCTATTCCCACTGATCACTAAATCGAATCGAACCATCGAATCCTACGACGGGCAGGCGCTATCCTGTTCGATGGCGCTGCCATCGTCAGGTGCTCGGGAAGCAGGTGAGCGGACTTGATCTCCCTCCCCCTATGGCTGTTTGTATTGTTATCGGCACTGGCGGTATTGGCGGTGCTGGATCGCTTTTTGATACCGAGTACCCGCTGGTTCCTGCGCCGGCGCATCAATCGGGTGATCAATGAGATTGGCGCGCGGCTGAGCATTGAGATCCGTGCCTTCCAGCTGACCAAACGGCAGGTGCTCATCGATCGGTTGGCCTATGACCCTCAGGTGCTGGCCGCCATTCAAGAGTTTGCCCGTGAAAATGATATGCCCCAGGAGGTGGCCCAGAAACGGGTCATCGCCTTTGCCCGGGAGATCGTGCCATCGTTCAACGCCTATTTTTATTTTCGCATTGGATACTGGATCGCCAAGAAGGTGGCCGGCCTGCTCTATCGGGTGCGGGTGGGCGCAGTGGATGCCGCCAGGTTTGAAAATATCGATCCCAACGCCACCGTCGTTTTTGTCATGAATCACCGCTCCAATATGGATTACATCCTGGTCGCTTTTCTGGTGGCCGAGCGGACCACCCTCTCCTATGCGGTGGGGGAGTGGGCCAAAATCTGGCCGCTGCAATCCCTGATCCGGGCCATGGGCGCTTTTTTTGTGCGCCGCAAATCCGGAGATCCGCTCTACCGGAAGGTGCTTGACCGCTATATTCATATGGCGACCCGGGAAGGCGTGTGCCAGGCCGTGTTCCTTGAGGGCGGGTTGAGCCGGGACGGCAGCCTGCAAGCGCCCAAGCTGGGATTGATCGATTACATGTTACGGGAATATGACATCTCCCGCGACAGGGATATTATCTTCGTGCCGGTGGGCATCAATTACGACCGTACCCTGGAGGACCGCACACTGTTGCGGGAACTTGACCCCATGGCCGATAAAAGGAGCGGGTGGTTTGTCGTCCGCACCACCCTCAAATTTGTCTTCCACAGTTTCTATCTGATGGCCTTGAGCCGCTGGCGGCGATATGGATACGCCTGCGTCAACTTCAACACCCCTGTATCGATCAAAGCGTATTGCAGGGAGCACAAGGTGGATTTCGGCGCCCTGGAGCGCGGGCAGCGCTTTCCGGAAATAGAAAAACTTTGCCGGTTGTTGATGGCGCGCATATCAAAAGTGGTGCCGGTGCTGCCGGTCTCGCTGGTCTCTGCGGTACTGTTGGAGGTGGAAGGGGAAGCCATTGAGATCGACGCCATCGAAGAACGCGCGGACCGTCTGCAAAACAGGTTGCAAGCTGCAGGGGCGCCGGTGATCGGGATGTCCCGAACCAAATGGTCCGACGTCATAGCAGACGCCGTCGATTTCCTGCTGCTGCGCAAGGTGATCGTGATTAACGATGAGAAGATTCATATTCCACCGGACGAGCGGCCGACCCTTCGATACTATGCCAACGCCATCTTCCACTGGCGGCATGCCTTTCATCAGGATGCCGAACAATAGCGCGATCGGGCGAACCCGCAAATCTTTTTGCCAAGGTATCGTCAATGAATCGGTCTACCGGCGGCGAAATCCCTGTACGACCCAGTAGAGCAGCCAACATAAAAGAACAGGGCCCACACCGATGTAGAGGTAGGTGACTGGGGCTTTGCGCCAGGGTTGCAGAAAGGCGGCTGTAACCAACGGGAACACGATAGACGCGGCCAGGCACAACCGCATTTTGCCGGAAATCCTCAATTTTGGACGCACCAGTCGCGGTGCCGGTTTTTTCTGATGGATCATGCGTGGGATACAGATGGCGCCCACAACAATAGCGGAGATAATCAGGATTTCCTGTAAACCCAACATCGTGCCCCTTTCAATGGTCCTGTCGTGGTGCTTATATATCGGGCTTGGCAAAAATTCTCAAGTGTACGGCAAGTGTGTTGATCAGTTGACCCGCAGCGCCGAAGTTGAGCGCTGTCACCTGAACAGTCAAAAAATCGGCAAAGAGGTTTATGAAATGGATCGGAAAATGGCGGTTTTCCGATGTTTGGCTTCTATTACGGCTGTTGCGCAGCCAATTACCAATTCTTCACATCTTTGCAACCATAAGAAATCACCAGCCAAAAGGACTTTGCCAGGGTTTGAAAGCCCCATTGATGATGCCAAAATGCTCCCGTTTACCTCTCGATGCTGGCGGATCGTCCTCCGGCATGGATGAAATTTTTCTTTAAGTATCCTTTTCAAATTCAGTGACTAACCGGATTGATGGAGATTGTCCAGGCTCCGTTCGACGACTTGGCAGGCTATTTGCTTGGCATTGGTGAGAAAATGAAGAATCCCCGGATCATGGGCCAACATGATCCGGGGATCGGAACCACCATCCAAGAGAGCAGGTTTGCCAGGAGACAGGTTTGCAAGATCCGGGATGGATTACCCTATTTGTAATTCCAAACCCGCCGTTAGTCAACTGCTCTCTCCTTGATCCGTAGGAGACAAGCATGGTTACAATTAGGGATAAATCCAACCGTTTTTTTCACCCATTGCACAACCTGATCAGCCGGCATCGCCTTCGGCGCAGGGCAGGATTTCAGCGCCGTCAGCCGCTTTTTTCAGCCATCCTCGACATGGCGACAGGCTTCCACCGTCCTTTTTTATGCGGGAAACGGCGGATCGCAGTGGCGATCGCTTTCAGTGCATTGTTGTTCACAACTTACGCACAGGCGGCCCAGGTGACCTTGGCATGGGATGCCAATAATCCGACACCCGATGGATACCGGATATTCCAGCGTCTGGACGGTGACAGCTATGATTTTTCATCTCCGGTCTGGCCGCAGGCTGGAGATGATGCCACCCAGACCAAATGTACCATTGCGGGGCTGGCCGATAATACGACCTATCACTATGTGGTGCGCGCCTATGCAGGGGGCGTTGAGAGCGGGAATTCCAATGAAGCCACCTTTCAGTCCGGTCCGCCGGTGGTCTCAACATTTACCTTGACGGCAACCAGCGGTGCCAATGGCTCCATTTCACCCGGCACTGTGACTGTGAACAGCGGCGGCAGCCAGACCTTTACCATGATGCCGGCTACCAGCTACCATGTGGCGGATGTGGTGGTCGACGGTTTGTCTGTCGGCGCCAGATCCTCTTACACCTTCAGCAATGTAAACCAGAACCACACGATCACGGCCAGTTTTGCGCCCGATGTGGTTTCGACGCCCGGTCCTGACCCCTATGTTTACACCATAACAGCGACCGCCGGGGCTAATGGCTCCGTTTCACCCGGTACGGCGACCGTGAACAGCGGCGGCAGCCAGACGTTCACCATTGCGCCGGCTACCAGCTACCATGTGGCGGATGTGGTGGTCGACGGAACATCCGTCGGCGCCAGATCCACATACACCTTCAACAATATAAACCAGGACCACACGATCAGTGCCAATTTTGCGCCTGACGCCGCCGATCCCGACACTTACACCATCACAGCAACGGGCGGCGCCAACGGTACGATCTCTCCGTCTGGAGCCGTGAGTGTCGATTCCGGCGCCAGCCAGTCTTTCGTTATCGCAGCCGACTCGGGCTATACCATCCAAGATCTTATGGTCGACGGTGTGCCGCAGCCCATGGCAAGCAGTTACACCTTCCGCAACGTTACCGCCGCACACACCATCTCGGTGAGTTTTGCGAGTGCCGACAACCAGCCTCCGGTGGCCAATGCCGGTCCCGACCAGACGGTGGATGAAGCTGTGGAAGTGACCCTTAGCGGTTATAATTCCATCGATAATGACGACGGTATCGTCTCAATCCAATGGCGGCAGATGTCAGGCCCGGCGGTGCAACTCAGCGCCACCGATGAAGCAGTTGTCACCTTCATCGCGCCTGATGTGGATTCAAACGGGGCTGCCCTTGAATTTGAATTGACCGTTACGGATGCGTCCGGGGCATCGGCTATGGATTCCTGCATAGTGAATGTCTCATGGGTGAATGAATCACCGACCGCTGATGCCGGCAATGATCAAACGGTCACAGCCGGAGAGTCGGTCTCTTTGACCGCCGAAGGATCGAGCGATCCGGACAATGGCATTGCGGGCTATGAGTGGCAGCAGTTGAAAGGGCCGACCGTGGCGCTGGACGACAGTACGGCGGCATCGCCTGGTTTTACGGCGCCGGGCGTCGACCTCCAGGGGGCCTCGCTGGTATTTCAATTGACGGTAACCGATGCCGGCGGACTGCAGGATACGGATAATTG
>JARRKU010000030.1:0-32180 GCA_037387725.1 Desulfobacteraceae bacterium
GCCAGAAAGATGATGCCGAAACTGCTCTCCATCTGGGTGTGTTTATAAAGTTGATTGGTCACCACCCCCGAGAAGGTCTCCCGTTTCAGGCCGATGGCGATGCGCATCCCCCGCCTGTCCGACTCGTCGCGGACGAAGCTGATGCCCTCGATCTGCTTATTCTTCACCAATTCGGCAATCTTTTCGATCAACCTGGCCTTGTTGACCTGATAAGGAATCTCGGTCACCACAATGGTTTCCCGGCCTTTTTTATCCTTTTCGATGATCACCCTGGCGCGCATACGAATGATCCCGCGACCGGTTTGATACGCCTCGCGGATGCCCCGTGTGCCGTTAATAATGCCGGCCGTTGGGAAATCGGGTCCCGGCATATGGACCATCAACTCTTCCCAGGTTATATCGGGATTGTCTATGAGCGCGCAGGTGGCATCCACCACTTCCGACAGATTATGCGGCGGAATGTTGGTGGCCATGCCGACGGCGATGCCCGATGATCCGTTGACGATCAGGGCCGGTACCCTGGCCGGCAGAACGGTGGGCTCAAAGAGGGTTTCGTCATAGTTGGGGGCCTGATCGACGGTCTCTTTGTCCAGATCCTCCAGCATCAGATGGGCCAACCGCGTCATGCGCACTTCGGTATAACGCATGGCCGCCGGCGGGTCACCGTCGATGGACCCGAAGTTGCCCTGTCCGTCCACCAGGGGGTAGCGCATGGAAAAATCCTGGGCCAGGCGCACGATGGTATCGTAAACCGCCGTATCGCCGTGGGGATGGTATTTACCAATCACATCACCCACGATGCGGGCCGACTTTTTATAGGGTTTGTTGTAGTCGTTTTTCAGTTCCCGCATGGCGTAAAGTACGCGGCGGTGCACCGGTTTCAATCCGTCGCGCACATCAGGCAGCGCGCGACCGATGATGACACTCATGGCATAATCGAGATAGGACTTTTTCATCTCCTTCTCTATGCTGATCACTGCCATTGAATCGATTTCTGTCATTCCTCCAGCCTTTCTACATGTCCAGAACTTCGAAAATCGGCATCGTTGCTATCCTTCGCTGGTTTCCACAAATTTCTGGTAGTTGGTTCGATAGATTTCCGCTAATGTCAGAAAGCCCGTTACCACCAACGGGCCATAAATAATGCCAATAATGCCGAACAGTTTCAATCCCCCGATGATGGCGAAAAAAACCAGCAGGGGATGCATCCTTACCTTCTTGCCCACCAATTTGGGCTTAAACACATATTCGATACCCAGTGAGAGGACCAGGTAAAACACGAAAAAGAAGATGCCGGCCGCCATCTTGCCTTTGAGAATCAGATAAACGGCGGTGGGCACAAATACCATACCAATGCCGATAATGGGCAGAAACGCCAGCAAACCCAGGATCACGCCCCATAAAAAGGCTGACGGCAACCCGAAAAACCAGAAGACCATCCCTCCCAGGACACCCTGGATGAAGCCCCCCACGCCATTGCCGATCAGCACCGCGCCTGCCATCTCCTTGAACTTGTCGATCAGCAGCCACTCCTGGTCGTTTGGCAGGGGTGACAGATCCACGATGAAGGTCACCAGTTTGTCCCCGTCGATCAACAGAAAGTAGGTCACCATCAACATCAGGATGAAGCTGACCACAAAAGCCAGGGTATTGGAGGCGATGGCGCGCGCCTGGTTGTAGAGATAGAACCCAACGAACCTGATGATCTCCGAAACAGCGTTCTTAAACTCATCGCCGGTTAACTCATAGTTAAATTTCGACAGCAGGGTGTTAGCCCGTTCCAACACGTGGGTATCCTGCAGCAGGATGTTGATCTGGTCATTGATCACCGCCCCTTTGGCCATCTGATAAAGCCCGTTCGCTTGCTGGGTCAGACTGCCGACAAAAAACACGATGGGGACGAACAGAACAAGAAAAATGACGATACAGGTGACCAGGGAGGCCAGGGAAGACCTGATCTTCGGATGACGGTTGATCCTCCGGTACAACGGATAAAAGATGCCGCTGACCACAGCCCCGATAATCAAAGTAGACAGGAACGGCAGCAGGAGCCAGCCCAACAGGATGATAGATACCAGAAAGCACGCCAGAAAAAACCACAATATGGGATTTCTGGAAATCAAATCACCCATGACGCCTCCACCAATTGGCGATATATCCTAAAGGAATCAGAAGGCGCGTGTTAAACACGGTAGCCTTTAGTCACGGCACTTCTGCCGCGATTCAGGGGCGGAAATCGATGAGGGTTGTCCCCGGATCTGTGGCACGTGCTGCCTGGGATAGCCCCTTAATGTCGTCATTGAGGGTTTCTCCCGCAAACGCAACAACTTACAACGATTCGTCTGTTACTGGTTTCCTCTGTAATGTATCCTAACGGCTGACCAGAGCGCCTGCCACCACCAGCAGCAGTGCCTCATAAATCCACATGGGGGTCAATGAGTCAAAAATTGCGTAAACAATGCCGCCGCCAATAATGGCCGGCACACCGCAAAAAACCAGAATTCCCAAACGTCGGCTGATATCCATTCTAACTTCCCGTTATTAAGTTGAAATTTAATATTTAAAATCGTAATACCGGCGGAAGTGCTTCGATAGCCGTCTGAAATCCATGAAGGCCACCACCGGTAGTTGTCCGCTTCTTTTCAGCCACCATCGATAGTGGCTGGTTTTTATCAATAACACTCTTAAATGTAAAGCGAAAAAGCTTTTGGATGACCCATGATTCAGGCTTGCGCCACCGGTACGCCGGCGACGAGCATCACCCAACGTCCCAATAAATCGCAAACCCTCTTCCCAAATTTACAACCCACTGTAATATTTTTATATTTTTGCTATCCGGCGATGAATTGTCATCAAAGCCCCACAAAATCGACTGAACAAGATAAATGGGCACTTTTGTCACGCATTGGCCAGCCGCCGGTGTGGCTGCTCATTGACGCCCCAGCTGCAATGGGTTACGTTGGTGTTCCGTTCCTGATCTACAACGGCGACCGCCCGAAACACCTAACCGGATTAAAACGATGTGCCTGATCTTATTCGCCTATAAACATCATCCAAACTACCGGCTCATTCTGGCGGCCAATCGCGACGAATTCTACGAACGCCCCACAGCACCGCTGATGTATTGGGAGGATCACCCGCACATTCTGGCAGGCAGAGATCTCAAATCCATGGGCACCTGGATGGGAATCACCTCTTCGGGCCGATTCGCTGCTGTTACCAACTATCGGGAACCCGGTCGGCTAATCATCGATGCCCCCTCCCGGGGCCACCTGGTCTCCGACTATCTCAACGGCACCATGCCGCCCAACGATTACCTGAAGCATCTAAAGCAGGAGGGGCACCGATACAACGGTTTTAATTTGCTGGTGGGTGACACTGAGGCGTTTTATTATTTTTCCAACCGCAGCGAAAATGGGACGCGCCTGGAATCGGGCATTCACGGTTTAAGCAACCGCCTTCTCGACACGCCGTGGCCAAAGGTCGTCCAGGGCAAGCAGCGGTTGTCAGCGCTGATCGATCAGGATGATGATCTATCGCAAACCGGAATCCTGGACCTGGTGCAAACCCAGGCGGTTCCCCCTAATAGCCAGATCCCCGATACCGGCGTGGGCATGGAGTGGGAGCGCACTCTTGCCCCCATCTTCATCACCAGCCCCAACTACGGCACCCGCTGCTCCACCCTGCTCACCATAAGCCGATCCAACCACGTTCATATCACGGAAATCACCTGGCAGCCGGCCCAACCCGCACCGACCCTTCAAGCAGAGACCAGTTTCGATTTCAACATTGAGGGAAAGGACAGGAGCGATGAAAACCGACATTCATAAAACCGTTCTCGACAGTCTTATAGGGGCTTACGGTCAAATAAGGATCGGTGATCCTCTGAATGAAGAGACCCTGATGGGACCGCTCATCGACCATGCCGCCATTGAAGCGATGGAAAATTCCATCAATAAAGGAATTCAACAGGGAGGCCGGCAGCGATGCATGGAAAATCTACATGGAGCGTCAGACGAACTCCATTGACTGGGAACGTGAATTGCCGTTGGCACAGGGGGTCAAGTTTAATGTGATCGATGAGGTGAGCAATAAAAAACAGTAGATTGGTCCCGGATGGGAATTGTTTCCATAATCGACCTCAAGTCATTCATCGATATAGATCACAGCCCTGCTCTCTTTTCCGTCCACCTTGAGCACCATCGGCTGTTTCAGTTCTATCCACGCCACTTGCCCGGTCTCCATTTTTCTATGCTGTTCACTGAGCCACCGCCAATCGATGGTTCCGCCGGTTTTTTCTGAAGCGGTGATGTAATGGATACCCAGGGTCGTAATATTGTGAAAAAAATGCGACCCCTGGGACGGTTCGGGTTGCATCTGAGGATGGTCGGTCTCCACCATGGCACTGACCCCGCTGATATCCTCCCATCTCACCGGTATGCCCAGCCACGGGTCGGCGCTCCCCCAACGGCCGGGACCGACCAGAAGGTATTTACGGTTTTCAGACGTCAGCTGCAGATTCAATCGGCTGATATCTTTGGCAACGTCTTTGGTCCTGCCAGGATCGAAATCCTGCGGCTTGACAAAAACCACGTCCCGGATATCCCGGCTCACCGCATTCCCGAGGGCCTGTCGAGAGTAAATGAACGCTTTTTCGATTTCCTGCGCGCTGATGTCTACTCTCATCATCTCTTCACGGGCCCCCATGGGCCGGAGCTGCAAGACCACAAATTCGCCGTTTTCCGATCCAGGCCCCAGGTTGACGCAGAATTCCATTTCCACAGCGGACCCCATCCCCTCCTCCCCCATTTGGAGCAGTTCGGTGAGAATGTCTGGCAGCGGAAAAGCCCCATGCTTTAATATCGCGTTAAATGTAACGACCGGGCTGCCGGATTCCCTGAAGGCGTCGCGAAGGCAATGTTCCTGAACAAAATAGGTACTGGAGACGGTTCGCACAGGCCTTTCATCCAAAGCATCGCACACCTCCCGCCGAACCAGCGTAACTGAATCATCGACACCGATGGGACAGGTTTCGCTTCCCATTTTTACACAATAGAAATAGCGCTGGGAATTTTTCAGGATGTCTTCCAGCCTTGAGCGATCCGGCAGCAGGTTCGGGTATTTCGGCGAAAACCGCAGAGCGCATTCACCCCCCATTACTGATTTTCCCAGCCCCAGAGCGATGGCCGCAACACCCTCTTGCGGTTTCATCTGAGCAAAAGGGTAGTAGTTGTAAGACTGCGCTACGCCAGCAAAGGTCGGATAATAGTGTCCCCCATTGCGTTCACCGACCAGCTCCTGAATGATGACAGCCATTTTTTCTTCTTCAATCCGGTGCCCCACTCTTTTGGAAAATGCTTTTGGCCCTGAAAAATGTAGGTGTTGTAAAGGCCGGCATACGCTCGGTATTGGGCATCTTCCAACAGGCTCGAAGACCGGACAGCCAGCGGATAATGGAAATGCATCAAGTACCCCTTAAGCGCCGCCATCAACAGCGACGGCAGCTCAGCGGTCATGCAGCGATCGGCGATGGTTTCATCGTCCAAATCCTGCTTGGAAAGATCATGCAGCTGATTCATTTCGACAAAGCGTTCAAATTCATCGGCCGTGATGACCATGGTCTGGGGGATGCGGATCCGCACATGGGGGTATTTCGCTTGGAGGTTCGTATGTTGATTGAGCAGCATATTCATAAAAGCCAGCCCTCTGGCCTTGCCGCCCAAAGAGCCGCTCCCGAATTTATAAAATTCAGTGTCGACATCCAGGTTTTTTGAATCAAAATCGAGCACCAGTCCCCTTTGGCGTTGCATCCGCCGCTGGTGGATAATATCGGCCAGACGTGCAATATGGTGCTTCGTGTCGGCAGCGTCGGCACCCCGCAGGGGACGAACTTTGGACGCCAATTCGATTTCTGCCCGGGCAAAGAGCCATCGGGAGAAATCGTTTCGCCGGCTATGAAACACAAAAGATTCTTCCGCGATGCGGTCCAACTGTTTTTCCAGATCCCAGAGGTGCTTGGCCGTTCCGATTTGGCGACCGTCCGGCATCTGGAAGACAAAATCTCCGAACCCGAGATCCGCTTTGAAATATCTTCGGATATCCGATGGCATCGTCGGCGAGTTCTTATCGACAAACCGGGCGGGAATGCGCTCTGCGAAAGCGCCGTTACGGCTTTCTGAGCTGGTTAATAGAAGGGGGATGTCGAACCGTTCGGATTTGATCTTTTTGAGCAGGCCGAGCCCCGCATCCTTTTCCAGCCTCCCGGCTTTAGGGAATTGCACATCGGAAATGACGCCAAGGATGTTGTCCTTGAACTTTTCGTAGGCGGTCATGGCCTCTTCGAAGGTCTCGACCATCAGAATCTTAGGCCTTGCCCGCATGGCCAACAAACGATGCTCTTCGTTCAATCCCTCTTCCATCACGGCCTGGGTCTGGAGGACCAACTCCTTGTAAAGAATCGGCAGAATGGCGGATCGGTACTCGGCCGAGTCCTCAACAAAAAGAATCACCCGAATGCCGGCAAGATCCGCGTCCTGGTCAACGTTCATCCTGTCTTCCGTGCCCTTGATCAAGGCCAGAAGAACTTCAGTGTTCCCCGTCCACAAAAAGGTTTGGTTAATGGAGGAAGCGTCGATGTTAACGGAAGCGGGTTCACCCCCCGCATCCACCCCCGCATCCAATTGGTGCACCATGAGAATCACCGGAAGGCTCGGGTAGCCGGCTTTGATGGCAGCGGCGATTTTCTCTATATCGGTATCCGTTTTTCTGGCAATGATGATAACCAGCTCGAATGGCCGCTTGGCAAGGGCATTAAGGGCTTTGCGGGTGTTGGACACCCAGTGCAGCCGTGGGGGATGACTCAGGTTTAATCCCCGATATTCCGACACGATCTTTTCAGATAACCGGCAATCTTCTTCCATGATCCAGGCATCGTACTGCCGGGAGACCAATAAGATATTCCGGACTTTGTTCAGCATCAAATCGTGAAAGACTTTGAACCGGGGATCGTCTTTATCGATGGTCTTGTTCATAGCCACCAGGTTGCCTCAAAGGTTCTCACAAAGTGACCTTTTCCATCACCGTCTGGGCTATCTGGAGCACTTTTGGCTTAAAGCGCAGTTTCAACGCCACCGTGAGCATCTCCAGGGAGAGCGCCTTGTTCTGCCTGGCCAGCACCGTCAGGGCGGCCAGGGCCCAATCCGTAGATTTGACTTTTTTCGCTTTAAAATCAATCTCGAGAACGGATGCCCGGGTCTCCGGAAGGTCCACACCAACGGCCTTGATGATGGTGCATCCTGGAGAGAGGATTGCAAGCATCTTTTTCCGCCGGTAGACCCCTTCAGGCGCCAGGGCGATGACGACCGAAGGGTCTTCTATCCCTGTGTAATCGATGGGTGAATCCGAGAGGATGACTTCGCTGACCGAATGGCCCTTCATGACCGCAATGGGATAGTCGTTCTTCTGGGTGACATGGCAGCCGGCCGATGCACCGGCCAGGCACAGCAGTTCACCGGCCGTAATGATGCGCTGACCGGCACTGCCCAAGATGACGATCTCCTGGCGGCCAGCCTGGGGGGCCTTGCAGGAGGCCGATGTCTGTACCGGGTCCTCCACCTTACCGAGCGCGGCTGTCTCTTTCCGGTACGCCTGCCCATATTCCGGCCGGTCGTTCAGTGCCCTGTAATCCGGCAATGCCGGCATCAGCGCCAGATCAGCGTCCACCATCTTGGGGGTCAGCTTGTTGCGCCGGGTGTAGCGTCCCGTGCAGATCCCCCAGATATCTACCAGGGAGAACCCATCGAAAGTGATGGCGGCTTTGAGCCTATCGACAAGATCTTTTTGGTAGGTTGAGGCGCGCATCACTTTGTCATGGGAGCAGCCCGGGCAGAATACCGCCGGTCGATCGGCGTTCAGCAAGCTATCCATTTTCAACCACCTCGATAATTTGTGCGGGTTTGATCGATTGGCCATTCATCTGGCCGACAAAACCGACCTTTTTGTGTGGCAGCAGTCGCCGAATCTCCCGCACGTACTGCCCCAGGTTCATTTCAGCCACCACCACCCGCTTATGGGACGCTGCCTTTTCGCGAATAAAATTTTCCGGAACCGGCCACAGCGTTTTCAAAACCAGAAGAGATGTCGCTCGCCCCTTGTTCTTCAGCCGTTCCACCGCCACCTTGGCGGCCCGTGCGGTAATGCCATAAGTCACCACCAGGGTGTCCGCTCCTGAAGTAGGACGATCGTCAAAAACGGTGATTTCAGAGACGGCGCTTTCTATTTTCTCTTTGAGGCGCTGCTGCATCATGGTGATGTCCTTTGGATCGGTGGTGATATACCCATTGACCCCGTGAGTGGAAGAGGTTTGGCGCACCAGCGTTTTACCTCCGATGGGCAGAAAATCGGGGACGAGTTGCCCCTCGCCGATGTTGAACGGCTGAAACGGCTTATCCTGATCCGCCAGGCGCCGTTCAACCACCGGCGGCAGGCGCAAATCATCCATACAAAAAGTTTCGCGGGTCATGGCGATCTCTTTGTTTGAAGCGATAAACACCGGGCAACGGTATTGTTCGGCCAGATTGAAAGCCTGGACGGTCAATTCATAGCAATCCTTCACATCCGTCGGTGCCAGCACGATCACCGGCAGCCCTCCGCTATTGCCCCATCGAAGGAACTGAACGTCTCCGTCGGCCCCCTTGGTGGCAGAGCCCGTGGAGGGCCCCAGACGCTGAACATCGACAATGACGAGGGGGATCTCGCTGCCGATGGCAAAAGAGATCTGCTCGCTGTAGAGGCTGAAGCCCGGCCCGGATGTGGCTGTCATGGTTTTCATTCCCGCCATCGCGGCACCCATACAAAAGCCGATGGATGCGATTTCGTCCTCGCCCTGGAGGCAAACGCCTCCCTTGGAAGGTAGCAGCTTCAGCATGGTGTTGAATATGGTGGTTGCAGGTGTGATGGGATACCCGGCGAAGAAGTTGCAGCCGGCCGCCAGGGCCCCCCACCCGATGGCTTCATTGCCTTCCATCAATGTGAGCTTCATTATTTCCACCACGGGTCCCGATTCGTCCGATTTCATATTGGATATGAAATCGGACGGTATCGTCAAAGAATTCGGTGTCGTTTCTAAAAGCCGATTTCAGCGCCAACCGTGCCTAATATCATGGCGCGGAAAACTCAAGCGCTTCCAAGGCCTGATAGGCTTTATCCGGTGGAGCCGAATAATCGGCCAGCATCGGCACCACACCGGCCACCTGAATCCCAGAAAACATATGGATGGCTTCCATATTTTCTTTTACAAGGTGAAGTGGATCCGTGCAATCGTCCGATTGGGCCAGTATAACACCCAATGGCGAAATTTTTCTTTTTATCAGGGCTTCGATGGAGAGCAACGTGTGGTTGATCGTTCCCAACCCGGCGCGGGCCACCAGAAGGGGGCGGCAATTGGTCTGGGAGAGCAGATCCAGGACGGTATGCCTTTCGGTTATCGGAACCAGGAGGCCACCGGCGGCTTCCACGATCAGGGGAGAGTGGGTGCTGCGTCTGGTTTCCATGGCCTGCAGCACCTTTTCCAGATGGATGGTCATCCCTGCGTCGCGGGCCGCAAAATAAGGCGCTTTGGGGTTAGGCAAGCAATAGACCACCGATTGGCCTGGATCTTTCCGGCTGAGTGGGGCAGTGTGTCGGTAGACGAAGGCGGCGTCGCTGTCGGCATCATAGGGCGTGGCGCAACCGGTCTGGAAGGGTTTGAGGTAGAAGGGGTGGTATCCCCGAGCGTACAGCCTTTGCATGAGGAGAAGCGACACAACGGTTTTGCCGACACCGGTGTCGGTGCCCACTACGGAAATGTCAGGGATCGGTTTCATGGGATTCCTTTAACGCTTTGATCAGGGTTTGCCCGTCGGCCTGGTCGTGCAGGGCCGTGAGACTGATGCGCAGGATCGCCTTGTTCAGCGGCACGGTTGGATAACGGGCCGGTAGAACGAATATGCCTTTGGCCAGCAGGCGTTGTGCTGTAGCGACGACCAACGGCTCCTGACCAATCTCAACGGCCAGGATGTGGGCATCTCCGCTAACCCGGAATCCTGCGGCCGCCAGCTCCGATTTGAGCCATCGGCTCAAATCCGCCAGATGCTTGCGCTGGGATTCGCTTTGGGAGACAGACGTGAGCACATCCAGAGCAGATGCCGCATGGGCTTCCGGCAAGGTGGTGGTATAGATTTGTGGAGAAGAGAAGTTCAACAGATAGGATTTGATCTCTTCGGTCATAAGGGCAAAGGCGCCGAAGAGCCCCAGGGCCTTGCCGAAGGTTCCCACGGCCACGTCCGCTACCGCCTGTGCCAGTCCGCGTCCTTGGGGTCCCAGCACGCCGAAGGTGTGGGCTTCATCCACTACGCAGAAGAATTTGTGCTCCTTTTTCAGGGCATCCAATCCGGCAACGTCGAGACGGTCCCCGTCCATGCTGAAGAGGGACTCGGTGACCACGCCGACCTGGCCATCGGCTTTTTGAAGGCGCTTTTGCAAATGGCCCAATGCGCTGTGGTTGAATCCCCTGACCTTGGCGCCGCTCAGTGCCAAGCCTTTAACGCTGCTGGCGTGGATGTGCTTGTCGAAGAAAATGGTGTCTCCCGGCTCGAAGAGGGTGGCCAGTACCCCCAGGTTGGCCTGATAGCCGCTGGGAAAAAAGAGGGCTGCTTCGTAGCCGAAGTATTGGGCGTATGCCGCTTCAGCCGCATTGATTTGTTTGAAATTGGCCGAAACCAGACGGGACGAAGAAGCCGAACTGCCGTAATGGGTGAAATGGTTCGCCACGCGAAGCCTCAGTTCCGGGCTGGCCCCCAGCCCCAGATAGTCATTGGAGGCCAGGTTGAGCAGTCTGCGGCCGCGGCTGAAGATGTACTTTCCCTCCCGTCGGTCGATAGGGAGCGGGTCTCGGAACAACCCGCTCTTTTGCTGGAGCGTCAATTTTCTTCTGAAGCGTTCGTTGAACATCCCTACACTTCCCTTAATCGGGTCCAGATCTCTTGGTAGTGGGCAATAAGCGACGCCTTTCGGAAACGCTCGTCGTATTCGCAGGTACCGATCAACAGCTCGGCATCGAAATCTGCACCGTGGGGACCGCTGGCCGCCACCTTGTATACGAACGCCTCGCTGCTGCGGCCGTGCAATGCGGCCTTTATCCGGAAAGGCCCCTCCAAAGCATCCAAGTCCGGCAGTTGGCAGTGATGGACGCTCAACAGAAAGGCATGGCGTTCGAATCGCAGGCTGTGGCGCACGTGCAGGGCTGCGGTTTGGGCCATGGCCTCCAACCCGGTGTAAATGGGATCGCCGCCAAACACCGCCTGGGCGTCAATGTTGTTGGGTGAGACATCAAAGATCTTTGAGACGATTTTGAAGTGCGGCATTCCGCTTTGGATTTTCATGGTTTCCATCGTTGCACCACCAGTGCGGCATTCTGGCCGCCGAAGCCGAAATTCTGCAGCAAGAAGACGGATGGGTCAGCCGCTCCGGAGCTGCGCAGGTAGTTCAACGCCGCGTTGCACGGCGCTGCCAGATTACGGATATGGGGCCAGCAGCCGCTCTCCATGGCGCTCAGACAGATGGCCAGTTCAGCCGCTCCGCAGGCCGACGCCAGATGGCCGATCCAGGATTTGAGGGCGATCACGTCCGGCGGTTTTGCTTGGAAGACCCGCTGGATCATAGCCGCTTCCACCTCATCGTTGAGCGGCGTACCGGTTCCGTGCGCGGAGATCAGATCGACTCGGGAAGCTGCGATGCCTGCTTCATTCAGGGCGCGTCGAACGGCCTGCTCCGCCCATCGGCCGTCCGGCTGTGGGGCGGTCATGGCATAGCCGTCCAGGGTGGCGCCGTACCCGCTGATTTCAGCCAGCACGGTTGTGCCGCGCCTATGGGCATGATCGGCGGACTCCAATACGAAGAAGGCACCGCCCTCACCCGGCACGAATCCTTTTCTGGATGCGTCAAAGGGCCGACTGGCTGTCGCCGGCGGATCATCTCCATTGAAGAGCGCTTGGGCCTTCCGGTAGGCCAGCACGGCGCCATCGCTCAAGCGCGAATCCCCTCCCCCGGCCAGCGCCAAATCGAGGTCACCGTGCTTGATCCGGCGATAGGCTTCCCCGATGGCCTGCAAAGAGGCGGCGCAGGCATTGCCCAAAGAGAGGTTTTCGCCGTGGATGCCGATGATCTGGGCGATGGCGGAGGCTGCGGTGTTGGGTAAGAAGCGCAGCATCCACAAGGCGGGAAGCCCTTGGTCGGAGATCTTTCCTGCAGTGATTTGGGTACACTCGCCTCCCAAATCGAGGTTGGGGCCGGCCCCCACAAATAGCCCGGCTTTTCGACGCTGGATTTCGGAGAGACTGGCGCAGCGGACGGCATCGGTTGCGGCGGCCACGGCCATGGCCGCTCCGCGGTTGAGATAGCGCAGGTTCTTGTGACGCCCGGTATGCCGACGGAGATCGAAATGGGTAATGGGCGCCACGGCGACGGGGTTCTCCGATGAATGGCGCTGGAAGCAGACCCGCTCGTCCCGGATGCTATGGGCAATGGATCGGGCATCGTGTCCAAGACTGGTCACTGCCCCCATAGCAGTAATGACGACGCGCCGGTCCATCAGATCACCACGACCGCTTCCGACAGCGGCTTGCGCGGGGTCGGTGGCGGGGCTTCATCGGCCAGGCCCAAGGTGACAAAAGCCCGGATGGAGATCTTTTCCAGTCCGAGCAACGGCTCCACATCAGCGATAAACACCAGCGGTGCGGTCAGGATGCAACTGCCCACGCCCAATGCCTGGGCCTTGAGGAGCAGGCCTTTGAGGGCCAGACCCACGGTGATGTCCGGGTCGCATTGCCAGCGGCTATCGTCTTCCAGCAAGCCGCCCGCCGCCAGCCGGGAAGCAAATCCCCGGATACCGTGACGAACGCCTGCGGCCAGCAGGACCGGCGCAGTGAACATGAATTCAGCATAGCGCCGATAGGCATTGATCCAGTTGCGCAGCCGCGCAGGCCCGTTATTGGCCTTGTATCGGGTGATCAATCGCTCGTAACCTTCGGCCAACGCCTGCTGCAAACTTTCCTTGCGGTGCTGGGAGTCAATATGCACAAAGACCACCGGCTGGCTGTTGGAAGGGGACGGCGCTTGAAGGGCGCATTGCAGCATGGCCTTGACCCACGCCTCGGGCAGCGGATCGGGCTTATACTTGCGAATACTGCGCCGCTGGAAAATCAGGTTATCCAGTATCGTGCCCTGGTCGTCGATCAGGCGGCTCTGGTGCTGCGCTTTTGCCATTGGATATAGCACTCCAGGTCGCGGACCTGAATCACCGGTCCGCCTTCAAGATCGCGAAGAATTGCCTCGAGGCGTGCATCGGACAGGTGGGGGTAGACGCGCTTCAGATGTTCCAGGGCCTCGATCCTGCCCTCGGAAACCTCGGTAAGATGGAGGCGAAGGTTGCGCAAAAAGACGGTGTCGTCGCGCACCTCGATGCCAAAGCGTTCGTTCATGGCCACCGCCAGCTCCAGAAAATCGATGGATTCCACGTCCAGATCCCGGACCAGGTAGCTTTGCGGTCCGATCGCTTCGGCGTCCACGTCCAGAAGTTCTGACAGAATGTCGCTTATTTCTTCAAATACGGTCAATACCTACTCCCTGGATCCTAGTTTCGTCAGCTTGAATGGCGTATGTCATTTGGGCGGGTACGGTGCCCCGCCCTACGAAAACATCGATTTGAACTGTCATCCCTGTCCAACTGTAGGGCCGGCCTCCGTGCCGGCCAGGTTCGCCTCTTCGCCTTCTGTTGTGTATAAAGCAGGGGCATCGCCCCGCTTTACGATACGCCGTTTCATTGGCACTCCAAAAGCCATCTCCTATTTACCCGCTGTAAGACCGCCGTCCATGGTCAGGATGGTGGCATTAAAACCTGCTGCACCGTCAGAGAGCAGAAACAGGATCGCAGCGACGACCTCACCGATTTCCAGTGCCCGTCCCAGCGGCACCTTGGCAAGGACGGTGTCTCCATTTGACGCCAGGTAGCAGCGTCCACGCCCGGCATTGATATAACCGGGCCGCAGGATCACGGTGGTGACCCCCCGGGAGGCCAGTTCCAGTCCCGCATTGCGATAGAGGGCCTCGGACGCCAGCTTGGCGGCGGCGTAGAACCCCTGACCGGGATTGGGTCTCCCGGCGGCTGCGGAAGAGATGTAGACCATGCGCCCTTTGCGGCGGGAGACCATGGCCCGGGAGACTTGCTGAATCACCTCGGCTCGGTTGGCAATATTGACCTCGACATAGGCGGACACCTCTTCGGCATCGACCGATGCCACCAGCCCTTCCAGGTCACCCTGCGCGAAATCCACCAAGTAGTCGATGCCCTTATCGAGGACCGGACTCAGCGCCGATAACGTCTCCTTTTGGCCCAGATCGCAGTTCACTGCCTCAAAAGCGCCGTCCATATGCATGAGGGCTTCATGCATGCGCCCCTTTCCGGTATCGCTGCGCCAGGTCAGGATGGGGCAGACCCCTTCCTCGGCCAGGGCCTGGGCCAGGCCGAGGGCCAGATCGCAGGTCCCCCCCAGAATCAGCGCACGGCAGCCGGTGATCTTTCCTTTCATAAAGCTCCCGTGACCACGGTTTCGTCGTTGTCCATCAACCGGCAGTCCATGCGGCCGTCCGGCCGGGGTTGGATGCGAAAGGCGTAATAACCCGGTGCGATGAATCGTTTGAATCTGAAACAGGTGGCGGTTCGAGGCGTACCGACATCCGTATACCGGCCGATAGTCTCCAGGAAAGCATGGATGATCAGGCTTCCCGGCACCACCGGGTGACCGGGGAAGTGATCCCGGTAGATGGGGTCCCCGGCATCGAAGTGAAAGCAGCCGTGCTTCGTCTGATCAAGGGCCTTCATCCATCCCCATTTCGGTGATCATCTCCAGATCGGTTGCAAGGTTGCGCCCTTGGGTGGTGAGGTAGTTGCCCACCATCAACCCGTTGGCGCCGGCGGCAAATATCCAGGATTGAAAATCTTTCAAGGCGGTTTCACGTCCTCCGCAAACGGTGATGTCTTTTCTGGGAAAGATAAAGCGGTAGAGGGCGATCACCTTCAGCGCCTCCATGGGCGGCAGCAGCGGGTGATCAGCCAGACGGGTCCCCTTTATAGGGTTAAGGAAGTTAATCGGCACCGAATCCACGTCCAGCTCTTTCAGGGTGAAGGCCAGCTCCACCCGCTGGTCCCATGATTCTCCCATGCCGAAGATACCGCCGCTGCAAACCGCCATGCCGGCCGCCTTGGCCGCTCGCACCGTCTCGATGTCATCATCGTACGCGTGCGTGGAACAGATGGCATCAAAATGAGAGCGGGCCGTTTCGAGATTGTGATGGTAGCGGGTAATTCCGGAGGCTTTGAGTTTCTGAGCCGCATCGAAGCTGAGCAGCCCCACCGATGCACAGAGATTCAATCCGGTCTTGGCTTTCAGGCGCCGGGCCACTCGGCATACGGTCTCAACCTCATCATCTGTCAGGGCGGTGCCACTGGTGACCACCGAGTAGTTTGTGGCGCCGGCCGCAGCCATCTCGAGGCCTTTGGACACCATGTCCTCCTCGCCGAGGAGATCGTAAACCTCGGCGCCGGTGTTGTGGTGGGCGGACTGTGCGCAAAATGCGCAATCTTCAGGGCACATACCGCTCTTGGCATTGATGATGGCGCATTTGAAGGCCGCCTGGGGCATGAAATGCTGGCGGATCTTCCCGGCACAGGCGATCAGGTCAATGATTTCCCCGGGACCTGCAGCGGCCAGCGACAATGCCTGCGCTTCGTTAACCTCTCCATCGTTTTTTACGATGAATTCGGCCATACGAATAATCGCTTGATTAAACACACCATCTCCTGTAACTGATCTGTCAACCAAAACATTACAAAAGGTTGACATTTATAAAGCGCTCCTATACCAAATCGCGAATTTAATTGTCAACCATTCTTGCCGATGAAGGTTTACAATAAAAGTCCAAACGCCATGACCACCAAAGCCAAGTTGCTCCAACAACTTTCCGAAAATCGACATCAATGGATATCGGGCGAGGCGCTCAGCCATCGGCTCGGCATCAGCAGAACGGCTGTTTGGAAACAGATCAACAACCTCAAGGCAGACGGACATCGCATCCAGTCCGCTCCGAAGAAAGGTTACCGGTTGGAGCAAATCGCCGACCTGATCACCGCCGATGGACTGCAGGGAATGCTCAAGACCCGTGTGATGGGCCGTCCGGCCGTGCATGTATTTGATGAGACGGACTCCACCAACCTGCAGGCCAAAATCATGGCCGGTCGCAACGCGCCTGAAGGCACCCTGGTGGTGGCGGACACCCAGACCCTGGGACGGGGTCGCCGGCAACGGTCCTGGTACTCCCCTCCGGGGCGGAATATCCACGCATCACTCATTCTGCGGCCGCAACTGTCTCCCTCCCAGGCGCCGCAAATCACGCTGGTGACGGCGGTGGCCCTGGCCAAAACACTGAAAGCGCAGGCCGGCCTCGATGCCAGAATCAAATGGCCCAACGACATCATGGTGGGGGGGAAAAAGATCGCAGGGATTCTCACCGAACTCAGTGCGGATATGGAGGCGGTGGACTGGGTGGTGGTGGGCTTTGGCATCAACGTCAATCTCCGGCGGAATGAACTTCCGGAAGAGATCGCACCGATCGCCACCTCGATCTATCTGGAGAAAGGGCGCGAAGCCTTCCGTACAGACCTGATCTGCAATTTGATGGAAAACTTCGAGGCCGCCTACGATCTTTTGAACAGCCAAGGGTTCGGCCCGGTGATGCAGCAATGGCGCAGTCTGACCGACCTCATCGGTCAGCGCGTGTTTGTTGATGTGATGGGCAATCGGCACACCGGAGAAGTGGCCGCTGTGGACGACGACGGCGCGCTCATCCTTAAAGACGCCCAGGGTGAAATCCATCGTATCATCTCCGGCGATGTCACTCGAATACGGCCGACCTGAGCTAATTCCTGATAACAAGCCGGGGCGGCGGCCCGAGACCGCCGCCCCATTTTTAAGTTAAGCAGTGTCGCTATTGGATGGGTTTAACCTCCACCCGGCGGTTTCTGGCGCGACCTTCCTTCGTCGTGTTGGAGGCGATGGGCCGGTCCGGTCCGTAACCCCTGGTGGTCAATCGATGGCTGGCAATGCCTTTGGAGACCAGATAAGCCTTGACCGATTCGGCACGCCGCTGTGAGAGGCCGACGTTGTAATCATGGGCGCCGGTGCTGTCGGTATGGCCCTGAATCTCGATCTTCAGATCCGGCTGAGCTTCTAAGGCTCCCACGATCTCGTTCAAAACAGGGAAGGAACTCTGCCGCAGGTCGGCTTTGTTGACCTCGAACTTGATATCTTTATAGATCCACGTTCCCGCAGCCGTCACTTCGGCGCTTTTGGTGGGCACGGGCAGCGGACAGCCATTGCTATCCACTTTCACGCCGGCCGGCGTTCCCGGACACTGATCCTTGTAATCCGGTACACCGTCGCGGTCGCTATCCAGGGGACACCCGGACATGTCCACCTTTACACCGGCCGGGGTATTGGGGCACTTGTCTTTTCTGTCCGGCACACCGTCGCCGTCCCGGTCGTTCAGCCCCGTGAGCAGTACTTCCCTGACAAAAGCATTCATGGCCGCGCCGGTGGCCAGGCTGTCAGCTGTCACAGCCTTTCCGCAACCGGAGACGTCGGCAATTTGGGAGAGGAGCCGGCCGCCGCTATGATCATCTCCCACCAGCACGGTATAGATGCAAAGTCGATCACCGAGAGCAGCCTTTAAAGCCTCCGCTGCCGCCAATGGCCCCTGCCCCATGTCTTTTCCATCGCTGACGATCACCATGGCCATGGGACGGGTGTTCCCCTCGAGGTCTTCACCGGCGGTTTTCAGCGCACGCGCCAACGGGCTGATGCCGCCAGCCTTGGATACCTTGTTCAAGCCATCGGACAAGGAAGCTTTTCGGTATTTTTCCAGGGGGGCCATCAGAGCTGTCGACTCCCTGGAGACTTTGTCATCGTGGCCGAAACTGCGCAGGGCCACCTGGGTCTTTACGTCCGGCATGGTCTTATTGAAATTGCCGATGACGGATCGAGCAACTTCAAACTTGGACAACCCGTTGTATCCCTCGGCCATTGATGAAGATGCATCCAGAATAAAATAGAGCACGTCGACTTTCTCCTGGTATTGGCCGTTGGGAATGGCTTGGATATCCATCGCCGGCGGTGCGCCCGGGGTGGCGCAGGCACTGGCCAACAGCGATGCCAGCGCGATCATGGTAAAGGGCCTCCACATGTTCCTCATCATACTTTTTCTCCTCTCCTTTTGAAGGTTGCCAAAACTTTTTCTCCATGCAGACAGCGACCGGAAATCGGGCCGCTGCGCTTGCTGCATATACACATCTGCCGCTTTCCCGCTTTTGGGACTTTAATTTTGGAAACGAATTGATTTTGAATGATTGCCGGTTTTCGCTCACACAGGCACTGAGAGCGCTGATTTCATCAGGAATCTTAGTCATCAAATGTTCTTTGTCAAACGGAGCAAATCCCCCTTTGATCATGCTATCCTAGCGCAGCATAAAAAGACGGCAGAAAGTCCAATAGGTCCAATGGAGATCGATACTGTTCGGTGTTGTCCCGTGATGGGGTCTGCGGCTACTTAAGCCACTCTCCCAGGGCGCCCCCCAGTCTTAGCATGCGAAAGCGAACAAACGCGTTCAGGCAGAACATGGCCCGATTGGCCGTCAGAAAAGTGGGAACACCGCCGCTATCCAGGGTCTTGCCCAAATTATTGTAGACGGCGTCGGCGCCTGAAATCACATTTACGGACACCACGGTTGGCTTTTTAAACTGATGGACCAGACGGATAATGCGCGCGGCAATGTTATTCGGGTTATGTTCAATCTCTTCATCCGTCGTATGCAGCAAGGCGCTTTGGGGCACAATGGAAATGAGCAGCGCATCCACAGCGTCAGAGGCCAGCACTGTTTTGATGCAACCCTCAAAAACGGCATCATCGGCCATGGGGGTCAGATCCAGCAGGGGATCCGGCAGCACCATCGGCGGCAGAATCTTTTCAAGCTGTCGACGACTGGCCGCATCAAACTCGGCCAGCCGCATATACCCAAGATTGTCAGCGGCAATGGTTTTTTCATACCCGGCATTAGCAATGACGGCCAGCCGGTTACCCTCTACATTAAACGCATTCAGCAGCGCAAACGTCTTGACCAGTTCCCCATGGTCGATCATGGTGTCCGCCACGATCAATCCGGCCTGTTTCATGGCCGCTTTTGCAACTTCATACTCGCCGGCAATGCTGGCTGTGTGGGATTGGGTCGCCTGACGGCCGGCGGCCGTGCGACCGGCCTTATAAACGATGACCGGCTTTTTGCTGCGGCTGGCGACATCGAAGAATTTGCGTCCGGCGCGGGGTTTGAATCCTTCAATGTAGCATCCGATAACAGACACCATGGGATCGTCCTGGAAGTATTGGACCAGGTCGCACGGGTCCACATCCAGCTGATTGCCGTAGCTGACAATGACCTTGGGCGAGATGGCGTTCTTCAGATTTTCAATCTCGATAATACCCAATGCCCCGCTCTGGGTTAACAGGGCCACATGGGTCTCCTTCTCGAAGTCGATGGAAAACTTCTCTTCCGACACGAAAAAAGAGTTGATTCCTTTGCTCCTTTCACTGCCGGCATAGATGATACCCAGGCAATTGGGCCCCATTACCCGGAATCCCTTATCGCGGGCCAATGCCAAAATCTTTTCTTCCACATCCCGGTGGCGGTCGACTTCGCTGAAACCGCCGGGGATCAGAATTATTGCTTTTACTGCTTTTGCAGCACACGCCTCGACAACAGACAGGGCCGCACCGGCCGGAACGGCTATGATGGCCAGATCGAAATGATCGCCGATATCGTCGATGGAGGGGTATACCGGCCAGGCGCGGTCGTCTTCGACATATTCACCGCCCTTTGGATTGACCGCAAAGAGATCGTCGCGTCCCATCCTGGCCAGATTGCTGAAAATAATCCTTCCCGGTTTGGTGGTGTCCGATAAGCTAACCCCCACCACGGCGATGCCCTTGGGTTCGAAAAACGGCTTCACCGTCTCTTTGGGTTTGACGGAGCGTTCGATGGATCCTTCGGAACGCAACTCAAAGCGCGCCAATCCATCCAGGGCGATGAAGCGTCGATCCGGTGTGAACACAAACGGGTTGACCTCGAATTCGGTGATCACAAATCGGGAGTTGGACTCGAAATAGTTGGAAAATCCAAGCGATAGTTCGCTGAACCGGACCGCCGTGGTTACCGTGTGATCGACATAATGAGAGCGTCCTTGTCCGACATATTTCTGATAGATATGGGTGGACTCCATCAACCCCCTGGCCCACTGCTCGTCAATGGGAGCCAAAATCAGATTGGGCGGCGAGAAATGATCAGCGAAATGCTCTGCATCGCTGCCCCCCTTGCTCAAAGAGATCACCGGTCCGAAGGTTTCGCTCTCCCGAAACCCCAACAGCACCTCGTTGCCGAGTTCCCGCGAGTAGCGCACCCATTGGACCAGCAAGGCCCCCTGCATGGCGATGCCCTGCGTCTCGAAATCCCTTGCCATGGCATTGAAGGCGCAGCGAACCTTCTCCACCGTGCGCGGCACCACCTTTACACCGCCCATTTTGGCCTTGTGGCCCACCTCTGCGGAAATCACCTTGAGGACGATTTTTTTACCCTGAAACCGGGATAGCAGCGCCGCATCGATCTGCGCATCTGCGGAAACCACAGCGTGGATGGGTACAGCGAGGCCCATGCCCGCAAGGATGGCATAGACTTCATGCTCGAAAAGCATGCGGCGGTTTTGCCCATGGGCCGCAGACAGGATTTGCTCGACTTTGGCGATGGCCTGATCTGGCAAGTGATCCGGCATAATGATGTCCTGTTGGTTTCGCCGCCCTATATCAAAAGGGGGGCAACGGGCAGCGGCAATAGTATACGCTAAAATATCCGTCCCAACAAGGGTCTCTCCGGAATGCCGGCGATTCTAGCTGTACGGCATTCAGTAACCTTTACGGCGCAGGCAGCTGGTCCATGTGCTCTCTGCCCACGGCCAGTTAGCCATACTGGCAAGGTGCATTCCGTGTTAAACGAATAACAATTGATTGACTTGTAATAAGTCGCACTGAAACCATATTTGTAAATCACCACGAAGGACACGAAGATCACGAAGTTGAAATTAAAATATATTTTTTCTTCGTGTTCTTCGTGTCCTTCGTGGTGAATAATAACAGCTCGGCTGGGCATCCCCTTCATTCAAATTTTCAGATACCCACCCTGGTCCACATGTTTCGCGAATTATTTTGTTTCTAGTGTCAAAAAGCACGGTCCAAGCAGGATCCATAGAAAAGTTGGATTGAAGGTCCAAAACTTTTGACAATTCGCTTAAATAACAGCTATATTTTGATCCAGCGCATGGTCCGGTCCATGCCCTGTTAATAACAGCCCTGCAACTAGGAACCCACCCATGATACCGTTTGAGCAGATCAAAAACTTCTATCTGGATCACCTTCCAAAGGCGGAAATAAAAAACAACCGGCTCATCTCGGTCTGCCCTTTTTGTTCCGGCGGCGAAAAGACCGGGACAGGGAAAATCGTGGTGATTTTCAATCCGGAGAGTTTTTTCAGGGGGTATTTCAGGTGCACCCGGCACTGCACGCCCGGTGGATTCCATTTCCATTTTGCCAGCTTGATGGGGATTGCCGCAGGGAGAATACCGGGTCTGGACCCGCAGGCCGAAGAATATGCCCTGGATGTACACTACCCGCCGCGCCATTTGGCCAAAGAGATCGATCAATTTGAATCGCTGCTGGGGAAGGACCAACAGGATTATTTTCAAAGGTTCGGCATTTCCGAAAGTGCGCTGAAGGAGTTGCGGGTCGGGTTTAACGGGCGCTACATTGTCTATCCTTACTTTCAGGACAACGGTTTTGCCTATGCTGCACGCTGCGTGATGCCGGATCGGGAAAACGATCAATTCTGGCACGGCAATGAGGATTTTTTCAAGCAGGCCTTCAGAATCTACAATCAACCGGAGATCGAACGCTGCCAGGGCGGCGCCCTGTTTGTCACAGAAGGCGAGTTGAACCTGTTGATCCTGAAATCGCTGGGCTATCCGGCCGTATCCATTCCTTCTATATCGGACCTCGTGAAAATCGACCCTGAACGGCTCGCTCAAGTCGAACATATCTTTTTGTTGGTCGCCAACACACCCGAATCGCGGAAATCGGCCAGGACATTGGCCACCCAGCTGGGATTCAAAGCGCGCATCTTGTCATGGCCGGCTCAATTCAAGCGGGGTCGCCATCTCCATCATTTGGCGGAGGGAGATAGAGATGCGCTAAAAGGCCATGTGGCCTCGATGTTATCGGCTTCCCAGTCTTTTTCTCCTTTTGCCGCCCCCAAACAGGAACGTCAGGAGCTTATCGAATTAATTGACAAAAAAAGCACAAGTCACCTCATCGGCATTGAAACCGGTTTCGCCAAGCTGGATGCCGCAATGGACGGTCTGCGCGGCATCAATATCATGGGAGGGCCGCCCAAAGCGGGAAAATCCTGTTTTTTCATGCAGATATCCACAAAAATCGCCCGACGCAAAGTTCCGGTAATCTATTATGATTTCGAAAACGGCCGCCAGAAGATCTATATGCGTACGCTGGTGCGCACCAGCAGCCTGGCTGAGAAAAAGATCCGCAGCGATGACCTCGATGACCGGGAGTCGGTGCAGTTGAAGACAGCCTTAGGCGAATTTGACCAAATGTTGACCTATTTCCGGGTGGTCACCGATCGGCAACTCAATCCTGAGACGATGCGCCGGCATATCGATTTTCTCAAGCACGAGACGCGCAAGGATGACTTGCTGATTGTTCTGGACAGTTTGCATAAGCTGCCCTTTAAGAATTTGAACGAACGCAGAACCGGTATCGATTTCTGGTTGCGTCAGATCGAGGCCATTCGGGACGAGCAGCATGTCGGCTTTCTGGTGATCAGCGAGTTGGCCCGCGGCAAGGGCGGCGGCTACGGTGAGAAACCGGATATGGGCTCGTTCAAGGAGTCCGGCGATATCGAATACAGTGCCGACAACGCCCTGATCCTGATGCCCGACTGGGACCCCCTGGATCCGGATGCTGCCGGTGACCGAAAAAACAATTTGTGGTTGGTGGCCAGCCGGGAAAACAATCCGGGTCTGGTGGCCCAATATCAGCTTGAGTACCCCTACTGGCGGTTCCTGGAACGATAGAAGCGGCTGCAAATCCCGTTAAAGGATCGGCAAACGGCAACCGATACCCTTTTTATGAACACCAAGCTGCTGATATTCCTCGCCTGGGGATTCTATTTCGCCCTGCGGCAAACCGCGGATGAGTTTTGGCGGTTTTGCCTGATCTATTGCGCCGTCCTGGCGGTCTGCTCATTTTTTTACCGACTGGAAAACAAACCCGCCAAATCCAAGAAAAAGTAAGGTCCTGGATAATCCAGGCGGCTTATGAAGCGGTCGGAGGGAAATTAAACCGGTTTCAGATCCGTTTGCCCTTGATCAATCGCAATCATTCCTCCTTCTTCGGGGCTTCCAACGTCATTGTAAAGTCCCTGAGCAGCCTCAAAGATTCCTGCGCCGCCGCTTCGTTGATCTTATTGATGGCATAGCCGGCATGCACCAGGACGTAATCCCCGACGCTCGCTTCATCGATGAGCAACAGGCTGGCTTGCCGCCGGCTCCCTTCAACATCGATGACGGCCATGTTGTTTTCTATTTTTATGATTTTAGACGGAATGGCTAAACACATCGTCCGCTCACTTTCCTACGGTCCATCGTGCAAAAACGAGTTGGCATTCAAGATTCCAACCTGAGGAAGCCGCAGCACTTCTGGAAAATGCCGCGGCTTTGGATTAAGGATCTGAGCGCATCAGTTTTTCATCGTTCGGATAACATTGTTGTTGGCATCATAGATGGTCATTTCAATGGCGACACCGCCGTCCAGGCGGTGGGTGGCACAGGAAATTCATGGGTCGTAGGCGCGCACCGCCATTTCCACCTTGTTTAAAATGCCTTCATCCACGTTCCCGTCCTTGATCAGTGCCCGGGCCGCCTGGTCCACGCTCATGTTAATGGGGGCCAGATTATGTGTCGTACCCACAATCATGTTGGCGCGTGTGACGAGCCCGTTTTCGTCGGTGGTGTAATCATGGATCAGCGTGCCCCGGGGCGCTTCCACGCATCCCACACCCCGCCCGGCCCCGGGTTCCACTTTGGCTCGAACATCCGGGTTGGTAATTTCCGGATCTTCCAGCAGCTCGATGGCATGCTCGCAGGCATACACCTCCTCGATGAGCCGGGCATAATGATACAGCAGGGTGGCCTGGGCCGGACGACCGAACAATTCCCGGAATTCTTCGAGTTCCGCCTGGGCCCTGGGCGTGGCCATCTTGTCGGCCACATTGATACGCGCCAGGGTGTTGGCCCGGTATATCCCTTTGGGATTGTCCAGGTCCAGGGAAAATCCTTCCCCCCACGCCTTGGCATAGGGGAATTTTCCATAGGACCAGGAAGCCACATGTTCCCCCAGATAGTCGGCATAGTCCTGAACGTCAAAGTCCGTGTAGGTGCCGTCCGGCTTCATCAGCCGGATGTCTCCGTCATAAAGATTCAAGGCGCCGTCCTGGTCCACAGTGCCGATAAAACCGGTATTGATTACGCCCAACACCTTGATGGTCTCCAAGTATTTGGGAAAGACTTCGGCCTTGGCAAACGCGATGGTAAACAGGGCAAAGTCCATGATCTCCCGCATTTCCGAGAGCATCCACTGCCGGTCTTCCTCTGTCAGGGGTTTTGAGAAACCGCCGGTGACACCGGCCACCGGGTGGATGCTTTTACCGGCAAACTTTTCAATAATCATCTTCGCCTTGAACCGCATCTGCACCACTTTCTTGGCCAGTTCCGGATTGGCCTGGGCGATGCCGATGACATTGCGGACGGCATAATCGGCATCCGGGCCGATCACAAAATCAGCGGCCGCAAGGAAGAAGAAATGCAGCAGCTTGTCTTCCGCCTGGGCGATGGTCTGGATGAGTTCTCTGAGTTTATGACCGGTAGGTGTGGGCGTGACGCCGAAACATCGGTCCACCGCCTTGTTGGATGCCAGATGATGATGCCAGGGGCAGATGCCGCAAATCCGCGTTACGATCCTCGGCAGTTCTTCCGCCGGCTTTCCCTCCACGAATTTCTCAAATCCCCTGATCGACTGAAAATGGACTTTGGAATCGGCGACATTGCCATCATCATCGAGTTGGATCCCGATGGACGCATGGCCCTCGATTCGAGTGATGGGAGATATCTTGATGGTGCTTGCCTTGGTCATGGATGGCGCCTCCTTTTATTTAATGGCCGGCCGCAGCTTGTGGTGTGCGCCGGAAAATCTCAGCAATGATGTGGTTTCCGGCAAAGAACGGATATCGATGCCGTTGGATGCCAGTGCATTGAGCATATCCAGACGCTGGTTGCCGTCTTTCTGAACCGGACCGTAGCAGCCGCGGCAGGGAACTTTTGCAGAGATGCATCGGGGCACCACACCATCCCCCCCGCAACCGCCCTTTGTAACCGGCCCCATGCAAAGCATCCCCTGCTCTAGAATGCACCGCATTTTATCCAATGGTTCCTCCGGACTGTTCTGATGAGGGGCCTGCAAAAACCGGCGCAGGGATTTCAGATCGCCCTTGCCTTCCCGGATGGTCGGGCAAGTATCACAAACACTCTTGTCCCTGAGCTTGGGCGCCCGGCCTTCCAGAAAGGCGACCAGCGCTTCGAATACCTGGTCGGAATGCGGCGGGCAGCCGGGCAGATAGATATCCACGTCTATCTTTTCGTCCAGGGCATAGGAGGCATCCAGCAGGGCCGGAATGCCCTCATCGGGAAAAGCCTGGGGCGTGTCCGTGGTTTCGGTGGCATAATAACGGCTAAGAATATCCTTGTTCTCGAAGGAATTGGCCAGGGCCGGTATGCCGCCATGGGTGGCGCAGGTACCCAGCGCGATGATGGCCTTGCATTTTTTCCGCATCTCCAGGGCCACTTCCAGATGTTCTTCGTTGCGAATGCCGCCGCTGAGGATGCCCACATCCGCCTCCGGAATGTCGATATGTCCGCCGTCTCCCATCTGGCCGAAATATTTGTGATCCATCAGGGCCGGGATATGGACGAACTGCACCAGTTCCAGGACCGTCAGCAATCGCTCCCCAAGGTCGACAATGGCGATCTCGCATCCGGAACAAGCGTTTAGCCAATCACTTGCGACTTTTGCTGGCATAAAATTTACCTTTCATTTTGTGGCAGCCGGCAACCGGCTAATCTTTGATATTGACAGGCTTCGTGCCCAGTTCGCGACGATTCTGGCGGGCGGTTTTCTTCTTCTTGGCCGCTGCCGAACGAACCATGGAGAAGGCATCCGAAGCAAAATTGGGATTGACGTCCGGTAAAAATTCTTCAACCGCAGCACCGCGCGCATCCGCATAAATGGCCCGTCCCAGCGGCGTCCGGGTAATGAGTGTTGTCCAGCCTTGCTCGGCGCCGATGCCGCCGAATGAAATATCCGAAAACTCGGCAGTGTAGTCGCCACAGTATTTGCACGCATACCGTTTCATGAAATCCAGATCATCGAGGGGGATATTTCGAATGCCGTCATCCTTTATGTGAATCATCAATCCGTCTTTGATATTGATCCTTTCAACATCTTCCCAATGAAAATCATGGTCCAGGGCGAGTTTTTCCCGCTGCTGTTCCTCAAAGGTAAAATTGCCGGCACAAAACAGGCCCAGGCAGCAGGCAATGGAATCGGCCGGAACGATACCGAGCACTTCCATGCGCCGAAATGCCTTGATCTGGCAGGGGGTCCCCACCAACGCCACCCGGCGAAGCCCTTCTTTCACCATGGGGGCGAACTCCTCAATGGAGGAATAGGTGACATACTTTTCACTCATGTGGGTCATGCCATGGGATGTGTCAAAATAAAAACCGGCGGCATCGATGATCTCTTCGCGCGTGGTCGCCAGGCAGGGTCTTCTTCGAAATGATCCCTCCGGTTTGGTGACAATGGCGCCGTCAATGCGGCCGGCGTCAAAAAGATGCAGCAGCAGAGCGGTGACCACGCCGCCGTCCGTTCCCCTGCTGTGAATCTGCGGATCCTTTGCCCGTGCCACGCTGGTTTCGATAATTCGGCCGTTAGGCGCGCTCCATGAAACCTTTCGCCGGGTTTCGTCCTCCAGTTCATCCACTTCTGGACAAATGCAGTAGCATAACCCGCATTCAATACACTTTTCGATCTCACCATAGCGGGGCTTTCCATCTGCATCGATTTCCAGGGCGCCGAAGTTCACCGCTGTACAGAACGTGACACAACCGCCGCAGCGATGGCATAGGCCCGGCTTTTGGACTTCCTGAATCAGGTTGAAAAAAGTTTCCATAACTTCTCCTGTGCGTGTTTGCTACCCATTACAAACCGACCTGTGCCAGATCCGGGCCCAGATACGTCCTTTCGTTTTCTCCCAAAACGCCCAGGGAGAGGCAGATCAGCGTCCAGAGATGAACTGTATGATATCCGCCGTTATAGTGTTCGTTTAGATCATGGATCTGGGCATGGCAGTTATGGCAGGGCGTGATGCAGTAAGCGGCGCCGGTGGCCTTGATCTGATCGAATTTACATTTTCCATAATCCCGGCGGGCCTCCGGATATCCGGATTGCAGAAATCCGCCGCCACCGCCGCAACAATAGTTGTTGGAGCGGTTCGGCGTCATATCGATGTAATTTTCTTCGCCAACCACGGATTTTATCACGAAGCGAAGGTCTTCGGCCACAGGATCGCCCAGGCTTTTCCGCACCAACTGGCAGGGATCCTGGGTGGTAAACTTTATTTTCAGATCCTTGTTCCAGTCGGAACGGACCTTCAGCTTGCCGTCGCGAATCCATTGGGCATAATATTCAATGATACTTCTGATCTCGAAGTTGTGGGGGATGTTGAATTTTTTCAGTCCGGCCCGGACTGCAAAGAGTTCGTGCCCTCATTCGGTATTGAGCCAGACCTTGCAGCCCAGATCATCCACCGCCTTTGCCTTGGTTCGTACGATCTTCTCCCAGCCTTCATTGTCCGCCATGAACATGCAGTAATTTTCAGCGGCCCAGCCTTTGGAACCATAAGTCCAATCCGCGTCCGCCAGGTGGAGGATTTTCCACAGCGGTACCATCTCATCCGGTTCGGTCACCGGCTCCCTCGAATTCTGATTCAGGAATAGTTCAGCGCTTTTCTTATCCATGGGGGCCTGGAGGTCTTCGAATCCGCTCTGCGTCTGCTGGACTTCTTCGAGGACATCTTCAACCACAAAACGCCAATCTCCTTCGGACGCCCCCATGGCACTGCAGGTGTCTTGGGTCAAGGCAACGTCGCATGACGCGCGGATGCCTTTGGGGCGTTTTTCCCGGGGCCAGCTGTTACGGACATTATAGATGAGCTGGGGGATATCGATTTTCATGGGACAAACATAGATGCATCGCTGGCACATGGTGCACCACCAGGCCCATTCGCTGCTCAATATCTCCTCGTCCATTCCCATGGAGGCCATGCGCAAAAATTTTCTCGGGTCCATATTTCCCAGCCCTGATGCAGGACATCCGGAGGAGCATGCCCCGCATGTCAGGCACAAGTTCAGGTTGCCGCCGTCCGGAAGCAGCGCCATGACCTTGTCTTTGAAGATGCTCTTCCGGGCTTTTTTCAGTCTGATTTCCGCCTTCATAACCGTTCCTCTTGTTGTTGAAGGTTATAAGCCACTTATAAAATCGAACGCCGCACCTTCCCTAATTGGCGGCCGCTTTTGCGGGGGCAACCGTATTGGGCCCCAGTGCTTTGATTTTTTCCGTAAAACGGGTGACGATTTCGGCAAACCGGGGCGCTTCGGCGGAAGAGACCCATTCGATGGAAAACCGCTCCGGGTCTATACCGGACTCCTCAAGGACGATTTTAATGGCGGCCGATCGCGCCAGGGCTTTTTCATTACCTTCCAGGTAATGGCATTCGCCGAGGTGTCACCCCATCATGATGACACCGTCGGCCCCTTTGGATAGGGCGTCGACGACGATGTCCGGATGCACCATCCCGGAGCACATGACGCGGATGGGGCGCATGTTGGGAGGATACTGAATGCGCGATATCCCGGCCAGGTCACCGCCCGCATATGCGCACCAGTTGCATAAAAAACCGAGTATCCTGGGCTCGAAGTTTTCAGACATGGTTCCGTCTCCTCATCTTATCTATAGCTTAATGGTTCATGACGATTCACTGCCTTTTAGCCGTCTTTTTTATGCAACGTTAGGCAGGTCCAGAGCCGCATACACCTGTGCGCGAAGCTGTTCCGTTGTAAAACTGTGCACGGACACACCGTTCTTGGGACAGGTGGCCGCGCACATGCCGCAACCTTTGCACAGGGCCTTTTCCGTGCTGATCTTCTTCACCGTCTGGCCGTTTTCAGAGACTTCCGTCAACGAGATGGCCATGAACGGACAGACGTCCAGGCAAAGCGCACACCCGTCGCATCGATCGGTGACAAAGGATTTAATGGCGTCCAGCTGCATGACGTCTTTTGAAAGGATACCGTTGGCCCGGGCAACGGCGGCTTTGGCCTGGGATATGGATTCGTCAATGGGTTTGGGATAACTGCAAATTCCTGCAAGAAAGAGTCCGTCCACCGCCATATCCACCGGCCGCAGTTTGGGGTGGGCTTCGTTCAGAAACCCGTCTGCGTTGACAGCGCATTTGTAAAGCGCCACCAATTCCTTGGTGTCATTGGGCTCAATGGCGGCCGCCAGTATCAAGACGTCTGCTTCCAGGGTCACCGGCATACCGAGAATCGGATCACCCACCCGCACCAGAAGGTCATCGCCCTCTTTGCGGACCTCAGGCATGTTTTCCAGATCGTAGCGGATAAAGATCACACCCAGTTCTCTTGCCCTGGTGTACAGGTCTTCGCGGATGCCATAGGTGCGCATATCCCGGTAGAGGACATAGATACTCATCTCCGGGTTCAGTTTTTTCAGGTCGATGGCATTTTTCACCGAATGGGTGCAGCAGACCCGACTGCAATAGGGGCGATCTTCGTTCCGGGATCCGACACACTGGATGAACACCGCACTTTGAGCGCTTTTCACCCTCTCGCTGTGTTCGGTCAGTTCAGTCTCGAACTGCAGGTGGGTCATGACGCGATCATCTTCACCATACAGGTATTGTGTGGGCACGGATTCCTTTGCACCGGTGGCCAACACGGCTGCGCCGTATTCGATCTTCCGGGGTGGCCCGCCGTTTATTTCAATTTCACTCACAAAACTGCCCACCGTCCCTTTCGAGGATACCAGGCGTGCGTTTTTCAGCACATCAATATGATCATGGCCGTTCACTTTCGAGATGAGATCTTCCAGCATGGGACGAATCTTTTCATCCTTGGCGGTCTTGCTTATCTTCCAGGCATTGCCGCCGAGCCGATCAGATTTTTCGATCAATGTGGTAGGATATCCCTGGTCCGCAAGCCCGAGGGCCGCGTTCATTCCAGCCACACCGCCACCGATCACCAGCGCCTTTTGGATGACGTCTACATTCATCTGGTCCAGCGGATAGGCCATGCCGGATTTTGCCACCGCCATTCGGACCTGGTCTTTGGCCTTTTGGGTGGATTTTTCCGGTTCATCCTGGTGGACCCACGAATTGTGATTGCGGATATTGGCCATTTCAATCAGGTATCCGTTCAATCCCACTTCCTTTAGCGTGTCCTGAAAAAGGGGTTCATGGGTTCTCGGAGAGCAGGCGGCGATAACAATCCGGTTGAGATCGTTCTCCTCGATTCTTTTTACCAGCTGCGCCTGGTTATCCGTGGAGCATGCGAACATCGTGTTTTCCGCATATACGACATTCGGAAGGGTTTTAGCATATTCCACCACTTCATTGACTGCCACCACCTTGGCAATGTTGATGCCGCAGGAACAGACAAATACGCCGATGCGGGGTTCCTGTTGGGCGATGTCCATCTCCGCGGGATAAGTCTTTGTCTTGGTCAGGGTGCCTTTGGCCGCTATCAAGGATTTGGATGCTTCCGCAGCCGCAGTGGAGGCCTGTGCAACCGCACTGGGAATATTCATGGGCGCCTGAAAGCTGCCGCCCACGAAGATGCCGCTTCTGGAGCTTGAGACCGGTGCAAAGCTGCCGGTTTTTGCGAAGTTGTAAGGGGTCAGCTCGATACCGGTTTTTTGGGCGAGATCCAGGGCGTCTTTTGACGCCTCCATACCGATGGAGAGCACCGCCATGTCAAAATGCTCTGTGATCTGGCGACCGTCATCGGTGGCGTACCGCATGGTCACGCCGGAATTATCGGGACCGGGTTCGATGGTGTGGGGACGGGCGCGGACAAACCGTACATCCTGCGCCTTGGCATACTCGTAATACCGTTCGAACTCCTTGCCATGGCACCTGAGATCCATATAGAAAATGGTTTGTCGCCCGCCGTCCGGAAGATGGGTCGTCGTGACCAGGGCCTGTTTCGTTGCATACATGCAGCAGACGCTGGAACAATAGCCATTGTCGCACCGATTGGTGTTCCGGGAGCCCACGCACTGAATCCAGGCAATATTTTCCGGCGTCCTGCCGTCGGACGGTTTTTCCAGGTGCCCTTGAAAAGGTCCGCCGGCGGATAGCATGCGTTCGAATTCCAGGCTGGTGACCACATCCGGAATTTTATGATAGCCATAGAAGTCGAAGCGCGACGGATCAAAAGGCGTATATCCCGGGGAAAGAATTAAAGAACCGACGCGGAGGTTAACAATCTCCTCCTTGTCATCGAAGTTGACGGCGCCGGTGGGGCAGAATTTTTCACATGCCCGGCATTTGCCTTTTTCAAGATAGAGGCAGTTAATGGGATCGATGACATACTTCAAGGGAACGGTCTGGCCGTACTGGATATATGCGGCCTTGCGCTTGGCGATCCCCATATTGAAATCATCATCCACCTTCTTGGGGCATTTCTGGGAGCAGATGCCACAGGCAATGCATTTGTCCATATCGATGT
>JARRKU010000031.1:0-54355 GCA_037387725.1 Desulfobacteraceae bacterium
GGATCTTCATTGTCTTCACTGAAGACAAGATCGACCATCTCTTTGTAAGCCAGCCAGGTCCGATTGGCACCGTTTCCGGTCTGCTGCCACAGTACGATGACCGGCCGGTCGCTGGTCGGCACCAGATCATCCGGTATGCCGTCGGCTGCGCTGTTATTGCCCCTAAGAAAAGAGAGGCCATAAGCGTTGGTGTTAAAAACAGTGGCGCCGGACTGGGAAAGTCCGGCAAGGCGAAAGCTCAAGCCGGCTGCCACATAGGTGGGTACCGACGATCCGGGCGGTGTAAATCCAAAGGCCGGCACCGGGGCCGCTTCAAAGCCGATTTTGGTTTGGATGTCGTAGCTCAAGAAACCGCGGCTGCCGCGGCTGGCGGCATTGAAATCGATTTTTTGGGCCGCCTCTGACTGGGGTGAGAAAGTGGTGAGGCTGCCCTTATCACCGCCGGAGGTGGCGGTCGCATCGATTTTCAGGGCGTTGTTGCCGCCGACTGCGCCCACTGAAGTGGTAGTGCCGGAGGTGTCCCTCCAATCCTCTTTGGAATCAAATTTGTCTTCGAAGACTTCCTGGTGTAGGTTTGCCAAAGAAATGGGAAGGGATGCATAGTAGGTAACTTGTCGTTTTGCCTGTTCAGTACCGCTGCCGTAAAGACCGGTGGATTGCAGGCGGACAAACGGGGTCAGGATTATCTTGGTGCCGTCAGGTATGGGATGCCCCACCATGGTGTCGTCATCCAGATCGCGGACATTTATGAATGCGTTGTTGGCTCTGTCGTTAAATGTGTAGGTGAGCAGGCGGCCGTTGACGTTTATGCGACCATTGCGCAAGGGGAACATTCTGCCTTGCCCAGTGATGTATGCAAGGTCGTCGCCGTTGGACACGGAAGGGGAGCGTATCTCGTCCGCATCAGCCACCGGTAAGACCACCGTCCCGGCAGGATAGAACGGCAAGGGGGTATCGACGGCAATCGTGATCTCATCGTTCTGCCCTGCAACAGGCTGTGAGCCGATGGAGAGGGAATAGATCTGATCTTCTATCTGAACTTGAAGCCCCGGATCGAGAAAGACATCTCCCCCCGGAAGATTGCCGTCCGGAAATTTCCCCGGTATGTGGAGTAAAAAGCTGCGGGCGCCTTGGGGAATATCCTGCGGTGTCTCGCCGTAATAGGAATAGATATCGATGACGAAGCGGCTGTTGTTGTCGCTGAGGGTATAGCTTCCTTCTATGTCATCCAGCGCCGCATTTCTGAGCTGTTCCGAATCACCGGCGTGGAGATAGCGACTGGCGGCATACCGGAAACCGGATTCGGCCAGCAAATATGCTTTGGAAGCGCTGTTGGCGGCAGCGGTTTGTTGGCCAAGGGAGCCGATCATTGGCACGATGGCAGCTGCCAGTATCGAAAAAATCAAAATCGCAGCTACCAAACCGATCAGTGCACTTCCGGGTGCCGAGCGATGGACAATCATAACGGGGCTTCCCGTTCGTTGATGTGGTATGTTAAACATTTATCGTTCATCTTCCCGACGTCCGCTGTAGAATGTCGATAAAGCAACTATAGTCTTCCCGGGCGACCGGATGCGTCGTTGGTGCTGCGCCACCATAGTTGTTGGTGTTGCGCAGATGAACGAGAGTAGAAAAATCTTCCGTAATATCAGGTCTTTCAGGTCGAATGAGCTGGAGATTCACTTGAATGGAACTGAGCAATTCAAAGTCCGACCCCCAGGCCCAAGGACTGCCGCCTTGTAAGTATTGGAGGGAAAAGCTGCTTACCCCGTTGATGAGTATATCGCCGTTGCCGGTGGTGGCGCTGTTGAGGGTTCCGATGTTCGGATCGAGGGCTGTATACAAGAAAAGCGTATGGCTGGCGGAATCGAAATGGAGTCCGTATCGCACCGTCGATTGCTGATTGGATGGATCGGTCCGTCGATAAATGATGAAGGGATCTCCCCCGCTACTCACCGCTTCAATGGCGTTAAGCTCCCTGAGTTCGCGTGAGATGCGCATCAGGGCTGTTTGGGATTTTTGGGCTAAATGCACGTTGTAGCGGTTGAATTCATGGCTCTGCATGGCGGCCACCAATCCCATCCCGAAGACGGCCGATAAAAGCCCAAGGAGCACCAACGACGCAATCAACTCCAGAAGGGTGAATCCCTTTTCGGCGTCAGTATTCATTTGGATATTTACAGCCATATGCATCAGCGCGTAAACAGCGTGGTTAAGGACTGCCCCTCGTAGGAAATGGTGACTTTGAGGATAAGATCCTGCCCGGGCTGGTGGTCGCAGATCTGTTGAATATTTTGTTCGCCTGGGGATGGCGCGCTGTCCGGATTTAGGTCAAGACAGTAGTTATCGTCGACGGACAGTTTAGCGCTGTAGGTTTGACCGGACCAATACCCGTTGGGAGGATTCCCCCCATTGGCGATCCTGTTTTGCAGGGTGACCAGCGGGGTTGGATCGGAAATGATCAGGCGGCGATGATCAGCGGAGATTTTTTCCATTACCTCCCGCAAAGCAAATCCCTGCTCGAGCTTGATCATGGGCCAGCGGCTGCGCCAGGAATGGCCCTTCATAATTTGCATCAGCAGCACGGCCAATATGGCCGATATGATGATGGTAACGATTACCTCAACCAGCGTAAACCCTCTATGATCGTTTCTTTTCAACATTAATCAATATACCCGGTGTTCTGCGTTACCACAAATTGTTGGGCGGTATGGCCGATCTTGGTCAGCTTAAAGGTATAGGAGCCCGGTCCGGATGGATCAAGTTGGGGGGATGCTGGTCGTCCCCAGCCATCGAACGCGATTTGAAAGGTCCGGGGCGTT
This sequence comes from Desulfobacteraceae bacterium, assembly GCA_037387725.1. GTDB lineage: Bacteria > Desulfobacterota > Desulfobacteria > Desulfobacterales > Desulfosarcinaceae > JARRKU01. The sequence continues at coordinate 2,823 of JARRKU010000031.1, forward strand.
GGAGGATTCGGGCCGATAGACGCACCCAGTTTAATGGCCATTTCGCCCAGGTTGACCCTATCGCGGGTTTCGCCGGGTAGCTGTCGAATGTTCGTAAGATTTCCTCCATTGAAGAGCAGGTAGTAACTATCCGTTGGGTCTGCGCCGTTATAGTGGTAGTAAATACCCCAGTGGACGTCCGAATCGATGGAACGAGCCTGGGCGTAGCGCAGGTGGCTCTTGAGTATTTCGGTTTGAGCGATGAGGGTTGCATCGGAGGTCGAGTGCTGCACAACGGCCAGGGTCGTAAATATGCCGACCAGAACCAGCACGATCAATATCTCCAACAGGGTAAACCCGTCGCTTTCTCCAATGGTGTGCTGCCGCATGGTTCATTCATATCAGAAGGGAAAGCATATTAAAACAGGAAAATCGCTATAAAAATCCTGCCCTTGGGCACTTTGTTATCGAATCGTCTTGCTTGGACCCTCGTCGCTCGATCTGTCGTGCCAGACTTGCAGCGCAGCCTGGTGCAGGGACTATTCCGCTTGATCGATGGCTGGGCAGTTGGTAATAGCAATATACTTTATAATTGTAGGGTTATGTATTGTTGCATGGAGTGAATTGGAATTGAAAAGCGACCCAAAAGTGGACAACATTGATTCGCAGCGCAATTGGCGCGGTGGATTAGCATGGATGATTGCCATCTTGATCGGCACATTGCTTTTTATATGTTACATCGACAGTCTGAACGCTTCATGGCAATACGACGACTTCGGCAATATCGTTCACAACACCAAAGTTCATATGACACAATGGTCATGGTCTCAACTCAAGCAGAGTTTTTCTGCAGGCTTGCCGTCCCAGATCATCAGCCGTCCATTGGCCTACTTGACCTTTGCCTTGAACCACAAAATCGGTGGGTTGAATGTTTTTGGATATCACCTTTTCAATCTGATCGTCCACTGGATCACGTCTTGTTTTCTCTTTCTTTTCATTCGCGATACGCTGACCCTGCCGGTATTAAATGGGCGCTATGAGGGGCAGGAGGTATTCATTGCCGTAACGGCAGCAGCGTTATGGGCGACACATCCCGTTCAGGTCACGGCTGTTACCTATATTGTCCAACGCATGGCCTCCATGGCAGGCATGTTCTATGTGATGGTCCTCTATTTTTATCTGAAATACCGGACGACCAACCGAAGGGGATATGGGGCGGCTGCGGCTATTTGCGGCGCCTGCGCTGTGCTCACCAAAGAAAATACCGTGATGATCGTTTATGCCTTGCTTTTGTACGAACTTGTCCTTTTGCGCGGGGTGGAAGGGATCAAACCCATCAGGATCGCGATATGGGGTTTTGCCCTGACCGCTATATTCGTCATGGCCGGTCTGCTGTATACAAATTTCAGTCTGGGCCAGCTGCTGGACTCATACGAGATCAGACCCTTTACGCCTGTTGAGCGTCTGCTGACGCAACCAAGGGTTATTTTTTTCTATTTGAGTCTGATAGCGGTTCCCTCGACACTGCGCATGACCCTGTTGCACGATATGGAAATCTCACACTCTCTATGGAGCCCATGGACCACAGCCCCGGCCATTGCAGGAGTGATTCTCGTTGTGGCAGCGCTTGGGATCACATCCCGAAAATATCCGCTGATTGCGTTCTGCGGCCTTTTCTTTTTTCTCAATCATCTGATTGAAGCATCCTTCCTCAACCTCGAATTGATATATGAACACCGGAATTATATCCCCAGCATGCTGCTCTTTGTCCCCCCGGCCATCGCAGCCGTAAGAAGCATCCGTTTTTTTCGATATCGCTGGTCCTTTCAATGGATGATCATTGGGGTTACCCTGATGGTGTTGGTGTCAAACGGTTTGACCACTTACCAGTATAACCGGATCTTCAGGTCGGAGTTGACCTTGTGGGATCATGCGGTGAGACGATCCCCACGTTTGAGCATGGCGCACAGCAACTTGGGGAACGCTTACTGGGCCTTGGGAGATGCAGAATCGGCCATTGCAGAATTTAAAACGGCGTTTTCACTGAATCGATATAACAATACCTTTCACAAAGGCGTGGTGCTCTATAACCTGGGACTTTACGCATCCCAAGTTGAGGGGGATTATGCCGCCGCATCTGATTATTTTTCTGAAGCCATGAAGCGATATCCACAGAATACAAGGATTTGGTACCAGAATGCGCTTTCCCAGATCGCGTTGAAAAGGTGGTCCGCGGCGTCCGAAACCGTCTCTGGTGCGAATATAAAATGGCCCGATAATCCTGATTTTTATTATCTGTCAGCAGTCATCCATCTGAAAAATGGTGAAGAGCAGAAGGCATTGGAAGCTGCAGAAAAAGCCCTTGCAGTGAACTCTGATCATGGCGGCGCACTCATGGCCAAAGCCCAAAGCTACCGCATGCTGGGGGATTATGGCCGTGCCATAGAGACTTGGAAGCATTTTATGGCCGTTGAACCCAATGACCTACATGGCATGAGCGCTCTGATCGAGTTGCTCTCCTTGACAGGGCAGCACGCTGAGGCAAAATTATATGTTAAGAAATTCAGTAAGTTGAAGAGAGATGTCCCTCTTGATGCGTTGCTTGATACGGCAGCAAAAAAACAATATCGTTTCGGCAGTCATACCCCTGAGAGGGCCAGTCCCCATGACCCCTATACGGAAGTTGGTCGCAACAGCGCCTCTGGATACACCTGCCACAGCTCTGGAGTCGTCCGTATAGAGTGTGAAGTCTCCCATATCGGAGCCGAGGACGCTGGCTCTGAGATCAATCTCCCAAGGCATGGAACCGGCGAGCAGGGCCTCGGCAAAATGACCGTTCACCCTGCCGATGGCCTCGGCCAAGCCGGTTTTAATGGTCTTTCTCCTGGCTTCTTCCTGCAAGTCGAAATACCGAGGAACCGCCACAACAGCAATGATGCTGAGAATGACGATGACGGCGATGATTTCAAGGAGTGTGAAACCGGAGTTGTCGAGGTGCTTTTTATTTTTAAGTTGGGTTAAAATGAACATCTGGGCCGCTCCTAAGCATTGATTTCGATTCCGATGAAATTAGAAAACCATAATCTTGGCATACATTAACCATGCCACAAATGTTCGGAATTTCATCATGGATCTTGTCATTGGATTAAATCTTATAATATTAGAATGATAAGCCAATGCATAGATTTCAATATGATAACAATTTTGGGATTATTGCAACACAAAACATCAGATTATGGTGTAAAATACAAAAAAATGTAGGTTGTTTGGGGAGTGTTTTTGTTAAAATTAGGAAAAAAGATGCATTGATCTCATATTTCTTTAGCCGATGCCAAAGGCTGCGTTCCTTTATGCCGAGAATAGTCGCGGCCTGTTTTTGAATTCCCCTGCTTTGTGCTAACGCCTGCAAGATCATCTGCTTTTCCAGTTCCCGAAGTCGATCGTCCATATTCTGGTTGAATCCCGTGTCGGCCAAGATATCCGATTGGGCGGCACGCGGCCATGTTTGCGTAATGGAGGAAGGGAGGTGGACGGGTTCGATGATATCCTTTGCCATCAGAGAGGAGGATTTTATGGTATTTTTTAGTTCCCGGACATTTCCGGGCCAGTCATACGAGATCAGCATCTGGATAGCTGTGGAGGAAAGGCGCTGATTTTGACGCGTTTCTTCGAGAAAATATTCAGCGATTATCGGAATATCTTCGCGGCGGTCACGCAGTGGCGGCAGGTGGATGGCAAATACGTTCAAGCGATAATAGAGGTCGCGACGGAAACTGCCTTTCTCGACAAGCAATGGCAATTCCTTGTTGGTGGCGGCGATGAAACGGACATTCACCGATTTGGAGGTCACCGCCCCGACGCGTTCGATCTTTCTCTCCTCCAACGCCCGCAACACCTTTGCCTGGGTCTCCAGCGGCATGTCCCCGATTTCGTCAAGAAAAAGCGTTCCTTCATGGGCCATTTCAAACTTGCCGGGCTTATTGGATTCCGCACCGGTAAAAGCCCCCTTTTCATGGCCAAACAGTTCACTTTCCAACAGTCCCTCGGGAATGGCGGCGCAGTTGATGGCCACAAAGGGTTTCCCGTGGCGAAGACTGTGCTTATGAATGCTGTTGGCGACCAGTTCCTTTCCTGTGCCGGTCTCTCCCACGATCAGGACGGTGGAACTCGTACCTGAGACTTTCATAATCTGGTTGAATACCCGTCGCATGGCCGCGCTGTGCCCGATGATGTTGGGAAAAAGCTCGCGGGCCTCGACTTTTGAGAGCAGCTCGGAAACCTGATCAAAGACGCGGGAAAATTGGTAAAGCTCGTTATCAGTTCCCTGGGGGATATTTTCCGATGCGGAACGGCTCAACATTCCCAAGGTCTGGGTTTTATCGACAAACTTTTTTACCGGGGCGATGAGGTACTTTACCGTGAACAGGCCTAAAATGAAGGTGGACATGACGAGCACGATGCCCCAAAAGGCCACCGGCCACTCCGGCGCCAGTCCCCGACCGATATAGTAGCGTGTCAGTTCATAGGCCACCAATAACGCCAACGTGGACAGACCGGCAAAAATCAGCGGGATAATGAGATAGAGGTTGATATTGAATCGAATGTTTTTCAGGGGCATATGCACCTGGCTTTATGACGCCGGCTTTAAGCATGACAAGAAATGCTATCGGACGAGTTTGGTCAAATCCCACATCGGCATATAGATGGCCAACGCAAAGAATCCGATAACGGCCGCAAGCCCGATTGTCATGATCGGGCCGATGGCATCGGCAAGCCGTTTCATGGCATAGGCCAATTCATCGTCATAGTGGGTCGAGACGTCGTTGAGCATCTCTTCAAGATTGCCGGACTCTTCACCGATGGCCACCATATTGATGACGATCGGCGTAAAGTATTTGGACTGGCGCAACGGTACGGATATACCCCGTCCTTCCTCCAGTCGTTCGGTGATTTTCCTAAATTCACGGCTAACGGCCTCGTTATTGATGGTGCCCGACAAGATTTGCATGCTCTCCAACACAGCCACACCGCTGGATTGAAGAATGGAAAAGATGCTGGCAAACCGGGACATGGCCGCCTTGTTGAACAGGGGACCGACAAGGGGGAGCTTTAGCAGGAAGATATCACGATTCAATCGCCCTTTGGGTGTCCGGAGGTAATAGCCCAATGAAATGGCCATGATGATCGCCACTGCAAGAATAAAGACCCAATAGCTTATCAGAAAATCATACATAGCGATGCAAATCCGTGTCAGCAGCGGCAATTCCAGTCCGGCTCGAGAGAAGATGACCGAGAACTTTGGGATCACATAGGTGAGCAGCACAAAAAAGGCGACCACCAAAAAGCTCAGTACAATTATCGGGTACTGCAATGCAGATCGGATGTCGGTCTTCATTTTGTGTTCGTGTTCCATGATATAGATCAGCCGTTCCAGAACCTCCGGCAGTGCACCACTGGCCTCCCCCGCCCGCACCATGCTGCAAAAGAGCGGGGAAAAGATACGCGGGTACTTTCGGAATGCGTCGTAAAGGCTGGATCCTTCGCTCACATCCTGGGTCATGGTTCCGATAATCTTTCTCAACTGCGGATCGCTGGTCTGGGTCTCAAGGGTTTGCAGCAGCGTCAGCATGGGAACGCCGGCTCGGATCAAAGTCCTGAACTGTTTTGTGAAGAGAATGAGTTCCTGGGCTTTGACTGTGCGGAATTTCTCCAGGAATAAGGATATCCGCAGCAGGGGGTTGCCCGATTTGCGATCCATGACTTTGGATGGGATCAGTCCCCGGTTCACCAAAGTTCCTGTGGCCGTATCGGCAGAATCCGCCTCGATGGTGCCGGTGACAGTGGCACCGCTTTCATTAATAGCCTTGTAGCTGTAAATCGGCATGCGATTACCTGAAGAATGGGTTAAGCCATAACGGCCGATGCCGCTTCGTCGATGGTGGTGATCCCCTTTGCGATCTTATCGGCGGCGTCTTCCTTCAAGGTCCTCAATCGACCCGCCTTATGGGCTTCACGGGTGATTTCCTGGGCGGAACAACGTTTGAGAATCATATCCTGAACCATATCATCAATCACCAGTATTTCGAAGATGCCGGTGCGTCCTTTGTACCCTTTGTCCATGCAATTGAAGCATCCAGTGCCCCGGAAAAAGGTTGACTGGGAAGAATTCTCCAGCCCCCAGAATTTCAGCGCCTCTTTGGCCGGCTCATGGGATTTTTTGCAGTAAGGGCACACCTTGCGAACCAGACGTTGGGCGATGGAGACCAACATCACCGAAGAGACGAGAAAGGGTTCCACTCCCATGTCAATAAAGCGGGTAATGGCGCCGGCTGCATCGTTGGTGTGAACGGTGCTCAATACCCGGTGTCCGGTCAAGGCCGCTTGAACGGAGATGGATGCGGTCTCCGCGTCACGGGTTTCTCCAACCATGATCACATCCGGGTCCTGGCGCATGATGGATCGCAGGCCGCTGGCAAAGGTCATGCCGGCCTTTCGGTTAAGCTGAATCTGTCGGATCTTGTTCACACGATATTCCACCGGATCTTCAAGGGTGATGATGTTGATGTCCGGTTGGTTGATGCGTTTGAGAATGGAGTAGAGCGTCGTGCTCTTGCCGCTTCCAGTCGGACCGGTGCTCAAAATCATCCCGTAAGGCCGGTGAACAATGGATTCAAGCCGTTGGATATCATCCGGATACATGCCGAGCTCTTCTAAAGAATAAACGCCGCTGCTGGTATCCAGCAGTCTCAGCACCATATTTTCGCCGTAGATGGTCGGAATGGTTGAGGCGCGGATATTGATCTCCTTGTTGTCCATACGGATGGTGAAACGTCCGTCCTGAGGAATTCTTGATAGAGAAATGTCCATGTTAGCCAGTATTTTCAGGCGCGAGATAATCAGCAAATGCATGGATTTGGGCGGGGCCGGCACTTCGTGAAGTTTGCCGTCCACGCGGAAGCGAACCTGAATCCGATCCTGCTCAGGGCTTATATGCACGTCGCTGGCGGCATCACGAACAGCTTGGGAGAGGATCGAATTGACCAGCCGGATAACCGGTGCCTCTTCGGCCATGTCATGGAGAGATTTGACTTCCAGGTCGTCGGCCGAGCGAAGGGTATCGGCCTCTTCGGCCCGTTCGATTTCCATCTCCTCCATGCTCTCCAGCATTCCGCCCATAGTGGAATAGGTCCCATAGAGGCTGCCCAACAGGTGGTTCCACTCCTGGTAAGTACAGATCAGCGCTTCGGCCTCCATGTTGGTGTAGACTTCGATGGCGTCCAAGGCATCGATGTCCATGGGGTCGGTCATGGCCAGGGTCAGCAGATAATTGGTCTTGGCAATGGGAACCGCCTGAAATTTCTGGGCGAGTTCAAGGGGAAGCGTTTCGGCCAGGCGCATATCGATGGGATAGCTGTCCGGATAGTACTTGGCGATCTTCATCTGTCGGGAGATGAGGTCGGCGATCTGCCCTCCGCTGACGATGCCTTCTCTCACCAGATATTGGCCTAGCTTCAGATTATTGCGCTTGTGATCGATCACCGCCTGTTTCAACTGATCTTCCGTCAATAAGCCGGCTTCAACCAGCATTTCGCCGAGTTTCTTTTTGTTCTTCAAGTCACTGCCTCGCGTCGTTGATGGGAAAGTGAAGCTTGCCGCCTTTGTAAGGATCGGCATAGAATCGGGTCTCTTCCGGCCAACTGGAGATCACCCGCCCATTTCGCATGATCGAATCGGGCAATGTCCGCGAATAGTTGATCGCTTCGGCCTCATTTTCAAAGAATCCCCTGACGGTGATGGAGAAGTTCAGGCTCGATTCCGGGTGCCAGTGCGGGATCATCTGTAAGGGAACTTCCAGGGACTCGGATATCTCCGCCAATCGTTGCATGGTCGGGGGAAGGGAAGAGAATTCATCCAGAATGATCCAATAACTCGGATGCTTGCTGTCATCAGACGCATGGACCATCAGTGGGAACTTTATGATATCGCCGATGGAGATACTGTTGGGGTTTTGGATGTGTGGATTGGCCAAAATAACTGCTTTCAAACGGCCGTAGCTGTGGGATCCGTATACTGACGATGCCAGTTCCTCCAACGTATCTCCTGGTTGGACAATGAGTTGTCCCAGAATTTGCGGCGGCAGGCGGTCGAGCCTGTAGTTGGCGTCAGGGTCTTGCGGGTTAGCATGCCTTTTGGAGACCGGATTCGGAACGTCCTCCGGTGAAAGCGGCGATGATGGAACGGTATGGCCGGTTGGAGAGGCCGCCGTCGCCAGCGCCGTCTCCGATGGGGTTTCCGGAAGCGTATTGGCCTTTTGGGGAAGTGCCATGGGATCAGGATTCGGAACGTCATGCTTTAAAGCAAGGGGATTCGGCTCAGCAGGATTGAGAGGTGGCAGCGCATGATCCCGGGATGTCATCGGTAATGAGCTGGGAAGGAGAGCGACCAAAGCCAAGGCCGCGATAAATGCCAGCGTAGCGTAAGGCCAGTAGGCGCGCCTATCCCCCCCGGAGGCTACTGCCAGTCGTTTTTTACACGACACGATGGTCGCCCAGCCAACCCGGGTTCTGTTCTGGATAAGCATGGCCAGTATGCTTTGGTGGCATAAATGAATGATCTTGCGGGGATACCCCTTGCTGAAACGGTAGATGGCCCACATCGCCGGAAGAGTGAACAATTGCCGGGGTTTCGGATCAGCGCTGGAGAGCTTGATCCGGTGCTGCACCATGCGGTGCGTGTCCCTGAAATGCATTGGACCCAGGTGGTGCAGCAGATTGATGCGGTCCGCAAAGTTGGCACGGCTTTCCAGTATCTGCTCAAACTCCAATTGTGCAAAAATTACGATTTGGAGCAACTTAAAGGTGTTTGTTTCGTAGTTGAGCAGTTCACGCAGGATTTCCACACAAGCGCCGGTCATTTTTTGCCCCTCATCGATGATCAGCACGATGGTCTTATGTTGATCGACGCCCTTGGTGAAAAGGAGTTGTTGAATGGTTTCTTTGAGTTCAGTTTCGGTTGCAGGGGCATTGGGAGCATTTGGGTGGAATAGGGCATGGATCGTTTGCAGGAAGGCCAGGGGGGCATCAAAAGCGGGATCCAAGACCAAATGGCATTCAAAGCCGTCATATCCGGACAGGCTGCGAATCAGTTGGCGGCACAGGGTTGTCTTGCCGGTTCCCACATCTCCAATCACCACATTGAGACCTCTTTTCAAGCGCAGGGCCAGTTCCAGCTTCTGAAGGCATCCCAGATGTTGTTCTGATTGAAAAAAGTAGTCCGGATCAGGAGAATTGGAGAAGGGTTCCTTTTCCAGTTGTAGGAGCTTGTAGTAATCCATCTCGTATCCAACTCATGAGATGCGCGGTTTTCATATTGATTGTCGACACCGGGCGCCGGAACCGTCAATCCGTCCGTGCATTCCGGATCCCCGTCCGATTCCAAATTAAAACCGCCTTCATCGGACCGCTAATTCCCCTGCGCCGGCGAATCTCCCCCCCGTTCTGCCGGTGCTGGTGACGGCCGTGTTTTTAAAATATGGGGCGTGATGAAAATCAAAATCTCCTCCATTTGTTCCAGGCGGCTTTGATTCTTAAACAGATGTCCCAGTACCGGAATCTTCCAAAGCAGCGGAATTCCAGCTTCGCTGTTTTGACTGGTGTTCTTTTTGAGACCACCGATTACGGTTGTCTGGCCGTCAAACAAAATGACGTTGGTGTTGGCCTTTTTTGTTATAATGGTGGGGTATTGATTAACGGTACTCACCGTCCCGACTTCGTCTTTTGTCGTCGCGATTTCAAGCTTCAGCGCGTTATCCTGGATGACGTGGGGGGTGACTTCAAGGCTCAAGACAGCGGATTTATAGACCACTTCGACATCGTCGTCTTCGACGATTTGAATGGGAATTTCATTTCCGCTTTCGATGGTGGCCTTGCGGTTGTCCAGGGTGGTGATGGAGGGACTGGAGAGTATATTGAGTTTGCCTTCTTCTTCCAGCGCGGAAAGCTGCAACGCCAAAATATCGTCTCCGAATTCTCCGATAACCCCGAGGCTCAACCCTGTGCCGGACTGGGCTGCGTTTGCAAGGTTTCCGGGAAAGTTGGCAGCAATTCCCGCCGCAGGATTAACGGTGCCGCCAGTTCCCGGTGTTATGCCCGTGATGTCTGTTGCGGCATCTGGCGTAATCCAAGCATTGGCATTGTGGTAAAGTCCACCCCATTGGATGCCCAGCTCGCGCGCTGTCTGATTGGTCGTTTCGATAATGTGCGCTTCGATGAGAATCTGAGGTGTCGGACGATCCAGTTCGGTGATCAATGGAACAATCCGGGCAATATCTACCGGTGTAGCCTGTACGATCAAAGCGTTGGTATGTTTGTCCACCATGACCGATCCTATCGGTTCCCCCGGTTTTTTGGCGCTCAGGACTTTTTCAACGCTCTCTTTCAGCTGATCGGCCTTGGAAAAATCGATGGGAATGATTTTGGTAACCAGCGGCGCCTGCATCTCCAGTTCACGTTTTTTTGTCAGAATTTTTTCTTCGGCTTCGAGGTTCTTAAGCCGCCTCGACAGGTCCTCGAAAGTGACGATACGGATGATATCGCCTTCCCATTCATAGGTCAGACTCTGTGAATTGAGAAGCCCCAGGAAGACCTGTTTCCATTTGGCGTTTTGAACGTTAATGCTGATACGACCTTTGACGCTATCGTTGATCATGATGTTCAAGTCCACAGCGCGCGCCAATGCCCGAAGCAACACGGCCACATCGATTTCATGCATCTTCATGGTGATTTTTCGGTCGGGCAGGGGCCGTGAAAGGGTTCGTCTTACTTGTCCCGGCGCAATGGTTTCAATCTTTTTTGGGGACAATTCTATGGTTCTCTGTCGAGAGGCCGGCGAGAAACCACGGCTCTTTTTGGCCAATTGCTTCCACTGTTCAAAATCGGTGCGTTTGGTTTCAGGTTTGCTGGCGCAGCCGACTGACAAACTGAGCGCCACTATGACACCGATTGCTGTGAAACTGCTGCAAATGTTCCGCATAATGCCTCTGTCCGATCGATTGGATTAAATCCCTGGTGATCCATCCATATCCGTAATGTAGATTTGAATCGTTTCTTTACCATTCACTTTGGCGATAACGACCTTGTTCGTCGATATGGTTTTAACATAATATATCTTGTTCGGCAGTCTTTCACCAACTGCGTATTCCATGCCATTTATAATCGCCAGCTTGGTTTGCCCCAACTGCATGTAGCCCGAATAGACATATCTCGGCCCAGGGCTTTTGCTGGCCTTTTTTGTAGTGGAATCGGACTGGGAAAGCCGCTTTTTGAGCGGTACGGTTGATTGAATGAACGGATCTTTAGTCCAATCGGCGCCAGCCTGGCGGATCATATGTTGGTACTCCAGGCTGACCTTTTCATTGTCGAGCTTGCCGGTGATTTCGGAGACAAAAGATTTCAGCTCACCGGTGGAAGACCCGGCAGCGGTCGGCGTCTTCTCCGTGTACGCGCTGCCTCTGAAAATGAGCTCGTAGGCGCCATACACGATAGTGAGGCACATGATTCCGACAATGATTTTTTCGCGAGTGGTCATAATCTGACTTACTTTTGTGATACTTTTATCTTAAATTCTATCTGTTTTCTGTTACCAACGGTTTCGATTCGCATTTGGTCGAGGGACTCCAGATACGGCAATCGACAAATTTTCAATATGAGCGAGCGCAAGTCAAAAAAATCTCCTGTAAACGTGGCTGTCATGGATAAGCGCCCCCTGTCCTCCAGGTAGTTGCTGGCATCTGCAATGGCGCTGACAAAAGTGACATTGCACTCGCCCGCCAGTTTGGAAAAGGATTCGTTAATGCGGCCCAAGTCACTGAATGAAATTTTTACGCGATCCGGTATCGGGAGCTTGGTAGGAATCTTATTCGTAATGTCCGCAAGTAGTTTCAGATAGACCGGGAATAGAAGCTCTTGGGCTTGTACCTCCTGATTCAAAGTTGCAATCTCCTGATCCATCTCGCGAAGGGAATTGAGGTTAGGATAGATTCCCACTAAAAAGAAAGCGACAATGCCGAAAAGGCAGACACCGAGGTAGATTATATTGCTCGATTGAATGTTGAACTTTTTCATCGCGGGGAACCTCTCATGCCTGTTTTACCTGCCGCCTGTAGGACTTCGGCTTAAATTACCTCCAGCTTCGTGACAAAGCGCATGACTTCCTTGTCATTATAGAATTCAATCTGTTTGCTTTGTACGCGGGGTTTTTGGAATAGGGGAGAATTCTTCAGCTTCAGCAAATAACCGGTCAGCATGGTTTCAAAATTGCCCGCCTCACCGAAAATGATGCCTTCAATCATGACCGATTTATCAACGCTTGAGCCCTCATCGGATGGATTACCAAAAGTTGCGTCGAGATTGAGCAATCGAATGTTCGAAGGAGTGATGTCCGCAAGTTCTGTAATAACGGCCGCCGGGGCATAGCGATGAATTATTTGTTTCACTATCTTGTTCTTGTGCTTTGCCTTGGCATAGAGGGCCAGAAGTAATTCCTTTTTTGCCGGTGGGTTGTACCGAATCAGTCGTGTGCTGAGATGATCCACTTGCTCACGGTGTTGGTCCAGTTTTTTCTGCTGGAATGAAAAAATACCGATCATCGCCATCAGGCAGATCATGCAGATGGTCAGGATGCGCTTGTTGTTCCGTCGTACCGATTCTGCACTGTCTTTGTCTTCATGGGTGAACAGGAAATTCGGGGTGATGGTATTGTCTGAAAGCGCCAGTCCGATGGCGGGTACATATCCTTCACGTTCGGACACCGCATCGGGAATTCGAATTTGTTCGGTAAAGGGGACGTCTGTCGGGAACGGATTCATCGGTACAACGGGCATGTCGAGCTGGTTTGCGAAGTAGTCGACCACGCCAGCGTTTGCAATCACCTGACCGGAAATAAAGGTACGCTTGACCCCTTCAGTGGAGAAGTTGAGGGCATAGTGTTCAAAAGTGCGTTCTATTTGACGGATCAAACGCTCCATCGCCGGCAATACCATTTGAAAAACCTGATTGTGGTCCAACCCATCTTTTTCGGTAGCACTCTGATGGGACGGGACCGGCACACCGATAAAATCGAAGAAGATCTCCTGGGCCTTGGGATCAATGGTCGCTGATTCGGCCAGACCATCTTCTAAAGAGCGGGATCTTTCCATTTCGTTCGTATTTTTCCAGGCTTTGTTCCGAAGCAGTGCGCTGTTAATGGCATCGACCATACTGCGCATGCCGGCCTTTATCCCCCTGGATAGGATTAAATTGCTTTTATTGTAGATGGCGATGCGCGACCAGTCCCTACCAATGAAAAGGCAACAGGTATCTTCTTCCGGATGTGAGATAATCTGTTTGCGAAACAGGTTCTGTATGGCGAAAGGAACAATGGTAATGCCGCTGAGCGGGTATCCAATTTTTCGAAAGGCCGCTTCAAAGGATTTGACTTCCGATTGAGGGGCTTTGAACGCCAATACTTCGGTCTTCTTGACGCCTCCTTCCGCAATATCGCCAATCATCTCATAGTCCAGAATTTCGGAGCCCTTATCAAACGGCGACTTTTTCGTGAAGGTCCAGAAAATCGCGTTGGATATCTGGGAACGGGGCAGTTTGGGAATGCGGATGCAGCGCGTTTCGACTTTGGCCGATTGAATGGCGCCCCAGATGTCGAAGTTGGACGATTCCTGGCAAAATTGATCAAGCGCCGCTTTGAGCGGTTTTAGAATTTTGTTGTCTTTGATGGAGATGGAGGTTTTGAACGGTACATCCAGATAATCGGTCAGGAAAACGGATTTGTCTGAACACATGATTTTTGCCAGCCGGATATGCGTGTGACCAATATCGACGCCGATAACGGTACGCCTCTGAAAAGCTGAAGGAATCAACCGAATGGAGGAAGGTTTGGAGCGGGCATCCGGTTCAAGCGATGGCGGAGGATCACTATTATCATGTTTGCGGATCAATTCAAGGAGTTTCTCGGTGGAGCGAATGTCATTTTCTTTCTGGGCCAAGAGCGAACTCCTATCCATGGATCGCGATCTCGCAGGATACCGGGATCGTTCATCAGGGGTTTTTTGGCCATAAAGTCCCTAAATTGTCAAGGAATATTCGGCTTGCTGATTGCTCTACCTGCCGGTATTTTTAATAAATCAGAACGTGTAACGTCAAGCGGAGGCATCTTATTAAGAAACTTTTGAAAATCTCCTGATTTGCCCTTCGACTCACAACGGTCTTGATCATTGACGGCCGGAGGTGATATCGTGCGTGACCTCCCGGCACTATGCAGCGACCAGGGCGACGGCGTTGAGCCTATCCACACTGGAAATAACCGGATTGATATTTGGATATGAGCAAAATGCAATCCAAAATGAGCCTGCTAAAGCGAAAATCAGCCATCACCGATCATATGGTCTTGGTCGGTTTCGGTCTCGCTGTCATTTATTGGCTGATTGACTCCTTTCTATCGATATTCCTTTCCTATGAGCATTTTCTGGAGAAGATTCTCGGCATAGAGCTTGATGATGTCTGGGGCAGGATCGTGGTGTTGTGCATGTTCGCCATATTTGGATCCCATGCCCAGTTCACCATTAATGAACGAAAAGCGGCGGCCGAGAAAATGGAGCGCGATGCCGCAACACGTGAAAAATTCCGACGGCTGCTTTCCCCAAATCTGGCCGAGATGGTGGTCAACGGCGAGTTGAAAGTAGAGAAGGGGGGTGAGAATCGCATCGCCACTGTGATGTTCGTCGATATTCGCGGCTTCACTGCACTCAGCTCCAACACAAAAGCAGCCGACATCTTGCAGATGCTCAATGACTATTACGAAACCCTGGTTGATATCGTTTTTCAGCATGAGGGCACGGTGGATAAATTCATGGGGGACGGCATGATGGTCATCTGGGGTGCCCCCGTTGTGCACCCCGATGATCCGACCCGTGCGGTTCATGCCGGTCTGGATATTCTAAAAGCACTGGAAGATTTCAATTTTGACCGTATCTCCCGCGGCGGGTGTGCTATAGAGGTCGGCATCGGGATCAACACAGGCGATGTGGTGGCCGGGTATATCGGATCGAATCGCACCATGAGCTACTCAGTTATTGGTGACACGGTCAATATCGCATCCCGCCTATGTTCGGCCGCCGCCCCCGGACAGGTATTGATCTCAGAGTATACCCGGCATATCGTACAGAACCAGTTTGCCCTGAACCCCATACAACCGGTGCACGCAAAAGGGAAAGACCATACGATTAAAGCCTTTGCGGTTGCCGGGCGATTAGGTGCAGCTTAAATGCGAATCGGATCAGGATACGATGTTCATCGCTTGGTATCGGGCAGACCCTTGATCTTGGGCGGTGTTGAAATATCATTTAATAAAGGACTCTTGGGGCATTCGGATGCGGATGTGCTGATCCATGCGGTTTGTGATGCCCTTCTGGGTGCCCTGGGATTGGGGGATCTCGGGCAGCACTTTCCCGACGGCTCCGCCGAATTCAAGGATATCAGCAGTATCATTTTACTGGGGCGCTGTGTCGACCTGATGCGGCAGGCCGGATATCGGTTGGTCAATTTGGATGCCACTGTTTTGGCCCAGGCACCGAAACTGGCGCCTTATAAAGCTGAAATGGAAATGGGACTGGCTAAAGCCTTCGATACGGATGCAGCCCGCATCAACGTCAAAGCCACGACTGCGGAAGGGCTCGGGTATATCGGCAGAGGGGAGGGGATGGCTGCCGAGTGTGTGCTGCTAATCGAAAGATCCTAGCAGTGGTTTACAAAGGGTGTTACAGGCCATAGTGTCATAAGGCGATGGCGCGCGCGCATCGCCTTTTTTATGGCAACCATTCTACCGGAACGGTCGTTGCCGGCAGATCATAGTGCAAACACGATGAAAAGGGGTGTCGCTTACGATGGATAGATTCGAACTCGTATCGGATTTCGTACCCAAAGGTGATCAGCCCCAGGCGATAGAAAAAATCTGTACCGGCCTGAACAACCGCTTAAAGGATCAGGTGCTTCTGGGGGTGACCGGATCAGGTAAAACGTTCACCATGGCCCACGTGGTGGCCAAGATGAACCGTCCCACACTGGTGCTTGCACCGAACAAGACCCTTGCCGCTCAGCTGTACCACGAATTCAAGCAGCTTTTTCCCGGCAATGCTGTCGAATACTTCGTCAGCTACTACGACTACTACCAACCCGAAGCCTATATTCCTACCACGGACACTTATATCCAGAAAGATTCATCGATCAACGAGTTGATCGACAAGATGCGGCATTCGGCTACACGGTCTGTCCTCTCCAGACGCGATGTTCTGGTAGTGGCCAGCGTGTCGTGCATATTCGGACTGGGTGCTCCAGAGGATTATCTGGAGATGCGGATTGATTTAAAGGTCGGAGAAGAGATCGCCAGAGAATCCCTCCTGCGCGATCTCGTGGCCATGCACTACAAGCGGAACGATGTGGATTTTTACCGTGGCGTTTTTCGCGTGCGGGGAGACCGCGTGGAAATCTTCCCGGCATATGAAGAGAGTGTCGCCATCCGGATCGATCTGTTCGGCGATCAGATCGAAGCAATTCAGCTGATCGATCCGCTGCGCGGCGTGGCGCTTGAATCTTTGCGGACCGTCACCATTTTTCCGGCCAGCCATTATGTCACGCCTCACACAACCCTCAAGCGGGCCATGCAGACCATTCTCGATGAGTTGAAAGTACGGATCCATTGGTTCCGGGAGCAGAACCAACTGATCGAAGCGCAACGCATCGACGAGCGGACCCGATTCGATTTGGAAATGATCCAGGAACTGGGATACTGCAACGGCATCGAAAATTACTCCCGCCATCTTACCGGACGCATGGCTGGAGAACCGCCGCCAACTTTGTTGGACTATTTCCCCGATGACTACCTGATGTTTATCGATGAAAGCCATATCGCCATCCCCCAACTGCGGGCCATGTACAAGGGGGATCGATCCCGCAAAGAGACATTGGTCCAATACGGATTCCGGCTTCCCTCAGCCCTTGACAATCGGCCGCTTCAGTTTGAGGAGTGGCGGCAGCGGGTACATCAGGTCGTTTATGTTTCAGCAACACCGGCAGATTATGAAACCGAAATGGCGCAGGGCGCTGTGGTCGAACAGATCGTCCGCCCCACCGGATTGGTGGACCCTCAGATTATGATACGCAGCGCCCGCCATCAAGTGGACGATCTGCATCAGGAAATCACCCAGTGCGTGGCCCGAAAGGAGCGGGTCTTGGTGACCACCCTGACCAAACGCATGGCCGAAGATCTGACCGAGTATTATGCAGACCTTGGGATAGCGGTGCGCTATCTCCATTCAGACATATCGACCCTGGAACGTATGGATATCATACGGCAGCTGCGCATGGGGGAATTCGACGTGCTCATCGGCATCAATCTGCTGAGGGAAGGTCTGGATATACCGGAGGTGGCGCTGGTGGCGATAATGGACGCAGATAAAGAGGGATTCTTGCGGTCCGTGCGCTCCTTGATTCAGACCTTTGGTCGTGCGGCCCGCAACGTTAACGGAAAGGTGCTGCTTTATGCGGACACCACCACCCAATCCATGTCCGTTGCCATCGGGGAAACAGAACGTCGACGTAATATTCAGGACGAATATAATCAGAAAAATGGCATCATACCCCAATCGATCCAAAAGAATATCACCCAACTTTTCGGGGAGGTCTACAAACCGGAAGAGACTGGGTTGGAGGTTCGGGAAGCTGAAAATCCATACGATGATATCCAACAGCTCGAAGCATCCATCGAAAGCTTGGAGCAAGAAATGCTGCAGGCGGCCCGGGAACTGGAGTTCGAGAAGGCGGCCCGGCTTCGGGACCGCATCAAGCAACTCCGGCAGCAATTGCTGTTGGAGCTATAAAACAGTAACGGCTGCGCTTCTTTCGGTGGCGATCCTTTCGGCGTGGACAACCATGGTATGAATATAGCGGACGAAAGCATAAATGGCCCATATGGTCAGGATGACGCCCAATTGGCGCAGCAGGTTCAAAATCTGAGTGCCTCTCCAGGCGTCTATCTCTTTAAAGACCAGGCAGGCAAGATCCTCTATGTGGGGAAAGCCAAAAATCTGAAAAAGCGGGTAAAGACTTATTTCCAGGCAGGACAGCCCCATGACGCCAAAACAAGTGTGCTGGTGACCAAAATCGCCTCATTGGAGACCGTGATCACCCATACGGAGCAGGAAGCCCTTATCCTCGAAGCCAATTTGATCAAGAAGCATCGACCCCGTTACAATATTCACCTCAAGGATGACAAACGCTATCCTTTCTTGCGGCTTGATGTGACCCAGCCATTTCCGAATTTGAACATCGTTCGAAAAGCTAAGGACGATGGTGCTCGATATTTCGGTCCTTATGCTTCAAGCGCTGCTGTGCGACAGACCCTTAAATTCATCCACAAGACCTTTAAGCTGAGAAAATGTCACAACAAAACCTTTGCCAGCCGGACACGTCCGTGCTTGAACTATCAAATGGGGCTCTGCATGGGGCCGTGCTGCCTCGATGTCGCACCTGAGGTCTATGGTGCCATTGTGGATGAAGTGACGGCTTTCTTAAAAGGCCGGACACCTGATTTGATCCGCAAAATCAAAAAGGAGATGCAGACGGCAGCTGAAAATCAAGCCTATGAACAGGCGGCCGTCTTCCGGGACAAGATGATCGCATTGGAGAGAACGCTAGAAAAGCAAGTTTCCGTAACCACCGATTTCAAGGACCGCGACACCTTCAGCATGGTATCGGACGATACGGTTTCGGTGGTCTCCATGTTGCGGGTCAGAGGTGGGTTCCTGCTGGGTGGGCGACAATTTGTATTCGAATCTGCCATGGGGGATTACAAAGACCGCATGAGTGTCTTCCTGCGGCAATTTTACACCGGGCAGCAAGAAATTCCCGCAGAGATATTGGTAAACCACCTGCCGCGCGACCATGCCTGGATTGAATCCCATCTTTGGGAAAACCGGGGATCTAAAGTAGCATTGATGAGACCCCAACGTGGTGAAAGGGTGCGTCTGATCAAAATGGCTGTCGAGAATGCAAAGCGGGGTCTTGAGGATCACCGTGAAAACATGAAGACCCACCGCGATCTTATGCAGCGCCTCAAAAAAAGACTCCAGATGGAAAAACTGCCCCAGCGGATCGAGTGTTTCGACAACTCCAATCTGGCCGGCACCCTTCCGGTGGCTGGGATGGTGGTCTTTCAATACGGCCGGCCCTTTCCTGAAGCGTATCGGCACTACAAAATTAAATCCATTGGGAAACCGGATGATTATGCCTATATGGCAGAGGTGCTGTCGCGCCGATTCAAAAAAGGAGAAGGGGCCATGCCCTTACCGGATTTACTTCTGGTGGACGGCGGGAAGGGGCAACTGAACATCGCCACAGCAGTAGTCCATGGGCTGGGGCTGTCGGGCCGCTTTTCAGTGGCTGGCATTGCCAAGCAAGACGAAGCCCGCGGCGATGAGGCCGATAAAATCTATCTGCCGCAGCGGTCGAACCCTGTTCGCCTGGATAAGGATCCTGATCTACTGCTTTTTCTGCAGCGCGTTCGCGATGAAGCCCACCGATTTGCCATCAGCTACCAGCGGCGCCGAAGGGCATCCGTATCCGTCACTTCGGTCCTGGACGGTATCGCCGGGATCGGCCCAAAGCGAAAACGCGCGCTGCTGGAGCGATTCGGCAGTGTGGCTGGCATAAAAAAGGCAGCGGTTGGCGAACTCAGCAAGCTACCCGGGATCTCACACGAGATAGCGCAACGCATTCATGCGCAATTGCACAAGGGCAGATAACGTCAGCTGAACATCGAACGCTTAACCTTGACGACTTCGTGTTAAGTCGTCCGGAATCCAGATTTGCAAATCACCACGAAGGACACGAAGACCACGAAGTTGAAAATGAAATATATTCTTTTGTTCCTTCGTGTTCTTCGTGTCCTTCGTGGTGAAAATTAAGCATGATGCAACATTGGGGCTAAATCAGATCGGCAATGGCCGCTTTTTCGTCCAGTAGCTCCTTTTCCGTGGCTTTCATTCTCTCGCGGCTGAAATCACTGATTTCCAGACCACTGACCTCTTTCCATTGTCCATTTTCACAGACGATGGGGAAAGAGTAGATCACATCCTCGTCGATTCCATATGAATTTCCGGCACTGTGAACCGCCATGCTTACCCAGCGACCGTTGGTCCCCAAGGTCCAATCCCGCATATGGTCCACGGCGGCTGAAGCAGCAGATGCGGCGCTGGAAGCGCCCCTGGCTTTAATGATGGCGGCGCCGCGTTGCTGCACAGTGGGGATAAAATCATTGACGTACCAGCTCTCATCCACTATATCCCTGGCCGGTTTGCCTTCGACGGTGGCAAAGCTGATATCCGGGTATTGGGTGGAAGAGTGGTTGCCCCACACGACCATCTTTTCAATCCGGGTGGTATGGCTGCCGGTTTTTTCAGCCAATTGAGACTTGGCCCGGTTGTGGTCCAAGCGCATCATGGCGGTGATGTTCTTCGGATTTAGATCCGGTGCATTTTTAAGCGTAATCAATGCATTGGTGTTTGCCGGGTTGCCCACCACCAGAACTTTGACATCTCGACTGGCATGATCGTTGAGCGCCTTTCCTTGAACCGAGAAAATTTCCGCATTGGCTTTTAGCAGATCCGAGCGCTCCATGCCGGGTCCGCGAGGCCTTGCACCAACAAGCACTGCGTAATCCGTCTCTTTGAAGCCGACATTGGGATCGTCGGTGGGCACAATTCCCGCCACCAGTGGAAAGGCGCAATCATTAAGCTCCATGACAACACCGTTTAAAGCATCCATGGCTGGTGGGATTTCGATCAATTGCAAGATGACCGGTTGGTCCTTTCCGAGCATATCCCCGGATGCGATTCGGAAAATGATCGAATAGCTGATCTGTCCTGCCGCTCCTGTGACTGCAACACGTACGGGTTCCTTCATTTGCTGTCTCCTCAATTGATTGAATTTAGTATTTATTAACCCCTCATTAAATGGTACTACCCCAAAAAAAGAAGTTTAAATTGCCATATGTCCATCTATGTGTCAACCAGGGTGGATACGGAATATATCAGTGCGTCCGGCGAAAAAATACACAGGCATTCCATTGCGACATGGAGGGTACCTATACCTTATTAATCTGGTAGATTATTTAAATAACTATTAAATATTGACTTCACCATTGCAGACAATGTAAAACATACAAGGCCGAAATCCAGATTACCCCTAATCATGCGAGGCCAAATTGCCGATAATTGGGGGGTGTTGGAAAATAAGGGTATTCTGAGGCTGGCCACTGGTCATTGCCGTATATCAGCTATAGGTCGATTGATAACTTAACGATAAATAGGTTTCAAGGTCATACATGGACATCAAACAGCGACTCAAGTCTATGCTTCAAGAGGCTGAGATTTATCGATCTCAGGGGCTGATATCAGAGGCCTACGGGAAATATAAAGCCGCTGCGGATTTTGTGAACTCCATTGAGAATCTGAAAAATAAACAGAGCTTGCTTAACGCCATATCGGATAAAATAAGCGCCTTGGACGATACCCAAAAAAAGGTGGATAAAGGGCCGACATCGCCAGAGCTGTCCAAGAAAGCCCAGGACCTGATTAAAAACCTCTTCTCTTTTTCCGAAAATGTGGATGAGGACAGCGCCGCCTTGGAGGGGGCTGTAGCGCTCGCAAAGTTCGGGCAATTCGACCGCGCGATAAACGATTTAACGGAACTGCTTCCAAAAGAGGGTATCCGTGTAGAGGCCGCCAAAAACATCTTGCGATGTCATCTGACCACCAATTCCACCGAGGAGGCCGTCAATATATATCACCAATGGCACTCGGAAGATCTGTTTCAACCCAATCAACTCGAATTGGTGCGGGTTTACCTCAGCGATGCTTTGCAGAACAAAGGGCTTGATATTCCCTTGCCGTCGCCGGTAGGCGCTGACGACAGTGCCGCTCCGAAATCGGAACCGAGTGTTCAAGCGGCTCAGGAGAGCGAAGAAGAGTTCCTCGACATTACATCGATTGGCATTACATTTGAAAGCGGTCCGCGCAAGGGCAAAATGGTTGAGTTCGATGTTAATTTTCAATCCGGCAACATGCTCAGCCTGATCATTTCCAAGCAAGAACAGGAAATGGTCGAGGATTTAAAAGCGGGGATGGAAGTGAAGGACATCCAATTCTATTCACCGATTGCGATATTCAACGGTGCTGGCGTGGTGGCATCCAAAACGAAAATAAAATCAGGACCTAAACAGGGCGATTACTGCCTGGATATTCGAATAAAGAGCAGTTGATGGTCATAGCGCCATCGGTGTGGATTTCAAACTGCGCAAAGCATTTTTGCTTAGAGCGTTAATTAACCCACTGAAAAACATTTTTCGGAGCCCTATTTTATGGCGATTTTTAATTTAAAAAAGCGACTGATAGAGTGTAAAATAGTCTACTATGGACCTGGCCGGTGCGGAAAAACAACCAATTTGGAATATATTTTCGCCCAGTATAAAAAGCAGGTCAAGGGGGAGATGGTATCCATTAACACGGAAGGCGACCGAACGCTGTTTTTCGACTTTCTCCCCATGGGGTTGGGGCAGATAAGAGGGTGTGACGTGCGGGTGCAACTCTACACAGTACCTGGTCAGGTGAAGTACAGCTCTACTCGGAAATTGGTGTTGCGAGGGGTTGACGGCGTCGTCTTTGTTGCGGATTCGCTCGAGGTGCGCCGAGAAAAAAATATGGCTTCGTTAAAGGATTTGCAGGCCAACCTGAAAGAGTACGGTAAAAGCATTTTTAAGGTGCCGTTGGTCATGCAATACAACAAACGGGATCTGGCGGATCAGGGAATACCATTGATGCCGATAAAACTCATGGAAAGAGATTTGAACCGACAACTGAAGGTGCCGTCATTTGAGGGCAGTGCCGTTACGGGTAAAGGTGTTGGCATCACCTTGAAAGAGTGCCTGAAATCGACCTTGAAGGCCCTTCAAAAAGAATTCAAATGGGCGCAATAAAAGCATGATGCGGGATAACGTCGTATTAGCCGGTAATCTTAAATTCCTTGCACTTGGCGATATCATGCAGCTATTGGGCGCCAACTCCAGCACAGGTGTCTTACGGTTGATCAGTCGCTATGCCAGCGAGCCGGGGTTTATTTACTTTGAAGGGGGCAACCCAACAAATGCTTCCTGCGGCAAACTGATCGGCCTGGATGCGGTTTACTCTCTGTTCGGTTGGACTGATGGTGAGTTTGAGTTCTCCAATGAGAATATTACGAGTCAAAAAGTCATCACCAAGAGCCGGATGGGCATCATTTTAGAGGGCCTGAAAATGGTAGATGATGGACAGATTAAAAAAGTCGGACCCAGCGCAATGAGCCAAGAAAAAGCGGCGCTGAATAGCACCGATGCCGTCCCGATTATAAAGGGACCGCTCGTGGACTATATGTATGTTGCAGATGAAGAAGACTTCTTTGATGGCGAGTATATTGTTGAAGAGGGAAAGCACGGCAGCTGGATTTGGGTTATTCTGGAGGGAGTCGTCGAGATCGTGCGCGAAACTCCCCATGGTCCGCTCCCCATCGTCCGTCTCGGGGATGGATCTTTTATCGGCAGTCTGGCGTCGTTTCTGATTCAGGGCCATATCCGGACAGCGACAGCCATCGCCATTGGGAATGTACAACTGGGGGTTCTGGATTCGCAGCGGCTTGCGCAGGAATTTGCGCGCCTTACCCCTGAGCTGAGAGGGTACTTGCTCAGCATCGATAAGCGGCTGAAGCAGCTCAATGAAAGAGCCATCGAATTCCGTCAGGGAAAGAACAAGCCTGCCGAGTTTGACGAAAGCAAGAAACCGGTTATCGTTCAAGGAACAAAGGAAGAAAATATTTACGTGGTGCGTGAAGGCGTCGCATCCGTGGTCCGGAACGATGAGTACGGAAAGGTGCCGCTTGTGCAATTGTATAAGGGGGACTACTTCGGTAACATGTCATTTCTGGATCTTGGACATGAACCCGAGTTTGCGTCCGTTATGGCACCCACTGATTTTAAAGTTCGCAAAGTGGACACGGCGCGGTTGCGGGAAGAATATACCCAACTCTCGACTACCTTTAAGAATTTTGTAGACAACGTTGCGACCAGCGTAAACGTATCCACCAAAGTGGTTTGCAACTATCAGAAAAAATTTAGTGTTTAAAACTGGATGGAGAATAACCTTAATAAGAGAGCTCATTATGACGACCGAAGAAAAAAGAAAGCACTTCCGAGTTGATTCCTTGCACCTGCTTAATTATGTGTATACAGATGACCAGTCCGAAGAATTGATGCAGGGGATGGGGCGCACGCTGAACATTTCCGAGACAGGGATGCTGCTCGAAACCCATACGCCGCCGATCAGCGTCGGAAGTGTCGTCTCATTGACCATCGGGTTTGAAGAGGATGTCGTTGATATCAAAGGCCGCGTAGTCTATACCAATGAGAGCAAGAATGACATGTACGAATCCGGTATCGAATTCTTTGATATCAATGCAGATGCCAAAGCCATCCTGGGAAAATATATCCTCGCCTTTAACGCCAAGTAATCTTGGGAATTAATAAAAAAGAGAGAAGGAATGACAACGGCGATACTCCAAACCGATCTCCCCGAACTGGATCTGGTTCATCGCGGCAAGGTCCGTGATATTTATGACCTCGGCGATACCTTTTTAATGGTGGCCAGCGACCGTATTTCCGCTTTTGATGTCATCATGCCTGAACCTGTTCCGGATAAGGGAAAAATCCTCAACCAGATCTCGCTATTTTGGTTTGATGTCATGGCTCCCTTGGTCCCCAATCACGTCATCTCCGGGAAAGTCGAAGACTTTCCCGAAGCCTGCCGGCCCTATGAAGAGGTGATATCTCAGGATCGGGATGGAAGTCCTACCAAAAGGACGGGAGCGTCTGCGGCATCAAGTTGGCACCGGGACTGAAAGAGTCGGACAAGTTGCCGACCCCCATTTTTACACCCTCCACCAAGGAGGAGCAGGGGCACGACATCAACATCGACTTCGAAGCGGCCTGCCAGCGAATCGGCAAGCAAAACACTGAAAAAGTCCGGGATCTCTCTTTGGCCATCTACGAGAGAGGCACCCGGCTCGCCTTGGAAAAAGGGATTATCATCGCGGATACGAAGTTTGAATTCGGCCTGCTCGATGACGACATCATTCTGATCGATGAAGTATTAACTCCGGATTCCAGCCGCTTCTGGCCTTTGGAAGACTATGCGCCCGGTGGATCCCAAAAAAGTTTCGATAAACAGTATCTTCGGGACTACCTTCTGTCCATCAAATGGGATAAGAGCCCGCCTGCCCCATCTCTTCCGGAAGAAGTGATCCGCAGCACTCGTCGAAAGTACTTAGAGGCCCTGCGCCTGATAACCGGCAATACCGATGGCATCTGAGGCTGAGTATCAGGTCGTTCCTTTAGATCGTATCGATATAGGTGATCTTCGCTATAAAATAACCACCGGCGGTGCTTCGGAACCGCTGGTGGCATCCATCAAGCGCGCCGGCATCTTAACCCCTCCGGTGCTCATCCCTAAAAAAGGCGATATCTTGACCATCGTCAGCGGCTTCCGGCGCATTGAGGCCCTATTAAGGTTAGGCGCAAAAGAGACTGTCGCCCGGGTGCTCGAAGGAAAAACCGAGCATGAGCGCTGCATCGAAATCGCCATCGTCGACAACAGTGCACAGCGTAAAATGAATCCGGTTGAACAGGGACGGGTTGTCCAGCTGTTGGCGTCACTCTATGCACACACCGAAACGCTTTGTCAGGTGGCATGCGATCTCGGCGTTCCGTTAAACCCAACCATCGCACGAAAGCTACGGGTAGTGGCTCAAATGAAATCCTATCTGCAAATGGCTCTGGTGGATGGATATGTCGCACTGCCCGTGGCACTGCAGCTTGCCGGGATGGAAGATCAGTCTTCCGCCGAAAGAATAGCGTTGCTGATGAGCGCTATGGGATTGGGTTTAAATCGGCAAAGAGAACTGCTGGAGTGGCTGAAGGCCATATCCATCAGAGAAGAAATTCCCTTGAGAACGCTTTTGGATGACAAAAAAATAAAGCGGGTGATGGAGAATCCTGACCTGGACCGAAAACAAAAAAGTCATCAGCTCAGGCACTATTTCAGGCAAAAGCGTTATCCTGAAATGGTGAAAAGGGATGCTCAGTTTCAGAAAATGGTAAAATCGCTCCATCTCGGAAATGGCATCCAGCTGAAGCCGCCGGCATACTTTGAAGGTCTGAGCTATACATTGAAGATTGAGTTTAAAGATCGATCGGAACTTGTTTCAAGATATCAGCGTCTAGAGAAAATGATGGATTCGCCGGAAATAGCATCTCTGTGGGATCTACTGCGGATGCTGTAATCGCCAACATTTGCCCATCTATTACAACATACGACGTTCCCACTACAACATACGACGTTCACCACACAAAATCGTGATCTTCAGCAGCATTGAGTCGGCACCCCTCCTCATGAAGGCCCTTTCTGACTTGGAAAACAATGAATCCTGCTGATTCTGCATTGATAAACACGCGGCTTGTACAACTGCGCTCATATATAAATCTTCTGAATAATACCTTGACAAACTGAAAAAATACCTTGACAAACTAAAACAAGGCAAATACATAAAATATATAAGCGTTAAACAAATAAATGGGATTCAATTAATGGGGATCCAAGAGCGCAAGCAGCGGGAGAAGGAGCGACGCAAGCAACAAATTATGGTCGCGGCCAAGCGCGTCTTTGTTAAAAATGGCTATGACCGGACCACCATGGAGAGTATCGCCAAGGAGGCCGAGCTTAGTGCCGGCACACTCTATTTGTATTTCAAGAGCAAAAGCGAATTATGGGCAACGCTTTCCGTTCGCGTTCTTCAATACCTGCTCATGCGGCTGGATCACCTGCTCACCCAACAAGGACTGGATGCGAAAGGCAATTTGTCGGAGCTCAAAGCCGTGCTGCTGGATGCATATGAATTTGATCCGACAACCTTCAGAAATCTGTTCAATTTGCAGACCAGTGACACGCTGATGGATCTCAGTCCTGAGTTAATTGAGGAGATTGACTCTTTAGGGCAGCAATCCTTGAATAAAATTGCCTCCATTTTCCAGCAGGGGATTAATCGGGGCATATTTTTAAATCGTCATCCCAAAGACATTGCCGATATCGTCTGGTCCATGTTTTCAGGCGTCGTGCTTTGGGAAGGCAGCAAACAGTCCGGGGAGCGAGGCACGGAGCATCTTCAGAGCACCATGGAAACGGCTTTTGAAATATTTGAAAAGGGTATCCTGGTGCAGAACCCGCAACCGAATTAGGCCGGTCTTGTCTCCACCCAATCTTTAAAGAGGCGTGCGGTCCTTATCTTCAGATGTTCAAGAGCGCTTCTTGGAAATAACCGGGGCAAATTCGATTTGCTTTAACTTCAGCAGCAGGGGGATCAAATCATCTTTCAGAGGGGAGGGATTTAAGACACCTATCAATCAACCTTTACAGAAATGGAGGTGGATATGGGCGCACATGTTTATTGGCTCTTCTTTTTCGTCCTATGCTATTGGGCGTATTGCATTACCATAGGCGTAAAAGGATACCTGTCCGCGAAATCCGGCACCGATTACTTCATCGCCGGAAGAAAGCTCAGCATATGGGTGTTCGTATTGGCAGCCACTGCCACCTCATTCAGTGGCTGGACCTTTGTCGGACATCCGGCGCTAATGTGGCGTGACGGTATCCCCTACGGCTATGCGTCATTTTATGTATTGACCATTCCGTTTACCGGCGTGCTGTTCCTTAAACGGCAATGGTTAATGGGCAAGCGCTACGGGTTTGTTACCCCGGGCGAGATGTACAGCACCTACTTTAACTCCGAGGCCATGCGCATCCTGACGGTGATCGTGGCCATCTTCTTCAGTATTCCCTATCTTGGCATTCAGCTCAGGGCATCGGGTGTGTTATTCAATATTCTCACCGACGGGCTGTTTTCAGTCAATGTGGGCATGTGGCTGCTGGCCATCGTGGTGATGGTCTATGTGGGCCTCGGCGGTCTGCGCTCCGTGGCCTACGTGGATACCGTTCAATGTGTCCTGCTCTGGCTGGGTATTTGTTCCATCGGGCTGATCTCGGTAAACTACGCCGGTGGTTGGGATTCACTGACCGGCAAGTTCGGTGATATCGTCGCATGGATCCACAGCGGGGGCGCCAACGTGCCTGCTTGGGCCGATCCCGAGGCGGCAAAGGTCTTTCTGGCCAACAAGGGCTCCATTATCAAGCTGACCCCGGACGGCTACAGCCATCTGGTGGCGGTTCCCGGTGTGATCCAGTGGGTCCCGTCCGGCGGCGCGGCCGTCGGCGGCGCTTGGACCGGCATCATGATTCTTACCTACATGTTCGCTCTGATGGGGATTCACGCCTCGCCGGCCTTCTCTATGTGGGCCTTTGCCAACAAAGACCCCAGGCCCTTCCCCATGCAGCAGGTATGGGCTTCCACCCTGGGCATCGGATTTGCCCTGTTCATCTTCACCACCATGCAGGCCATGGGAGGATGGGTGCTGGCCCTCTTACGTCCGGAAGGCGCTGGCGAGACCATATTGCCGCTGGCCAATCTGGTGGGCGGAAAGCAGGCCAATCTAGTGCCGTATTTCATCCATTTGATGAAAGACACCGCACCGTTCCTGGTGGGACTGTTGGCCATCTGTGCTTTGGCCGCCATGCAGTCCACGGGTGCCGCCTATATGTCCACCTGTTCGGGGATGCTCACCCGGGACATCATCAAGCGGTACTTTGTCAAGGATATGACCACCGG
The DNA here is from genome assembly GCA_037387725.1 of Desulfobacteraceae bacterium. Lineage (GTDB taxonomy): Bacteria > Desulfobacterota > Desulfobacteria > Desulfobacterales > Desulfosarcinaceae > JARRKU01. The sequence goes on from JARRKU010000031.1 coordinate 31,706, forward strand.
ACAGCAGACCCTGTGGGGTCGCATCACCGTGCTGGGTATCGCCGTATCGGCCTTGATCTTTGCCTCCATCGTACCCGGTGCCATCGTGATGCTGGGCGGCCTGGCCGTCTCATACGGCTTCATGATGTACCCGGCCCTGATGGGCTCGCTCTACTGGCCGTGGTTGACACGTCAGGGGGTAGTGGCCGGACTGGCCGCCGGCATCATCGCCGTGACCCTGACCTTCAAGTTCAAATTCGGCCTGCCGTGGGGCGCTTACCCATTGACCCTGCACTGCGCCGGTTGGGGCATCATCTTCAACCTGGGCATTGCCGTTTTGGTCAGTTTTTTCACCCAGCCGGAGTCCGAGGAGATGGAACGCCGTATGTCCTTCCACACCTTCCTCCGTCAGCATGCCAGCCTGCCGGCCGAAAAGCGCCATCTGATCAAGATCGGCTGGATCATTACCGTGGGATGGTTCCTGTTCGCCATCGGTCCCTTTTGCGTCATTGGCAACACCATCTTCGGCGATCCACTGAAACCGGCCACCTGGATCAATGGCATGCCGTCGATCTGGCTATGGCAGATCATATGGTGGATACTGGGTATCGGGATGATGTGGTTCCTGGCCTACAAGTGCGAGATGTCCACCAACATCAAAGGCGAATTCGAGGTATTGAAGCACGACATCTACGACACCTAACCCTTTCGACGCAGATGGTGTTCCGCCCAGTCCATGCGTGAACACCACCAAAAAAGCATCGATAGGATCTGAACACCCGGGGAGGGGAGCGATGCGCTCCCCTCCTTTTTTGCCTTGTCTTTTTCTACCAATTACTGCTAAATTTATCCCATGAAAATACTTAATATATTTATAATTATACTGGTCATGGCGATGACAGGCTGCGGGGTGACGGTAGACGATTACGAATCGGCCATCATGGATGGCGTTTCCGCGCAAAACCTGAACAAGCCGGAGAAAGCCATCAAACATTTCGAGCGGGCCATTGAAATCGATCCCGAAAGGGCCGGCGGGTATCTCGGCAGGGCCAACAGCCTTAATACCCTCGGGAAATACCGGGACGCCATCGAAGACTATGACCGCGCCCTGGGCATCGACCCCAGTCTGGCCAATGCCTATGCCAATCGCGGCATTGCCTATGCCAACCTCGGCGAAAACGAAAAGGCCATCGCCGACTACGAAAAAGCGCTGGAACTCGACCCCAAGATCGATGATGCGCCCAGTTTTGTAAAGCGTCTGTTCGATAATGTTCCCAATAAAGAAAAGGGTATCCGCAAACACCTGGAAGCGTTGAAACAGCAGCAAAAGTCATGAACCGTGTCGGTGTCTACGGCTGACCAGAAGCTATCTCAATAACCTTTTTTGAGATAGCTTCTGCACATGTGTCGCTGCATCCGCCAGCCGTGGTCGCATGGAGAGGGTATGAAGATCCTGTTCGCACGCCTGTTCAGAGTGATCAGACTCGATCAATCGATGTTCGATGAGATCGCATCGGACCCAAGCCTTCAACCCCATTCGGTTTGGGCCGTTGCCATCTTCGCTATGGCCACATCGTTCGGCCTGTTCAGCAGCGCAGGCGGCACGACCGTCAATATCGTCCTGATTACCACCATGCTGGCCTGGTATGTATGGGCCTTCAGCGTCTTTTACATCGGATCGCGTGCGTTTCGCGCAGAGACTTCACCCGTTGACCGAAAGGCGGTGATGCGGGTGGTGGCTTTCGCATCCGCGCCCGGTCTGATCCGCTTGTTGGGCCTTATTCCCAAGTCCTTTGTCATCCTTCTCTTGATCAGCTCCATCTGGATCCTCATCGCCGCCGTCATCGGTCTGAAAAAGGTGTTTGTTCAAACTTCAACCAGCCGGATTGCCGCCGTGACGGTTGGAACCTGGTTAGCCGCAAGCTTGTTTCAGGCGATCTTGATGGTGACCCTTATCAGCGTATTTGGCGTTTCCAAAAGCGGTCCCTGAACGGCGAAAATGTGACAGGTACTGCCTATTTACGGCTAACAACATTGTTGATTGCAGGGATGCTTTGAATCGTTGCCACGGTATTCGTTTCAGATATCTATTGAACCTGCGTGGGATCCGTGAAGGATATGTTAATATTACAGAAATTTAAATATTGGTGAATAAAAATAACTTGACAAACAAGATGCAAAACAATTATCATGATCCCAACAAATAAATAGAATTCATTTAATGGATGTTGAGGTGCGGCGGCAGCGACAGGTGGCAACGGATGGTTGGCGCGGATAGCCGTATTCTGTAACTATTCTTCTCTACCCTTGCGAGCGGGGCAGCCTCCGGCGACCGGATCTGAGTCATCAACAGCAAATGCGTCACAGGCAAGGGGCAGCGGATGTACTCGTACACCGTTCAAACTCGCTGCCTGACAGGACAATTCGCGTATGACGCAGCAGCTGTAACAGAAACCATTTTTAACACAAAGGAACAAGGAGAGCTGCTATGGCAGAAAAAGAGATTGTCACCACTTCCGAGGCGGAAATTGCGGTTCACTGGCAGGAGGAGGATTACTACTACCCATCTACTGAATTTATCGCCCAGGCCAACATGACGGATAAGGGGGTCTATGATCGATTTAGTCTGGACAACTTTCCCAATTGTTTCAAGGAGTATGCAGATCTGCTGGATTGGTTCGAATACTGGGATACCATTCTCGACACCAGCGATGCGCCTTGTTTTAAATGGTTTAAAGGCGGCCGTATCAACGCTTCTTATAACTGCATCGATCGTCATCTGGCCAAAAATAAGAACAAAACTGCCATCCATTATGTGCCGGAGCCCATTGAGGAGGGGTATACGCACGTCACCTATCAGGATCTCTATGTCCGGGTGAACGAATTTGCCGCCGTACTGCGGGACTTCTGCGGTCTTAAAACCGGCGATCGTGTCACACTGCACATGCCCATGTCTGTTGAACTTCCCATCACCATGCTGGCCTGTGCCAGACTGGGCATCATCCACTCCCAGGTGTTCGGCGGCTTCAGCGGCAACGCCTGCGCCGACCGTATCATTGATTCCGGTTCCAACGTCTTGATCACCATGGATGCCTACTACCGCAGCGGTTCGCTCATCGACCACAAAGAGAAGGCAGATACGGCCGTCGAGATAGCCGCCAAAGAGGGGCAGCAAGTGGACAAGGTGTTGGTCTGGCAGCGCTATCCCGGCAAATATTCCGCTGACACGCCCATGGTGGAGGGACGTGATTACTTTGTCAACGAAGTGGTTAAGGATTATTATGGCGCGCGTATCGATCCGGTGCCCATGCCGTCTGAAGCGCCGCTCTTTCTGATGTACACCAGCGGCACCACCGGTAAGCCCAAAGGGTGTCAACACGGCACCGGCGGCTACCTCTCCTATGTGGCCGGCACCTGCAAGTACGTTCAAGACATTCATCCAGAGGATGTCTACTGGTGCATGGCCGACATCGGCTGGATCACCGGACACTCCTATATTGTCTACGGTCCCCTGGCGCTTTGCGCTTCCACGGTGATCTACGAAGGCGTGCCCACATATCCGGACGCAGGCAGATCCTGGCGCATCGCCCAAGACCTGGATGTGAACATCTTCCATACAGCACCTACCGCCATCCGCGCCTTAAGAAAGATCGGACCCGATGAACCCGCGAAATACAACTATCACTTCAAGCACATGACCACCGTGGGCGAGCCCATCGAGCCGGAGGTCTGGAAGTGGTACCACAAAGAGGTCGGCAAAGGCGAGGCCATCATCGTGGACACCTGGTGGCAGACCGAAACCGGCGGCTTTCTCTGCAGTACCATACCGGCCGTCACACCGATGAAGCCGGGAAGCGCAGGACCCGGAATGCCGGGGATCCATCCCGTCATCCTTGATGACGAGGGCAATGAAGTACCGCGTGGATCGGGTAAGGCTGGCAACATCTGCATCCAAAATCCGTGGCCGGGCATGTTCCAAACGATCTGGGGTGATCGAGACCGTTTCGTAACCAATTACTTCGCGCGCTACAACAAGGATCCCAATTCCAAGGACTGGCGGGACTGGCCCTATCTGACCGGCGACGCCGCTGTAGAGGCGCCCGACGGTTATTATCGTATTCTAGGCCGCATCGATGACGTCATCAACGTCTCGGGTCACCGCCTGGGCACCAAGGAGATCGAATCGGCCGCACTGGTGGTGGAAGAGGTGGCTGAAGCCGCTGTCGTTCCAGTGGCGCACGATATCAAAGGCAAGGAGCCGGATCTCTACATCGCTCTCAAACCCGGATACGACGCTAGCGACGGACTGGCCCAGAAGATTTCGGACGCCATCTGCTCTGAAATCGGAAAGATCGCCAAACCGAGGAAGGTGTGGATCGTACCGGATATGCCCAAAACACGTTCCGGCAAAATCATGCGGCGCGTATTGGGTTCCATCTCCAACAAAAAGGATGTGGGCGATGTCATGACATTGGCCAATCCGGAGATCGTTGAGCATATCACCCGCATGGTCCAAGGATAGCTATCAACGAATCCGGCGGTATAATTCAACCCTAGGTCGGGCCGGGGATGCTTTCCTTGTATCGAATCCTGGGGAACAGGTAGAGAAAAAAATGGCGTGAAGCGACTGACAGCCGCTCACGCCATTTTTGTGCTGCGGCAGGAAACTGGTGCGGGCCAGACGATTCGCCTGAACGGCTTTGTGCGGATCCCGATTTTTCATAGTCCGCTGATTGGATGGCGTTCAGGAAAAGGAAACGTCTTGGCAACTCAGATGGATGGGGCATATAATACATGGCAAATGAAGACCCAAAACAAATACTGGCTTATCATTCTGGTAGCTCTTACCGCCACTGCGGTATCCCTTGCCGCTGTTATCCTGCTCTTCTGGTATCACATGCCGGTGCAGGAGCAACAGGTTTTTCATACCTTATTGATGGCCAATTTTGGCTACTTCTTCACCGCCGGATTCATTATTGTCGTAGCCTTTGGATTTGCTGCCGACTGGATCTACCGGGCATATGTCGTACCCATCAACCGGCTGGCCGAAGCGATGGAAGTGATCAATACCGTCAATCCCGACTTGAGGGTTCCGGTGCTCGGCAGTTTAGATGTGCGCCGCCTGGCCCATATTCTCAACCAGAGTGCCGAACGAATGGCCAGACTGCTCGACGGTCGGGCCGGAGAACCACCGCGAGACAGGGGAACAGTGGAGAATGAAAGGGCAATTCTGGCTGCTCTGCTCGCCGATCTTCCCCAGGGGATTATCGTGTGCAACCTTACGGGTCGGATCGTCTTCTACAACCGCAAGGCTAAAGATCTGCTGATGTCCCCCGACGGCAACAGCAATGGTCCAGCCGCCAATGACACGCAGTGGGTGGGCCTGGGCCGATCGGTTTATCGATTTATCTCTAAAGCATTGATTCAAGCCGTCCTGGAGCGAATGCAAGGGTTGCTGTCGGACAAACACAGCGTTCCGGGCGAACGCTTCTTAATGGGGGTTGCAAATGGCGTGGTGCTGCCAGTTGAACTGCGCCCTGTTCTGGACAGCCATCTGGACATGACCGGTTATATTCTCTACCTTGAAGACCACACGGCGAAGATGAAGTCCGAAGAAGAGGAAGTCCGGCACCTGCAATTGTGGCAGCATCAATTGACCCAATCCATTTCAATCATTAAAACCGCCGCTGAAATTTTGCAGGATGAATCTTTTCAGTCCGACCGGCAGTATCCTCAAATGGTGGGAATTCTTGGAGAACAATCAGAACTGGCCGCCCGGCTCTGGACCCGGAAGGAGATCGCCGGAAAATGGTCTGAGAAAACTGCCCGGGCGTTGACCGCCATTGCCGCTCGACAATGGGCCGAAGCGGTGGTCAAAGAGGCTGCACAAATGGTGCAACTGGATCTCGATATCGAACCGATCGATTTGTCAGCACATATCAGTATTGGTATCTACCAGTTCACCCAATGCATCATCCATATTGTCCAGCGGGCGCATCAGTATATTGGCTTCAGCAGAGCCCGTTTCAGCGTTTATCAACGCGATGCATGGCTCTATGCGGATATGGTCTGGAAGGGGAAGGGAATTCGGGAAGATCTACTGAAACAATGGAAGTGCGAACGGTATGCTGCTGAAGAGAAGGAAACAGGATTGCGGATAGAGCAGATCTTGTTTCACCACCGCGTCAAGCTTTGGACCCTTCGCCAGGCAGACCATCCGGACCATGCCGGATTGCGTCTGCTGATTCCCACCCTCGAAGGTGTCTCACCGCCGGAAGTAGAGAGTCGGCCGACCATTCTTCCCGGCCCCAGACCGGAATTCTATGACTTTGATCTCTTCCATCAACCCGGCCAATCCGAGGAGATGGACAAATGCCGGCTTGGCGAGTTGACTTTTACGGTCTTCGACACCGAAACCACCGGACTTGACCCTGCCGGCGGGGACGAGATCATTTCCATCGGTGCCCTGCGCATTGTCAACGGACGACTCCTTAAGGATGAAACCTTCTACCAGCTGATTGACCCCAAGCGCCATCTTCCGTGGGCGTCGGTCAAATATCATGGCATTCGTCCGGAGATGCTCACCGACCAGCCCACCATCGAGCAAGTGCTGCCTACTTTTCAACGCTTCGTTCAGGATACCGTACTTGTGGGGCATAATGTCGCTTTTGACATGCGCATGCTGCAAGTCAAAGAGGCTGTCACCGGTATCAAATTCATTAATCCGGTCCTCGATACCATGCTGTTGTCGTCCCTGATCCATCCGGCTCACGAAAGCCACAGCCTCAACCGGGTCGCAGAGCGGGTAGGGGTCCAGGTTTTCGGACGTCATACCGCATTGGGAGACGCAGCCGCCACCGGTGAAATCTTGATCAAGTTGCTGCCTCTGCTCGCCCAAAAAGGTATCCGCACGCTCGGTGAGGCGATCGAAGCCTCCAAGCGGTCCTATTATGCCCGCATGAAATACTGAACACCTAAACAAGAGGTTCCAGGGTGAAGGTCACCATATCCCAAAAATTGCGACTCACCGATATACCGGAAACGATCCGCTCCCATCTCACGGAGCAGATGCAGTTCGTCAATCCCAAATGGATCGAAAACAACCGCATGGGGCGCTGGAACAAAGGAACCCCCAAGACATTGAAGTTTTACCGCAAGCTGCCCCACGGTGGATTGACCATTCCCAGAGGTTACATGCGTCAGTTGGTGCTGTTATGCCGCCGCTTTGAAGAACCGATCGAGATCGACGACCGGCGCCGCAATCTTGACGATGTGGCGTATAACTTCCAGGGGAAGCTCAAGCCTTTTCAGCAAACCGCTGTGGACATTATGCTATCAAGGGACTTCGGTACTTTGAGCGCACCCACAGGCAGCGGTAAAACCGTTATGGCCTTGAATATGATCGCAAAGCGGCGTCAGCCGGCCCTGGTGATCGTGCACACCAAGGATCTGGCCGTCCAATGGATGGAGCGGATCGAATCCTTTCTCCACATCGCCCCGGACAAGATCGGCCTCATTGGCAGCGGGAAAAAGAGGATCGGCCGCGCCATCACCGTGGCCATGGTGCAATCCCTTTATAAATGCGCCAAAGCGGTAGCACCGCGCATTGGCCACCTGGTGGTGGACGAATGCCACCGGGCTCCCAGCCGCACTTTTACCGAGGCGGTTGTTGCATTTGACTGCCGCTACATGTTGGGGATGTCCGCAACCCCATGGCGCAGGGATAAGCTCTCCAAACTGATCTTCTGGCATCTGGGCGATGTACACCATGAAGTGAGCAAATCACAACTGGTGGCAAAGGGCCATATCCTCGACATTGAAGTAGTGGTGCGGCACACGGATTTCAAACCCTACTTCGATCCGGTGAACGAGTACAGCAAGATGCTCTCCGAACTCACCGCGGACGATACCAGGAACCGGATGATTGCCGCTGATATCGCCAAAGAACTCGAACAGGGCAGGGGGCATGATGGCTGCCTGGTGCTTTCCGACCGCAAGCATCATTGCGAGACGCTACACGCCCTGCTCAAACACAAACACCATATTGAATCGGGGTTGATTACCGGCGACATCGGCATTGCCCAGCGTCGCGCGGTGCTCCAGCGCCTGGAACGCAAGGAGCTGAGGGTTTTGATCGCCACCGGCCAGCTCATCGGTGAGGGATTCGACCATCCGGGGCTCTCCACCCTGTTTATGACCACCCCGGTCAGGTTCAGCGGCCGGGTGCTCCAATACCTCGGAAGGGTGCTGAGGCCAGCCAAAGGTGTGAAAAAAGCCCGCGTCTACGACTACGTGGACATCCACGTCCAGCCCCTGGTGGCCGCCGCCACCGCCCGCCAGAGGATCTATTCCGGGCACGTCGGATTCGATTAACCTTTTCGTCTCATTTGGCATCGATATTCTATATTAAATCCTTTTGATACGCTCTGGATCCAAATCCTTCAAAGGCCTTTTTTATGGGGTGATGCAGTGCCTTATCATCCTTTTTTCGATGAATTGAAAGCCCAAAGGATGCGGTTGTCCTTTGGAAAAATGTTGCAATGCAAAAATAATATATTGACAATCCAATCCAATACCATCATATGATTCTATAGCTCCTGCCTTAATTATTTATGCACTGCAACAATATTGATTCCCATTTTAACGGAGGTATGCAATGATGGAAGCCAACCAAATAACGAAAAAACTTTTGGATTTTCAGAAAGGCGCAATTTCCCAGTGGTTTGATGTCGTTACATCCATACAGGATCAAACCGCCTCATCCCTGACCATGGCCATGGACCAATCGCTCTGGATGCCTGATAAGGGGCGCCAGATGGTGGAGAGCTGGGTCAGCGCCTGCAAAAAAGGATGCCATGATTACAAGGAGCTCGTTGAAGGGAGCATCTCGGGGCTTGAAAAAGTATTGATCATCCCACCCACCAAGGTCGAGGCATCCAAAAAGACTGCGACCAAAAGAACCACGCCAAGTGCCAAACCTAAGGTAGCTGCCAAGGAAGAGGTGACAGCGGCCGCAGACATATCTGACATTAAAGCGCAACCTATCGAAAAATCGGACGATAGCAGCAAAGAAACTGCGATCGATATGACCGCTGAAACAAATAAACCGGTAAAGTAAACTTACATCAATGGGGGGGAAATCCAATGGATCAAAGAGAGATGGTCAAACAGATGATCGAGTTTAACCAAGCCACCTTCAATAATGTCTATGATTCGATTATTTTGCTGCAGGATCAATTCGAAGATGTGACCATGAAGGCGCTGGATCAGTCCGGAATCGTTCCGGAAGAGGGACGCAAGGCTATCGAAAGCTGGGCAAAAGTCCTGAAAAACGGTCGTAAAGATATAAAGGCGAATATCGACAAAGGCTTTGAACAGGCAGAAAAGCTGTTCGACAAATAGCCCCATCATAAAATAGACACCGTTGAGATATGTACCACAGATATCGCCGGACGGTGGGCTAAGCTAAGTACAGGTTCTGGGCCCCACCAACGTGAAAAAGCAGGCATTTGCGGTCGGGTTTCAAAGGCAGGAGGGCCCCAGAGCCAAGGCGACCAGGTGAACGCCATCGTAGTCAATCTACTGCGAACACCTGGCAACACAGGATCTGGGGCCCTCCTGCGTTTGAAACAAGCGCAGGGCAGCGGCGGTGTGGATCCAACAGCTAGAAAGTTGTGATGACCGGATTTTGCTGTCGCATGATCTGCGATCCGGGGTGTTGACCGGCCATCTGGATGGGGCGTTATTACGGCATATCGAATTTAGGATTACCCGTTGCCCCACGCTTGTTTGCTTTTTTTGTTGCTTACCTCTCCCGTGGTATAGTTATGCAAAAGATGATCGATTTTTTGTTTTTGTTTGGGCGAAAGCTCCTCAAATTTGACCGTCAGTCGCTTCATGTCGAGCGCATTAAAGGGGCTATCGTCTATCACTTCCGCATCTTCCACCGCTTTGAACGGCAAACGGCTGAGGTGAAAACCCTTTTCGACAAAAATGATGTCCAATTCGTCCAGCGCCTTCAGATCCTTTTCATTGGCAATATAATGGAAGGATAGGCCGCCCCTGCTGATTTCGATGATTTCGCCCATCTTGGAGGGATTGGATTTGAGTAAGGCAAAGGCGATTTCACCTTTGCTCATGTTTTCGATCTTTTTAAGTTGGTAGTGGTTTGAGCGAATAACCGCAAAGAGGCGATTCTTGGCAAAGTATCGCTTGTGTTCTCGACGGTCCTCGGTTCTCTCTTTATCTGGCATAAGCGAATTCCTCCCAAAATACCGGTCGTTGATGCCGTTTCGGTTTGCTGAGTTGTCTCGGTCTCTGCTTGCTAAAGCCGATGAAACGGCCCCTGATTCCGTGGTTCCGATGGGTGCGATTCCGATTGTGAAGCGAAAAGCGCTGGTGGTCCGGTATTGGGTATAGAGCTGGAAGCGACCGGCTAAATACAGATCCACGGTCTGATCAACTGCCATTGTTGTAACCGGCAGTCTTGAATTCAAAGGTGTGAAGCTATCATCAGATTAGCGGGGACCTGGCAATTCTGTCAAGGGGAAAATCTGTCCTGATCAGCAGAACGCAGAGATGTTTCGACCGATGATATCAGAAGAATTGCCGGGTCGAATCTGAAGCTATAGAAACGGCAATGAAAGTGTCGCCAAGATCTGAAGTTGCCCTCGGCAACCGATGCACCCCGTTTAAGTATGCATCGGTTGGGAGAATCCTTTAATCTTCTTTTTTCGGATCGGCGGCCTTTATCGGCTTAGCCAAGGCTATTCGCGTGATCACCACCGGTTCTATGGGCACATCCCGACGACCAGCTTTAATGCCAGTGGGGACGTTTTCAATGGCCCGGACGACCTCCATTCCTTTAATGACACGGCCGAAGACGCAATAACCCCATCCATTGGCTGTTTTGGAGCGATGATTGAGGAACCCGTTGTCTTTGACGTTGATGAAAAACTGAGAGGTGGCCGAATGGGGATCGGCGGTTCTCGCCATGGCAATGGTACCGGTGTTGTTTTTCAACCCGTTGTCGGCTTCGTTTTTTATAGGGGGACTGTTGGATTTTTTCTGCATGTCGGTGGTAAGGCCGCCCCCCTGGATCATGAAGTCTTTGATGACCCGATGAAAGATCGTATTGTCGTAAAAGCCGCTGTCAACGTACGCAAGGAAATTGGCAGTGGTGATGGGGGCTTTTTTGGCGTTCAATTCAATCACCACGGTACCTTTGGATGTTTCCATAATGACTTGGGGGCTGTCCGCGGCTGATGCCGGTACGGGCCACCACAAGAACAGAATCAAAGCCAATGGGATGATTAGGCGCTGCATTTGTATTCCTTTCTCGGTAACGGTATTAAAACAGTACGAATCTGCGGCCAGGCCGGTCCAGACGCTGGATGCCGGCATCCGCAGCCGCTTTTAGGGCGTCTTGATATTCCGTATCGGAGATCGATCGACCCAAAGCTTTTACCTCAGCGGCCCTGCCGCACGGCCGGAATTGGGCCATGACATTGACATAGGTGTTAGCCGATATCCGGTTGGCGATGAAATCCATTACCTCTGAAGTGCCGGCCAGTCCATCGGGCAGGACCAGGTGACGAATCAGCACTCCTCTGACGGCCAGACCACTTGGGTCCAGTACGAGGTCACCGACTTGGTGATGCATTTCGGTAACCGCATCCCTGGCCACCTTGGGATAATCGGGTGCCTGGCAGGTTTGATCGGCAATCTTCGCATCCCAGAATTTGAAGTCCGGCATATAGATATCGATGATGCCATCCAGAAGCCGCAAGGTTTCAACGCTGTCGTAGCCGCTGCTGTTGTAGACCAGCGGAACGGTGAGTCCTTGGCTTGCAGCCAGTACCAAGGCTGACAGGATCTGGGGCACCACATGGGAAGGGGTTACGAAATTGATATTGTGACAGCCGGAGGATTGCAGGGAGAGCATGATGTCAGCCAGTTGCTCATCCGTCATTTCACGTCCGAATCCCCGGTGACTGATATCGTAATTTTGACAGAAGTTGCAGAGCAGGTTGCAGTGGCTGAAAAATATCGTGCCGGAGCCGTGACGGCCCACTAACGGCGATTCTTCACCAAAATGGGCGTCATAGCTGGCCACTTCAGCCCAACGGCCGGTGCTGCAGTAACCGTGTTGATCCCGGGTGCGGTCGATCCTGCAATGGCGTGGGCACAAGGTGCACTCGGACAGCTTTTCCAATGCATCTTCAGCCCTGGCTTGCAACGTGCCGTCGCGGTACGATTTTATGTAGCAGGAGATGTGGGATGCCATGGTCGGATAAATTTGATCGGTGTTTATTCGTTATGGTTTTTTTGTTGATCATTGAAACGTCGAACATTGAACGCCTGAGATTGAGCGTCGAGAAAGGAAAGTCGATATAGTTTTGAAATCGAAGGTACGAAGCGATCGCCACACTGGGATGTTCGGTGTTGGAAGTTTGATGTTCAATGTTCAATACCTACTTCAAAAAATTAAACTTCGGCGGACGATGGCTCGAATTGAAGGAATACGCTGTCTTTTCGACCTTCGGTGGTGGGATGATTCCTGTTCCATTCATGAATATTGCACGAGTTGGATTCTTCACTCGGCACTATGCAAGAAATGAAGGGCAGGACCGGATCCCCCGCAAACGAGTTGAGATTAACAATCACCGCCTCTTCCGTGGGAAAATTCTCAAATTCCAGCAGCTGGGCGATATAAATGGTGCACTGCCCGTCGAAGAATGACGTCGACTTTCGAAACTCGATCAATCGCTGTTTGAACTTCTCCAGGGCCTTTTCCATATCCTGGGCATCCACCATCATAGAGAAATTGCCATGACGCCGATCATTTTCATTCGCCGCTTCCTGATCAGAGACATGTTGAAAATTGCCAATAAAGTACATATCTGCATCCTTAATTATCTCAGGTTGTCACAAATGATCTTGTGCACCGTTCAGGTTGACTAAAAGTATTTCAATTATTTTATTTGGATTGTCAAGAATCTAGTGGAATAGAAGTGTATTCCTCTCTTTGCGATCCTGAATTTACGGCATTTTCTCCGTCGCCCGGACAATCCGGTCCAACGCTTTTTCGAGCAACGGTCGTGGGCATCCGAAATTGAGGCGCATAAAGCCGGGGCCGTCAAACTCCATGCCATTGGAAAGGCCGACCCCTGCAGCTTCGAACCATTTCACCGGACTTGGCACATTCAGTCCCTGCACATCAATCCAGGCAAGATAGGTGGCTTCCACCGTTCCTGCTACAAATGGTGAAAGACCCTTGAACGTTTCATTAACCAGGTCCCGATTGGTTCTCAGGTATGCGATCAACATTCGCATCCATTCCCGGCCATTTTCAAAGGCTGCCTGGGCGGCAACCATGCCCATAACGTTGATATGCGGCACGATGCCGTTGATGGCGCGCTTGAAGCGACGCCGCAGCGTGTTGTTGGAGATGATGGCGTACGCGCAGCTCAAGCCAGGAATATTGAAGGTTTTGCTGGGGGCCATCAATGTAATGGTCCGACGGGCGACCTCCGGCGCTATAGAAGCCATGGGAATGTGGCGGCAACCGGGCTCCAGCACCAAATCACAGTGGATCTCATCAGAACAGATGGTCAGATCATGCGTTTCACAGATCTCGGCCAACTGCGTCAGCTCGTTCCGGGTGAAGACCCGGCCGGTTGGATTGTGGGGATTGCACAGATTGAACAACCGGGTGTCGGCCTTGATGGCGGATTTCAAATGATCCATATCGATCCGCCATAGACCGCGATGACGGTTCATGCGCGTAGTGGTCGATATTCGCCCGGCATTGCGGGGAGCCGACAAGAAAGGGGGATAGATGGGCACTGTGGTGAGAATCCGGTCTCCCTCCTTTCCCACAGTGCGACAAACGGCGTTCAACCCGCTGACAAGGCCGGGCAGCCAGACGATCCATTCGGATTCGATCTCCCAACCGAAGGACCGGTGCAGGTGGCCTACGACGCTTTGCGCGAGTTGCCGGCTCGGCAGACCATAACCAAAAATACCATGCCCCACCCTTTGCTGAAGGGCTTCGATCACGGCAGGTGGGGCTGGAAAGTCCATGTCGGCCACCCACAAGGGGATGATATCGCTGCCGTGATACTTCCGCCACTTGGCGCTGTCAGAAGCGCGGCGGTCTACGATTTTATCAAAATCAACCATAATGTCCCGTTCAATCGTTCAAATCGACAACCCTGCGTCCAATTTGCCGGCTGTTGAGAATCTTTTCGATATGATGATCGAGATCCTCCAAACCAATAGTTGAGGCAAGGAAGGCCAGGCCTGTGAATTTCCATTCTTCTGCCAGATGGTGCCATATCGCGTTCCGTGTGTCCATCTCTGTTGTGGCTGAATCAATACCGATTAATGCGATGCCGCGCAAGATGAAAGGATACACCGTGACGTCAAGATTCGGGGAAGCCACATTGCCACAGCAGGCCACCGCCCCGTGCCGCCGGGTGGTGCGCAGGGTTATGGAGAGCGTGTCGCCACCCACCGTGTCGATGACACCGGCCCAGCGTTGTGGCAAAAGGGGTTTGGCCGGAGCCGATGCGGAAAGGCGGTCGATGATCTCCACCGCCCCTACGGGATGAATAATCCACCTTGATTAATACATCGCCTTTGGGTAAATCAGATACCTTCCTGGTTCGGATCTGGCGGGAAAATGCTCCCTCAATGGTTTCTTCAACCACCATGGCCCGAAATGAGGTGTCCGGCATGATCGACTCCTTTCAAATAAAGATGATTTGGTGCAAGACCAAGCGAAATGGCTAATTTAATCTCTTGATGCGGACGACTGATCACAACCATGAATACAGCAACCCCAATCCTTGAGGCTCTCGATATCACCAAACAATACGGCTCCTTGACAGCAGTGGACCATCTCAATCTGGCAGTTCCCCAGGGCGGGTGTTTCGGATTGCTGGGTCCCAATGGCGCCGGTAAAACAACCCTGATTGAGATCATCGAAGACATCATTTCACCCACGTCAGGACGGGTGCTTTATCAGGGCAAAGAGCGCACCGCTGCTTTCCGTGAGCAGATCGGCATCATGTTTCAACAAACGGCACTGCTGGGTTTTATGACAGTGGAGGAGACCCTGGCCACTTTTCAATCTCTGTACAGCGTCAGCTATGACATCCACAAACTGATCGAACTCTGCCATCTCCATGATATCCGCGGTCAAATGAACGATAAGATCTCCGGGGGACAACGGCAACGGTTGCTGATCGCCTTAGCCCTGATCAATCAGCCCCACCTGATATTTCTGGATGAGCCGTCTACCGGTCTAGATCCGCAGGCCAGGCGAAATCTCTGGGATATTATCAACAATATCAAGTCCCAAGGTAAAACCATCATACTGACAACCCATTATATGGAAGAGGCCCAGCAACTTTGCGACGAGGTGGCCATCATGGATCGGGGCCGCATCATCGCCAAAGGGTCCCCGGAACGGCTCATCGATGCCCATGGCGGCGGAATGGCCGTGTCGCTGCCGCGGGACGAGCTCCAGGCGGTCAAGGACATACCTTTTGCCATCGAGGAGAAAGACGACGGCTTGAGCATCCGCATCCAGGATATGAACCAAGCCGTTACCCATCTCGTTAACGCTGGCGCGGACATGACGCATATGCGGGTGCAGGCGCCCAATCTTGAGACGGTCTTCTTGAATCTGACCGGGAGGAAATTGAGGGAATGAAAAATGAGCTTTAAACGCATCTGGTCCATGATTGTTGCCCGCAACCGGGAATTTTTTAGAGACAGAGCGGCTTTTGGGTGGAATTTTCTCTTTCCGTTCCTGCTGATCGCCGGATTCGCCATCATCTTTGGCGGTCAAGAACGCAACACCTATAAACTGGGTATCTTTCCCTGCGATGAAATCGGAGGTGGCCGTCAAAGCGAATGTGTTCCGGAATACTTTAAAAATATAAAATATATTCAATATATAAAGTTAAAAACATTCGAGCAGGGCTTGAATAAATTGAAGCACCATAAAATCGATCTGCTGCTGGACAGCAGGGTGGCGCCGTATCCCTATTGGGTGAGCGATACATCCCCCAATGGATATATCGTGGAGCGGATGATCCGCGCCGGTGACGCGCAGTCCAATCCAATCCTGCTAAATCGGCAGCAGGATGTGGCCGCCCGTCAGATCCGGTATATTGATTGGCTTTTCCCCGGGATTTTGGGAATGAATATCATGTTTTCAGCCCTCTACGGGGTGGGGTTTGTGGTAGTGCGTTACCGCAAGAACGGCGTCCTGAAACGGTTGAAAGCCACACCGTTGAGTGCTTTTGAATACCTGAGCGCCCAGATGATCAGCCGGCTCTCGTTGTTGATATTCACCCTGACCATCCTTTGGGTAGGGTGCGATATGGTTTTTGATTTCAATGTCGAAGGGGCCTACTTTGACCTGTTCATCATCTTTCTGGTGGGTTGTCTGAGCCTGACCGCCATGGGATTGGTGGTCGCCTCCCGGGGGACCAGTGAAGAATTCACCAACGGCGTCCTCAATTTCATCACATGGCCAATGATGTTCTTGTCTGAAGTGTGGTTCTCCATAGAAGGCGCGCCGGGCTGGGTCCATTGGATCGCCAAGTTGTTTCCATTGACCCATCTGTTGGCCGGCGTGAGAAAGATCATGAACGACGGCGCCGGATTGATGGATGTGAGCGGCGAGCTGGCCACATTGACGGTCATGACGTTGGTTTTTCTTGCTGTGGGGGCGTCCTTGTTTTCGTGGAATAAATAGATAATGTTTCCTGGTTTTTAGCTTTTAACTATTCATCTGTGGTGAAGTCTCGAAAATTCTATTTTTCCTCCCCAGGGCAGGATGCAATTAGGGAGTGAGGACATAAATGTCTTCCGTAACCAGAAACCAATGAACCAGAAACCTTTTTTTAATTCGTTAAACTATGGATGGGGGCGGGGATCAGGCCGCCGCGGCGGATGAAAGGGTTGTCTGCTGTGGCGTTGTTCACCGGCATAATCACCGATTCGCCCAGCAGTCCGCCGAAGTGTGCCCGGTCGCCGGCCTTTTTGCCGGGGACCGGAATGATTCGCGCTGCGGTCGTTTTCTTATTGATTACGCCGATGGCCATTTCATCGGCTATGATGGCGGCCAGGGTTTCGGACGATGTATCACCAGGGATAGCGACCATGTCCAGTCCCACCGAGCAGACACTGGTCATGGCTTCCAGTTTTTCCATGGACAGGTGTCCGGCTTCAGCCGCTTGGGAGATGTTGAGATCCTCGCTCACCGGTATGAAGGCACCGCTCAGTCCGCCCACATTGGTGCTGGCAAAAGCGCCGCCTTTTTTCACGGCATCGTTAAGCATGGCCAGGGCGGCTGTCGTGCCCGGCACGCCGATATTAAGCAGTCCCAGGGCCTGGAATATTTCTCCTACGCTGTCGCCCACGTTGGGTGTGGGGGCAAGTGAGAGATCGACCACTCCGAAACGAATTCCCAAGCCTTCGGCCACTTCCCTTCCAATGAGTTCCCCCACCCGGGTCACTTTATACGCGGTACGCTTGATCAAACCGGCCAGCTGACCCAGATCCATATCTGGTTGGGATTGCAGGGCGCGGGCGATGGCTTTGTTGACCACTCCGGGTCCTGATACGCCCACATTGATGACCGCGTCGGCTTCGCCGATGCCGAGATAGGCGCCGGCCATGAACGGCACGTCCTGGGGAATGTTGGCGAAGACGCAAAGCTTGGCGCAGGCCAGTCCGTCTTTGTCCGCTGTCTTCTCGGCTGCTGCCTTGATGCGGCGTCCCATGCGCAGTACCGCATCCATGTTGATGCCGGCCCGGGTGGAGGCGACGTTGATGGAGGCGCACACCCTTTGGGTTTCAGCCAGGGCATCCGGCAATGCATCGATAAGCGCCCGATCCCCTTTGGCCATGCCTTTTTCCACCAAGGCTGAAAACCCCCCCAGAAAATCGACCTCAACGGCCCGCACCGCCCGATCCAGGGTTCGGGCAACGGTGATCATCTCTTCCCGGTTGAACGGGGCGGCGGCCACGGCCATGGGACTCACGGAAATACGTTTGTTGACCACCGGGATACCGAACTTTTCACCCACGGCGTTACAAATGGAGACCAACTGGTCGGCGGATTGGGTGATGCGGTCGTATATCTTTGTAGTGAAACGGTGGAGGTCGTCGCTGGCACAATCAAGCAGGTTAAGGCCCAGGGTGACGGTACGGACATCCAGGTTCTCATTGCGCAGCATGTCCAGGACGGAGACGATTTCGCTTTGGGTGAGCATGGCTGTGTTCTTGCCTTCCGTGTTTTCGTGGAAAAATTGGATTAAGGGCACTAATAATTAAATATATTATACCCATAATTACAGAGCTTAAACTTCTAGCTCCAGGCTCCTATAGAGCAATTATGTGGCGCTATACTTCCATCAAACCTAACTGCGCAGTAACATCCGCATTAGATCCGATTAATAGCCTGGAATATGCTCTTGTGCTGGATACTGATCTGCAGGTCGAGAGCTTGACCTTTTTCCTTCAATGCCTTTCGCAGCTTGTTCCGATCAACGTTCAGCGGGATGTCCACCTCGTAAATCATGATGTTTTTATCGGGATCATCTCCGCCGCGGAAGGCAGCCTGCAACTGGGTGACATTGATGTTGTGGTCGGCCAGGAGTGCGGTAATATGGGCAACCAGGCCCTTGCGGTCCGGTCCGCGGGTGGTGATGACAAAGGGCTCACAATCGCAGGTCGTCCAGGCGACCGCTACATCGCCCAATTCACGCACATGAAAATGGAGGTTGAGCGTCGATGTATCCTTGTCCAAGGCGTTTCGCAACCCCTTTGGAGTGATATCATCGGGCCCTTCTGTAATGATGATGCCCGAGAACTGATTTTGTAAAATGGTTTGGCTGACATCCTCGATGTTAAAATCGTTTTCGAACAATACTTTGGTGACCGCCGCTATGATGCCGGGCCGATCCTTTCCCAAAATTGAAATGATGAATTTTTTCATGGATAGCCTTTATACAATCCCTCCGCTGGAAGGTTGGCACTGTTTCGAGTTGATAGTCTGCTGGATCATATGGCCATTTTATATGGACGAACTAGTTGGAGGTGTCAACGGGACTTTTCCATATGATCATGTTGTCCGCTTTGGTAATATCTAAAGCAACAATGGCATTCATTCAAACGGGCCGGCACAGAGACCGACCCTACATCGCAGGTGCTACACAGCGGCGGGTAATTATTGGTCTTCCTAATGCCGGCCTCTGTGCCGGCCTGATCAAACCGCAGTTGAAAACGCCAAATGCTTTAACCTTACCCATATTTTCCGTACGGATGGTTCTTTAGCCAGTCGGCCAATCGTCTGAGGCCCTCTTCGGTGGAAATCTGGGCAGTGTAGCCGAGATCCGTCTTGGCGGCCTGGATATTGAACCAATGGGAGGTGGCCAATTCCTTGGCCGCGAACCGGGTCATGGGAGGGTCAGATGAAAGTCGCAACACTTTGTAAATCGCTTCGCACAGGGTACCGGCAAACAAGGCCATCCTGGGTGAGATGGAACGGCGGACAGGCGGTTTACCGCCGGCCGCCAGTATGCGATCGATCATATGCCACAAGGGCACGGGATCATCCTGGCTGATGAAATAGACCCGGCCGCTTAATTCCGGGTGTTTCTCGAGCTGTTTTTCGGCCAGCAAGTGGGCCGATGCGGCGTTGTCGATATAGATGGTGTCCACGAGATTGGAGCCGTCTCCGACCCGACGCAGCCGGTGTGCGCGGGCCAAAAGGCGTGGCACCAGATGGTTGTCCCCAGGTCCCCAGATCAAGTGGGGTCTGAGGGCAATGGCGGGTAGTCCCTCTTTTGCGGCGGACAGTACCAAGTGTTCGGCCAGAGCTTTGGTGTGGGGATAAGCGGCGTGAAAGGATGCAGGGTATGGCACTGATTCATCCACCCCCTCCATATCGCCGCCGTCAAACACCACACTCGGCGAACTGGTAAAGATCAATCGTTGGACACCGCACTTCCGGCAGGCCTGGATGACGTTCTCCGTTCCGATGACGTTGGGGCCGTAATACGATGCATATTTGCCCCATATGCCGGGCTTTGCTGCGACATGGAAAACGGATTCGATATCCCGGCATGCCTCCCGGACAGCGTTTTCATCGGCCAGATCCCCTTGAATCTGTTCCACTCCGAGGGCCTCCAATTCAGCATATTGCCCCCTGGAGAAACTGCGCACCCGGATTCCGTCGGCTACCAGATGCCGCACAATGGCGCCCCCCAGAAATCCGCCGCCACCGGTCACCAGAACGCGCTTTTCGGTCATCTTACCGATCCCCCAATTTTCGTTGGGCCCAGACCGCCAGTTTTTCTCTAAAAATCTTAGAGTTGTGGCGTATGTCCACAGGAAAGCCAGGGTGGAACAAAAAGGTCTCCAGCTTCTCAGTAAGGGGGTGTTCCTGAGCCAGGGTCATCAACTCGCGGGTGAGCACCGCTTTGTCATCGTTCCTGCTTTCCTGCTCCAGTTCGATGCAAATGACCGGTTGTTGTTGGGGAGGTGCACCCAGACCAACCAAGGCGCTGCGGAACACAGAAGGGTGGTTGTTGAAGATCGCCTCGCACGGAATGGTAAACAAAGTTTGGTCCGTCGTAATGACGCGGTGGCTTTTCCGGCCGCAGAACCAGATGCGGCCTTTGCTATCCTGCCATCCCAGATCGCCCATCCGGTGCCAGATTTGTCCGTTATCCCTGATCTTGGAAAGGGCGTCGTGGCGGGGGCGTTCGAAATACCCCCGGGTAACGATCTTTCCCCTTACCGCTATCTCACCGATATCTCCCTCGTTCACCAATTCCGCATCCGACCAAGACTCGATGGGAGCGTCGGTAATTTTTATGATTTGAACATCGATGCCCTGGATCGGACGGCCCACGCACATGCCGAAACCCTTTTCGCTGAGTTCTGCGGTCTCTTCGAGGATCTCCCGGCTGCCGAAGGACGAAACCGGCATGGCTTCGGTTGCACCGTATCCGGTGTGGATCTCTCCCTCGTCGGTGAGCATGGTGGCAAAACGCGCGATGTTGGCCGGGGAGGCCGGGGCGCCTGCCGAGATCACCCGCTTGAGCGACGGCAGCTTGATTCCTTTGGCCTTCCCGTAGCGTCCCACCCGGTCGAGCAGTGCCGGGGAGGCGAACATATTGGTGACGCCGTGGTTCACCACGGCCTCGACGATTCTTTCCGGATTAACTTTCGCTGGTTTCGTGGGGTCCATGTCCGGAATGATGGCCGTCATGCCCAGGGCAGGATCAAAGAGGGCAAACAGGGGAAAGGTGGGTAGATCGATTTCATCAAGGGAGATGCCGAACTGGGATTTGATCAGCCTAATTTGGGCGTCGAAGACGCCGTGGGTATAGATGGCCCCTTTAGCCGGTCCTGTACTGCCCGTAGTGAAGAGGATGGCTGCCAGTTCGTCGCTATGTGTGTCGGCAATCTCAAAAGGTCGCCATGGCAGGGCACGAATATCTCTCAGCGACAAGCCTCCCCAGAACCATTTTCGACCGACGGTCACAGCGGTCCGAATGCCCTTGAAATATTTCGGACAGAGGATACGCAGCGCATGGGCCGGCGGAATGCCGATGATCGCTTCGGCCTTGCTTTGCCGCAGGCATGCGAGCATCCGCCGTACGCCCATTCCAGGATCCACCATGACCGGCACGGCCCCGACTTTGAACAATGCGAAGGTAAGGGCAAAAAACTCAAGGCTGGGACGGACCATGAGAATGGTTCTGACGCCGCGCCCAATGCCGGCTTTGACCAGGCCGTGGGCAAAGCAGTCGGATTCACGATTCAACTGGCGAAAGGTTAGATGGCTGTAAGCCACCCTCCCGTGGCTGTCCCGCGCCGTCGGCGCCACCACCGCACGTCGATAGGGTTGCACCCGGGCCATGGTGTTGAGGTAGTGGGCCACGTTGACGGAAATATCGGATGCGGCTCGATTTTCAAATGAAACGAATGATTGCATGTATAGGAAAGACCGATGATGCGGTTTAGAGTGTTAAGTGTTAACCGTATAACTTTTTTTCTATATCAGTCAGTCAGCCCTTATCATTTCAAGGGATTGTTGCGCAAGAAATCGTTGATATGGGAAACAATCTTATCCGGTATGTCCTCCAGCAGATAGTGGCCGGCATCTTCAAACCAGTGGGCCTCCACATGGGGCAATCTGCGGCGCCACTCCAGGTAGAAGTCCCGGTCGAATACGAAATCATGGGCACCCCATAGGATGAGGCCCGGACGCTGGAAGATACGAAGGAGTCCACGCTGAACGTTTTGTACGATCGAACCGCTGGGATCCTTTGGACCAAGCGGAATATCCAAGACAAACTTCAGGGTCGCCAACCGGTTACGGGGTGATCCATAGGGTGCCATCAGTCCGGCTTTGACTGAATCCGGCAGCGGTCGGTGCGACGCCATATATAAGGCGGCACGGGCAAAAAGATTGAACCGAAGTACCGCGTGCCGCATCAGCGCCCCCCCTGATCGGCACGCGGTACTTCGGTTCAATCTTTTTGCCCGTGCCGCCTATTATATGGCGTCGCACCGACCGCTGCCGGATTCAGTCAAAGCCGGACTGATGGCACCCTATGGATCACCCCGTAACCG
>JARRKU010000032.1:0-52567 GCA_037387725.1 Desulfobacteraceae bacterium
AGATGGAACAAGGTACGGAACTCATGGAGGCGACCTTGGAAGCCGTGCGCCTGCGGCTGCGGCCGATCCTGATGACCTCCCTGGCCTTCTGCCTGGGCGTTTTGCCGCTGGTGATCAGCAACGGCGCCGGTTCCGGCGCTCAGCATGCCATTGGCACCGGCGTTATGGGCGGCATGATCTCCGCCACCGTACTGGCCATCTTCTTCGTGCCGGTCTTTTTCGTGGTGATTCGCCGAATTTTCACCGCAAAGAAGACCGGACACCCATCAGTGCCCGGGATGGACCTGACGCCGCCACGCTATGTTCACGACAGCGGGAGGGAGACTTAGCCTAAGGCTCCAAAAACAGATTTATGCAGCGATGGAATTTGCGGTATATTCTCATTAAACCAGGAGTGGGTTGATCTATGTCCATTTTCTTTCTGGTTCCCAGACAGGTAGTTCATGGAAGCAGGGTCGATGGGAATGGGGCTTAAAAATTAACGGATATCACAAGTCCGGCATCTTAAATGTCTGGCACTTCTGGTCCCATCCACCGGATTGATCAACCCCGTTTGAAAAGCGGCAGCGGTGTTGGGCACAGCGCGTTGATCCGGGCCAGGTCCGCCTGGGAACAATATCCTTTGGATAAATATCCCTGCTCCAGACCTTTTGGGGTGATGACCTGAATGTGGGTGTGATGGAACCAATGACCATTTTCGTGGAAATCACCGATTTCGGCAAATGCCGAACCGGCGGCGCATGCTTTTCCGACTTCCGGCAACCGGTCCTTGCAAAGATGGCCATAGAGGCTGTAGAAGGTCTCGAAACGCTCACTTTCGTGCTTTAAAAGAACAAACCCGCCGTAGTTTCCCTCCCCGCTTTCATAGCCGCTCTCGGCGACGGTGGCGTCAAGAGGCGCATGCAGCGGCGTACCCACATCGACAATGACGTCCAGCCCGAGATGGATGAATCGCTGTTCGGCCACCATCTGGGGACAATCGCTCAGCAGGGTGTCCCGCCGTTCCAGGTAAGGGGAAAATCCCCAGCGGTGCGTCTCGCCCATGCGGTCCTCCAGGATCCGCTGGAAACGTTCCTGATCCCGCATATCCATTCCCTTGAGCAGCGGACTGTCGGGTGACAGATCCGCCACATACGGATCGCCCTGCAGTCCGATGAAAACGGGCCGGTGGTCGATGTTTTCGTTGTACAGCATAAACGGGTAGTACATGCGCTCTCCTGTTTGGAAGTGGTTTCAAAATCTTCCATCGGGCCCAAGATCAAGGCGGGGAAAAACCGTTTAACCGCAGGCATACATCAGGTATGTCGAGGATTAAACGTTTTTCCCCAACGCCGAGCTTGGGTTCGAGGGGAGGTTTTGAAACCACTTCTACGACAAGGCGAAGTCCGTGGCCTTGTGCAAGCCGATCACCGGCACGATGGGCCGGCCGTCGTCATCTTCGACAACGTTCTCCGGCCAGGTGAATTCCGGATCCATGGCGGTGAAATAGGCGCTGTCATAGGGCAGCAGTTTGACGCTGAGTGCCCCGCCTTGCCCGACGATGGTTGAAGACAATCCGAAATCCACCTCACCCAGCGGCGTGCGAATGATGTACCGGGGCACCTCCCGGCCACTGCCTTCCCGGCGGACCCGCGTGGCGATGTCGATGACGTCGTACAGTGCGACCGGGTGATCCGCATTCCATCGGTTCTGAACCGGCAATCCTGCGACATAAAGGTGATGGAATTCGATACCGGCCCGGCGGCATCCGTAAGCCAGCTGATGGACGGCTTCCGGTGTATCATTGATCCGTCCCAGCAGCGGGGTGTTGGCGTAAACGGTAATGCCCCTGTTGTTCAGCTGGCGTGCCAGCCGGGTATGCTCCGGCTGCAATTCATCGGCAACGAGGAACTGGGTTTCAATCTCCAGGCGCAGTGGATGGACCATGGTGAGCCGGTTCATGGCCCCCAGTTGGTCGATTACCGCCGGGGTGAACCGCTGCGGCTGATAGTTGAACGCCCGACTGCGCAGCCGCAGCGCGTTCACGTGGGGGCAGTCATCGAGGCCCCGCACGATCCGGCGAATCTGAGACAGATGATCGACGATATCGGTTGATACCACCATGACCACATCGGTAATCCGGTCTTCGGCGCAAATGATGTCCAGATCGGTTCGGGACCATTCGGCCGTAACCTCGACCCTGGTTTCATGGACACGCGACAGCGTTGACGATCCGGTGTCTACAATCGAGGGCGCGATGCGTTCATCGTCCAGCAACGCATCCAGGACCGCATCGGTCAGGTCCATCGGCCTCGGCCCGCCGCCGGATCGTTCCGGTCTGGATCCCAGGAAGAGCGATTCGTCGCCGATTTGGGCCATGTACTGGATGTCGATGGTTCCCTCCGCATTGACCCGGATGTTGTCCAATTCGGCGGTAAGTGGTGCGAATTGTTTGAAATAGTCCGGTGTATAAGGGCTCCGAATCCAGATAAAATTATCCTTGCCGGCCACCGGCTCCACGGCCCAGCCGCTGGTGTGCCAGTCCATCTTACCGATGGGCGTGGCCGTACAGATCCTCGGTATGACGCGGTCGGACAGGTGCGCACGCAGATAGTTGCCCACGGCCAATCCTTTGGAGATCGGCGTCCAGTAGATGGTGTTGCCATGGATTGGACTGCAGGGGATGTAGATGTAGTGCAGTTCGGCGCCGGCGCCGCGCAGCAGGCTGAACAGCCGCACCAGTTCGGGTCCCTTGTCGTTGCAATTGTTCAAAAACGGGGTCTGGACGTATACGGCGATGCCATTTCTGACCAGTTCGGAAATGATTTCCAGACTCTGCGGTGAAATCTCGTCCGGGTGAATAAAATGGGTGGCCACCTCCATGCGCTTGCCGCGCTCCTGAAGCTCGAGGTTTTTCCGTTTCAGGTAAAGCAGCAGTTTTCCATCGTCGGACAGGAACATGTGGGGGTAATAGGCGATGGAGCGCGTGGCCAGGCGGAGGGTTTGGACATGGTCCACCGCCATGAGGCCGTCGATGGCCATGGCCATATTCTTTCGGTTCATGAACGGGTCGCCGCCGGTGATGACGATCTCTTTGATGCCGGGTGAGTTTTGAACGTGGGTGACCGCCTGCTGCACATCCGCCGGTGTGGGATTGGACTCGTTGCGCGACTCCTTGTGCTTGCGGAAGCAAAAACGACAATAGACCGGACAGCTCATGTTGAGCAAAAAAATGACACGGTTCTGGTACATCTGCTCCAGCAATCCCTGATGAAACTGGCCGATCCAGGTGTTGGTATGCCCGGCGGGGTCCAGTTCCTCGAGGAACGGCATATACTGGTAGGCCACATGA
This sequence comes from Desulfobacteraceae bacterium, assembly GCA_037387725.1. Classification (GTDB taxonomy): domain Bacteria; phylum Desulfobacterota; class Desulfobacteria; order Desulfobacterales; family Desulfosarcinaceae; genus JARRKU01. Next base: position 3,332 of record JARRKU010000032.1, read on the forward strand.
CGGGAAACCCGCATCTGACGAACGGTATGCATGGACAGTCGGACCGGATAGGTATCGAGAACCGTTTGCATATCCGCGCGATGGTCATCGGCGATCCGGGTATTGGTCACTTTCTCAAGCTGTTCGATGGTCTGGATGGACATGAACCGGTTGCCGGGGAGGATGACTTCCATGACCGCCATCAGCAGCAGGTGCGGCAATTGGACATCATTGACGGCGATCCTGCCGGATCCGTCGGCCGCTGCCAACGTTGCGAGCAGATCGGCGAAAAAGCCCTCCGCATTGTCGGCATAACCGCAGGCTTCCAACAGTAGAGACCATTTGGCCGGGCCGTCGTCACCGGCCTGAATGATCTCATAAAACGAAGGCCCCACGAGACATTCGACACCATAGTGGTCAAGGAAACCGGTAAGCGCGGCAATCAATTCGGGCAGGGCCACCTGGTTTTCATCACCCGAATGCTGAAAAACGACATGGATTAAGGCCTCTTGCTGCGACATACGCCCCATCCCTTTCCGTTGAATAAAATAGGAATTGACATTTATTTCCAAATCTGGCAAATTACACTATTATAGTAATTATATTTCAATAATAGTATAATTCTAATTTACACCCAAACCCAATGTCAAAAGGAAAATACTATTTTTCGAAGTCACTGGAAAAGGGACTGAAAATCCTGTCGCTTTTCAACGGGGATACGCCGGTGCTGACCCAGAGCCGCATCGCCAAGGCCCTGGATCTGAACACGACCTCGACCTATCGATATATCAATACCCTTGCGGAATTGGGTTACCTGGACAAAGACGCCAAAACCAAAGAGATCCGGCCGAGCATTCTTTGTCTGGTGTTCTGCAACAACCTGATGAAGGCAACGGACCGTTTGCGGCTGATCAAAGATGCGGTGGATCGCGTCCACAAAGAAAACAACATCAGTATTGATGTGGCTCTGGTAGTGGATGACACCCTCAAGCGCCTTTACCATCGGGAAGCCCAGGAAACACTGACCTACAAACTGCCGGACAATTCGAATAATTGTCTGCATGACACGGCGCTGGGAAAAGCCTATCTGTCCTGTCTTTCGGAAGATCAGATGCAGGCCAAAATCGGCCAAATGAAATTGATCGCCAGAACCGAAAAGACCATCACAACGAAAAAGCGGCTGTTGGCGGAGTTGAGAGAAATCAAAAAGTGCGGCTATGCCATGGCCCAAGAAGAGTACCTGCCGGGCCTGCTGGCTATCGGGGCGCCGCTGACGGATCCCGTCAGCGGCAAAGCGGTCGGGGCGGTCTCCTTCGATTTCTCCGTATTGCAGCATCAAAAAGATGAAATCGAATCCAAATATGCGGACCAGGTGATTCAGACGGCCGGACTGCTGTCGAAAATGCTGCCGATTAGCGGCAGTGACGGATAGACTTTGAAAGGATGGCGGCGAAAACAGAATGAACCCCACAGTTGCATAAAAAAGATGGCAAAAGAATTGAAAAGCCTTACGCGCGTTGGACGGATATCATGTTTAAGCCATAGGTTTGGAATTGACCAATGGTTCACTTGTGGATCGGGTCTATTTTATGCCATCTTTTCTACCCTTCGGGAAAGCCGGAGGAATCCAAATCCCTCGTTGGCAAGGGTTTGCAGTAACGTACTACGGTTACACCCCTGCCGCCTTGACTTTGGAGCCCTCCGACTTTTGCAACAATGGGGTGAATAACTTGTTTTGAGATCTTGCCTCTAAAATTACTTTTTCTGTCAATTGTTATGGCAAGTCCTCTTCTGCCCTTAACCGAAAAATGATATTCCGGGGGGCATCTTCCATGAAACCTGACAATTGGAGACCGTGGGCGCTACTGGCACCGTCCTTGAGCGCCGTGCTTTTACTCCTGGTTATACCGGTCTGTTTCGTTATCGTTTACAGCTTCTGGCTGCGCGCCCCCAGCGGGGCCGACATACCGGCCTTTCAGCTGGGGAACTACGCCAAGTTTTTCGAAGATTTTTTCTATCCGAAAATTCTCATCCGGACAATCCGGATCGCCTTCGAAACGGTTGTCATCTGTGTCGTCATGGGCTATGTGCCGGCCTATTTTTTTGACCGCAGCCAAAGTCGTTACAAGCAGGTTTTTCTTCTTCTGATCATGCTGCCCTTCTGGGTCAGCTTCATCATCCGAACCATGAGTTGGATCAACATTATGGGCGACACGGGGCTGATCAACCACTTTTTGTTGAAGATCGGCCTCATCGACACGCCCATATCCATGCTCTACAATGAACTCACCGTGCTCATGGGATTGATCATGTACTTGCTGCCGTTCATGGTGCTCAACATCTATGTCAGCCTGGAAGGCATCGATAAAAGTCTGCTGGAAGCGGCGCGCTGCATGGGCTGCACCGAGTGGCAGGCCTTTCGCGAAGTGACCCTGCCGCTGAGCCTTCCCGGTGTCAGTGCCGGCTGCCTTCTGGTTTTCGTGCTCACCGCCGGCACTTATCTGCCCCCCATGATACTGGGCGGTCCGGGCAACGACATGATCGCCAACCTGATTTTCAAACGGGTGATCGGCACCCTGGACTGGCCGTTCGGGTCGGCCATCAGCGTGGTCTTGTTGTCACTGCTGTTCGTGATCGTCTGGACCTACAACCGCTATCTGGGGATCAACCGGATTTTCAAAAGCTTTCAGGGGAATTAGGCCATGAAACAATTTTCACCGGGATGGACCCTGATTCGCATCTACACCTTTTTTGTGTATCTATTCATGTTCGCTCCCATTGTGGTGGTTATCGTTCTGGCCCTCAACCCCAAGCAGTTCGGCATTTTTCCCATGGAAGGCGTCAGCTTTCGCTGGTTTATCAAATTGGCCCAAAACGAATCCATCATCGAGGCTTTTAAAAACTCGCTGGTGCTGGGTTCCCTGACCGCCGTGATTGCCACGTTTATCGGCATTCTGGCCGCCCTGGCCTTCATCCGTTTCGAGTTTCCCGGCAAAAACACGCTCAACACGCTGCTGCTCTCGCCCATCATGATACCGGAAGTGGTCCTGGGGGTGGCCTTGTTGCTGTTCCTTAGGTTCCTGCAACTGCCCAAAAGTTTCGCCCTGCTGCTCATCGGCCATGTGGTGCTGACGCTGCCCTATGTGCTGTTGATCGTCCAGGCCCGTCTGGTGGGAATTAAGAAAGAATATGAAGAGGCCGCCAAAACGCTGGGCGCCAATGCCTTCCAGACCTTCCGGGACGTGACGTTTCCGCTTCTGCTGCCGGCGATCCTGGCCGGAGCCCTGTTTTCGTTTACCATTTCGTTTGATGACATCACGGCCACGCTCTTCTGGGCCACGGCCCAGAACCAGACCGTGCCGGTCAAGATATTCAGTATGCTGAGAAATTCCATCAGTCCGGAGATCAACGCCCTGGGCGCTGTCATGATCGTGCTGACCGTGGCCACGCCCTTGCTGGCCGGTTACTTGTCCCGCAAGTTCTCAAAGGTTAAACCATAACTTAATAACCCGCAGGTGAAAGGAGAACCCATGGCCATCGTAACCCAAGAGAAATTGGATCGTGCATATGAATTATATCAGGAGGGTCGGCTCAGCCGGCGCCATTTCCTGAAATACCTCGGCCTGGCCGGCGCCTCCCTCGGACTGGTCGGCGCCCCTTTCGGCGGCGCCATACGGAGCGCCTGGGCGGCCAAGTCCATCCGCTTCGACGGTTGGGGCGGATCGGTGTCCGAAGCCTTTCGCAAGCACGCCTTCCAACCCTTTACCAAAGCGACGGGCATCAAAGTGATCGATGGGGAATTCGGCGACATGAATTCCTACCTGACCCGCGTCAAGGCGTCGTATAACACAAAGCATATCAGCAAGGCCAAAGCGGAGAAGCTGGGGGCGTCCCTGCTGTGGGACAAGAGTTTGAAGGGCAAACTGGGCAGCTGGGAAGGCGATTTTCGAACCAACATGTGGTACGCGGCCCTGCATTGCGGCCAGAGTCCCAACAACATTACCGACCTCAAGGCCATCTGGGCGGCCCTGCGGGAACAGCGCGGCTTGATGAAGAAATACTGGTCCTCCGGCGCTGAATTGATGAGTCTGCTGGCCAACGAGGAGATCTATGCCACGGTGGCCTGGTCCGGACGAGTGGCCGCTTTGCAACAGGAAGGCCACCCCATCGGCTACCTCTCCCCCAAAGAGACCTACTCCTGGATGGAATATCTCTTTGTCCTGAAAGGCACCGATTTGGAAGTGGCGCAGAAACTGCTCAATTTCATGCTGGAACCGGCGGCCGCCATTGCCGTGGCCGAGGGACAGAATTATCCGCCCAGCCTGGATCCGTCCAAGGTGGCGCTGACCGAGAAGATCAAGAAGATGCCCGCCTTCGACCCCACCGGGAAATTGGAAGGGTATCTGTTCGCCAATCCGTCCTATTGGAATGCCCACCAAGTGGAGTGGACCGAGAAATGGGACAGGATCAAAGCGGGCAGTTAGGACGTATTTTCATTTACATCAAGGGGAGAACTTCAGACGTGGTAACCGGCAAAAAACCACCCATGGTTCAGTTCAAAGGCATCATGAAACGCTTCGACAAGGTTGTTGCCGTCGAAAAGATGGATTTTGACATCGAGGAGGGCAGCCTGGTCACCTTGCTGGGACCCTCCGGATGCGGCAAGACCACCCTGCTGCGCATGGTGGCCGGGCTGGAGGAGCCCACCGAAGGCGATATTTTCATCAAAGGCAAGCGCATCAACGATACGCCGATCCACAGACGCAACCTGGGCATGATCTTCCAGAATTATGCCCTGTTCCCCCACAAAACCATATTCGACAATGTGGCTTTCGGCCTGAAATATCGCCAGGTATCCAAGGACGACATCAAGGAAAAGGTCACCCGGGCATTGGAGATGGTTCGTCTGCCCGGCGTGGAGAACCGCATGCCAAGCCAGTTGTCCGGCGGCCAGCAGCAGCGCATCGCCATGGCCCGGGCCATCGTGATCGAACCGGACGTCCTGCTGATGGATGAGCCCCTCTCGGCCCTGGATGAGAATCTGCGAGAGGCCATGCGCCGAGAGGTGGACAACCTGCAACAGATGCTCGGCGTCACCACCATCTTCGTTACCCATGACCAGCGCGAAGCCCTGAGCATGTCGGATAAAATCCTGGTGATGAAAGACGGCCGCAAGCAGCAGGAGGGCGACCCCGAATCGGTCTACAATGAACCGGCCAACCACTTTGTGGCCGACTTTCTGGGCCATTCCAATTTCATCGCCGGAGAGGTGGTAGAGGTGGACAACGGCCGCGTGAATGTCCGTATCGAAACCGGCGATATTCTCCTGGCGGAGAACAAGGGCGAATTTTCCAAGGGGGATGCGGTGGAGATGATCGTGCGCGCCCAGCGCTTCGACGCCTTTCCAAAGGAGAATTTCCAGCCGGCGGAGGGGTTGAACCATTTTGAGGGACGCATCAAAGACCGCAGCTACATGGGCGGAGAGGTCAGCTATTTTATCGAACTGGGGGCCGGCCGGGAGATTCATATCATCAGCATGATGCGCACCCGGCTCTACGAGGTCGGTGAAGCGGTCAGTGTTCAGGTAGCCCCTCGGCACTGCCACCTGATCCATCGGCTTTGAGATAATCCATTTGGCGGCGTTATCGGTCGTCGCGGTATTACAATACAGCTTCCTCCCTCTGGCCTTGCCAAATGAATTATCTCAAAGCCGATTTTAGGAGATAGTTCATTTGGACGGCGTTATCGGTCGTCGCGGTATTACAATACAGCTTCCTCCCTCTGGCCTTGCCAAATGAATTATCTCAAAGCCGATTTTATAATATAATTCATCTGGATGCTCAGAATGGACTGTTTCGAAAAAGGGTTTTTGGATCGCTTCAGGGACCGCATGGTTACCATTGACTCGCACACCCAGGGAGAACCGACTCGCCTGCTGGTCAGAGGGGTGGGCCGCCTTCCCGGCAAAACCATGAAAGCCAAGCGGGATCATTTCGAGACCCACTTCGATTCGATTCGCCGCCTGTTGACCCGCGAACCCAGGGGGCATCGGGGCATCATGGCGGCCGTGGTCACCGAGCCGGTCAGTACCAACGGTGCCTTCGGGCTCTTTTATATGGACGCCCGCCGGTATCCGTATTTGTGCGGCCACGCCACCATCGGCGCCGTGGCCACTTTGATCGAGACCGGAATTCTGGAAGCCGCCGACGGCGATACGGTTGTCACGGTCGACACCCCGTCCGGGCCATTGGACGCCCATGCCCGCATTCAAGGTGGAAGGGTCTTATCCGTGGCCATCGACATGGTGCCGTCCTTTGTTTTCGATACGGATCGGACGCTTGACGTTCCCGGATTCGGCAAGGTCTCCATCGACCTGGTCTGTGTGGGCGGTTTCTTTGCCATGGTATCGGCCTCCAGCGTGGGCATCGACCTGGTGCCGGCCAACAGTCATCGCCTGATTGCCTTGGGGATGGCCGTCATCGAAGCCGCCAACCGGGCCTGTGACGTCCACCACCCCTTGCGCCCGGAGGTGCGGTCGGTGGACGTGACCGAGTTCCATGATCGGGACCCCGAAACAGGGCGGGGTAAAAGTGCGGTCATTTACGGCGAATCCCATATGGACCGTTCGCCGTGCGGTACCGGCACCACTGCTAAAATGACGCTGCTCCATCATCAGAATAAACTCGAACCCGGCCGGATCTATTACAATGCCGGCCCGCTGGGCACGCTATTCGAAGGACGCATCATCAAGACCTTGCCGATCGGAGAATTTAACGGCATCGTGGGGCAGATTCGCGGAAGCGCCCAGATTACCGGCTATCACCAGTTTGTGGTGGATGATGCGGATCCGTTGCCGGAAGGCTTTTTATTATAGGCGTTCAGACAATTCATTTGGCAAGGATAGAGGGAGGAAGCTGTATTGCAATACCGCGACGACCGATAGCGCAGTCCAAATGAATTGTCTGAACGCCTATCGCTGGAGAAATGCCCGACATGACCATCATCACCCCATCCGCCCCGGACATTATCCTTTTCAATGGCACGATTGCCACCCAAAATCCCCGACAGCCCGATGCCCGGGCCGTTGCCGTGGGATCGGGCCGCATCCTGGCCGTTGGAAAGGATAACGATGTCCTCGCCCTGGACACAGCAGGCGCCGAAACCGTCGATCTGGACGGTCGCTTGGTAGTCCCGGGGTTCATCGACGCCCACATCCATTTTTATGAATGGGCCCTTAATCGCCAGGGCGTCCGCCTGGATGACCTCACCTGCATTGAAGAACTGGTCGCACGGCTGCGGCAGAGCGCCCGAACCCGGCCCGAAGACCAATGGATCATGGGGCAGGGGTGGAATGAAACCGACTGGACGGAACCGCTCATGCCCACCCGCGACGTACTGGACCAGGCCGTCCCGCAACACCCGGTGCTGCTGTGGCGCTGTGACCTGCACCTGGCCGCGGCCAATTCGGCGGCCCTGGCATTGGCCGGAATCGATGCGGACACACCCGACCCGCCGGAAGGACGCATTGAACGGGATACCGCAGGGATACCCACCGGCATCCTGCGGGAGTTGGCCATCAACCTGGTGCGCGATGCCTTTGCCCCGCCGGATCTTGATCAGGTCATTCGGGCCTTTGAAAGCGCCACTGCCGCGCTGCATCGCCGGGGCGTTACCGGTATTGTCGATGTCCGTCTGATGGCGGACAAGGACGGCGCACGCGCCCTGCAAGCTTTCCAGAAAATGGATGCGGAGGGCAACCTGTCCTTGCGGACCTGGGTCAGCCTGCCGGGCGAGCAATTGGACGCGATCATCGGATTGGGATTGCGCACGGGATTCGGCAATGACCGGTTGCGCATCGGCCATGTGAAGTTTTTCTCGGACGGCGGCATGGGGGCCCGCACGGCCTGGATGATTGACCCCTTTCTGGATGCCGGATGCGGCATGCCTCTGATACCGATGGATCAACTGGCCGAGAAGGTCCTCCGGGCGGACGCCGCCGGTCTCTCCGTCATGGTGCATGCCGTGGGAGACCGGGCCAACCGGGAATTGGTCAACCTGTTCGCTGATTTGGAATCCCGAACCGGGCGACACGGCCCCGCTATCGCCCATCGCATCGAGCATGTGCAGATGATCCGACCCGAGGATGCGCGGCGACTGGGCGATCTGAACCTGGCCCTGTGCGTGACGCCGTCCAACATGGTCCTGGACATGAATCTCATCGATACAGTCGTGGGAGAAAAGGGGCAATGGTCCTACGCGTTCCGGCGCCTGATGGACAGCGGCGCCGCGGTGATGTTCAGCTCGGATTGTCCGGTGTGCGACCCGGCGCCGCTGCCGGCCATCCATGCCGCCGTAACCCGGCAGCGGACCGACGGCACACCGGAGAACGGTTGGCATCCGCACGAGCGTGTCCGTGTGGACGAAGCCCTGATGGCCTATACCGCAACACCGGCGGCGGTTCACAGGGCCTATGATCTGGGCGTTATCGCTGCAGGCCACAAGGCCGACCTGGCGGTTCTCAGTGGGAATATTTTGACGGCGCCATGGTCCGCGATCCCCGAAATTGGCATTGCAATGACGGTTTTCGATGGCAGAATCGTCTATCGCAATTTTTGACCTGCGCTAAACCGTTTTTTGGGGAGGCGTTTTGCCTTTCATGGCTGATCGGTCAAGCATCTGATCCGATTGCACTTCTCAGGATCCGAAGAAATTCTGGGGGAAACCGGCGGACGTCTGCTGAAATTGAAATCTCTGGTGCAGGCCGATCGATTTTGAAATGATCGACAGGATTGAAACCATACACGGCTCGGTCGTCCAGCATGGCCGGCACAATGACCGCATCTATCTGATGCATCTGCATGGCACCGACCATGAGGGCTTGATCGCAACCCTTGACCGGATGGCCGTTGAACACGGCTACGGCAAGATCTTCGCCAAAATTCCGGCCGCCGACTGGCATGCCTTTCAAGCGGCCGGCTACATACAGGAGGCGCTGGTCCCCGGCTTCTTCAACGGCCAAACCGACGGATTGTTTGTCGCCAAGTATTTTTCCGAGGATCGGCAAAGACGATCCCGAAGGCCCGGTTTCGATCCAATGCGACGCAGGGGGAGAAGACCTGAGCCGCCCGCTGTCTCCTCATTAAAAATAAATGTCTGTACCCCTGCAGACAGCGATGCCATGGCGGCTGTTTATGGTCAGGTGTTTGAATCTTATGCTTTCCCGATCCATCAGCCGGAATTTATCCGTCATATGATGAAAGATAAAGCCGTCTATTTTTGCGCGAGGATCAAGAAAAAGATGGCCGCGCTTGCGGCTGCGGAAATCGATGACATCCATCAATGCTGTGAGATGACGGATTTTGCGACCCTGCCTGAATATAGAAGAATGGGACTGGCGGTCAGACTTCTAAACCGACTGGAGGATGAAGCCCTGAAGCGTGGGGTCAAGACGGCGTACACCATTGCACGGGTCGATTCCTACGGGATGAACCGTGTTTTTGTAAAGCTGGGGTATCGTTATGCGGGGTGCTTGATAAACAACACTCAGATTGGAGGTCGGATCAGGAGTATGTACGTCCGATATAAGAGATTAAAACGGCCGCCCTGTTTAATCAGCCGCCCAGGGACAATAAAGAGCGCTTTGGAGGCTGGCTAGTACGGCAGTTGTAAACCACGTCTTATCTTCTTGGTTCTATTTGGTTTCTGCGCCAGGCCGCTGCCGGAAAAGAGCACGCCGAGGCGGGTCACCAGCGCCCCCATCAGGACATATCCGATGATCACCTGAATCGATAGAAAAAGGTAGCCGAACAACGCCCAGATTTCACTGGTTTCGACGGCATGCATGTCGCCGAATCCCAGTGTGGTCATGGTGACGATGGAGAAATACATCGCACGGGCCAGGACATAGCCGTCATTCATTTTGCCGATGCGCAGATTGTGGATGATCCCATTCAATTTGGGATGGGTTTCAAAACCATAGTAGATCAGCCCGAAGCAGATGGCCAGAAACAGGAAAGCGTAAATGATCCGGGATGTGGAACTGCCGTAATCGGTGATCCACCAGAACGGCCGCACCGTGGTGTTTTTCAACAGCCTCAGCCACCAGGCCCCGCTCTTGAACCATTTCTGCCACTGCTTCCGACGGATGTTGTTTTTCATGGCTTCATTAAGGTTGGGGCCGATCCGGGCTGCGTCCAGCCCGACCCCGGTAAAGTCGGTGTTTCGATCGAAATAGCATTCGGCAATGACTGTCTCAGCGTCGATCTTGGCGAATCGGAATATAGCGCCTTCCAGAAACGCCATGGTCAGATGGGCCCCTTCAAGGTGGGCCCCGAAAAAATTGGCCCCTTCGACATGGGCCTCCAGAAAGTTGGCGCCGGCGAGACTGGCCCAGCGCAGGTCCGCCCCGACAAGGTGGGCGCGCTTGAGGTCGGCCCCCTCCAGAAGCACCGGCACGTCCCGGTGCCGGCTGCGCCAGATATTCCAGCGGGTCATATCCCGCATTCTGGAACATTGCAGCAGCAAGCGGTATTGCTCCTTATCGAACCGTCGGGTTCCGGTCTCCGCTGCGATATACGGGTCTGCAACAATCGGCCTGGAATTCTCCATTTTTCTTTTTCAACCTTTGGATTTATATGTCCGTGTAAAGCGCTATCCGCCATTCATCATCCATTGGGAAATTCAGCAACGATTATGCCAGCGCATGGCAGCGCCACTGTATCCGTACCATAACCTTCTGTCATTATGGCTTTATCATTCAGGAGGCATGCTTATCCACCGTTCGGACAATTCGAACATTTTCCTGGCGGGTTACCTTATGTTCACTCAGATGCGAAATTTCAGCGCATGATGTTTTTCTGAAAAAGGGGGGAACAACAGAATAGAGCGGGCTTCAGAACCACGCCACGGAGTGGGGATCATACCCGACCCATACCTCGGTTCCGGGATGGAAGCGACGGTTGTCTGTCCCGGCCTCCGGCAGGTAAACATTGAAGATCATCCCCCCCACAAGCACAGCGGCGCTAGTGAGACGGGTGGACTGTTCGTAACTCAGTCTCAGGAGGATGCCCTTCAACCGGCGGTGGTAGGGTGCGACCTCATCGGCTGTCAGGTAGAGGCGCATCTGACGGGCCTCGATGGCGGCCACCGCGTTCTGCGGGTCCGGCGGATGGCCGGATGCCTCGAGGACCTGCCCTTGGGGAAAGGCCCTGCAAAGCATACCGCTCCCGTTCCCGGTCCACGGGCCGAAGATCAGGGTCTGCCTGCCGTTTCCCAGCATACAGCCGCGGAAGAGGTGCAGGAGGTTGTCGGAGATGTCGGCCAGCCATTCGGTATCGTGGCTGGTGACGATCAAGGTGGTGCCCCACTGCTGGCGGGCGTGCAGGGCCGCCGCTTTGATCATCTGGGCGCTGGCCGCATCGACACTGGCGGTGGGCTCATCCAGCAGCAGCACTTCGGGTTGCAGGGCCAGCCGCGCTGCAAGGGCCACCCGCCGGCTTTCGCCGCCGGAGAGGGCAAACCAGGGACGACGGGCAAAGGTTCCCGGATCGAGACCCACCATATCCAGGGCCTCATGCACCCGCGTCTTTATCCCACTATTTTGCTTTTTGATTTTCAAGCCATAGGCGACATTGCTGTATACGGAACGCTTTAGCAGAAAAGCGTCCTGGGGGAGCATGGCCACTTTTCCACGCACAATGTCGGAAAAGGGTTCGGCCGGCCGGCCCTTGAAACGGATCTTTCCCTGGGTGGGGGATGTCACAAATCCAAGCAGGGAGAGCAGGGTGCTTTTTCCCGACCCATTGGGACCCACCACCCCGGACACCGTACCTTCTTCCGCCGTCCAGTCCTCGATGGTCAACACCGTTTGGCCGTCGTAACCGTGTGCGATATCTTCAAGCTCGTAGGCATTCATGGGCAGAGACCTGGAGGATGAGGGGTTTCAGTGTCCTGATGCATTCTGCGCTCCTATTTTTTCCGCAACAGCGACGCGGGCAGTGTCACGGAAAAAGCGATCAGCAGCAGCACCAGTCCCAAGGCGATCCCCGTGGCAAACATTCCTTTGCCGGTCTCCAGCGCAATGGCGGTGGTGATGGTGCGGCTGTGCCATTTGATATTGCCGCCCACCATCATGGAGATGCCCACTTCGGTCAAAACGCGACCGTAAGCGGTCAACCCGGCGGCCAGAATGCCGTGCCGCACCTCCCACAGACTGGTGAGCAACAGCTGACGCCGATTGGCCCCCAGGGTGATCAAGGAGACCCGCAGGTTGGCGTCCATGCTCTCTATGGCCGTGGCAGAGAGGGCGGTGACCACGGGCAGGGCCAGCAGGGTTTGTCCCATGGCAATGCCGGGGATGGAAAAAAGCAGGCCCATATCCCCCATGGGCCCCTGGCGGGATATCATGGCGTAGACCACCAGGCCGACGAAGACCGTGGGGAGCGCCAGGCAGGTATCCACCACCAGACGAACCTGACGCCGGCCGGGAAACTGAAAATGGCCCAAGGCAAAACCGGCCGGGATGCCCAGCGTCAAACTGGCCGCCATGGAAAAGCTGGCCGCTTTGACCGTGGCGGCCACGGCCGAATAGGTCTCCGGATCGCCGGTAAATAGCAGTCTAAATGCCTGGATGAGGCCCTGGTAAAGATACTCCATGATGGATCATGTATAACACTTGCGGCGCGAATGCCACCGGCGAATCTCCCGACCGGCGAGGCAGGCACGGGTCGGGCCTGCCCTTCATATCGATCGCTAACCCGCCCGCACCGGGGCCAGAGCGTCAGATCTGAAGCCTTTTCGAGTTGCCGTGATCCACCGGCAACACCCGACATGGGGGTTGCCGGCGAATTTTTGTTATTTTTTCGCGTTAGGGGTAAACAACTGCTTTCCCATCAGCCGGAAATCCGCAATCAGCTTCTGGGTCGGAGCGTCGCAAATCCAGTCGCTGAACTTTTTGGCCAAATCCGTCTGTACCTTGGTGCAGCGTTTGGGGTTGACCAGCATGACGCTGTATTGGTTCTTCAGAATGTCATCGCCTTCCACCAGGACCACCAGGGGCGGTTTCCCGCCGTGGTTGTGGGCGTATTTAATAAATGTGCCGCGGTCGGTCATGGTATAGCCGTCTTTCTGGGTGGCCACATTAATGGAAGCCAGCATCCCCTGACCGGTCTGGACGTACCAGCTCTCTTTTTCCGGGACAGCCATTCCAGTGCCCTTCCAGAGGCTGATCTCCTTTTTATTGGTGCCGGAATTGTCCCCGCGGCTGATGAAGTTTGCCTTGTTTTTCGCTCTGGTTTGCAGCGCTGCCTTTACGCTCATGCCTTTAACACCGGCCGGATCCGCCGGCGGGCCGATGATAACGAAATCATTGAACATCACCTCCCGGCGCTCGATGCCGAAACCGGCTTCCAGATACTTCTTCTCGGCGCCCGGCGCGTGGACCATCAGCACATCCACGTCGCAATTTTCGCCCAGCTTGAGCGCCTTACCGGTTCCCACGGCCGTCCATTTCAATTCGATGCCGGTGGCTTTGGTAAATTCCGGCGCAAGGTAGTCGAGCAGTCCGGTGTTATCCGTACTGGTGGTGGTGGCCATCAGCAATGTTTGGCCTTCAGCGGCCAATGACGGTGAGATCATTCCCACCATGCCCAACACCAATCCAAAAACCAACATCATCATCAAATGCTTTTTCATTGTCCCTCCCATTGGCAGAATTTCAGTTTTCAATCTTCGTTGGAAATATCATCTGACCCGCTATGGACAAGTCGTAGCCGTCTAACCCTTTCGTCAAATTCCGAAAATCCTTCTCGTGCAACAGACCGAGAAAGCCCTGTACCGCAGGATCAAAAAAACGCTCCTTTAGAATCAGAAGATCGTATCGCTCCCACCGCCAGGGGATGAAATGCAGCCCCAGCTGTTCGGCCACCGGCTGGATACAGGGACCGGCATCGGCTCTGCCGGCCAGGATCGCCAATCCCACATCCATGTGGCGGGCCACATCGCGGTTATACCCCGATAGTTTTTGGGATTGGATACCCGCCGCTTTCAGCTCCTGGTCGAAGAGAAGCCGGGTACCGGTGCCGAGCTTGCGATTGACCACCCGCAACCCGGGCCGGCCCAGATCGGCGGTACTGAGGATTTCCTTTGGATTTTCTCTGGCCACAACCAGGCCCTGCCGACGCCGGCAAAAATTGACCACCACCGGCGTTGGCAAAACCTCTTTGCTGATGAAGTCGAAATTATACTCATCGCCGTCCTCCTGCAGCAAATGGCTGGTGGCCACCTGGCAGAGCCGCTGTTTCAAGGCACGAATGCCCCCCATGCTGCCCATGTTGCCGAACACGGCCAGACGCTGGGTGCTGCGGCTGTTATGCAGACTGATGGCCTGGTCCAGCAGCGGATCGTTGCTTCCGGCCATCACCAGTAAACCCTCTGGTATGGCATCGCCGGCCATCACGGATGGCAGATTCTGGGTGTGGGTCACCACCCATTGTTCCACAAGATGCTGGGGAAAAATCCACTTGCCGGTCACCTTGGAGGCGGGCAACCCCTTTTCGGCAACCAGGGTGTAGACCATCTTTTCATTGACGCCCAGATATTGTGCGACTTCCTTGGTTGAGAACAGCGCTTTCATAACTCATCACATTCCATTCCATATCGATTACCGATATTTGCCATCTTGACAGGGAGTGTCAAATTAGAATTTGGAGTCATTACCATAAATTACCATTAATAACCACAAATGACATATTTATTCCATATTGGACCATCTTCTGAGCAACGGCGAGGTGCGGCGGCAGGATAAGGGCCAGAGAAAATCTGCTGAAAATGAAGCGCTTTGGAGCGCTGTTGACAACAAGCAGCGTCCCCAGTATTCTCTACCCACCAGCGGAACCTTGGAGGGGTTTACGCGGCAATTGAAACCAACCTGTTCGGCATCGTATCCAACCTGTTTACGAGCTTTTTAAAATGGCCGGCAAGATCACCACCATTTTGGCAAAAAAAGAAGCAGAGACCTATCGCATCCAAGGCCTGCACAAAGAGGCCTTGCGCACCTACCGCAGCCTATTGGTCGACTCACCCAACATCGACCCGGCCCTCAGGGCCGGCATCGAAAACCGGATTGAAAAGATCAGCGCAGCGCTGGCATCGGAAGATCTGAAAGAGGCCAACCGGCTCACGGTGGACGATATCATCCGCGTCAAGAAAGGGTGGGGAGAGGAGGCCACGGAAGTGGACATGATGATCTGTGCCCGGGCCTTCTATCAGATCGGCCATTACAAAGAAGCCCTGGCCGAATTGGCAGAAATACTGCAAAAGGGGCGTGTCACGGAAAAAACACACCCCCTTGTCGCCGACTGCTTGGTCAGGCTTCACCCGCCGGCAGAAGTCGCCGATGCCATTGAAAAATTGTACAAGGAAAACTTCGACGCTCCTGAAGATCAGTTCCATCACACCGCGTCGATGGCCGAGGCGATGATCTCCCAAAAGCAGATTCCCCATGCCAATGCCGTTTTGACCTATCTCGAAAAGCATCCGGCCCTCGATGGGAAAGCATCCCGACGCCTGGCAGCTATTGCCGACCGCATTGCGTCATTGAAACCGGGGTCGATGGATGCGGACCATGGCCGACAGTCCATTACACCGGACCCGCCGCCGCCAACAGGAGAGGAGATCCCACACGCTCTCCCCCCCAGTTCGTCCCACCCAAGGAATGGCGCCCGATCTTTATTGCGATGGCTCCCTTTCTTTGGCAACAGGGCGTAATTTTTCGCCCAGGACGCCTGTGCGCCTGGTTGTCTTCCATCCTGATCCGCTAATCCGCATAAGATGGAACGCCTTCGTACGGTGTTCGCCGTTTGGAGGGCAAAGACTTTGGATCGCGCATGGTTTTCAAAATTTCGATGCTGCTCTTGTAGCCCTTATTCAACCGGCATAAATCAATGGCCAGACCGGCGATCTGGGCCACCGCCTGAACGAAATTCACCTCTTCCATGGAAAAATCATATTTCTCAGCAGTGTACAACCGCATGGCGCCGATGATCCGGCTGTGAATCTGAATCGGCACCGACAAGATTGAGCCGATGCCCTCTTTCTGGGCGGCTTCGGGATACTGAAGGCGCGGATCGTCGAGGATATCGGTAATGGCCACCGGTCCCTCCTCAAGGGATTGGGCAATGGATTTTAAGGAGCTGACCGGACCTTTTTCCAAATACTCCTTGCTCAAGCCATCGGAGGCCGCCACCTCCAGCTCCTTGGTCTTGCGGTTAATCATGAAAAGGGTGCATCCCTTGACCTTCATGGCGGACTTGACGCTCTTGACGGTCAGCAGCAGGATCTCCTGGGGATCGTTGCTGGCCGAGATGCCATTGGTTATTTCCAGCAGGGTCTGATAGTTGATGAGTTGTTTGTCCATGAATTCCTCCTCTCGTTGGATAGGGTTCTTGGAAAAGCTCGCCTATTTCCGCCGGAAGAATCCGAAACGGCATTCTGGGTTCGCACAATCGTAAATTTGCATTTTCAGGTGTCTGGGCGCCTGCCTGAGTGCAGGAATATCTCGATATTGCTGCACCTTGGCGACACAGTTAGGCAGGATGCACCGGCGCATAAAAATGCGACGTTATTATTGCGCGAGCCCAATAGGGGGCAGTTTCGCCTGAATCCGGCTTAAGAGCCGATGGACGACACAGATGAAGCGGCAGCACGCGGTTCCGGCAACGTACCGACCCGTTGAATGGCAGCGTGAGAAGGAGCCCAGCCGTCTAAATTAAGCGGTGGTATCGAATGTGGATTTATTCAAGTATAGATAAACTTCCGCAGGGGTGTCAAACCTTTATCGGCGGCCGAAAATGGACCCCAGCACACCGCGGATGATCTGGCGCCCGATCTGGCTGCCGATGGCCCGGGCGGCGCTCTTGATCATGGCCTCTCCGGCGGATTGGCGTCGCCGCCCGCCGCCCCTTTCGCTGCTGCGCCGGGCACGCTCCTCGGCCTGGCGGCGCTCGGCCGCTTCCAACTCGGCCCGGTGTTTTTCCGCCTCTGCCCGGGCGGCTTCGGCCCGCTCTTTCAACAACTCGTAGGCTGACTCGCGATCCATGGATTGATCGTAGCGGCCCTGCAGGGGAGAACGCGCAATGGCCGCCTGACGCTCTGTATCCGTGAGGGGACCGATACGGCTCTCAGGGGGCGAGATTAACGTCTTTTCAACGGCAAGAGGCCGGCCTTCATCGGAGAGAACCGACACCAGCGCCTCGCCGGTACCCAGGGCCGTCACCGTTTCCGCCGTGCCAAAGGTCGGGTTGGCCACAAAGGATGCGGCCACCGCCTTAATGGTCTTTTGATCTTTGGGAGTGAAGGCCCGCAGGGCGTGCTGCACTTTCATGCCCAGCTGGCCCAGGACGTCCTCGGGAATATCCAGCGGACTCTGGGTGATGAAATAGACCCCCACGCCTTTGGATCGAATCAGCCGAACCACCTGCTCGATCTTGTCCAGCAACGGTTTGGGCGCCCCGTCGAATAGAAGATGCGCCTCGTCAAAAAAGAGGACCAGTTTCGGCATGGGCGGATCGCCGCACTCGGGAAGCTGTTCGAAGAGTTCGGCCAACAGCCATAAGAGAAAAGCACTGTAAACCCGAGGGGCCTGATGGATGATGCGCCGGACATCGAGGATGCTGATGACGCCGCGACCGGAAAAGTCCGTATGCATCAGATCGTTCAGTTGCAGCGCCGGTTCGCCGAAGAAGATCTCGGCCCCTTGTTCCTCCAAAACCAGCAACCGCCGCTGGATGGCTCCCAGGCTGGATTTGCTGATGTGGCCGTATTCATTGCCCAAGTCACCGGCATTTTCGCCCATCCACCCCAACAGGGCGCGAAGATCCTTCAGATCGAGGAGCAGCATGCCCTGATCGTCGGCCAGGTCAAACCCGGCATAGAGGACGCTGGTCTGGGTGTCGTTCAATTCCAGCAAATTGGAGAGCAGCAGGGGCCCCATTTCAGAGATGGTGGTGCGTACCGGATGCCCGTGGCGTCCGTCCATATCCCAGAAAACAGTAGGGCAAGGCTGCTGCCGGTAGTCGGACAGCGGTATCCTGGCCAGCCGCTCCTCAATTTTGGGGTGGGGCTGGCCGGCCGCGGCGATTCCGGAGAGATCGCCTTTGACATCCACCGCAAATACGGGAACGCCAATTTTGGAGAACCCCTCGGCCAAGACCTGCAGGGTCACGGTTTTGCCGGTTCCGGTTGCGCCGGCCACCAGGCCGTGACGGTTGCTCATGCGGCCAAATTGCTGGACCGGCTTTCCGTCGGCACCGCCAATCATCACGTTCGAAACCATGAGCCTCTCCCTCCCTTGCAGTCGCGTCGTTCACAGATGATAAGGATATTGCGTAAGCCCCAATGTTGCACAGGTAAGCAGCCGAATGCGAATGGGCTGTACGAAAAATAATGGCACATCAGGCCAGGCCAGGCAAGATCGATTGGATGGAAAGGCCTTTGGGCTGGAAAAAAGATGACGGCAATTAAGGGTAAAGCCGATACCGGCGCTACAAACCGGACTTGATCACCATATCGGTGATGGGCCCCCGGGATTTGTCTCCTTTGAGAACCAAATGGGCATAGCCCCGGTTCCCTTTGAATTTATTGACGATCCAATTGAGCCCATTGTTCTCCGCGTTGAGATAGGGATGGTCCACCTGGCGCGTGTCCCCCAGGCAGAAACATTTGACCCCCTCCCCCATTCTCGACAACAGGGCCCGGCACTCTCCCCGCGACATATTCTGGATCTCGTCGATGATCACCACGGCATTCTCGATGTTCATCCCCCGGATGTAGGTCAGCGGCAGCAGTTCGAATCTTGCCGGGTTGAGCTGGGGCGGCTGGCCGTCCGGATTGAGAAAAAGCCGATTGGCGCGACGCAACTTATGCAGCTTCATGATCAGGTCCAGGATATAGCGGGTGTACGGTTCCATCTTCTCTTCCACCCCGCCCGGCAGGTAGCCCATCTTCTGCCCGATCTCCACCATGGGCTTGACCACGTAAATCTTACTGAATGCTTTGCGTTCAAGGGTCAGGAACAACGCCGTGGCCAGCGCCAGAAAGCTTTTCCCGTAGCCGGCCTCGCTCTGCATGGAGACCACATGGATGGACTCATCCCCCATCAGCTCCAGGGCAAGATTCTGGTAGACGTTACGCGGCGTGACATTCCAGACCTTGTGCTGGTAGTCGATCACCTTTTGGCCGTTGTTGCTGAAAAAAACCGGCTTGCCGGCATCTCCCCACATGAAGCAGTTGGCGAACACCTCCTCCCGCTCCTCTACGAATCCGGTAATGTACTCGGCCTCGGATTTGAACGGCACCGAATCCTTGTAGTTTTCGCTGTGAATCCCCTGCAACGAAGCTTGCAATTGCAGGATCTTGTCGTTGGTCACCAGGATGGGCTGTTCCAATCCGCTCTCATGGATCTCGTCCAGGATATGGTGATCCACCTGCTGGGCAAAGGGCGGCGCCACATCCTTGGTGGAGAGAACGGTGAACTGGTCGCTGTGATCGCTGAGGTGCCGGATCACTTTGGCCACGATGTGACCCAGTCGGGGGTCTTTCTTGAACTTGTTCAGCTCCAGAAGCACATGGTAGGGAATAAAGACGTTGTTTTCATTTCCGTTGCGCAGCTTGAAAAGTGCGCCGGGATCATCCAAAAGAACATTGGTGTCAATGACGTACGTCTTGCTCTGGTTCATAGGTTCCTGTTCTGTTCAGAAAAGATTCTAGATGCGGTCCTGACGGACATGGAAAGAGATGCGGGAGCCGATCACCTGACTGCGGCCCATATAAAGGAAGATGCCGATCCACAGGATTTGACATGAAATGATTATACTCGGAATCCACATAAGGCGCAAGCCTGATATATAGCCGGTCGAATAGAAAAAAGAATATGCGGAGTGGAATTCCCAAGCACACCCTGTCTATTGAGACTGCTGTATTCAATCTGTGTTAGCGCCCCGTTATACTAAAGTTTTTGGTCCGGAATGATCGGAGAGAAAAAAGAGGTCCGCGATGCGGCTCAAAAGCCTATTTTTTTGCAGGCATCAGGAGATATAAAAGCAGCGCTATTTCTTTTCAGGGTGCCATCGTCAATTGATCCGTTTCACCTGCCCCCGGACGATGGCCCGGAGCGGTATCAAAATGGTTTTCATGACAATTCCCAAACCTTTGTGAAGCGGCGCAACCGTACTAGAGAAATGTTAGAATCGTGTTAGAAATAGCCTCAAAGTCAACGACCACCCGCGTAGCGGGTGGCTTGGATTTGTTTTTGGACACCGCGTGCTTTGCACGCGGTAAAAACGTAGACGCTGGTCGACGTTCCGTCTCCCCATTCATTGGCGGCCCATGGCCGCAAATGAATGCCACACCTTACAGGGGTGGGCGTTTTGGCCGGCCATAGGCCGGAAAAACAAAAGCACGTTAGTGCTTCGATCGTTGCAGTTGTAACCGGGTGCATAGCACCCGGTTTGAAAACAACTAATCTACTGGTGCGGGTAGACCGGCTCCCGCTCTACTGCTGCCTATAGGGTAATACCTTAAAATCGAAGGGAGGCGGCCAGCCGCCTCTAACATAAATCTAACAATATCCCAATACTTCCCAAACACAGGAACAATAGGTTGCGCCGTGTCCGATCGGTAGATGTCATTGGACCGATTGCCGGCTATCCAAGAAGTGGTTTTAAACCCTTCAATCGGGTTCAAGGTCGAGGCAGGACGAAAAGTTCAACCGAAGGAATACATTGAGTATTTTTAGGATCGGACTCTTCGATCCAACACCGGGATGGGGCCCAAGGCAGGTTGTAAACCACTTCTAAGAAAAGATCCCGGCGTACCGAATCGTCGCAAATTTGGAGTCGAACGCTAATGATCAATCCCGGCAACCTATTGTTCCTGCTGTTGCTTCTCTCCCTTACCGCGTACTACGTGGGCCTGCGCCGATCAGTGGCCGTGGCCGGCGGGCGCAGCAGCACATATCAGCTCCATTCCCGTCCCGCCTATTACGGCATGCTGGCCGCGCTGTGGTGCGGGTTGCCGGCTCTGGTGGTCTTTTCCTGCTGGCAGGCTTTCGAAGGCCATATCATCACGCAGATTGTGGTGTCGGGACTGCCGCCGGAGCTGCAATCGCTGCCTGCAGACCGCATTGGCCTGATCATAAATGATATCCGCAACCTGGTCAGCGGCAACATCGTCTCCGGCCAGGTCAGCCCCGCCATGCAGGCGGCGGCCGATCACTACCGCAGGCTCCAGGGCATCAGCAACGCGGCCCTTGCGGTGGCGACCATCTCGGTCGCCATCATGGGGTTGGTATGGGTCCGCCGGCGCATTCAGATCCGCATGCGTGCCAGGAACCATGTGGAGCGGCTGGTGCTTTGGATGCTGGGCGCCTGTTCCACGGTGGCCATTTTTACCACCATCGGCATTGTGCTCTCCGTGCTCTTTGAGGCCATTCGCTTCTTCCACGCCATATCGATCTTTGACTTTTTATTCGGATTGGAGTGGAGTCCCCAGATGGCCATCCGGGCGGACCAGGTGGGTTCCTCCGGGGCCTTTGGCGCCATTCCGGTACTGGTGGGGACCCTGCTGATCTCCGGCATCGCCATGGCGGTGGCCGTTCCCATCGGTTTGATGTCCGCCATCTACATGTCCGAATACGCGGGCAAAAAATTCCGTGCCGTGGCAAAGCCGCTGATGGAGATCCTGGCGGGTATTCCCACTGTGGTTTACGGCTATTTTGCAGCCCTTGTCCTGGCCCCGTTCATCCGCACCCTGGGCCTTTCCATCGGTCTGGATGTTTCATCGGAGAGCGCCCTGGCCGCAGGTCTGGTCATGGGGATCATGATTATCCCCTTCGTCTCCTCCCTTTCCGACGACATGATCAACGCCGTGCCCCAGGACTTGCGGGACGGCGCTTATGGACTGGGCGCCACCCAGTCGGAAACCATCCGCCAGGTGGTGATTCCGGCGGCCCTGCCGGGTATCGTGGGTGGCGTGTTGCTGGCCGTCTCCCGCGCCATCGGCGAAACCATGATCGTTGTAATGGCGGCCGGATTGACGGCCAACATGACGGTCAATCCTTTGAAAACCGTCACCACGGTAACCGTTCAAATCGTCACCCTGCTGGTGGGAGACCAGGAATTCGACAGCCCAAAGACCCTGGCGGCATTCGCGCTGGGCCTGCTGCTCTTTATCTTTACCCTCTGCCTCAACATCATCGCCCTGCGGGTGGTGCGTAAGTATCGGGAACAATATGAATAAACCGCAAACAAATACACCCCAAAGCAAGCCCAAAGCCATCGATATCGTAAAAAAGGGCCTGGCCAAACGATACCGGTCGGAACGGCGCTTCAGAATCATGGGCCTGGGGGCCATAATCGCCAGCCTGGTGTTTCTCTCCTTTCTGTTTATCACCATCATCGGAAACGGGTATACGGCCCTTTTTCAGACCCATATTCAAATCCATGTCCACTTCGACCCGGAACGGCTGCCCCAGGACCAACTGAACACCGCCGACTATCCCGGCATCGTCAAAGCCGCCCTTCGCGACATGTTCCCGGAGGTCAAGGGACGCAGCGACAAACGCCAGCTCTACCGGCTGGTCAGCTCTGGGGCCGCCTTTCGATTGCGAAAGATGGTGTTGGAAAACCGCAAGCTCATTGGAACCCGCCAATGGGTCTGGGTACCAGCCGACGACGATGTGGACATGCTCATCAAAGGCCATTTGGAACGCAAAACCGAGACCGGCGACAGCCGCTTCTCCGCAAGCAGTTCAATATATCCTTCTTTACGGCGGGCGACTCCCGGGAGCCTGAATTGGCCGGCATCTGGGGAGCGGTGTGCGGCAGTTTTTTCACCCTGCTGATCACCCTGATCCTCTCCTTTCCCATCGGCGTCGCATCGGCCGTTTATTTGGAAGAGTTTGCCCCAAAAAACCGCTGGACCGATCTGATCGAAGTGAACATCAACAACCTGGCCGCGGTTCCGTCCATCGTCTTCGGTCTTTTGGGACTGGCCGTTTTTCTCAATGCGTTCGGCCTGCCACGCTCGGCGCCGATCGTTGGAGGGTTGGTCCTTACCCTGATGACCCTGCCCACCATTATCATTGCCAGCCGAGCCGCATTGCAGGCTGTACCGCCCTCCATCAGGAATGCCGCCCTAGGTGTGGGCGCCTCCAAAATGCAGATGATCTGGCATCACGTCTTTCCGCTGGCCCTGCCGGGGATGCTCACCGGCACCATCATCGGCATGGCGCGCGCCCTGGGAGAAACGGCGCCATTGCTGATGATCGGCATGGTGGCCTTTATCGTGGACATCCCCCATGGCTTCACCGACCCGGCAACCGCCCTGCCGGTACAGATTTTCCTCTGGGCCGACAGCCCTGAACGCGCCTTTGTGGAGCGGACATCGGCGGCTACCATGGCGCTGCTGGCCTTTTTGATCGCCATGAACGGATTGGCCGTTATTTTGAGAAAGAAGTTTGAAAGGCGATGGTAGAAAACCATATCGCCGTTTCACCGCCAACGACCCGCTTCGAGGAAGTGGCGGCAGAAGATAAAGCAACAGGACATTGAACACGAACTGAAAAATCGAAATAATGCATGAACCAGGAGAGTAAAGATGTTTAAAAAAGCAATGTTATTGATTGGCGCCGCGGCCATGGTGCTGACCGGTGTGACCGGTATGGCCGCTGCAGGATCCGTAAGAAATTACATCAGTATTGTCGGTTCATCCACGGTATACCCCTTTGCCACTGTCGTCGCAGAACAATTCGGGAAAACAACCGCTTTCAAAACCCCCAAAATCGAATCCACCGGTTCCGGCGGCGGCCTGAAACTCTTTGCCGCCGGCGTGGGTGTAGAGCATCCGGACATCACCAATGCCTCCCGGCGCATTAAAAAGTCCGAACTGGAAAAATGTATCGCCAACGGCGCCAAAGAGGTGGTGGAAGTCAAGATCGGATACGACGGCATCGTTATGGCCAATTCCAAAAAGGCCCAAGTCATGAAATTGAGTCGGAAGGATGTGTATCTGGCGCTGGCCAAGAATGTTCCCGACCCCAATGGCGGCGAAAAAACCATCCCCAACCCCTACAAGACCTGGAAAGATGTGAATCCGGATCTGCCGGACATCAAGATCGAAGTATTGGGTCCCCCTCCGACCTCCGGTACGCGCGATGCATTTGTCGAACTGGCCATGGAAGGCGGCGCCAAGAGCTTTGCCTGGATCAAGGCCATGAAGAAAAAAGACAAACATGCCTACAAAGCCCTTTGCCACACCATTCGTGAAGACGGCGCCTATATTGAAGCCGGCGAAAACGATAACCTTATCGTCCAAAAACTGAACGCCAATCCCAATGCCGTCGGAATCTTCGGGTTCAGCTTCCTGGATCAGAACGCCGACAAAATCCAAGGCTCCATCATCGACGGCGTGGCCCCGACTTTCGATGCCATTGCCGAAGGCCAATACCCGGTTTCCCGTCCGCTGTACTTCTATGTAAAGAAAGCCCATGTGGACACCATTCCGGGAATACGGGAATACCTGGCCGAATTCACCAGTGCAAAAGCATGGGGCCCCGATGGCTATCTGGCCGAGAAAGGCATGATCCCCATGCCGGACGCGGAGCGCAAAATGTTCAGAGAGGCCGTTAAGACCATGAAGCCCCTGTCGCTGAACGATCTATAGACCATGGCGTTGAAATCAATGGCCAAGCGGTGTCGGCCGGCACCGCTTGTGTTATGGCTTTGAGGTCCGGAGAAAAGGAACACGGATATGGACTTTGCATTTAACCGCAACGCTACCACCGAAAATAAAGGTGCGGCGGAAGAAAAGACCTTCAGCGTTGGAACAGACACAGGGAGCACGACGATAAAACCGCCCCCCCAACAATCAGAGGTGCCGGAAACTGTCGGTAACCCCTTTCTGGAAACCGATCCGCGCATGACATGCCGCAATGTCAATGTCTACTATGGCGATAAACATGCCATCCGGGAGGTGTCCCTGGACATCGGCCGCAACGAAGTCATCTCCATGATAGGCCCCTCCGGTTGCGGCAAATCCACCTTTCTGCGATGTTTCAATCGAATGAACGACACCATTGACGGCTGCCGGGTCACCGGCTCGATTTACCTGGACGATGTCAATATTTACGACAAATCCGTGGATGTGGTCCCGTTGCGGGCACAAGTCGGCATGGTCTTTCAAAAACCCAACCCTTTTCCCAAATCCATCTTTGACAATATCGCCTATGGCCCCAGAATT
The DNA here is from genome assembly GCA_037387725.1 of Desulfobacteraceae bacterium. Taxonomy (GTDB): domain Bacteria; phylum Desulfobacterota; class Desulfobacteria; order Desulfobacterales; family Desulfosarcinaceae; genus JARRKU01. The sequence goes on from JARRKU010000032.1 coordinate 28,604, forward strand.
CATGGATTGGTGCGCAATAAAGCCGAAACCGACGCGCTGGTGGAGACTTCCCTGGTGAAAGCCGGCTTATGGGAAGAGGTGAAGGATCGCCTGGACCATCCCGGCACCGGGCTTTCCGGCGGTCAACAACAACGGCTGTGCATTGCCCGTACCATTGCGGTGGGGCCGGAAGTCATTCTGATGGACGAGCCCTGCAGCGCGTTGGATCCCATAGCAACCGGCAAAATCGAAGACCTGATCCACGAGTTGCGGCAGCAGTATTCCATTGTCATCGTCACCCACTCCATGCAGCAGGCCTCCCGGGTTTCGCAGCGCACGGCCTACTTTCATCTTGGAGACCTGATTGAGGTCGGCGACACGCCCCAAGTGTTCACCACCCCACGCCATCCATTGACCCAGGATTACATCACCGGGCGTTTCGGATAGAAAAGAGGTAAGTATGGCTAGATATCTGATTAGAGAACTGGACAAAATCAAGAAGAAAATCTTATCACTCGGCGCCCTGGTTGAAGAACGCGTGCGCATGACCAGCGCCGCCGTGGATAACCGTGATGTCGCCATCGCCCAGAAGATTATCGATACCGACTGGGAAATCGATGAAATGGAAGTCGAGGTGGAGGAAGAGTGTTTGAAAATTCTGGCCCTTCACCAGCCGGTCGCCGTGGACCTGCGATTCATTGTTACGGTCATTAAAATCAACAACGATCTGGAACGTATCGGCGATCAGGCCGTCAATATCGCCGAGCGGGTGCTGACCATATCCAAAAGACCGGAAATGGACTTTGTCTTCGATTATCTTCCCATGGCGGAAAAAGCCGAGGCCATGTTGAAGATGAGCCTGGATGCCCTGGTCAACGTGGATGTGGACCTGGCCTTTAAAGTCATCACCCTGGATGATGAAGTCGATGCGCTCAAAACCCTGGCCTATGATCGCATCAAGGCCGCCATCAAAATGAACCCGGAGCGGGTCGGGTACCTCATCAACCTTATGCTCATATCGCGCCATCTGGAACGATTGGCCGACCACGCCACCAATATCGCCGAAGAGGTCATCTACCTGATAGAGGGGGAGATCGTCCGCCACGGAAAATACTAGGATTCGACCCCATCCGGGGCGGGCAAATTTCCTCCTTGCACATCATTATCCAATAAAACAGATCAAATTCCTACCGGACAAGTACAGTTTAATAGCTGCAACAATCTGTAATCCTTCTCTTTAAATTTCACCATTTTTCATATTTTCAGCTCATTATTTTTGCGCAGATGCCGATAAAGCAAAATGACAATTGGTATGATCGATTTGGATGTTCCCATTTGCCGTTGTGATTGCAGCGATAGATGATCGGGCAGCGCAAAGCCCCACCCGCTCCTTGGACCGCGCCCTGATCGATGCGCAACTCATTCTGATATTGTTTTCCATTACCAAAAAAACGGCCATGCACCTGTTTTCCGGCCAGCGCCCGGGCGGCGTCCAGCACCAGACAACTGTCCCCTGGCGAACGACAATTTTTTATTAATGGAGGATTCTAATGAACTGGAGAAATTTAACCATCGGCCAAAAAGTCGGCATGGGATTCGGCATTATTCTGGTGCTGCTCAGCTTGGTCGGTCTGCTGTCCTATACCGGCGTAAAAGGCATCGTCCGCAATGCCGGGCAGGTCATCGACGGCAACAAGCTTGACGGCGTGCTGGCTCAAAAAGAGGTGGATCATCTTGTCTGGGTCAACAAGGTCAACCAGCTTTTGACGGATGATACCGTCACCAAACTGGAGGTGCAGACCGATCATCAAAAGTGCGGATTCGGCCAATGGCTTTACGGCGAGGGACGCAAGAGCGCCGAGCGAATGGTTCCCAGCCTGGCGCCGTTGCTCAAAGCCATTGAAACGCCCCATCGGGATTTGCACAAATCCGCCATCGCCATCGGCGAACATTTCAAACAGGCCGATACCGAGTTGCCGGTATTGATTCTCCAGCGCCAAATCGACCACCTGAACTGGGCGGCGAAGATTCGCGACACCTTCCTGAACGATGGCAAATCCCTCGGCGTGCAGACCGATCCTACACGCTGCGCCCTCGGCAAATGGCTGCGTTCCGACAAGGCCCGGCATGCCTACGAGGCCGGAGACCGGGAATTCCGTAGCGCCTGGGACGAGATGGTCGTTCACCATAAATCCCTGCACGAATCGGCGAAAACCATCGAAGCGATGATCAAGCATTCGCCGGGAGAGGCCAAACTGATTTTTGCCAACACCACCATTCCGCTGCTGAAAAAGACCCTCAAAAACCTGACCGATCTTCAAATGGAGGCCGAGCACGAACTCAAGGGAATGCAGAAAGCAAAGGAGATCTACGCCACCCAGACCGTTCCGGCGCTCCATCGTGTTCAGGGCACCTTGAAAGAGATTCGGCATGAGGCCCGCAAAAACATCATGACCGATGCCGTGATGCTGGCCGCCGCACAGAACACCCAACGCAACGTCACCGTCGTCGGCGTTGTCGCCATCTTTGCCGGCGTATTGTTCGGTTTCTTTATCGCCAAGGGTATCGTAAAAGTGTTGTCCCAAATCTCCCATCAAATGGAAGAAGGGGCCGCCCAGGTCGCCTCGGCTTCGAGCCAGGTGGCCTCTGCTTCCCAGTCTCTGGCCGAAGGTGCATCGGAGCAGGCGGCATCCATAGAAGAAACATCCTCGGCGTTGGAGGAGATGTCATCGATGACACGCCAGAACGCCGATAATGCCAACCAGGCCAACACCTTGATGAAAGAGGCCAACAAGGTTGTCGATGATGCCAATGCGTCCATGCAGAATTTGACGGATTCCATGGGTCAGATTGCATCGGCCAGCGAGGAGACCTCCAAAATCATCAAAACCATCGACGAAATCGCCTTCCAAACCAATCTGCTGGCGCTGAACGCAGCCGTGGAAGCGGCCAGGGCCGGCGAAGCCGGCGCGGGATTCGCTGTGGTGGCCGATGAAGTGCGTAACCTGGCCATGCGGGCCGCCGATGCCGCCAAAAACACCTCTGAGCTGATCGAAAGCACGGTCCGCAAGGTGGAGGATGGTTCCGCACTGGTGACCGAAACCAATACCGCCTTTGGCAAGGTGGCCGCAGACGTGGGCAAGGTCAGCGATCTGGTCAGCGAGATCAGCGCCGCTTCAACCGAACAATCCCAGGGCATCGGTCAAGTCAACCAGGCCGTGACTGAAATGGACAAGGTGACCCAGCAAAATGCGGCCAGCGCCGAAGAATCGGCTTCCGCCTCCGAACAAATGAATGCCCAGGCCATGCAGATGAAAGGGATCGTCGATCACCTGACAATGCTGGTGGGGGGCCATAGAACAGCGGGGCAGGAAGACAGCTCCGCGACAGAGAAGGGATTTTCCCACCGCTTGCGCTCCGACCATGCCAATGGTGGAAACGGTCATAAATCCATTCCCATAGATCCATCCCATGGGCTGGCCAAGGCGTTCCAGGTGAAGCCGGTCAAACCTGAAGCGGTCATCCCCATGGAAGATGACCATTTTGAAAATTTTTAGCCCGCGAACCGCGCTGCGCAAAGGGCCGCATTCACCATTGAACGGCTCAATCGTTTCACGGCGGCGGACCTGACCGCCGATGGAGGAATACAATGGACGAAACCCAGGAAAAGGGCCACTTGGAAGAACAAGGCACGGATAAGGAAAGCAGCAAAGTCTCCTTTGCCCTCTCCGGCGAAGAAGACGGCCGGCATTCTCCTGAGAATGGATCAGATGCCTTGACCGACAAGGAGGGAAAATATCTAACCTTCTCCCTTGCCGATGAGGAGTATGGAATCGGCATTCTGAAGATAAAAGAGATCATCGGCATGATGCCGATCACTTCAGTGCCGCGCACACCGGACTATGTGAAGGGAGTCATCAATCTGCGCGGCAAAGTGATCCCGGTGATCGATCTGCGGTTGCGATTCACTATGCCGGAGAGTGAATATACCGACCGCACCTGTATCGTGGTGGTTGAGATCGGCGGCCGGGCCATGAACATGATCATCGGTACCGTCGTGGATTCCGTATCGGAAGTCCTCAATATCAAGGGGGAGGAGATCGAGGAGACGCCTTCCTTCGGCACCTCCCTGGACACCGATTATATTTTTGGAATGGCCAAGGTGGAAGGCGGCGTCAAGATACTGCTCGACATCGACACGGTGCTCAGCAGCGAGGAGATGGCGCAGCTGCAAGACGCGGCATAAGACGATTGTCCGGTTCAGATGAAAGCAGTTTGGAGATAGAAGAGGCAATTCATGTCAGAGCTCCTGGAGAAGATCCATAGTCAAATTGAAGCCATTGCGCTGGCGCTGGTGACCATGGAAGGCGAAGACATCCCTGCATTGGGGGAGATGCTCAACCACCTGGGTGAAATCGAGGCGTGCAGCCAAACACTTGATGCCACGACCTTTACGGCCTTGACTCGCGCGCTGAGCGCCTATCTCGAACGGGTCATCCTGCGTGAAACCGCCGATATGGCGCCCTTTGCGGCCGGCATCGAGCACCTTCAGGGTTTTTGCCGTAGCTTGAAAAACGGGGTGGCATACCCATCGAATCTGACGGACCTCTTCTCAGCGTTGGGCGCGCAGCCGGCCCCTCCGACATCCGCCGACACCGGATCCGGCGCGACGGAAGCCGATGCGGCAGTGACACCGGAAAGTGTTCCTGATGATTTGAAGCACTTTGACGCGCCCTCTCCGGAGCTGAGCGAAGAAGACCTGGAGATCTTTTCCGGTTTCGTGGTGGAGTCCCTGGAAGGACTGGAATCCATTGAAGTCAGCCTCATCGACCTGGAGCAGAACCCGGAAGACAACGAAAGCATCAACACCATTTTTCGCTCCTTCCACACCATCAAAGGCGTCTCCGGCTTTCTGGGGCTGGAGCGCATCAACAAACTGGCCCACCGCGCGGAAAACCTGCTGGATAAAATCCGCAGCAACGAGATCAACGTCGATGCCGAGGTCACCGATGTGATCCTGGATTCGGTGGACCTGCTGAAGAAGATGGTGGAAGGCGTCCAAAACGGGATGGAGAGCGGATCGGCACTGGACAACGAAATAGACATCGTTCCGGTGGTCATGCGCATCGAAGAGATCCAGGCCGTGGCCCGGCGCGGCGCTAAACCCATCGGTGAAATCCTCGTGGATCAGGGCTCGGTATCCCCCCGGGCACTGGAAGCGGCGGTGGCCCTGCAAAAAGAGGCACCCGGCAGAAAGATCGGAGAAATCCTGGTGGAGGAGGGCGTGGTCGATACCCGGCAGGTGGCTGGTGCGCTGCGGGAACAGAAGCGAAGCGGTCTCCGCAAGCGGGAGTTGCAGGTTAAGGTCGATACTGCCAAATTGGACAATCTGGTGGATCTGGCCGGTGAGCTGGTCATCGCCCAGGCCATGCTGCGGCAGCATCCCTACCTGATCGCGGCGGGAGATCAGAGCCTGGCACACACGTTGGGGCAGCTCAACCAGATCACTTCCAGCCTGCAGACCATGGCCATGACCCTGCGTATGGTCCCCATCAGAAGCACCTTCCAGAAAATGGTGCGCCTGGTACGCGATCTGGCGCGAAGCTCCGGCAAACAGGTTCACCTCCGGATGCAAGGAGAGGAGACGGAAATCGACCGCAACGTGGTGGATGCGCTTTACGAACCCATGGTGCACATGATCCGCAACTCCGTCGACCACGGGTTGGAACTCCCCCAGGAGCGGGAGGATGCCGGCAAAGGCGCTGAAGGGATGATCCGTCTCAAAGCGTACCACCGCGGTGGCAACATCGTGGTGGAGATCAGCGACGACGGACGGGGGCTGGACAAGGCGCGTATCCTCGAAAAAGCCAGTGCCAACGGTCTGATCACCGATGATAAGAAATTAAGCGAAGACGAGATCCACCAGTTGATCTTCCACCCCGGATTCTCAACCGCCAGGGAGATCTCGGACATCTCCGGCCGCGGGGTCGGAATGGACGTGGTCAAAAAATCCATCGAAAAACTGCGCGGCCGGATCGATATACAGACCTGCGCCGGCAATGGCGCCACCTTCGTGATCAGCCTGCCCCTTACCCTGGCCATCATCGAGGGCATGGTGGTGCGGGTGGGTGACGAACGCTATGTCCTGCCGGCGCTCTCCATCATCGAAGCCTTCCGGCCGACCCGGGGGCAGTATTCGACGGTGGAAGGCAAGGGGGAGATGATCCTCTCCCGGGGCCGACTGGTCCCCCTGATTCGCCTGGGAAAAATCTTCGATTGCCGCAGCGACATCGAAACCCCATGGGACGCATTAGTGGTAATCGTGGAGTATGACGGCAAACGGATGGGCCTGTTGCTCGATGAACTGATGGGTAAAGAAGAGGTCGTCATCAAAAGCATGGGGGAGATGCTCAAGGAGGTCGATGGCATTGCCGGCGGCGCCATCATGGGCGATGGGCGGGTCGGCCTGATTCTCGACATGGCCGGCATCTGGCATCTGGCCATGGCCTGACAGCGATCTTCGATGAAGGGCGGGCAGGCGGATAGATGAAACTTATTGTAGGGGTCGCCGACATGAAGGTGAGCAACGATCCGAACAGCGAATTGGTGACCTATTCTCTGGGATCCTGCATCGGCATCGCCATTTACGATGCAGCGGCCAGGGTCGGCGGCATGCTTCACTTCATGCTGCCCGAATCCGGTCTGGACAAGGACAAGGCCCGGCAGAAGCCCTTCATGTTTGCCGACACCGGTATTCCCCGGCTCTTTAAAGCCGCCTATGAACTGGGCGCCGCTAAAAGCCGGCTGCGGGTAGTGGTGACCGGCGGCTCGCAGGTGCTGGACCAGCAGGGATTCTTCAATATCGGTCAGCGCAATCAGATGGCTGTCCAAAGAATCTTTGACCGCAACAATGTGGTCGTCGACTTTTCAGACCTGGGGGGAAACGCCAACCGCACCCTGCGCCTGGCGATCAGGGGCGGCCAAACCGGGCTCAAGCTCTCCGGACGGGGTGAGAAATTCGTATGACCGATCTCAGAACCATCGTAAAGGGCATTGCCGGATTGAAGCCTGTTCCGCGGGTGGTGCACAAGATCCTGGCCATTCAGCAGGACCCGGACAGCAGCATGGACGATCTGGCCCGGGTGATCTCCCACGACGCCACCACCACGGCCAATCTGCTCAAAGCCGCGAATTCGGCGCTCTACGGGCGAACCAAACCCATCGAGTCTGTCCAGCAGGCAGTGGTTTTCCTGGGAATGGATGAGATCGTCTCCCTGGCCCTGATGTCCAACAGCAGCGACAATCTCAAACGCCCCCAGGAGGGATACGGGCTGAAAACCGATGATTTGTGGCGCAACGGCATTGTATCGGCCCTGGTATCCCAGGAATTGTGCCAAAAACTGGCGCTGGATAACGGCCATCTTGTCTTTACCTGCGCCTTGCTCAAGGATATCGGCAAGGTGGTCCTGGAACAGCATGTGGCGGCCTTTGCCAAGGAGATCAGCGAACTGGTGGCCAGGGGAGATCACAGCTTTGAAGAAGCGGAAAAACAGGTGATCGGCATCGACCATGCCGAACTGGGCGCCATGACGACCCAGGTATGGCAATTCAGCGAGAAGATGGTGGACATCATCAAATACCACCATCGTCCCGGAGAATCGGTCTTAGCGCCCCAAGAGACCGCCATCGTTCATCTCAGTGACACCGTCTGCATGATGATGGGCATCGGCGCAGGATCGGACGGCCTGGCCTACCGGTTTGATCAGCAGTTGATTGAGTCCATGGGGATCAGCGACGTTGATCTTCAGGAGATCATGGCCGGTATACCGGAGAAATTGGACGACATTGAATCATTTATCGCGCTATCATGATGGCGGCATGAACCCATGAAAACGAATCAAACCGGAACAGCAACACGGTTGAACCGCAACATCCGGGTGTTGATAGTGGATGACTCGGCCGTGGTTCGCAAGGTCCTCACCGAAGAACTCAACCGCGAGCGCGGCATCGAGGTGATCGGCACCGCGCCCGACCCCTATGTGGCCAGAGACAAAATCGTACAGCTCGACCCCGATGTGGTGACGCTGGACATTGAAATGCCCCGCATGGACGGCCTCACCTTTCTCAGGAAGCTGATGAAACACTATCCCCTGCCGGTCATCGTGGTGAGCTCCCTGACACAAAAAGGCGGCGCCATGGCCATGGAGGCATTGGCCGCCGGCGCCGTTGAAGTGATCTCCAAACCGACCGCAGCCTACTCTGTCGGGGAGATGGGTCTTCAACTGGCCGATAAGATACGCGCCGTAGCCCATGTGGAGATCAAGCGCCGGCTCCAATCTTCGGTGGAAAAGCCGGCAGCGACCGGGCCGATTCCGGCCCTGCGTCAAACCACCAACAAGATTCTGGCCATCGGCGCCTCCACCGGCGGCACCGAAGCCATCAGGACCGTGTTGACTGCCCTGCCCCCCAATGCGCCCGGCACTGTCATTGTGCAGCATATGCCGGCCAAATTCACCACCTCTTTTGCCGAACGGCTGGATACGCTCTGCCAGATCCGGGTCCGGGAAGCCGCCAATGGGGACGCGGTGGTCAACGGGGAGGCGCTGCTGGCCCCCGGCAACTTCCACATGCTGCTCAAACGCAGCGGCAGCCGCTACTATGTCGAAGTCAAGGGCGGGCCCATGGTCAATCACCAGCGACCGGCCGTGGATGTCCTGTTTCGCTCCGTGGCCCAAACGGCCGGGGCCAACGCTGTCGGCGTCATCATGACGGGGATGGGTGGAGACGGGGCGGCCGGGTTGCTTGAGATGCGGAGCGCCGGCGCCGGCACCATCGCCCAGGACGAAAGATCGTGTGTGGTTTTCGGAATGCCCAAAGAGGCCATCAAGAATGGGGGCGTCGAAAAAATCGTTCCCCTGGAAGAGATCTCCCGCACGGCACTGGCCATGATATGCAACAGCGGATATGAGCGGAAATGATGAACGCATTGCAGAATCCAATCCAAATAGCGGACGCGGCCAAAGGTCGATTGCCCGACCGGTTGTTCAGGCAGTATTGCGACCTCGTCTACGCCCAGTGCGGCATCAAACTCAATGACGACAAGCGTGAGCTGCTGAACGCCAGGTTGGGTCGGCGGCTTCGATATCTAAACGCGTCGGCCGAACAGTATCTGAGCATCATCCGGACAGATGCCACAGAACGCGAACGGTTTGTGGATGCCATTTCAACCAATCACACCTTCTTCTTCCGGGAAGCGGCCGCATTTAAGGTGATCGACGCCGGTTGCCGTCATATCTGGTGTGCCGCAGCGTCCAGCGGGGAGGAACCCTACTCCCTGGCCGCCTATTGCCACTTTCACAGCATCCGTGCTTCTATCCTGGCCACCGACATATCCGCATCGTGCCTCGACAAGGGCCGCGCCGGCGTCTACCCGCTGGACAGCCGCCGGCATATTCCCGTCCCCATATTGAAACAATGCTTTCAGAAGGGCACCCGACAATGCGACGGTATGATGCGGGTGAAGCCCGAAGTTAAAAGGAGCGTGCGCTTCGAACGGTTTAACCTGTTAACAGACCCGGTCCCCAATCAAACATTTGATGTGATATTCTGCAGGAACGTTATGATCTACTTCGACCCTCCCACCAAAGAGAAGGTGGTCCATAAGCTCAGCCGGGCATTGCTGAAGGGAGGATACTTTATCATTGGCGGCGCCGAAAGCCTCAACGGACTGAACCACAAGCTGGCCTACATGTCGCCCAGCGTCTATCAAAAGCCATGACCAGCGGACATTCACCGGAAAAGGGGCCGCGCGCCAAAGGGATAGAGCTTGAAATGTACAGTGCGCAAAAATTATTGGACAGTATCCATCGGGCGGCGCCCATAGCCATCGGCGTTGTCGTCGACCGCCGGTTCCTATTCGTCAACCCGCAGATGTGCCTGATGACCAGTTATAGCGTGGATGAACTGATCGGAGAGAGCGCCCGCATCCTCTATTGCTCACATGATGAGTTTGAGCGGGTGGGCAGGGAGCATTACGGTATGATGGTGGAGCTGGGCATCGGCACGGTGGAGACGCAATGGCAGACCAAGGATGGACAGATCCTCGATATTCTCCTGAAATCCGCCCCCACCGACGGAAAGGATGTGAACAACGGCGTGACCTTCACCGCCACGGACATCACCCTGCAGAAGGAGTCCCAGCGCGAAACCGCCAGCATCATCAAATCGATGGGAACGGTCATCGCCGATCGCACCCGCTGGCTCAACGAGAACAATCTCAAACTGGAAGAAGAGATCAAGAAACGCATCTCCATCGAAGAAAAATTGCGGACGTCAAAGCAAAAGCTGGAAAAGGCGATTGAAAAGCTTCGCACCACCCAGGCGCAGATTATCCAAACGGAAAAGATGGCCTCCATCGGTCAGCTGGCCGCGGGGGTGGCCCATGAAATCAACAACCCCACCGCCTTTGTCACCAGCAACCTGGGCACCATGTCCGGATACCAGAACGACCTGATCCGGCTCTTGAGATCCCAGGAGCGCGTATTCACTATCCTGGATGAACTTGCCACAATCAAGGAAATGCCCGAATCCGTCCATACCTCCATTGCGCATACGCGAAAGCTGGCGGATGAGATCGACCTGGATTTTATAAAGGAGGACTTCCCGGAGCTCATCGAAGAGTCCCTGGAAGGCGCCGAGCGCATCAAAAAAATCGTCGCAGATTTGAAGGATTTTGCCCACCCCGGAAAAAAGGGCCGCGTGGAAACCGACATCAACCAAGGGCTGGATTCCACCATCAATATCGTGTGGAACGAAATCAAGTACAAGTCCAAACTGGAAAAGGACTACGGACCGCTGCCGCCGGTCTGGTGCTTCTCCCAGCAGATGAACCAGGTCTTCATGAACATGCTCATCAATGCGGCCCAGGCCATTGAAAAAGACGGTCTGATCGCCGTGCGCACCCGCCATGTTGGCGATGAAGTGGTCGTTCAAATCTGCGACAACGGCTGCGGGATACCCGAAGAGATCCAATCCCAGATCTTCGATCCGTTCTTCACAACCAAAGAGATCGGAAAGGGCACCGGCCTCGGTTTGAGCATGTCCTACAGCATTATCGAAAAACACAATGGAAGAATAGAAGTGGACAGCGAAGCGGGCAAGGGATCGACCTTCACTATCTATCTGCCGACCTCGAAACCGCAACAGACAGGGGATACCGAATCCTGAGTTCCCAACCATCGGCGGAATGCACAGCTGTTCCACCAAAGATAATGCGATAGCGACTTGTTCGAAAAGGGAAAATCAAGCCTGAATCAGCCCCAGCAACCGCAGCTCTTCAACTATTTTATCACGATCAATGGGCTTTACTAGATAGGAAGACGCCGCCCCCTTATAGAAGGCATCGGATACACTCTTTTTATCATTCAGGGCCGTGGTCATGATCACTTTTACTTCCGCATCACTGCCCAGGCCCATCTGTTCTTCAAAATCCCGTATCTGGATCAATGCTTCATGGCCGTTCAGGTTGGGCATCATAATATCCATGCAGATCAATTCGTAGGGACTGGATTCCCCCCACGCCCGCTTAAAGGCATCCACCGCCTCCTGCCCGTCTATGGCAATATCGCATTGCCCGAATTCAGCCAGATAACGTTGAAGCACATTCCGCGAAACAAAGTCATCCTCAACAATCAAAATTTTCATCCCCAAAACCTCCAGGCTTTATAATGGGAAATCCGTATCAGCGTGAAAGGCAGATGAGAGCATTTCGATTAATCCGGCGGGAACGGCCACCCAGGTCACAGCAACTAGCCCATATATCGGCGCTCCAAATAAAAACTTTAGCGCCAAGCGGACAGCTGTGATTCCGTATCTATTTCCAACCATAACCATTGTGGGGGAATACACCATGGAAAGGTACAGCTGATTATCACACCCGCTAAGTCTCATCGCCGGTCCAACAGCAGCGTTCAGCGCGTCATTAACCGAACGAAATGCAGGGACGGTCTATGTGCTGATACTTTTCGCTATCCGAAAAGACCGGGCGAATAATAGTTACCTACCTCATTTTTTAGCCTGTACGAACAACGAGGTTGACACACAAGCATCGTTTAGGCATACTCGGCGGCGCAACAAGCCCATTCTTATCTTTTTTATTCTCTCAATGACGGAATATGAAAATTCCGGGGATACAAGTTCGCAAGGAGTGAGAGCTGATGTTGAAAACTGAATTTGCGCGGAAAAAGTTTGGTCAGAGGTGGTGTGGATATCGTTGGATTTTATGTTTGTTTCTCGTTTTTTGCTGCATTGCGCTCTTTGGATGTGGCGGTGGAAGCAGCGACGGTAGCGCAGGAGTACTTTCAGGTCAGGGCAGCGCCAACAATTATAGTGTCGATTGGTCCTATATCCAATACCGCAATATAGAATCGAACCCTGGCCCCATATATGTCGGCTTGGTCGGTATCACCGATAATGGCGGCCCCATAGTGGATACAGATGTGGTGGCTGTTGAAATTTGGGACTCTTCCAGTGTCATGGTAACGCCAGATTCGGAACGCTTCTTTCACACTCAAATTCTGTCATTGGATTGCAGGACAGGAACCTGCAACCCGGTGCAGCAAGTTGATAACACGGGCGTTCTCGGCGTATTCAACACTCTAGCGCCCGATACTTACACGGTGGACGTGGAGATGGACAATGGACAAATATTGACTGTTGTCCGGGATGTTCCGGCTCCGGTGTTAATACCTTATGTAGCCAGCGCCGTAATGAACAGTCAATATAATGTCACCACGGGCGACCTTGAGCTTTCCTGGACCAATCCCACGGGTCAGGCCAATTGGGGGGAAGTGGACGAGTTGGTTGTCATACTCAGTGACGATGTAGGAAATGAAGTATTCTATGCGAAACTGGCACCCACTGAGGAATCTTTTACCATCCCGGCAGCGCTCGTTGCCCAGGCGGCAACCATAGCAGGTGGCACTGCAGTAGATGAATGGCGGGTCCGGACGGTTGCCCGAGATGCCACCAACCTTGTCTTTTCCGGAGGATTCTCAACACTCGTAAATCTACCATAGAACTTGACGCTCCAACCGGTACGCCCGACAGGCCAGCCGCTGGTCATTTCCTGATAAGGGCTAAAATAAGGTCATAAAGGGTCTACGATGAACTATTCTTGAATAGGGCCATCGTAGACCCCAATGGACGCCTTTCATTTCGGCACGGACCGGCATCCGCGCCGACCATGCATAGGACTGCGCGCGTGATAACACGCATCAAGTCAATATCAAGGCGCCGCGGTTTGGGGGAAGCCTGCAACCACGATCCGCCCCGGCTTGATAAGACTTGCCTGTCGACCCGGCTTTGACTGCGCTGGATGCGGTTCACGGCATTTATCCCTGATCATTCTGGAGATAAGCATGCCCGAGACCGGCGGCGGCGAAACCGTTGACCAGCTTAGAGGCTGTATAAATCCTTAAGCGCGGACGCGATGGTTTCATTCAGAAACCTTTCAATATGCACAGCCTATCCCAAAAAATCAGGGAAATCCTGGAAAAGAACAAGACGAAAAAAGAATAGCCTTCCAGATGGGATATCGGGTATTGTCTATAATTGCCATTTACAATTTTTTTGAACCTTTTGGATGCAATCATGCACCTATCAGTAACGCGGAACCTGACGAGATGAAAAAATTTAGAACCTGTCCCAATGAAAGGAAAAATGGAATGCGATGCTTCAACCGATTGATCCTGGCCATCGCCGCCGCCTGTCTTCTGTTGCAGATGCCCATCTCCGCTGGAGCCGAAGAGGCGACCAAGATGCGGCCCGGCGCCGCTAAATCCACCGTTGCCGCCAAAAAGACGCTACCGCCGGATTTGGTGGTGTCCAAAATCACCTACTCACCCGGAAAACCCACCGCCGGCTCCGGACTCGTGATCAAGGTCTTTTTCAAAAACATCGGCCGGAGCCGCGCCGGTGCGTCGATGGCCCGTGTGAAAGTGGGGGGCGAATCGGTCCCGAAGACCGTAAAGGTCCCGGCGCTCAATATCGGACAGGAATGGCGCTATACCCGGAAGTTCAGGCCAGGCAAGCCCGCCAGATACCTTGTCAAAGCCACCGCCGACTATCCCAAAAGGATCGCCGAATCCAATGAGGACAACAATACCAGGAGCATCACGATCTCAGTTAAAAAAGCCGCAAAAAAGGCAATGAGGGTCGCGCCTCCAGCCGCTGGTATAACAAAAACGCCGGCTGCAGGGACAACCCCTAAAACCATGCGCGCTGCGCCTGCGAAGCAGACTATGACAAAGGCCATCAACCCGGCCGTCAAGCACCTGATGAAGGCGGAAATCACAAATTTCGAAATCGGCACCGAGACCGACGGCCGATGGTTCTGGGTTGCCACCGTTAAAAACACCGGCGGCGGCACCATCGATGCCAGGCGGCTGCTTCTCCAAGCCACCCAGATTCAATTCGCTCCAGCGCACAATCCGCCGGTGGCCGGTTCCGGTCGGCTCATTACTTCCTCGATCGCACCGGGTGTATCCAAGGCCATCAAGGCCTATTGGGGCCGATGCTGCAGAACTGAAGAACTATCAGTCGAACTCAGGGACAAGACCACCAACAAGGTTATTGACCAAAAGAGCATCACCAACCTGATCCACTCCATGGGATATGTCACCAAAGTATTTGATACCAAAATCACGCGGATCGAATGGGATAACACGGCCAAAACCTGGCAGGCGACCTTCCAGAACAACACGCCCTATTACCTCAAAATGGTGACCCAGGGGACATTGATCATCGACAACTATACCCAACCGGTGCCCGTCGGCGGACAGCGCCTGCTGATCGGCCCCAACCAGACCAAGAAGTCCATGAAATTCAAAGCCAACAATGCTGTAAACGGCAACAAGATCAAAGTAACCTTCTATTTCGACAGCGATTCATCCTTGTGCAACCAGAGCGTCAGGGACTGCGGCGGAGAATCCGGCAATCTCACAACGATTCCCAACAGCAACGATTTTTAACAAGACGCTTTTCTATCGGGAATTGGGGCATGGAATAGATGCCGTGCTTATCGACTACAACGATCCGGATGGGCTTCGTACGGCATTTAAGGGGTGTGAAGAGCTGTTTCTCCTTGGTCCGAACGCAATCGATCATACGCGGTTCTAAGTAAACGCAGTAGAAGCGGCGAAGTCGGCCGGTGTCCGGCACATCGTTCAACAATCCGTCATGGGAGCCGCTGAAGAGGCGTTCAGCCTCGCCCTGATTCATCGGCTAGTAGAGAGGACTATTGAGTCGAGCGGAATGACATAGACATTTCTCCGCCCGAACAGCTTTATGCAGAACATCGTGACGTTCATGTTTGAGAAAGCGTTCTTTGTGTGAAATGTTGAGACCTGCCCCTGTCGTTTTCTGCTGCCGTCAGTCATCATTTCGCCGAAGATCGCCTCCGCAATCGGGGCAGCACTCCCACTGCTCGCCTTGTTCTGCTTCTGTACTCAGGTTGCAGCGAATGCAATAGAATCCTTTAGGGTTTTTTACGACCTGACAGGTGCTGGGTTTGGGATTTTGGAGCGGTTTTTCCAGATTTTTAGACACGGGGCCTCCTTTATCGATTAGCGCTAACGAGTGATTGATATGTTCAACGGTGTGTCCGACAGCTGGGGTTGTCAAATCATGGCCGTAACTTGATGTCGCGCTGCCGGGCATTTTATCTTTTCTTGGGCAATCCCCCCACCCTTTCAAATGCACACCTTGGGAACCGCTCACCAATTTCCTATTTTGCTGACAGGCAGCAGCCATATAGCAGCGCTAAGGGTTGAGAGCCGGGCTTCAGGATAGATTGCTGAATAGCTTGAACACTTAAATTCACTCAGAATAGATAACTTACAATCCGATAAGCGCCTCCTGTCTCACCCTGTGAATTAGAATTATTTTATGAGGGAATATTATTTTCCGGTCAGCGCTTGTCAAACCTGAATGATGGTTTAGCTTGTTATGAAGTTATAGCGGCACAGAAACAACAGATGCGGATCAATGCGATTACTCATTTACAACATCCGATATGGTGCCGGCATCGGCCGGCAATTTAATTTTCCATTTCCTTTCAGCGGGTATCTCAAACCGGTGAACGGAAATTTCGAGAAGATCGTCCAATATATCAAATCGGTCGATCCGGATATCGTCGGACTGCTTGAAACCGACTTTGGTTCCTACCGGGTCGAATACCGCAACCAGGCGGAACGCATTGCCGCTGAACTCAATCACACCGCGGTTTATAAAAGCAAATACCATAGTGATTCGATCATGAGCCGTGTTCCGCTGCTGAACAAGCAGGGCAACGCCGTTCTAACCGGCCGGCCGCTGAAGCGGACGCAGTTTCATTTCCTGCAGGACGGCGTCAAGCGTCTTCTGATCGAAACGGATCTCGGGGATTTCACGCTGTTTCTGGTGCACCTCAGCTTGAAGTACCAGCACCGCCGCAGCCAGTTGAAAGAATTGCATTCCCTGGTCGCCAATTGCACCCGTCCGGTGGTTGTGGCCGGTGATTTCAACGCCTTACGAGGCCCTCAAGAGTTGTCGCAATTTCTGGACGCCACCGGCCTGATCAGCGCCAACACCGAAAAAGCGGCCTCCTGGCCCAGCCGTGTGCCGGTACTCGAGCTGGATTACATTTTCCACAGTCCCTCTATTCAGACCCGACGGTTTCACATCCCCCGCATTCTTTTATCGGATCACAAGCCGCTGATATGGGATTTTACGGTCAATCGCCGACGGCGAAAGACCGCAGACCCGACGCCTCTCATAACCACCCCCTGCGCCGCCTGAGGGCCCTGGTTTGAAAAAACCCAAATCGCCGCTGATTAACCCCCAATGCTGCAGATGACCTCTATACGCATAACCGCAAACACCTGTATTGACGGAGAGCAGGGGCGAGGTTAAAATTAATGCTCACGGTCCAATAATCAGCTACCACCGAACAATAACGGGATTTCTTGCAAACCATTTTTGTAAAAGCATTATGATCCCTTAATAGAGATAACCTCTTCCAGCGCAATATGAGTGATAAAGACAAACAGCGTCAAATCATATCCACCCCCTTCCTTTCAGTTCTGCGCTGGATTGATTCCGAAGCCGGATCACCCCCCGGTTTAGATACCGAAGCGGACAAAAAGCAGGTGGACTGGCTGAGGGTTTTGCCTTTTATCCTGCTGCACGGCGGGTGCCTGCTGGTTTTCTGGGTGGGGTGGAGCCCGGTGGCTGTAATCGTTGCGCTGGCGCTTTACCTGGTCCGCATGTTTGCCATCACCGGTTTTTATCATCGGTATTTCTCCCACAAGGCATTTAAGACCAATCGCCTCTGGCAGTTCGTGTTTGCGGTGATGGGCAATGCATCGGTGCAGCGCGGCCCTTTGTGGTGGGCGTCTCACCACCGCCACCATCACCGGTTTGCAGATCAGGACAACGATGTGCATTCGCCGCTGCAGCACGGCTTTTGGTGGAGCCACATCGGCTGGCTGACGTCCAGGGACAATTTCCCCACCCGTTTCCAATACGTAAAAGAATGGACCCGTTTTCCGGAGCTGCGATGGATGAACCGTTTTGACACGGTGATCCCCATCCTGCTGGCCGGCGGCCTCTACCTCACCGGTGTTTTACTGGAAAATCTCGCCCCGTCGCTCGGCACCAGTGGCTTGCAGTTTCTCGTATGGGGGTTTTTCATTTCCACCGTGGTTCTGTTTCATGCCACGTGCACCATCAACTCCCTGGACCACATGTTCGGCACCCGGAGATACTCGACCCGCGACACCAGTCGCAACAACGCCGCATTGGCCCTTTTGACCTTGGGTGAGGGGTGGCACAACAACCATCACCACTATGCCGTATCCGCACGACAGGGCTTTATGTGGTGGGAACTGGACATCACCTACGGCCTGCTGGTGCTGCTCTCCTGGATGGGCGTCGTTCGAAACCTGCGCCCGGTACCGAAAAACGTCTTAAACAGCAAATAGGGGCACGGAAATGAAAATCGCCATTGTCGGTACCGGCATCTCCGGGCTGGTCACGGCCTATCTGTTAAGCCCGGAGCATGACATTACGGTATTCGAAGCCAATGAGGAGATCGGCGGCCACACCCATACGGTGGATGTCTCCCGTCCGGACGGGAATTTTGCCGTGGATACCGGCTTCATCGTCTTCAATGAAAAGACCTATCCCAATTTTATCAAGCTGATCGAAAAACTGGGCGTCGCATGGCAGCCCTCCAATATGAGCTTCAGCGTTCAGTGCGAAAAAACCGGACTCACATTTTGCCCGAGCACCTTCAATGCCCTTTTCGCCCAGCGCAAGAATCTTGTGCGGCCGTCCTTCTACCGCATGCTGTGGGACGCCGTGCGCTTCCGCCGTGCTTCGTCGGCGCAGCTCCATCGGCGAGACGATCGCCTGACCCTGGGCGCCTACCTGAAAAAGGAAGGCTACAGTAGTGCCTTTATTGATTATTTTATCATTCCCATGGGAGCGGCCATCTGGTCGGCGGCCCCTGACAAATTCATGGACTTTCCCGCGCGCTACTTCGTGGCGTTTTTCGAAAATCACGGCTTCTTGAACATTCGGGACCAACCCCAATGGCGTACCATCCAGGGAGGCTCCAGGCAGTACATCGCCCCGCTTGTCTCTGGATTTAAAGAAAAAATCCGAACAAGCAGCCCGGTTCGAACTGTCCGGCGCTATGAAAATCGGGTGACGCTGACCCTGGGCGACGGCAGCCAATCCGGTTTCGACCAGGTGGTCATCGCCGCCCACAGCGACCAGGCCCTTGGCATGCTGGCCGACCCGTCCGACAAGGAAAAGGAGATCCTCGGCGCCATCGCCTATCAGGAAAACCTGACGGCCCTGCACACGGATGCGTCCCTCATGCCGGCGCACCGGGCGGCCTGGGCCAGCTGGAACTATCGCATCCCAAAAAACGACATGGACCGGGTGGCATTGACCTACAACATGAATCTGCTGCAAAGCCTCTCATCCAAAGATACGTTCTGCGTGACATTGAACATGCCCGCCGCCATCGCTCCCGGCCAATTGATCAAGGAAATCATCTACCATCACCCCGTTTACGACCCTGAAAGCCTGGCGGCCCGACGACGACACGAAGAGATCAACGGTATCCAGCGCACCTGGTTTTGCGGCGCTTACTGGGGTTACGGCTTTCACGAAGATGGGGTCAACAGTGCCTTGGCCGTGTGCAAACATTTCAGGAGAACGATTTGACCGATAAATGTTCACGGAATTCATTTCATTAGCTAATCGCAATCAGCGGCCGGCTTTTTCCGGGTGGGTGTAAACCGGCGTGCCCTTTAAAAGCAGTTTCAAGGCTTGCCAGTAAATCAGGCCGACCACTTTGACGGTCATGGCCGGGTAGCGCCAGAGGAAGCGGTTCAGGTTTTGGCGCGTCATCGGTTTTTGGACCAGGGAAAGGCTGGCGTCAAAGAGTCTTCTATCGTTTTCGTAGTTGATCATGTGGACCTTCAATTGCTTTCCGGGGATGCGGAAACGCCAGTCGTAATGGAGACGCATGTCCATAAACGGCGAGATGTGGAATTGCTTGTCAAAGCGGTGCCGCCGCCACTGGAGAGAGGGATGGATGCTCTTTTCAGCGGGAAGGACGTACAGGTGCTCCTGGCCCCATGGCGTATTGTGAATCTCCGCCACGATGGTTTCCACCCGGCTGTCCGCGGCATCATAGCAGTAGTAAAAACTCACCGGATTGAAGCAATGCCCGAAGTAGCGCAGATGGGTCAGAATTCTGATGGGGCCCTGGGGACGGTTTCCGGTATTTTCTTCAACGTGATTTCGCATGGCGCGATCCAGAGAAACGCTGGGCGCGCCCATATGATCCCGGCGCCTGAAATAGGCCAGGTTTACACCGGTTCCGGACCACAGGGGGTGGATACCGGACAGCGTATCCAGGTGCGCCAGGTCCAGGAACATGAAGAACACACGGTATTGGAACTGGTTTTCCTTGGGGTGAAAGCGCCGGTGGCGAATGGTTCCCTCGTATATCCGGTGGACGTGGGATCTGGCCGCTGTGTCGTGCATTTATCTTATGCTCCGGTCCGGCCATCCAATGGCCGGCATGCGGGCCAGCGGCCGGGTCATCACCAATTGCACGCTGCCTAAAAACCGTTCTTCAAAACCCGCCTCGCAATAGCGCAGATAGTACTCCCACATTCGGTTAAATACTTCCGAAAAACCCAATGACCGGATGTTATCGATGTTTTTCAGGAAATTGTGACGCCACCGCCGCAGGGTCTCGGCATAATGGGGGGTGATGTCCTCCAGGTTGTACAGGCGAAGATCTGTCGCATTGGCGGCCGCCCGGCTTATGGCCGTCAGGGAGGGAATGCAACTGCCCGGGAAAATATAGCGTTTGATAAAATCCACGCCTTTCCTGTGCTCGTCAAAAGCCCGGTCCGCAATGGTAATGGCCTGGAGCACCATCACGCCATCGGGTTTCAACAAGTCTGCACAGCGGGCCATAAACGTATCCAGGTATTGATGGCCCACCGCCTCGATCATTTCGATGGAGACCAGCTTGTCGTAGCACCCCTGAAGCTCACGGTAATCTGATTTGAGCAATACCACCCGGTCCATGATGCCGGCATCTTCAAAGCGCGCCTTCGCCAGCCGGTGCTGCTCGTCAGAGATAGTGGTGGTGGTCACGCGGCAGCCATAGTTTTTGACGGCATGCAGGGTGAATCCGCCCCAGCCGGTTCCGATCTCCAGTACATGGTCTTTTTCAGACAGGTTCAGCTTTCGGCAAATGCGATCGTATTTGGCGATGGCGGCGTCTTTAAGGGTGGCGCCGGATCGCTCGAAGACACCGCTGGAATAGGTCATGGTCTCGTCCAGAAACAAGCGGTAGAAATCGTTTCCCAGGTCGTAATGGGCCAGGATGTTTTTGCGGCTGCCGGACTTGGTGTTGCGTCGCAGAAAATGGAAGGCTTTGTAAATCGGCGATGCCAGTCTGGCCGGCCCCGAATCCAGATCTTTGAGCAGGATCTGATTGCGGATCACGATCCGCACCAGGGCGGTGAGATCATCCACATCCCAGTATCGCAGCATGTAGGACTCGGCCGCACCGATGCTGCCGCCGAAAGCAATGCGCGTGTAGGCTTTGGGATCGTGGATGGTAATGGTAACTGTCAGCGGAAAATCGGGTGTGGCCTTTCCGAAGGTATCGGTCCGCGCGCCTTCATGAACGGTTACCTGCCCCGTCTTAATTTTGGAGAGCAATTTGAAAAACAGTCTTTTGGCAAATCCCGCGGCGCGCTTTTGCGATACGCCCACGGGTCGGCTTTGTTTGGATGGAAGGGTGGTGTCAATCATGCCAGCCTCGCTTACACTCGATGGGTTAATCGGTAATGGGAAATCAGCCACTCCTGACCGTTGCGATAGCCCCACAGCTCCGCGCAGGCCATAAAGAAGATACGCCAGCGCTGGAACCACAGCTCCGCGTCGCTGTCCCCGTAAGTTTGGGCCAACACCGGCAGGATGGTTTTCTTTTTGGCATCCAGGTTTTCCAGCCAGGCCTGGGCCGTCTTCTGATAGTGCCGGCCGTTTAAACGCCAATGCCGCTCAACCACCAGATCTTTCTGGAAGTAGAGCATCAAGTCGTCCGACGGCATCATGCCGCCGGTAAAAAAGTAGCGCCCCATCCAGTCGTCATCGCCCTTGACCTCGTAAGGGTAAACCGCGTCTTTGTGGGAGAAGATATGGATAAACAGGCGGCCTTCGGGTCTTAGCCAGGTGGATACTCTGGAGAGCAGCCGCTCCCAGTTGCGCATGTGTTCAAACATCTCGATGGAGACAATGCGGTCGTAGCGCCCCGCCGGTTCGAATCGATTCATATCCTCGGTGAGCACCTCCAGATTGGAGATGGCCCGCCCGCGGCACTGCGCCTCGATAAATTCACGCTGGGACGCTGCGTTTGAAACAGCCATGAAACGGCTGTTGGGAAACCGCTCTGCCGCCCACAATGAAAAAGCCCCCCAGCCGCACCCCAGCTCCAGCACCCGCATGCCGTCCTGCAGCTGCGCGCGCCGGCCCACAAGTTCGAGCGCCCGCGCCTCGGCCTCGTCCAGTTGATGGACTTGTTCGGGCCAGTAGCATCCGCTGTATTTCATATGGTCCCCAAGGACCTGGCGAAAAAAATCCGGCGGCAGTTCATAGTGCTGGGCGTTGGCCATATCCGTTTCCATGGCCACAGGACTGCGGCGCATCTTTTCTATGAAGCGCTGCTTGCGCTGGAGCTGCTGTTCCACACCCCCTTTTTCTTCTACGGCGAGGCGCTGGTAATCGAGAAACTTGATGCCCAGTCGAATCAATGGATCGGGCAGCTTGCCCTGGTCAGCCAATCGGATCAGTGTTTTCATGATAATTTTCCGTTTTGTTAAATGGTTTTTTGGGAACCCACGGGAAAAACGCGGAAGTATTTCTGATATAGTCTCGATAGCCCGGCCTTTTTTGAAGGATTAGCTTCTCCGTAAGCGGAATACCGGTCATCTTCAACAAGACCGCCGTGATAATCACCGGGCTGACCACGGTCCACCCATTGGCCGGGTGGGAAAGGGCAATGAAATACAATCCCCACCATATCAGGCTTTCGCCAAAATAGTTGGGATGGCGCGTGTAGCGCCACAACCCTTGATCCATCACCTGGCCGCGGCTGGCGGGATGGGCTTTGAAGCGCGCCAACTGCCAGTCCCCCACAGCCTCAAACACGAAACCAATGAGCCAGACCAAAGTACCGATCAAATCCAGCCACCCCAACGGTTCGGACCCGGAGCCCGCCTGTCCGGCCTGTATCACCAAGGCGATGGCCCAAAGGAAAACCGCCTGCAGCAGGAACACCTTGAACAGGCTGGTGATCCAGAAACCCTCGCCGCTGGCCTTTCGCCACTGGGCATACCGGGGGTCTTCGCCCTTACCGTAATTGCGCCAGGTCAAATAGAGCGTCAGACGGACCCCCCACAAAGTGGTCAGGACCGTGATGAGCAGAGCGCGCCCGCCCCTGCCGCCCAGCTGAAACCACGTCAGCCATGCAATCAGTACGAATCCCATCCCCCAGAGGGAATCCACGACAGTCACATTCTGCTTCCGCACGCTGAAGAGCCAACCGATGAACATCATGCCGACAACGGCCGCCAGGTTGATCCAGTATATGGACAAGGTCATTTGAAACTCCTTTTCAAACAGTTCGGCCCGGAGGCCGGCATTTCACACGCCGCTGTGATCCCATCAAACGGCGCACACCGTCTCCTCCCTGCAGATCACGTGGGAGGGATTAAGTGGATTGGCAACGCTTTGGCCGGATTTCAGGGCGTCGATGGCATCGATGATCCTGCGGTGGACCTCACCACTCAGCGGGTAGAAGAGGGCGATAACAATGGCCACAAGATTGCAGATGGACGGAATCAAGGCGTAAAAACTGCGAATCACCCATTGGACGTTCTCGCTTTGCTCCACGTTGGGCACATAGCCCACCGCTCCCAGCACGGTCAGACCCGTGCCGACCCCCACGGCCGCCGCGAGTTTTTTGGCGACCGACCACATCCCCACATACTGGCCTTCCCTGCGTTTGCCCGAAACCATCTCGTCGTAATCGATCACATCGGCTTGCAGGGAGGACGGCAGGGCCAGGGTTGCGCCGAAGCCGATGCCCGACGCCACCACCAGGATGCCATAGATCCACTCATCGCCGGCGCCCAGGAAGTAAACGCCAAGGAATGCCCCGGCGTTGATGAGCATGGAAAGCAGCCAGGCGGGCTTTTTGCCGATGGATGCGGAAAGGCGGATCCAAAGGGGCAGAAAAGCGATGCCGGTCACGAAATAGGCCATCAGAAAAAGATCCGCATTTGAAGACCCCAGCACATACTGCACATAGTAAAGGATCAGCGCAGCCGGCAGATTGCTTCCCAG
>JARRKU010000033.1:0-31679 GCA_037387725.1 Desulfobacteraceae bacterium
GGTGTTCAAAGAGATTCATCGTGTTGCAGTTAAAGACGCCATTTTCATTTGTAGTGTTCCTGTACCAGAGCGAAACAAACTTCAAAGTACAATCAGAGGTACTTTGTATTCAGAAGAGAAGTTGGAAAGAATATGCAAAGAGGACGGTTTTATTTTTGAAAGTATTCCTGCTAAAAATGGAGCTCTGCTATATTTCAGAACAATATTGCAGTAATAAAGCGGTTAGAACCAAAAAAGGTTGCATAACAAATCACTACACTGGATTTTAACTCCGCTGCGCTCCATTAAAAACCAGTGAGTTTAAACGTTATACTCACATGAAACTTGTTGAATGCCCTAATTGTAGACAAGATGCTGATACTCCACCGTATTTATATGGCTGGTTCTTGGGCAAATTCTACGGAGATAGAAGCTGCCAACAGTGTAAAAAGGAATTTTGGAATTAAGCTGTTTAATAAAAAGAACTGCGTATAACCTCTATATGGCCTTCGGTTGTCAAGGAAAAAGCCACCCCATAGATCGGAAAATCTTCAATAATGAATAATTGCCGTCTTTGCTTTGGCGTTCTTGACAACCGAATCGTTAGCTCTGACTCTCGTCTTCGGTCAAGGGCGTCAGGACGCTATCAGGGATAACGCATCTGCACCAAACATCTATCGGAATTAACTGATTAGCCAAAAAATATTGCTCTTTGACAAACAGCGTGCCACCTTTAAGCTGTGAGCAATACAGATTTTTAAACTTTCATGCTCGGGACTATATTTAAGTGCTCAAGTAGTTTCCTTGCCAACGTGTAATCTATTTCAAGGAAAATATTAAATGAGTAGCGCAATAGTCATAGGAATGTTTGGGATGGGCAATGTGGGTAAAGGAGTTGTCCAGCTGCTGGAAAAAAACCAATCCATTATTGAAAAGCGCGTAGGAAAACCGGTTCGGATCACAAAGGCTGTGGTTTCAAATCTTACAAAAGACAGGGGGATTGATGTAGCTGACATCCAGATGAGCGCCGATCCTGGTCATATTTTAGATGACCCTGACATTGATATTGTATTGGAACTTATCGGTGGGCTGGAAGTGGCTGAAACCATCATTTTAAAAGCACTGGAAAAAGGTAAATCCGTTGTCACTGCCAACAAAGCGCTGCTGGCCGAAAGAGGTAGGGCCATTTTCCAGGCCGCCCATGATGCGGCGGGCTGTTTTGGGTTTGAAACCAGTGTAGGGGCAGCCATCCCTATTATACGGACGCTTCGGGAAGGATTTGCAGGGGATGATATCTACAAAATCTCGGGAATTATGAACGGCACGTCCAATTATATTCTTTCAAGAATGTCCCGGGAAGGGTCAAGCTTTGACGAAACCCTTCAAAAAGCCCAGGAGATAGGGCTTGCCGAGACGGATCCGACACTGGACATTGAGGGAATAGATGCGGCCCATAAATTAATAATCCTGATGAACATCACCTTTAACGGGGTGTTCGATTTTAAACAGCTCTACACGGAAGGTATCACAAACATTACAGCAGATGACATCAATTATACAGAGCAACTGGGCTACACGATCAAACACATTGGCAAGTGCCGGAAATCCGAGCTGGGTACGGAGGCCCGTGTTCACCCTGCGTTGGTACCCAAAGACCACATCCTGTCATCTGTAAATGGGGCATTTAACGCCATATCGGTCTTCGGCGAATTCATGGGGCCCGCAAATCTTCAAGGACTCGGTGCCGGTCCCGGCCCTTCGGCAGTCGGTGTGATAGGAGATGTCATCGAGGCTGCAAGGTATATTCTCACAGGCCAGCAACGTCCGATCTCTCCTTTTTCCATCCCCCTGGAAAAATGGCAGCCAGTTGACATAGTACCCATGAGCCGAATTAAATCTGAATATTATCTCAGATTTAATGTACTGGACCGCCTGGGAGTTCTCTCTTCCATCTCAAAGATTCTGGCTGAGTGCCGAATCAGTGTAAGATCAGTCATCCAGAAAGGGCAAACCAATAAGATAGAGGAGCCTGTGAATATCGTTATCATCACCCATGAGGCAGTTGAAGCAGATGTTCAGGAGGCGCTATTAAAAATCAATCAACTG
This sequence comes from Desulfobacteraceae bacterium, assembly GCA_037387725.1. Classification (GTDB taxonomy): domain Bacteria; phylum Desulfobacterota; class Desulfobacteria; order Desulfobacterales; family Desulfosarcinaceae; genus JARRKU01. Next base: position 2,086 of record JARRKU010000033.1, read on the forward strand.
CCCTTCATTGCCGGCAGAACTCAATTGATACGGATTGAAGCTGATAAGGAGTAAAATGGAAAAAAATAAACAGGATGAAGAGCTTGAGAAACGGTTGGATAGGTATGACGGATGGGTGAAGGAGAGAAGGATTCCGTTCTCGTCGAAGGTTATTCCAGTACAGCAGTCGCTGGCGTTATTGCAGTGGGTAATGCCGACGCAGCAGGTACTGGAAATCCTTCGAAACTCGAGATCGTTTGCGCTGGCGAACTGTTTATGCAGGGAAAAACGCAAGCGTTGCAACAACCCGTTGGAGGTCTGTTTTTATACCAATGATGTGGCTGACAAAAAAGTAAAAGATGGTTCGGCTCGTAGCGTCAGTCTTCAGGAAGCGGCAGAGATGCTTAAGCTTGCGAATGAGCATGGGCTGGTCCACCTGTCTATCTATAATCCTGAGCAGCATCTGTTTGCGCTCTGCAGCTGTTGCGAGTGCTGTTGCCATGATATAGCGTTCATGAAAAAACTTGGGCGGCCGGATCTCGTTGCGCATGCTGAATATGTCGCCGTGGTAGCCACAGACTCATGCGAACAATGCGGTGCGTGTACGGAACGGTGTATTTTTGGCGCTCAGAGCTGGGAATCGGGAGCGGTGATGTTTCATCAGGATAAATGCTATGGATGCGGTTTGTGTGTCTCGACCTGTCCATCAAATGCCATTCGGATGGTGCTCAAGGCAGGCCAATAAAAAAACCTTATTTGAAAATAATGAAAAAATCTATAAAACAAACAAAAAGGCACAACCTGGAGGTTAACACAGACTCGCTTGAGCAGGCCGGCGACCTCTACATTATGGATATGGCGCAAGATGCGATGACAATGGATTTTGATAATCTTAACATTTATCAATAGCATTTAAGGGGACCATGATGACTATTATCACAATTTTGGGCAGTCCCAGGAAGAAAGGGAATACGGCTAAATTGCTTTCGATGTTTGAAGATAAAATCCAAAAAAAGCATAATTTTGAACGAATCAATATTACGGAATACAATGTGAACGGCTGTATTGGATGCTACAAATGCAAGGAAACCAACAGCGAACCTGGCTGTGTTCAAAAAGATGACGCACTGGCGCTTTTCGAGAAAATGATCCAGGCCGACGTTATTGTGTACGCTTCACCGCTTTTTTGCTGGAGCTTCACTTCACAGATAAAGCCGCTGATCGACCGGCATTTTTGTCTGGTATCCGGTGAAGGGACGCCGGACCATGATTCTCTGATCAGCGGAAAACAGGCGGCTTTACTGGTTACCTGTGCCGGACCAGTAGAGGGCAACTGTGACGCCATCAAAAGTATATTCAAAGGCTTTACCGAGTATCTGAAGCTTGAAATAAAGGGCGATTACATTCTTCCTTTTTGTACGACGCCTGAGGCCATTGGCGATGAAGGTGATGCGTTGGCGGAAAAACTGGCCAATTCGATAACCATTTAGCAATCCTCCGGCTTATCAGGTGAACTTTATGAAAAATTCCAAATTCGGGGTAAAAGGGACGCCTTATGCGTTCATATATTTGAGGGACATTAATCGGCTGCTCTATAAATATAGAAATATAAAGAGCCCCTCGTAGCCCCCGAATTCATTCCGGAAGGATGGCACCTTTTTTATTTTTGAAGCCAGGATTTCACATCCGCTTTGCTGGGTATCTTGCCCACGGATTTGACCTCGCCATCCACCACCACGGCCGGTGTGCCCATTACGCCGTAGCCCGCGATCTTCATCACATCGGTGACTTTTTCCACATCGGCGGTCACCCCTGCTTCGGCCACCGCCTCCTTGACCAACTTTTCCGTTTGCTGGCATCTGGGGCAGCCAGGGCCCAGTACTTTGATTTCCATTTGAGATCCTCCTTTTGATTGTCTGGATGGCACTGTCTTATTTTAAGGAAATGCCATTGTGCTATATTCCTTTCAAGGGAACACCGCGCCGTACACCATCCCGGCGATGGTGGACATGATCACGATGATGCCGCAAAAAGTCACTGTTTTCTTCGCCCCCATGACGCTGCCGATCACCAGCATGTTGGGCAGTGACAGCGCCGGTCCGGCCAACAATAGGGCAAGGGCCGGGCCTTTGCCCATTCCTGCGCCCAATAGCCCTTGGAGGATGGGGACTTCGGTCAATGTAGCGAAATACATCAAGGCCCCGGCAAGGGATGCGATCAGGTTGGCCTGGAGCGTATTGCCCCCTAACAGAGATTGAATCCACTGCTCGGGAATCAGGGCCGGATGGCCGGGGCGGCCCAGCATGAAACCGGCCACCAGCACCCCGGCGGCCAGCAGGGGAAATATCTGTTTCATAAACCCCCAGGTGGACGCCACCCAGCCTTGGCACTCATCTTTGGTGAACCAGGCTTTGAGCATCAACCCCAGGATGATCAGCAGGCCAGTTGTGATGTACCACTTGGCGGCAAACACCGCCGGCCACAATCCGGTCGATCCAGGGGCCGGTTTGGCAAAGGCGGCAAAGACCAGGATCAGCACCATGGTCATCAGGTACAGCGTATCCTGGCCCAGGGTGCGCTCCTTGACGCCGTCATCCGGGACGTAAATCTGCCCGGCGGTGCGCGCCTTGTCATCCTTGTGAAAAATCAGGGCCATTAACAGTCCCGTCACTACAGCGAAAATCACCGCCCCCACGGCCCGGGCCAGGCCCAGTTGCCAGCCGAGGATCTTGGCGGTCAGGGTGATGGCCAGCACGTTGATGGCCGGGCCGGAATAAAGAAAGGCGGTGGCCGGCCCGATGCCCGCGCCCCGGGTATAGATGCCGGCGAACAGGGGCAGCACCGTGCAGGAACACACTGCCAGGATGGTTCCTGAAACCGAGGCCACGGAATAGGACAAGAATTTTCCAGCCTGGGCCCCGAAATATTTGAGCACCGACGCCTGGGAGACAAAGACGGCGATAGCGCCGGCTATGAAAAAGGCGGGGATCAAGCAGGTGAGAACATGTTCCCGGGCGTATTCCTGAAACATCAAAAAGGCTTCCAATCCGGATTGACGGATGGCCGGATGGCCCCAGGGGACATAGTAGGCGGCCACGAAAATGCCCGCGATCAACATCAGTTTGGTGCGTTCTTTCATTATGTGGGCTCCTTGTGTTGGCATCCTCGCGCTGCCATAAGCAAATCTTTAGGATTTTAGCCCATTGTCATATCGCCATATAGCGATATTATACCCTCGCCACCAGCGCGGCCACCTCCTTGTCATCCTCCAGCCAGTGCCGTAAATTGCCCAGAAGGCTGGCCACATAGGGATTCCTGGCGCCATCGGCCAGACGGTAGTTAACCCAAGGCCCTTCCTTCAAATAGGTTATCAAACCGGCATCCTCCAATATCTTGAGATGCTTGCTGGCAGTGGACTGGGCCAGGCCCAGGGCCGCTTGAATCTCGCACACGCACAGCACCCTGTGCTGTAGCAGTTTGACCATCCGGACCCGGTTGGGGTCGGCCAGAGCCTTCATGACCTTGATAAACTCTCTCATGGCATCTCCATATCGTTAATTCGTAATATAACGAACTGAAATGGGGCTGTCAAGAAATGTTGTTGGATCGGAAAGGAGCGGTTCTGGATGAACCCCTGGAAGGGTGGCGCTACCGAAGACTATCAAGAGATGAATTTCGAATGTTGGAGGTGGTTGTTTTGCCGAAAGGCCGACCGGCCTTTTTGCCCTGCTATCAGGCCTCCCATTCATCATCTTCGTATTCTTCCTCCTCAGTGTCGCTCTTTTGGCCGTCCTCTTCGGTCGGCGTCTCCGAGTCGTCCGCCTGTTCTGGGGGCAATGGCTGCTGAAACTCCGTCTGCAGACCATCCTCGGGGAACCCTGAAGCGGCCGAGGGGTATTTATCCGGGCGAAAGATTTCCCTTCCACCCGCAGACGTCACAGCGAAAAGCAACAGGGACGCGATGATCCAAAATACCAGCGTCAGGTCCCTTGCAAAGGGCATGGCAGGCCTCCGTTGTTTATCCATCGGTCAGGCCGCCTGGGTTTGACGGCCGTCACACGAACCGATCATTTTATGATCGCTGAAAATAAAATCGCGGGTCAGATGTGCAATAAACCGGTAAAATGACATTTGGGCGCGTCGGACGACCTTTTCGCAAAAGGATGGCACCCAGATCAACAGATGCTCTTCCAGGAATCGCTTTTGATGACATACGGATTCCCGCGCCTTGGCAGGGTCGAGGTTTTGCCAGGCCTCGGCCTCGGCCATGCACAAGTGATGCATGAATTCCAGTTCAACGCCGATATGGTCCGGAATCCCGCTGAACGCATTATCATAGACAAAGCCGCTGTTTTCGATATCCTGTTTGACCTGGCCCGTAACCGTGCCCCAGAATTGCCGTCCGTCCTCTTCGGCATCCGGCCGCTGCACCGATTCGTGGGGTGAAATATGCACTCCCGGCCCTAGAAAGAGCCAGGCATAATCCACGGCCAGTTCCTCCAACACGCTCTCGATCGGTCCATGCAGTTCCTCGCGATCAAAAGGGAATCCGGCAGCGGAGATGGCCTGGGAGAATCCCTTGTCCTTCAGGCGTTCCAGCAACCCTCCATCGACCTCGCCGCCATAGCATCGCGACAGCAAACCGTAGATGGCACCCCTTTGCTGTGCTGTTGCAGCCAGCTGATGGTCTCTGCCCTCTTTCATTGTTGTTTCTCCTTGGGTGGCGACCCTCTTTCCGATTGCGAAAGGGGGCCGTTGACAGGTCGGCGCCGGATTCGGGCGAGCCTGATTGGCGTTATGCTTTGGTTACGTTTACAACGGTATCCATCCAGCACTGCTGGCCACCGATGGGATCCGGCCGGTTGGAGATGATCCAGTTGGGGTGCACGCCGTGCGAATCCCACCACATCAATCGCGAATCCCGTTCATCGCCGCCGCCATTCTGCGGCGACTGCTTGCCGGAGGCGTATCGGCCGTACTGCCAGTGACCGCAGTGATGGGATATGGCGACCACCCCGGGAACAAGCCCCTCGACGACCTGGACCTTGGTGACGATTTCACCGGACGGTGATTTCAGTTTGATCTTATCTCCGGTTTTAATGCCCAACCGAGCCGCGGTCCGGCTGTTGATCATGGCCGGATTCTCGTGGTAGATTTCCGACAGCCACTTGCAGTTGCCCGAGCGCGAATGGATATGTACCGCCACCTTGTAAGTGGTCAGGATCAGATCATCGGTGCCCATTTTCTCGTGCTCGGGTACGGGGAAATAGGTCGGTAGGGGATTGAACTGCTTCATCTCCAGCAGGGTGGAGTAAAGCTCCAGAAAGCCCGATTTATTGACCTTGTCGGGTTTGAATCCCTTGTAGACCTTGCCGTCGATGAGCTGGCCTACATAGCCTTTGTAGGCATTTTTGGTCTTGGTGTAGCCTGTTTCCCTGGCCGCGGTTTCGCTTTCGGCATGGGCCTTTTTCCAGTTCCAGTAGACCCCCGTGGCTTCATCCAGGATAACGCCATCTTTCTTCAATTTTTCGGGTTTGACCTCTTTTTTATAGGTATAAAAAGCAGGCGTGGCTTTGGGATCGTGCCAGACGCCGTGCTTTTTCATATATTCGAACCCGCCGGCTTCCCTGACGCCGGGGGTCATTTCGCACGACATTTTGACGAATTCCTCGGCTGATTTGAATCCCAGCGGGAACCCCATGCGTTCAGCCAGATCACAGACCACATCTTTCAGATCGCGGCACTCTCCGAGGGGTTTGACCAGGGGCTGGCGGATGTAGTACTCGGCCACCTGGGTGGGGGAGACCATGTCCTCCCAGTCCCACCATTCCAGATAGGACGGGTTGGGCAGGATCAAATCGGCCAGGGCGGCGGATTCATCATAGTAGGCATTGGCCGATACCGTGAAGGGCAGCAGTTTTTCGTCCTTGAGAATATCGATATTCTCCTGAACGTCGCCGTTGGCATATACCGGGGTGTAGCAGTACCACATGTAGACTTCGGGGCGGCCGGCTTGGCCGTCCTTGATCATTTTCAGCACCTGATGGTTGGCGTGATGGTTGGGATAAGCGATGTCGCCCTTGAATCCATCCAGTATAGGCAGCTTTTTCTTTTTGGGTTTGTTTTTGGGGCCCTTGGGATATTTCCAATGGGCGGCCACCGCCTTGCATCGGCCGCCGGGGTTGTCGATGTTGCCCGTGATGGCGGCCAGCATTTGAACGGCCCGTTCGGTTTCCACGCCGTTGTAGTGGGCCACCGCACCGCGATAGCTGATCACGCACGCCGGTTTGTTCCGGGCAAACTCCAAAGCGATGGCCTTGATTTTTTCTGCCGGCACACCGCTGATCTTCTCCGCCCACTTGGGAGTATAACCGTCCAGATGCCGTTTCAGGGCGGCCACTTTTTCTTCCACGGTTGCATCCGCCGCTGCCGTTGCTTTGACGAAGGGCAGGAATTCGGGATCGTACAGGTCAGCCGCCATGATCTCCCGGCACATGGCCAGAACCACGGCACCGTCGGTGCCGGGCTTGATGGGCACCCATTCTGTGGAGCGTGTGGCCGTATTGGACAGGCGCACGTCGAAGGTGACCATCTTGACGCCCCGATCGACCATGGCATCCACCAGCCGCTGTCCGCACGGGATGGAATTGGTGTGGGCTTCCAGCACGTTGCTGCCGAAATTGAGCACGTAGTGCGTGTTTTCAAAGTCCCAGTTGTCGTAGTGTTTGCCCCAGGTCAGTTCCTGGGCCACCCACTTGCCCCCTTCGCAGATGCTGGTGTGATTGCCCACCGTGCCTGTGCCGTAATTTTCCAAGAACACGCTTTTGATGATCTTGCTGGACGATCCCTTCATCCGGCCGTAGTGAAACATGAATTTCTCAGGATGGCCTTCGTCCTTGAGTTTTTTTAATCGGTCTGCCAGTTCCGTCAATGCCTCGTCCCAGCTGACCCGTTTCCATTTGCCTTCGCCGCGGGCGCCCACCCGGCGCATGGGATACAAGACCCGGTCCGGGTCGTAGAGCTGGTTGACGCCGGCCTGTCCCTTGGAACAAATTTTACCTCGGCCGCGGATGGATTCGGGATGGCCCTCCAATTTGACCAGCCGGCCGTCTTCGACAAAACCGACCATCGCGTCGCGGGTGACGCAGCTCCAGCAGGCCGTGGGGATGGCTTTGCGCTCGGCCCCGGTTTCAGGCGAAAAATCCTTTCCCCCCTCTTTGACTTCAGCCGCTTTCAAAACCCCAGCGCCGGTAGTGGCGACGGCGGCCGCTGCGGCACCGAGCTTGAAGAAGTTTCTTCGATTGATCTTTATCATCTTGTACACCTCGCTTTAGGAAATGGGCAGATATTGGCCGACCACGATGAAAATATACCGCATTGAAAAGACGCCGATCAGGGCAAAGATCGATGCGATGAGCTGCCACTGGCGGGTAACGGCCAGAGACCGGCTCGACAGGATCGCCACCGGCAACAATGACCCCAGGATCAGTTCGATCCCCCAGAACAGAAAGGCGAACTTGCCCACCAGCAGGAGCAGTGCCACTTCGTTGGCTTCAGCAATGCCGACATAGAGGACATACATGTCACTGAGGAAGAAGATGTCCACCAGGATAAAGGCGATCAGGATTTTGCCCAGCTTACCGGTGACATCGGGCCCGGGTGTTTTTTTGCCCATCAGATTGGCCACCAGCAGCACCACGGCCAGACCGGAAATGCAGCTTGAAACCAGAAACAGCGGCGGCATGATGGCACTGTGCCACAGCGGGTGGGCTTTGCCCATGCTGAGCAGAAAGCCGGTGTAGCTGGTCAGGCCGATGGCGAAGACGATGCCGATCTTCGAAACCAGATCGGCCTTGTCCTTATCCGGTTTGACCATCAGAAAATAGATAAAAAGCAATGTGCAAATTGAAAAGCCGAGGATGATCCACGATCCCCAGCTGACCGGAGAGGTCACGATAAAATGGGTGAAAAGATAAATAAAGCGTGCCATGCGGCCGAGGTCCAGGAGCAGGCAAAGCCCGCCGATGGCAATAAATACCAAAGCAGACACGGCCCCGATGCGGGTGATGGTGTTGTATTTCTCACCGCCCCAGATTCTCGAAAAAGCGGAAACCAGAAAAGCACCGCCGCTCATGCCGCCGAGAAAAAAATATAAAAGGATCAGCAAACCGTAGGCCGGTTCATGGGCTACATTGTAAAGGACAGTCTCATTCATATCATTCACCTCCCCCCATCGCTCTCGTGGTTGATTCGTCTGCCGCGATATAAAAAACATGCGGGTGGGTTCCCAGCTCTGTTTTAAGCGTCAGCACCGGCAGGCGCTTGACGAGTTTGGCCACCTGGGTGGACGGATCGTTGAGATCGCCGAAAATCCTGGCCCGCGCAGGGCAGGTGTTGACACATGAAGGCGCAATGCCTTTGGTGATCCGGTGGATGCAAAAATCGCACTTGCGGGCGATCTTGCGCACCGGATCAGTGAAGCGGGAGTTGTACGGACACATGGCAATGCAGTTTTTACAGCCGATGCACAGATCTTCGTGGATGTCCACAATCCCATCCGGGCGGATGTGGGATGCGCTTGTGGGGCAGACATTCACGCAAGGCGGCTTTTTGCAGTGATTGCACAACCGCGGCAGGAAATGCTTGCGGGCATTGGGATAGGTACCCCGCTCGACGGTTTTGACCCAGGAGCGCCAGCGCCCCAAGGGAACGTCGAACTCGCTCTTGCAAGCGACAGAGCAGGCGTGACATCCATAACAGCGGCGCAGGTCGATCACCATGGCATAGCGTTTGTCACCGACGGCGGCCGCAGCCGCCTCGGCCCTTTTCGCCACACCGGTGACCGCCGCGGCCGCCGCGCCGAGTCCGGTCCATTTTATCAACTCGCGGCGGCTCATCTCTCTTTTTTCCATGTTTTCCATAAATGGCACCTCATTTCCTTTCATCGATGGGTTTGGCATCGGTCGCCATGCTGTCCAAAAAGAAGTTGAGCTCATCCGGATCGATGGGCTTATTCAGACATGCGTATATGTGGTAACAGATGGCGTCTTTCAGCTCGGGATGAAATCTATCGCGGGAGATGCAATAAAAATAAACCGCCGGATGCTTGAGGGTCAGGTTTCGAATGCAGCGATTGTCCGTGGGAATCGTATCGATATCGATAAATGCGGCGATAACATCATCTGCTCCGAGCCTCGACGCGAGCACCTCCAGGGAGGACAGAATTTCGCTGTCATAATCACGCTCCGCCACCATAGCGCCCAGCCGCAAGGCCTCCCGTTGATTTTTACTGACGATCAGAATCAATTTCAGTCCTTTTCGCTCGGTCGGCCGCTTGATATCCAGATCCACTTGCGCATACATGGGCCGCCTGCTGAAATATGACAGAGCAAAGGACATGCCGCATGGCCGGAGGCCTCGCGCATCGGGTTGAATAGAGGGATGTGGCACGATAAGTAGCTGGATAGATTTATAAAAAAATATAAGCGCCGGGACGGTTGCCTGGGGAAGGCTGGACGGGCGTCGATGGCCGGTATTCCGGAATATAAATGAACGTCCGGAAATCGAACACCCCCGTGGAGGATGTCATAAATTCGCTTTAATTTCTATCTGTTGTTTTGCGTTCGAACTTTGGACACGACAATGGTCGACCGGCAGGGATCGGACACTTGGAGGCGATTGTTAATGCAGCGTCGGTTTTGAAAGCCGGTATTTCTTGATTTTTTCGTAGAGGGTGCTGCGGCTGATGCCCAACTTATAAGCGGCGGCTGTTTTGTTCCAATCACACTCCTGCAGCACATCTCGAATGAGTTCGATCTCGCTGGACGCCAGCGATTGGCTGGGCTGCGGATGTTTTGCCTGTGTATTGACGATGGTCGCGGGCAGATCGGAAATCGCCAGCGTCTTGTCCTTGGCCAAAACGACGGCATGCTCCACGGTGTTCTCCAATTCGCGCACATTGCCGGGCCAGTGATAATCCAGCAGCAATCGCATGACCTCGGAGCTGAAATCGGTCACCGGTTTGCCTTGCTGCGCGGCAAATCGATTCAGGAAATGCTGCGCCAGCAGGGGAATGTCATTGATGCGTTTGCACAGCGGGGGCAGGTTCAGCGGAATGACATTGAGCCGATAAAACAGGTCTTCGCGGAAATTGCCGTTTTCCACCTCTCGCAGCAGATCGCGGTTGGTGGCGGCGAGAATGCGCACATCCACTTTGATGGTCTGCCCGCTGCCCAGGCGTTCAAAACTTCGGTCTTGCAGTATCCGCAACAGCTTGAGTTGCGCCACGGCAGAGATCTCTCCGATTTCATCCATAAAAACCGTTCCGCCGTGCGCCTGTTCGAACCGGCCGATCTTGCGGCTCAGGGCCCCGGTGAAAGCGCCTTTTTCATGGCCGAACAATTCGCTTTCCAGCAACGTCGTCGGATAGGCCGAACAATTGACCACCACCAGCGGATTTTTCGCCCGCAGGCTCCGGTCATGTATGGCCCGGGCCACCAGCTCTTTTCCGGTGCCGCTTTCGCCTTGAATCAACACCGTCGCATCGGTGGGCGCCACATCTTCGATCAGTCTATAAACCACCTGCATTTGAGGATCTTTGCCCACCAGGCCGCCGTATCGGGCGCTGGTTTCGACCCTGTCTCTCAGGGCGCGGATCTCCTCTTCCTGGCGTACGGCGCGCTGGATGGCCCCGGCCGCCTGGCCGAGTATCAGATCGATCACATCGAGTTCCTTTTTGACGCAACGGCACTCTCCCGGACATCCGATCACCAGTGCGCCCATCAATTGTCTATGGCTTCGGAAGGGAAACACGGCCATGCGCGCAAACGGCTGACCTATCGACCGCAACGGCAAAAAGTCCAGGGCATCTTTTTTGAGAAACGCCATTTGGTCGAGATTGTCCAGCAGCGCTCCGGTTGCGGCCGCTGGATCTTCGCCGAGTGTGTGGACCTGATGATCTTTGAACAGGAAGAGCGTTTCCGGTTCCCTGCCAAAGACGAGGAGGGTGATGTTATCACACGCGACAATGCTGCAAAATTTTTCTATCAGATAGGTACATACGCTGTTCAAATCCGGCAGCGCCGCTATGTGCTGGGAGATCTCGAAGGAGGTCCGCAGTTGGCGATGGGCCCTGTCCAGGGCCGCATTGTTGCTCTCCAACTGCCGATTGGTTTTTTCCAGGCGCTGCATGTAATCCTTGAGCCGGGCCAGCATGCGATTGAAGGACGTTGCCAGGGCGGTCACTTCACTGCGCCCTTTGACATCCATTTCGATGTCCGGATGACCCTCCGCGATTTTCTCCGCAGCATCCTTCAGCCTGAGAATGGGGTGCAACAGATGATTGATCAGGATCCGGCAGGCGATAAGGGCGACCAGCAGAACGCCGATGGTGATGGCGCTCATTTGAAGCCAAAGCCTGTATACCCGCTGCCGGTAAGGCTTTTCGGACAACCCGAGACGCAACGTCCCCGCCTTGCCACCGAATATGGGCCAGGCGATATCGAGATAGCGCTCATTTTGCTCAGAAATGATCTTTTTTACATGACCGTTTTCGTGGCTGATGGGTGCATTGGCATGCACCAGATGGGTGGGGACCCCTTCTTTAAACGTATGGGTCAGTATCCTCCCGTTGCGGCTTACAAACAGATAGGCAATGGCCATATTGGCGGCCAGTTGATCATCCAGCATTTTCTGGAGCGAAACCAGGTCGTTGGTCAGGATCTTATCGGCCGCCTCCAGGGCCAGTTTGTGGGCAATGTTTTCGGCCTGGGCCGCGGCGGCATCGAGCAGGCTGTTGTTGTAACGATGGGCCACCACTTGCGAGATGGTCAATCCCGTGCCGATGACCACGGCCGCTACGGCGATCAGAAGCGTATTCTTAAGGCTGGCTTTTCGCATGCGTTCTTCCTGCGAGAGCGACCTGGGTGTACATTTGACGAACCGGCTGGTACCATTTCTCTTCAACCGGCACGAACCGGTCGATCATAAGTTCATCCAGTATTTTTTTGCCTTGGGGCTTGCGGTGCATGGACAAGACCACATCCTTGATTTCGGCTTTCACGTCACCGGCAAGAAATTTGGAAACCACCAGCGGCGGGCTTCCAAAGGGCTGGGATTTTTTAATAATACGCGTTTGCCGGGTATAAAAAGGATTGTGCCGACGGTAGAACTCCCAAAGGTGTCCGTCGACGGCCGCGCCATCCACCAATCCTTTGGCGACGGCCATGATGGAGTTGTCATGGCTATACGTATATGTGATATTTTTAAAAAAGGTCGGCGATGCATTGATTTGAACCAGCCAGTAATTGGGGACCAGTGCGCCGGTATTGGATTCCGGGTCGGTATAGGCAAACACAAACCCCTTTAAATCCGTAAGGCTTTGGAAGGGACTGTCTTTGTGGACAATCAGGTAGGAATAATAATAGGGTTCGCCGCGAATCATGGGTGTAGCCAATCCTTCAAACCCGTAGGTGGATTGTCCGACGGCATAAGGGCCGGTACAGACGAAGGCGAGATCGACCTGGTTTTTGGGAAAGAGCGCGTTGATCTCGCCATACGTTTTGCGTTGCACGATCTGCACCTCATACCCCGCTTGGGCCCCGATATAATCAATCAAGGCATTGTAGTGGCTGAGGGTCTCGCGGGGTGAAATCATGGCCGCCACAGCGACGCGCAGTCTTGGGGATGACGAAGTTTCTTTCTCGGGATGCGCGACCCGCATTTTTTCCGAAAAGTCGATGCGATGATAATCGGCATCCGAACCACAACCGAGGATCGAGAGGAACAAGAGCATCAATGTTACAACCCCCTGCCACCTTTGAGAGCATGTATGGGGTCCTGAACTCGTCATGGCATCGGCCATCCCGGATAAAGTTATTGGGATTCTCTACTAGCTTAGTATCATATCAGCAATCTTGGAAGAATTGCAACGCTGAGCTGAGATTACACATACTCCCAACCGTCGCCCATCGATTATTGGACTCCAAAAGGGATTTCTACTGAATTGCTGCCGCTTGATATATTTGGATTGTTAATAGTTATTGTTGTCCGGCCGTATTCGGCGGCTAAAGCAGCGTCCTATCTTTCTTTACGCCATCCGGTAGTGGTTGAAGTCGCCAGAATGGGGAAATAACCCCATACCAGCAAAGCGGTCTCCATGTTAAGAAAGTCATAGCATCCGGAACTCTCGCTGCGGGCACTACATCCTGAACCTGATAATCGAGACCTGTTTCGCTCAATGGCAATCAGTTTGGCAACAGGACAGGTGAAAAAACAATAGAGCGACCATCTATTCAACCGATATTATTTGTCATTCTATAAACTTCCCTCGGGTGAAGGAGCAAAGCATGTACGACACAAAGACGTTGATCGATACCCAGACGGGTTCGGCAGCCACCAGCGATTCATCGGCCAGCTTCCGCCAAAGAGCAGGAAACAAGGTTTCCGCCCACCGCTGCCTGGTGGCGGATGACGATCCGGCTATCCTGCAACTGGTCGCCGAAATGCTCTCTGAACTTAACTTTCAGGTGGATACGGCTGAAGACGGTCGCAAGGCGTTCCTCCAGATCTCATCTCACCGCTACGATCTGGTGCTCACCGATTTGGAGATGCCGGAGATGAACGGCTTCTTGGTGGCCTCCAGCGCCAAAAGTCTATCAAATAGCACCAGAACCGTCATAATGACCGGGCACAGCAATGCCGACTCGCTCGGTATGAGAAACACGACCATCGTGGATGCCTGGCTATTCAAACCCTTTCAATTATATGAGCTATGCCGGATTCTCGGTGATCTAAAGTTATCCGTCCCTTAATAGACGGCGGGTGAATTCATTCGATTCGGGGACTACGACCACCCGCGCAGCAGGTGGCTTGGATTTGTTTTGGTTTTTAGCGGGGATAAAAGTCCGGCTACCGCTGTGAGGACAGGGCCTGCTCCATTGGAAGCCGACAGCTGCTTAAAAACATTAATCTCCTCTTGCAATTTTTTCCCCGAGACCCTATTTTAAAAAATTCTCATTGATTTGTCGCCCAACCCTTCTACTACAAGGCAGGGGGGTTTTACCGACGACGACAATGGTGATAGACAAATCCGGGGCGCGCTGAAAGGAGCGTTAAAATGGCAAAACAAATCGAAACCATCCTCTTTGCATCCGATCTTTCAGAGATAAGCCGCGTTGCCTTTGGCAACGTTGCCATGATGGCCGCCCAACTCAATGCGAAAATCGTCTTGCTGCATGTCATCGAAAAGGTACCCGAAAGCTACGAGTATCGCCTGAAAAGTCTCTTTGGTGAAAACCAGTGGAATGATATCCTGACGGATCACAAGGAAGAGGCGCAACACGCCCTTATCGGCAAGGTATCCGAGCGGCAGATGGCCCGTACGGCGCTTAGCCAATTTTGCCGGGAATCGGACAGCCTGTCGGAGGAGGGGAGAGACAGCGCCGTCCAGGATGAGATCGTCGTCGTCGAAGGGGACGTCACCGGAACCATTCTGAAGCAGGCCGAAGAGCATAAGTGCGATCTGATCGTCATGTGCGCCAGCAAAGGACTGATATCCGGCACTTCAGTTGGCCATAATATCAAAACAGTCCTCAAAAAATCCAAGGTTCCCACATTGGTCGTTCCCACAGGGCAGGTGCGATAAGTCCCGGTTCAAACGACAAACCCGGTGCGGCCTGACCCGTGCCGTATGAATTATACCTGAAAAGCGAAACACCCACAGGCGCCAAAGCCGCGTCGCAGGCTGGTGTATCGGCAGTACGCCACGCATCCCATCATTGGTCCGGGCATAGGCCGCTGATGTAGAAAACCATCTTCTTATCCTTTATGTGGTGTTCGACTCCGAAGGCCGCTGCAATTTTTCGGCTGCGTCAGTGCATCGATATATCAGAACCTGTCTACAAAAGTCTTTCGGCCCAATCCAGGCGTTTGGACCAGGGCCCAAATCCTCAATATACTAAAGTATGACTGCGATTTGGAACATGGCTCTGCGGGCGACTGAAACCAAAATCCGTTTTGTAGATGGCTTCTAAACATCGTCTCTTTTTTTGCCCATGGCGTTAACAAAAGGATACCCGCCTGAAGGGCCTGTCCTCATCGCTTTCTTTATTCCCTATCAATTCAGTATGATATTTTTGAAAAACAAATGGCATGCTACATGCAGCCATTACTTCTCTGTTAGGCTGCTTCTCAATTCGTACAATCATGGAGGTTGAACGCGAACAGTGCTGCTTCGAATTCTGGTTTTTACCTTGTTCTCCACCCTTTCGTCCCTTGCCCTGATTTCATCGTTACCGGCCGATCAGGACAACTTTCGCTCAGGAGAGGTCCGGACGATCTCGTCAGCGAATTCGACTGCTGTAACAATCCAGGTGAGTTCATTCAAAAAACAAGATGAAGCCGAGAAGGAAATCGTCCGGCTTAAATCGCATGGCGTGGACGCCAAAACCAGGTATGAATCCGTACCGGGCAAGGGTATGTGGTACCGCGTTTATGTGGGCCGCTTTCAAAAGAAAAGCGAAGCGCGTACTTATGCCGAAAGCCTAAAAGCAAAAGGGATTATAACCTGGTCCTGGATAAAACCGAATGTTTTCCCGCATGCAGTGGTGAAAACCACTGCGCAGTCCTCATCTGCGCCCAAGTTGTCTTCCCGGAAAGCATTCCTGCCCAGGTCTGCTCCGCCTGCGCCCCCGGCTTTGCCTCAAAAACAAGTTCACAAAAAAGTAGAATCTGGAGAAAAGCAGCCTGCGCCATTAGTAAAACAGGCTGTTCCCGCCACAGCACCCACCCAACAGGCATTAAAACAACGGTCCACGGCCAATGCGGCCTCCGGCCAAAATCAACCTGCGATGCAGGCGGCTTCGACCAAAAGGTGGACCCAATTTGCCCTGCCGGGAACCTTTAACTTTTCTTCCCAAACCACCTTGCAGGCGCTTCAGCGCGACACCAGTACAGGTGAGGATTCCATGGTATTGCCGTTGTATGAGTATATAAGGCTCGATTACGGGAACACCGAAGAAGGCGGCTTGGCATTTCATGCCTATGGTTGGGGAAGATCCGATCTGGCGGACAGCGCTTACTTTGAAGACACGTCTGACGGCGAACTGCTTTTCGGCTACCTGGAATACAGCAAGCCTTACAGTGATCTCCATCTGGTTTTGGGGCGCCAGCTGATTTTTGCCGGTGTTACCAATGACACCGTAGACGGCCTGCGATTCTCCGCCGGCCTTGGCGATATGCTGACGGCTACGTTGTTCGGCGGTGTGACCTATGCTGCGGATGATGCAAAGGCCGATACGACCTATGGCAGCCGCATCGCCTTCCATCCGAGACCTGCATATGTCGTCGCCATTTCCTACCAGGACACCGCTGCGGAAGGCGATCCAGACCAGCGCGCAGGCGTGGACTTTTCCTTCAACTGGAGCGACTGGATAACCGTTCAGGGGCTTTCAAGCTATAACCTTGACAGCGGGGATTGGCGCGAACACCAATATTCGGCCGCCCTTCGCTATAAGGCGATTACACTGGAGCCGGCCTATCAATTCTTCAGCTACAAGGATTACTTCGATGTCGGCAAGGAAGAAAACAACCTCTTCCATTTTCTCAAGGACACCGATGAACAGGTAGCCATTGCCGGCGCCGATTTCCATTACCAATGGACATTTCCGGTGCGCCTGTCCGGCCGTTACCACCAATATACCTACAGCATACGACAGGAAAAGGCAGACTACTATGCCGCTCTGATCGGTGTGGATCTTTCCAAGGGCAGCCAACTGGGCGGCGAAGTGGGACGCATGGACGGTGAATCCGACGACAACATCTACGCCCTGTATCGGATTTATTTCTACTGGGCCGATCCCCTTGGATTTGGTAGTTCCGCCTTTGTCAGCGGCGATGCGATATTTCAGAACTACGACGCGCCCGTGTATGGAAAAGACTATGCATCCTATTTTTCGCTTAGCGGTGGTATGCGACTTTTTGATGACCGACTGGAAGTCAAACTGACCGGCACCTACAGCCAGGACCCGTATTTCGACGACAACATGGAAGGCCTCCTCACCTTCCGGATTGACTATTAAGCAGGTTGAACATGAACAAGATCACAGCACGGACGTTTCTTCTCATCTTTTGTTCCCTTCTAGTGGCCAGTGTAGTGGCCGCCCAAAGGGGTTGGGCCCAGGGCAAAAATCTACCGCTGGCGCATCCCCAGGAAGAGGGGGACCTGCGCAAGTGCTCGGAGTGCCATGAGACCGAATCAAATGAATTTCCATTCAAGCGTTTCGAACATACGCCATTTTTCGGGGATACCCATCGCCTGACCGCGGTGGGCAGCCAGAGGGTCTGCCAGATCTGCCACCGGACAAGTTTTTGTGCCGATTGCCACGGAACCGGGGCCGGGTTGAGGCCTTCGGTCAAGCGGCATGGGGATACCCGGCGATTGATGCCCCACCGCGGCGACTACCTGACCCGGCATCGCATCGACGGGCGGCTCAATCCCGGGAAATGTTTTCGCTGCCATGGGCGCCCCAAGGCAGCCGCGAGTTGCAAGCCGTGCCATGGCTGATGCGGATACCGATTTTCGGCATGTCTTGGTCCGGCCGGCCATAAAAAGATAAAACCTTTAAACACCAACAAGCTTTGTGTGAGATTATGAACCGACATCAATTCCGCCTGATAATCTTGTTGTTTTGTCTTCCTGTGCTCTCCGCCTGCTCCAACGCCAACAGCCAGGCCCCTGGGGCCGGCGATGTGCACCAGCAGGACTATATTGTTTCTCACGCCGACGCGGCCCAGGCGAATATGGCGGGCTGCAAATCATGCCACGGCAGCGACTTGGGCGGGAAGGACTTTACCGCCAGTTGCTTGACCTGCCATCCCAATGGCGAACCGATCAGCGTGCATGTGCGCCCCTATAGCGATCCAATCGATCATGGAGAGGCGGCGCGCAACAATCTGCGGGAATGTTTCGCCTGCCACGGCAGTGCATCCAACCGATTCGACGGCGGATTTTTGTCCGACCCGGCCATGTATAATGCCGCCAACGCCAACTGCTCTGCGGCCGGTTGCCATAGCGACGCCGGCGCCCATCCTACCCGATGGCAAGGTTCAAACGACAATACGCCGGGCTACGCGTCCTCCCACCGGGTTGTTTCACAAGACACCATCGATACCGGCTGTGCCTTGTGCCATCAGGTAGAAGTGGGCGGACCCCAGCCGCGCAATGACGCCCCAAGCTGCTTCTCGGCCAGCTTTACCAACGCTGATGGTTCAGCCACCGGCTGTCATGCCAGCGGTCCAGTCTCGGCCCATGACCTGCCCTTTGATACCGCCGCTCTGCATGGTGCGGAAGCCAAAGCGGACCTGGCGGCTTGCCAAGCCTGTCATGGCACGCCCGGTACGACAAACTTTGATGGAGGGACATCCGGCGCATCCTGTGCGGCCTGCCACCCGGATGCGGGGGCCCACCCCACTCGCTGGCAAGGAAGCAATGACATAACAGGCGGTTATGCTTCAAGCCATCGCAATGCCGGAAAGCAAAGCACCACCTGCGCCATCTGTCACGATGTGGTGGAAGGCGCACCGGCCCCCAATGCCGCGGCACCCAGTTGTTTTTCGGCCACGTTCACCAATGGAGACGGCAGCACCACCGGTTGTCATGCATCGGGTCCAAGCGCGACCCATCCGCTGCCCTACACCGATCCTTTGCAACATGGTGCGGACGCCAAGGACCACCTGGCCAGTTGCGTACCTTGCCATGCCTCCCCGGCGAATGCCGGTCCAGGTGATAACCCGCGCTTTAATGTGCCCATCGGCAGTCTGGCCAACGGTTGTGAAGATTGTCACGCGGCCAACACCGCCCACCCAACTCCATTGTGGACCGGTGCCGCTGCAAGCAGTCATTCGACAGCCGGCCAGATGGCGACGGCCTGCGCCCTTTGCCATGGCGCCAGCCTGAACGGACCGGCCGGGGGCGGTACCGGACCGGCCTGCATGGACTGCCATACGGCGGGCTCACCCTTAACCTTGACCAACTGCACCTCCTGCCACAACTGGCCGCCCGATGGGCAGGCCCCGGCCGGCAACCTCTATCCCAACCGAGACGGCGCCCATGCGGTTCACAATAACCTGGCCGGTGTAAACGGAAATTGCAATGCTTGTCATGAGGGGGCCGGCACCGAATCAGCCGTTCATTTTAACGGAGGCAACCCTGCCAGCGTGACCCTCGCTTCCACCTACAATGCCCAAAGCGGTGCGGCCAATTATAACGACACGAACCAAACCTGCGGTACGACCCGTTGCCACGGCGGGCAAACCACACCGAATTGGTGGAGCGGTTCGCTGAACGTTGCCAGTGATTGTGAGGCCTGCCACTCAACCAGTTCAGGCCAGTACAACAGCGCCAGATCCGGAGAACACAGGAAGCATGTGGTAGGAAAGGGACTGGCCTGCACAGAGTGCCACAACACGGCCCTGCTGTCGGCCGACCACTTCAGCAACCTGGCGACCACCGGATTCGAGGGCAATCCCTGGGACACGCTAAACGCCAGCCTGGGCTACAACCATGGCACCGGTAGCGGCTGCAACGTCGGCGGTTGCCACGGTTCTGAGAACTGGTAATGCTCTGCGGGAAAGATCCCTAACCCTCTCCCGTCAAGGGAGAGGGGGGAGTTAGGACTTTTTGAAAGATCATCAATTATGATTCTCCTTAGCGCCTTTCGTCGCATTCAAGATCAAGGCGCTTTGAAAGGTTTGGCCGCAGGCGCAGCCCGGCTACGTCGAGGATCGAACCTTTTAATCCAACACAGGAATTGGATGTGAGGGTATTGCGGGATAAATGGAAATTTTCATCTGTAGCGTGTGAACAAGATAGAAGCCGGAACAGAACCTATCCCTACAAGAGTTTTTATCTTGTTAATTCTAATAATATAGCGATATTTTGATGGTCGAAGGCGGATTGGAGAGTTCAACCGCAGGCGTAGCAGCGCTACGTTGAGGATTGAACTTTCCAATCCAACACCGAGTTTGGGTGCGAGGGGAAGCTTAAATGCGCCTTCGGTTTATTCGGCTACAATGAACGCTTTCTCAAACCCCTCCCGCACCAATTGCTGTTCGTAGGATTCGGCTTCTTCCAGGTTGGTGCTGCGGCCGACACGAACGCGGTAGAAAGTCTGCCGGCCGTCGAAGAACGGAACCATATGGGCGTTGCGGTAGCGCTTGTCCAGCTTGGCCACCAGTCGTTCGGCATTGCCGCGCTCAATAAAGGCCCCCACCTGAAAGGTGAAGTTGCCCGAGTAGTAATCGATGGGCACGTAGGCAGGGCCTTCGTTTCCGGCTGTTGCGGGTTTGGGGGCGCCCAGGGCCACTAACTTCACGCGAGCGGTTCCCGGGCCCACCATCCCCAGCTGCTTGGCAGCAGTATAAGAGAGATCGATGATACGGCCGCGCACAAAGGGGCCGCGATCGTTGACGCGCACATCCACGCTGCGATTGTTCTCCAGGTTGACCACCCGCACGTAAGTACCTAACGGTAAGGTTTTATGGGCAGCGGTCAAGCCGTACATGTCGTAGACCTCGCCGTTTGACGTCCGGCGTCCATGGAAGTCCCGGCCGTACCAGGAGGCGACGCCGTGTTGTTCAAACCCGCGCGCATTGGGGATGGGCTGGTACCAGATGCCGTGGACCCGATATGGCTTGGGGTGAAGCGGCGTTGGTCGCGCCGGCGGTGTCGGAGAATAGTATGTGCCGGGGCAGGCCGACAGGAGCAGCGCGGCTCCCATCAGTAGCAATAAGATACGAAAATTACGGGTCATGCCAGGTCTATTCGCTGAGGATAAAGCACTTCCGGGTTATAGATCTCACCTAACCGACAACGATTGAGATGATCAGCTATACCACCATAGCCAATTAATCGATAGCAAGATTACAAAAGTACCGTGCTTGCAAGGGCCGGAGGGCGGCAGAGCCAAGGCGACCGGAGGTACGCCATCATAGTCCAACTATTGCGAACCTCCGGCAACACAGGATCTGCCGTCCTCCGGCGTCTTTAAAAACTGTCCCCCTTGCAAGGGCCGGAGGGCGGCAGAGCCAAGGCGACCGGAGGTGAAGCCATAGTCCAACTATTGCGAACCTCCGGCAACACAGGATCTGCCGTCCTCCGGCCCTTGCAAGCTATTTGGTAATGGCCAGTTTGACGACATCCATCATCTTGTCCACGAAGTGAAACTTGATATCCTTACGTACCTTTTCAGGGATGTCGTGCAAATCCTTTTCATTGTCCTTGGGCATGATGACGGTTTTAATGCCGGCCCGGTGGGCGGCAAGCATCTTCTCCTTGATGCCCCCCACGGGCAGGACCTGCCCGCGCAGGGTGATCTCCCCGGTCATGGCCAGATCCTTGCGAATCTTTTTATTGGTCAGCAGGGACACCAACGCCGTCAAAATGGTCACACCGGCCGAGGGTCCGTCCTTGGGGATGGCGCCAGCCGGCACATGGATGTGAATATCTTTTTGGGTGTAGAAATCCTCATCCAGCCCGAGCTGCTTCGCATGGGAGCGGATGAAGCTCATGGCTGCCGAAGCTGACTCCTTCATCACATCGCCCAACTGGCCGGTAAGGGAGAGGCCTTTGCCGCCCTTCATGCTGGTGGCTTCGATAAAGAGAAGGTCACCGCCCACCGGCGTCCAGGCCAGCCCCATGGCCACACCCGGTGTGGCCATCCGCGCCTTGGCTTCGGAAGTAAATTTGATCGGCCCCAGGTATTCGGCCAGATCGCCCACTTTGATGGAGACCTTTTTCTTGACGGTGCCCTCGGCGATCTTGGTGGCCACGCCCCGGCAAACCGTGGCGATTTCCCGCTCCAGGTTACGCAGCCCCGCCTCGCGGGTATAGCCTGATATGATGCTGCGGATGGCTCCCACGGTGAAATTGATCTGCTTGGCGGTGATGCCGTTCTCCTTCCGCTGCCGCGGTACAAGATAGCGCTGGGCGATCTTCACCTTCTCATCTTCGGTATAGCCGAGGAGTTGAATCACTTCCATTCGGTCCCGCAGGGCCGACGGGATGGTGTCGAGCACGTTGGCCGTGCAGATAAACATCACCTTTGAGAGATCAAAGGAGACGTCCAGGTAGTGATCCGAAAAGGAGTGGTTCTGCTCCGGGTCGAGCACCTCCAGCAGGGCCGAGGAGGGGTCGCCGCGGAAATCACTGCCCACCTTGTCGATCTCGTCCATCATGAAAACGGGGTTGTTGGACCCGGCACGCCGCAGTCCCTGGATGATGCGGCCGGGCAGTGCCCCCACATAGGTGCGCCGGTGGCCGCGTATTTCGGCTTCATCGCGCACGCCGCCCAGAGAGATGCGGTGGAATTTGCGCCCCAACGCCCGGGCGATGGAAGCCCCCAAAGAGGTCTTGCCGGTGCCGGGAGGACCGGCGAAGCAGAGGATGGGGCCTTTGGAGTCCGGCTTGAGCTTTCGAACGGCCAGGTATTCGATGATACGCCGTTTGGGTTTTTCCAGGCCGAAGTGGTCATCGTCCAGCACCTTGCGCGCCTGCTTGATATCCAGATTGTCGGTGGTGTGGGCCTGCCACGGCAGCTCGGTGAGCCAGTCGAGGTAGGTTGATGATACGGTATATTCGGCCGAGGAGGGATTCATTTTGGCCATGCGGCTGAGCTCGCGTTCCGCTTCCTTGGTTGCTTCCTCGGTCAAACCGCGCTCCTGGATCTTGGCCCGGTACTCTTCGATCTCCACCGAGCCCTCGTCGGTCTCTCCCAACTCTTCCTTGATGGCTTTGAGTTGCTGGCGCAGGTAGTATTCGCGCTGGCGCTTGTCCATATCGCCTTTGACCTGGGATTGGATCTTGTTGCCCAGCTCCAGGATGCTGAGCTGGTGGTTGACCAATCGGGTCACCAGCTTGAGGCGCGCGTTGGCATCTTCCATCTCCAGCACCGCCTGCTTTTCTTCGGGACTGGAATTGATGGTGGAAGCAATCATGTCGGCCAGGGTTCCGGCCTCTTTGATGGAAGCGGCCATCTGCTTGATCTCTTCAGGAAGCCCAGGGGAGAGCTCAACGATGCGACTGAACTGTTTTACGATATTGGCCATCATCGCGTGGGTCTCATCGGTCTCGTTTTCAATATCATTGAAATGGGCGACCTCGGCCTGTAGATAGGATTCGCCTTTGACGAATTTTTTAATATTAAAACGGCTCAAACCCTGGACCAGCATTTGCGCTTTGTTGTTTTCCGACTTGGCCATTTTAAGAATCAGGGCGCTGCAGCCCACTTTTGCCAGATCGTCTCCGCTGTGGGGGCTAGCACTCTCCTGCTTCTTGGACACCACCAGCCCGATAATCCGATCCTTGGCCATGGCTTCGTCCACCAATTTGAGGGAGTCTTCTTCCATCACCACCAGCGGCAGCACCATTTTGGGAAATAGCGCTGCATCAAACAAGGGAAGTATGGGAAGCAATATGGGCAGGTTCTCGGTTTTATAGTCAACTGAAGGTTGATTTTCAGTCATTCATCTCTCCTTTTAGGTCAGGCGGAAGATCGGTTAAACAGGCCACACCTATGGGGGCCTACTCATCCTCAATGGGGATCTTATGGGTCTTGTGAATCTCGAGTTTTGCCACGCGGATGCTCAACAGGCCGTTGACAAACGCCGAGCTCACCACCTCCGTATCCACCGGCGACGGGAGGTAAAGCACCCGTTCGAACTTGCCATATCGTATTTCAGCCAAGCGGTAGGTTCCGCGGGGCTCCTTGGGCATTTCCTTACGAACGCCGAAGATCCGAACGGCTTTTGAGTTGATTTCAACCTCCAGGTTCTCCTTCTCAACGCCGGCCAGCTCCGCCCAGATAAACACTTCGTCCTTGGTCTCGTAGATATCCATCTGGGGCACCCAGCTGCAATCTTTGCATGCGAACATCGGGTTCACCGGCCGCGGTCGGAAAATATCCTGAATGGTCTTTTCAATCTCGGCTCCAAACCGGTCAAGCGGATCGCCAAATTTTATTTTGATGTAATTCATGGAAAACTCCTGCCGAATGATGTGTTGAATCGATTGAGGGGTCGCTTGCAACCGACAGATTGCCCTCGGGTTCAACTTCAATGAGGCCGCTCGGCGTCCCGGTCAGGTTTCGGATAAAACCGTTGATCCGTGCATCCGCTCTGCGGGTGGTCGTTGACTCGGTTGATCGTCTGCCATGATCTGCATGAACCAACTGAAATCACTATAAGCCGGTGTAAAATAACATCCGTGTGGGGCTTTGTAAAGGAAACCCTATATTGCATACAAACCACGGCAAAAGCGCTAAATCGCCTGTTTAGGAGACCATTGGATATGCTCGTGATCCGTAGTGCGATGGTATACATCAAAAGCCACTGATCATTTTCACTTCCTTTATGCCGTTAATATCGCTAAAATAAAAAGGCAAAAGCGTGACTACGGGATGGAAGCGGCGGATACCGGCAAGGAGGCATCTTTCTTCCAACAGGATGAATTGACACAGGATTCTGGGTGATTAAATTTTCCCAGCAGCATCACCCCCAATGTTGCGTAAAAAGAGAGCAAACGATTGAAAAATGTTTGGGGCCCTCCGGCTTTTGCAATACTAGGGCCAAGACACTACCCAACCAAGGAGGTATATCATGTCGCTGGTCAGATGGGACCCCTTCAGAAACATGGCAACCCTGCAGGATCGCATTAATCGGCTTTTCGAAGACGCCTTTCCCAGGACTGCCGAAGGCGACGAGGATCTATCGTCAAGTGCCTGGCATCCGCTGGTGGATATTTTTGAAACCGAACAGGGGGTATCCATTCAGGTGGATCTGCCGGGCGTGGAAAAGGCGGATGTCTCCGTCGAAGTCAAGGAGAATGTCCTCACCATCCGGGGAGAACGCAAGCTGGATCAAACGGTGGCCGATGATCGATATTACCGCAGGGAGAGAGCTTTTGGCGCTTTTCAACGCTCATTTGCCACCCAAGCCCTCATATCGCCCGGCGACATCAAAGCGACCTTTAAAAACGGAGTACTCAAGATCGAGATCCCCAAGCCCCAAGAGGTTAAACCGAAACAAGTGTCGGTGAACATCGACTAGAATGGACAAGGCTTTTCATAAGACGCCCCTATGACATCCGATACCAGCCGCCGATGGGTTTTGGCCGCACAATACTTTCTGTATTTTGGCGTTATGGGCATGCACCTGCCCTTCTTCAATCTGTACTGCCATGAAATCGGCTTCAACGGCTGGCAGATCGGCACGCTATCCGCTACGCGCTCTGTGGTGCTGATCATTTTCGGCATCGGCTGGAGCATTGTGGCCGACCGCTTCCAAAGCCGCCGCGCCATCTACATCCTGTGCAATTTTATCAGCGCGGCGCTGTGGGGCTTGTTTTTGCTGACCGCCCGGTTCCAGACGATGATGGCCATCACCGTCCTCTTCGGTATCTTTTACGCCCCCCTGATATCCTTTTTAGAAGCCTTTTCCATGGACTTGCTGGGCCGGGATAAAAAGCGCTACGGCCGTATGCGTGCATGGGGATCTCTGGCTTTTATCACGGTGGTGGTGGCACTGGGGCGCATCATCGACCTGTATTCTGTTAAAATCATTCTCAGCCTGATCTTTGCCGGGTCATGGGCTCAGGCTCTGGTATCACTGGGTTTTCCCCAATCGATCCAGCCCCCCAACCACGCCTTTGGAACCGGATTGCGACGGCTGCTCTCCTTGCGGGTGACCGGCTTTTTCGGCTGCGCCTTTCTGATGCTGGTCAGCCACGGCGCCTACTACGCCTTTTTCTCTATCCACCTCAATGCCTTGGGGTACGACAATTTTTTTATCGGCCTGTGCTGGGCCCTGGCCGTGAGCGCTGAAATCGTGGCCATGGTATTTTCCGAACGCATTTTCAAGCGCTTTTCATACGAAACCGTCATTCTGTTCTCATTTGCCGTGGCTGTCCTTCGCTGGACCGGGTTGTGGTTGACCGCATCGGCGATCGGCATCCTGGCCCTGCAGATGACCCACGCCGTAACCTACGGGACATTTCATATGGCCAGCATTCTCTATATCGATACTGCGGCTCCGGCCGAAACCAAGACCATCGGGCAGGCGGTCAATAACGCCGTAACCTACGGAATGGGATTGATGGTGGGATTTTTTATCAGCGGCGCACTCTATGAGCGGATCGGCTCCTTCGATCTCTTCGCCGTCAGCGGCCTGATTGCCTTGGTTGGCGGTCTGCTGTTCCTGATTTTTGTCAAGAGGATGGCGCGGCGTCCGCATCCGCTGCCATAACCCTTTTGGCCCTGAAGCTCTCCGGCCAATGCGGCAACAGTAAGGATTTATCCTTGCATTCCGGGTGCCTGGCATATACACGTGGATCTTTATTGTTCATCTTTGGGTTAACCGCTAAACTTCATAATCTGATGGCATGAATCTGAAACTCATTATCACCGACGCGCTCTTTTTCTTCAGGACGCACCTCGTAAAAATTGCGTCATTGTGTATGCCGTGGCTATTGGCCATTGCCCTGGTGGAATACCTGGTCATCATCACTAGCGATCCGTCCCAGGAAGCCGGCCCGCTGCCGCTCATCGGGTGGGCGTTCAAATTGCTCGTCTATCCCATCTACACCGGCGCCCTGATTCTGCTGATGGCCAGACGCGCTCAGCGCGAGATGCCGGCCAACAGCGAACTGTTGTCTTCGGCCATCCAGATATGGCAGCCGTTGTTCATCTTGCACATCTTGATGGCGGGGATACTGGTGCCGGGCGTCCTTTTCGTTCTTCAGGGGTGGGTATTTTTCATTATTCCCATTATCTATGTGGCGGTGCGGCTCTCCTTTGCGGAGTTTTACCTGGTGCTGGAAGGAGTCAAACCGCTGGAAGCCATCCGGATGAGTTTTAAGGCGACCCAACCCTATTTTTTTCAGATCTTCTTTTTGCTGACCATTTTCGTCATGCCGTTGTTGTCCCTGGAAATCATCCGGCTCAACTTTTTAGCCGGACCGGAGATCGACCCCCTGGTAAACGTGCTGGTGGCAACGGTGATGACATTTTTTTCGCTCTTTGTCGACGTGTTGCTGTTTCGCACGTATATGTCGGCGACCCAGGAACAACCGAAATAGGGTTTATCGCACCGGTTTTATGATCACATCGATGCGTCGGTTGATGGCCCGCCCTCTTGCCGTGGCGTTGGAGGCCAGCGGACGGGAGGAGCCGTAGCCCCTTGCGGCGATTTTGTCGGCTGAAAGCGTCCCGTTGTATATCAGATACTGCTGTACCGACTCGGCCCGGCTGCGGGACAGCTTCAAGTTGAGCGCCTCCGATCCGGTGCTGTCGGTATGGCCCTCGATGACCACATCCGGCTTGCCGAAAGCCAGGATGGCTTTCCGTACGGTGGTCAGCAGGGGATAGTTGCTGGGAACCACCACGGCCTGCCCCACGGGAAAGCGCATCGCCTTGAGCCGGATGACCAGCTGTTGGGATTTTTTATACACCTCGGCCTGATCGGCCGAAAAGTATCCCTGGACTTTGGTATAGATTTCGTTAAACCGCTTTTCCGCTGCAAGGCGTTCCTTGTCGGCGCGCTCCTTGTAAGTGCGCCCCTCCAGTTGGGCGATGCGCTGTTTCAGCTTCTGGATCTCCAGGTCCCTGGACTGTACCTGGCTTGAACTGGAAGATTGGTTGCGTTGCAATGAGGCGATGGCCGAAAGAATAACCTCCTGCTGATCCTTGAACGGTAAATTGCGCCGGTCTCTTTCTTTGAGATGGGTATTGGTTTGGGCCAGAAAACGCTCCATCCACAAGGCGATCTCTTCGGGCGCCATCTCCTCGACTTTTTGACTGACCCCGGCCATATGGTGCAGGCGCTGTGCATAGAACAGGGCCTGGTCGACGGCACTGTCGATCGCCTGCTTGTCGTATCGATTTTTGGTAATGATCATGTCCGCTTCGCGGAGCTTGCTCTGGGCCACAAGGTAGCTCTTGGGGGCGGTTTCGTCCATGTCCCTGGACGCAGCGGTTTGCATCAAACGGCGGACTTCCGTCAGATTGTCATCCTTGATGGCGCGCAGTTCCAACTCCCGGTACTGGCTGTTCACCGCCTTTTTCTTTTTGCGCACATACCCCAGATCACCGTCTTCCACGGCTTTGGTCAACTTGATGAAGTCGCTTTCCAGTTTGACGAACGCTTTCTTGTATCGGTCGGCACCGGCCGCATACCCAGCGTCCCGGCTTTTGATGACTTCGGCAAGGTGTTTTTTGGATTTTTCGGCATTGCTTGAAGCCTGCGCCAACTGGGCCCGTCCGTTGGCGATATTGGACAAAATTTTGGACAGTTCGGCGCCTGCGTCCAACCCTGTCTTGGCCCTGTTATAGGACGCCTGCGCCTGATCGAACCAAGTGGGCGAGAGCAGGTCCACGCGCTTCTCTTTTGCCGCCGCCAGATTCTGGGCCAGCTTGCCCAGGAGTGCGGCTGGATGTTCCGTCTTGGCAATGGGTTTCACATTCAAGGTGGGCTGGGAACAGCCAAACAGCAAAATCATGGACGCCAGAACGCCGATAATGACAAATGCCAGGCGATGACACATAATAAAAGCCCCTTTCTGTATGGATTGACAGCCATCATATTAAAAAACCCCGCGCCCGTCCATAGTTTTGGGAACTCCAGGAAAACCGAAGGACAGACTACAACAGACTGAATATCCAACATCGAACGCCCAACGTCCAACACTGAACAAGGAATTCTGCCGAATTATAAAACGATGGAGTGAAGCGACTTCCTCAATTCGACGTTCGATGTTGGATGTTCGATGTTCGGCGTTCAAAAAGGCTGATGGTTGACACAGGTCCTCATCGAAAGGGTCGACCTTCCGTACCGGCTGTTCTTTGAGCTTAATCGCCCTGGGTGGGAAAAAGCAGGTGTCTCAGCCAGCCGAAAAAGGTGTTGCCCTTCAATACCGCCTGCTCCCAGAGAATAAATTGGCGGGCCAGGCGGGCGGGGTCCTGATACCAATCCGCGCGGGTCGTGAAGGGTTCGGCGGGATCGAGGCGTTTGACCACCGAGGCCGGATTACCGGCGGCAATGCTGTTTTCCGGGACATCGTCCACCACGATGGCACCGGCGCCGATGATGGCATTTTCGCCGATGGTGACCCCTTTGCAGATGATGGCGCTGTCCCCCACCCAGACATTCTTTTTCAGGTGGACCGGCGCCGCCTTGCCGAAAGAGAGGCGATCATAGATCCCGTGCCAATCGGAATCGGTAATATAGACACCGTTGGCCAGCATGCAGTTGTCTTCGATGATAATCCGCGCTGCGGAGCTGATGCGGACGCCGGGGCTGATAAGGTTGTAGCGGCCGATCTTGATGCTGCCGTCTCCCTCTTTTTCAGGCCATACCGACAGGCGCACCTTCTTATCCGATGTGGCAATGACCGTGGCGAAATCGCCAATGGTGATGGGCCCCCCGAAAAGTTCCACATGCCATGGCCGCATAAAGGCGAACCCCCGGCCGAGACGCTCGAGCTGGGGGCGCAGGAAATGGTCAGTGTAAAATTTCTGAAATTTCAGGTAGGCTTTTTTGATCACATATGGGCGGTGGTCTTTGCGCAT